>JBBRLM010000006.1:0-193264 GCA_038231335.1 Mycobacteriales bacterium
AGACCTGCGAGAGGCAGCCACATCTGCCCGACCCGACCCCGACCGACCCGGCCCCCGACCGCGGTTCCCATGCGCCACGCACAGTCCGCTCCAACTTCAAGCCGAGCCACAGAACCGGCTTCTTCAGCGCCGTCCTAGAGCCTGTCCCGTGGATCTATGCCGAGCGAGCGGCTGGGCGTCGCGTAGCCGGCTGGAGATCCACGGGACAGGCTCTAACGGCCGTTGGCTCTCCGGATCGCCACCCACAGCCCCACGGCTGCGCCGAGCACACCGACGGCCGCTCCGGCCGCCGGAGCCAGCTTCTGCCCCACCGCCGCGCCCGCGACCAGTGCGAGCACGAGCGTCGGGATCATCACCAGCAGGAACGGCAGGAGCAGCCCGGGAGCCTTCTTCACGGCGGTGACGACACGCGGGATCACCTGGGTCGCCTGGTCGTCGGAGTACGGAGCGACCCGCGGCGAGAGCGCATTCGGCGCAATGACCATGGGCCAAGCGTAGCGACCGTCACAGCCGGGGCCGTCCGCGGTACCGGAGCAGCGCCCGCGTGCCGCCGGGCTCCGACCTACACTGGGGAGATGTCCGCCCGCACCCTGCTGACCCCCGGAACCGTCTCGCCGATGCGCCCCGTCCCCGCGCACATCCCGCGCCCGGAGTACGTCGGCAAGAAGAGCCCGTCGCGCAGCACCGACCCGTGGGTGCAGGAGCCCGAGGTCATCGAGGCCATGCGCGTGGCCAGCGTCATCGCGGCCCGCGCCCTGGCGGCCGGCGGCGAGGCGGTGGCCCCGGGCGTCACCACCGACGAGGTCGACCGCGTCGTCCACGAGTACCTGGTCGACCACGACGCGTACCCGTCCACGCTGGGCTACAAGGCGTTCCCCAAGTCGTGCTGCACGAGCCTCAACGAGGTGATCTGCCACGGCATCCCGGACTCCACGGTGATCCAGGACGGCGACATCGTGAACATCGACGTCACCGCGTTCATCGGCGGCGTCCACGGCGACACCAACGCCACCTTCCTCGCCGGAGACGTCGCCGAGGAGGACCGGCTGCTCGTCGAGCGCACCCGCGAGGCCACGATGCGCGCGATCAAGGCCGTCCGCCCCGGGCGCGAGCTCAACGTCGTGGGCCGGGTGATCGAGTCCTACGCCAAACGTTTCGGCTACGGCGTGGTCCGCGATTTCACCGGCCACGGCATCGGGCGCAGCTTCCACAGCGGGCTGGTCGTGCTGCACTACGACGAGCCGCAGGTGCACACCGTGCTCGAGGTCGGCATGACGTTCACCATCGAGCCGATGATCACCCTCGGCGGCGTCGACTACGACATCTGGTCCGACGACTGGACGGTGGTCACCAAGGACCGCTCCCGCACCGCCCAGTTCGAGCACACGATCCTCGTCACGGTCGACGGCGCGGAGATCCTCACCGTCCCGTAGGCCCCGGGCGGCCACGGCACAAGCATCACCTGCGCCACACCCCCGTCGCGACACCCGTGCGGACGCGACGACGCTTGTGCGGTGTCCTGGTGCAGGTGGCTCGGCCGACGTAGCGTCGGGGGATGGCACACGTCTACGAGTGCATCGACGCGAAGATGGCGGCCTGGATCGAGGCGCAGCCGCTGTTCTTCGTCTCCACCGCCCCGCTGGCCGCCGACGGGATGGTCAACCTCTCGCCCAAGGGCACCACGGGCACGTTCCGCGTGCTCGACGGGCACACGTTCGCCTACCTCGACCTCACCGGCAGCGGGGTGGAGACCATCGCCCACCTGAACGAGAACGGGCGGATCTGCGTCATGTTCTGCGCCTTCGACGGCGGGCCGAAGATCGTGCGGCTGCACGGCACGGGCCGGGTGACGTTCGCCAGCGATCCGGGCTTCGACGCGGCCATCACGCCGTTCGGGGAGGCCGCGGAGAGCAGGCGACCGCAGTCGCGGGCGGTGATCACCGTGGACGTCACGCGGGTGGCGGACGCCTGTGGCTACGCCGTGCCGAAGATGGAACTGGTGGAGGAGCGGGGGATCCTCGACGCGTGGGCGGAGACCCGCAGCCCTGACAAGATTGCCACGTACCACGCCACCCGCAACGCCATGAGCCTCGACGGCCTGCCGGGGCTGCCCGTGGGCGCCCCGGCAGGGTCGTAGATCAGGCAGCTCCGAAGATCTCCTGGAGCTTGCGGAGGGTGTCGCGGATCGACGTCGCGTTCTGCTGCGGCATCTTCATCAGCGCGACGCCCCAGCGCACGGGGGAGCCCGCGTAGTCGAACGTCTCCGTGATGCGGGTACCCGTGCCTTCCGGCTCCAGCTCGTAGCGCCATCGCGCCTTCGCCGGGTGGCACCAGGCGATGAGCCGGTCCTGCTCGAACTCGACCACCTCGTTGGTGACGCGGTAGCCGACCTTGATCTTCATGTCCATGCCGAACCGGTCGCCGAGGGCGAGCTTCTCCGGCCCTGAGACCGCCTGCCGGACAGTCCCCGACCCGTCGAACTCGTGGTGACGGCGCGGATCGGACAGCAGTGCGAACACCTCGGCCGGAGGTGCGGCGACGACGACCGACGCGGTGACCTTGCGGTCGGCGATGGTTGCTTCAGCCGTCACGCAGCGGCCTTGTGCTTCTTCAGGATCGCCAGCGCCTCGTCGGCGTGGATGTCGAACTTGGTCTCGCTGGCGACGGTGTCGATGATGCGGCGGTCCTGCCCGATCACGAACGTCATGCGCTTGGTCGCCAGGCCGCCGGGCAGCCAGGAGCGCTTCGCGCCGAGCTCCTTGGCCACCTTCTTGCCCTCGTCGGACAACAGCGGGTAGCCCAGCGAGTGGGTGGACGCGAACTGGCTCTGGGCGGTGACGCCGTCGCCGCTGATGCCCACGGGCTGCGCGCCGACAGCCGCGAACTCGGCGGCCATGTCACGGAAGTGGCAGGCCTCCTGGGTGCAGCCGCCACTGGACGCGATCGGGTAGAAGAACAGCACCACGGGGCCGTTCTCGAGAAGCGTGCTGAGTTTGCGCGGGGTTCCGGTCTCGTCCTTGAGCTCGAAGTCGCTGACCTGGTCGCCTGCGTTCACGATGATCCTTCCGGGGAGTTGGTGGTGATCTTCTTGGGCGGGAGGGGAATGAAGCCGCTGGTGCGCTTCACGTACTCGACGTAGCCGGGGCGCCGCTTGCCGATGGAGGACTCCAGCAGCTTCGCGCCGGTGCCCTTGGCCAGCAGCCACGTCATGAGGGCGACGCCGACGAGCCCGATGAGGCCGGCCCAGTGGTGCAGGGCCAGCAGGCCCAGACCCCACCACACCGCGGCGTCGCCGAAGTAGTTGGGGTGGCGCGTGTAGCGCCAGAGACCCTTGTCCATGACCTGGCCCTTGCTGGCCGGATCGGCCTTGAACGCGGCGAGCTGGGCGTCGCCGACGGTCTCGAAGAAGAAACCGGTGCCCCACGACAGCACGCCCAGCACGGTGAGGACGATCATGAGCGCGCCGTCGGAGTAGCCGTACATGCCCAGCTGTACCGGCAGCGAGACGACCCACATGATCACGACCTGCGGCACGTAGACCTTGCGGACCATGTGCGCCACGGGATGGCCCTGTGCGCGCTTCTGGATCGCGACGTAGCGCGGGTCCTCGTCCGTGCCACGGTTGCGACGTTCGATGTGCCACGCCAGGCGGAAGCCCCACACGCACGTCAGCACGGTGACGAGCACCTGGCGCCACAGGTCGCCGGCACCGAGTGAGAGCAGCAGCGACGCGATGGCGACGATGCCGAAACCGGCACCCCACACCACGTCGATGCCGTCGTGGCGCCCACCGCGGACCTTGACGGCCACGAACAGCGCCACGGCGAACGTGAGCACGACGACGACAGCCGTCACCCACAGGTTGGTCAGGGCAGCGCCCCAGGGGTATTGGCTCATGGCTTCATCGTGTCGGACGGGCCAGCATCTCGCGTGCCGATCCGTTGGTGGACGAGCCGTTCGTTGCCTGGTCGTGATCGAGTTCGGGGTCGCGGCCCAGCGTGGACGTCCGGCCGCGCGGAAGACCGGAGCGGCCGTCGGCGTCGGGGCGCACCATCAGCATCTGGTGCACACCCATCCGGTTCTCCTCGAACGCGAGCGCCGCGCCCGCGAGGTAGAGCAGCCACACGCGGTACTGCTCGTCGCCGATGAGCCGGATCGCCTCGGCCTTGTTGTCCTGCAACGTGTCCAGCCACGGGCGGACCGTCCAGACGTAGTGCTCGCGCAGCGAGTGGACGTCCACGACCTCCAGGCCCGAGGCTTCGAGGAAGTTCAGCGTCTCGCCGAGCGGGCGCATGTACATGTCCGGCGCGACGTAGCTCTCCATGAAGGCGCCGCCGCCGGGCGCGGTGTTGCCGCCCGACGCGCCGCGCGACATCTGCTGCAGGAGCAGCCGGCCGTTCGGGAGCAGCAGCTTGTGCAGCTGGGCCGCGTAGACGGGGTAGTTGTCCTGCCCCACGTGCTCGCCCATCTCGATCGAGGAGATGGCGTCGAAGGGCTGGTCCGGGATCTCCCGGTAGTCCTGCAGCCGGATCTCGATCTTGTCTTCGAGGCCCATCGACGAGACGCGGGCCATGCCGAACGCCCGCTGCTCCGCCGAGAGCGTGACGCCGACCGCCGTGACGCCGTAGTTCTTGGCGGCGTGGATGAGCAGCGACGCCCACCCGCAGCCGACGTCGAGCAGGCGCATGCCGGGCTTGAGGTCGAGCTTGCGACAGATCAGGTCGAGCTTGTCGGTCTGGGCCTGCTGCAGGCCGTAGGTCGCGCTCGTCTCCTGCGTCCAGTAGCCGCAGGAGTACGCCATCTGCGGGTCGAGCAGGAATTCGTAGAACTCGTTGGAGAGGTCGTAGTGGTGCGAGATCGCGGCCCGGTCGCGGCGCCGGGTGTGCAGCCCGCCGTCGAGGCGCGCCTCCGAGGCCGGGGCCTTGGGTCGCAGGCCCAGGATGCGCAGCTTCCCCGCCACCTTCGCGGCGTCGAGGACGTCGGACGCCGAGAGCTTGAGCGCGCCGAGGTTCTGGGCCTTCGCGAGCTTCCAGAACCGCGAGAGACCCTCGGCGACGTCACCCTCGACGTCGAGCTCACCGGCTACGAACGCCCGCGCCAGCCCGAGCTCGCCCGGGTTCCACAGCAGCCGCCGCAGCGCGCGGCGGTGCCGGATGATCGCGACCGGTGAGTCGGCCGGACCCGACTCGGAGCCGTCCCACGCGCGGATGCGGATGGGCAGCGGCGCGCCGATCAGGCGCTCGACCAGCTCGGCGAGCTGAGGGGCGACGGGGCTGGGCACAGGTGCTCCTTCGAAGGTGGTGCGAGATCAGCGGCGGGTGAGCGAGAACTGGTACACGTCGAGGTAGCCGACGCGGAACCCGGCCTCGCAGTAGGCGAGGTAGAACTCCCACATGCGGCGGAACGTCTCGTCGAAACCGAGGGCGGTCACGTCCTCCCAGCGGCCGTTGAAGCGCTCGAGCCAGTGCGCCAGCGTGCGCGCGTAGTCCGGGCCGAGGCTGCGACGCTCGGAGACGCGCAGGCCGGTGTGGTCGGCGAGGTTCTGCTCGATCGCCTCCACCGACGGGATCACGCCGCCCGGGAAGATGTACTTCGAGATCCACGTGTAGTCGTTCTGGGAGACCACCATGCGGTCGTGCGGCATGGTGATGGCCTGCAGGCCCACCTTGCCGCCGGGCTTGAGCAGCCGGTCGAGTGCGGCGAAGAACGTGGGCCAGTAGGCCACGCCCACGGCCTCGATCATCTCGACACTCACCACGGCGTCGTACTGACCCTGGGCCTCGCGGTAGTCGCGCAGCAGCACCTGCACGCGGTCGCTCATGCCCGCGGCCTCGATGCGCTCCTCGGCGAGCTTCGCCTGCTCGGCGGAGATCGTCAGGGTGGTGACACGGGCGCCGCGCTGGGCGGCCCGCAGGGCGAGACCGCCCCAGCCGGTGCCGATCTCCAGCACGTGCTTGCCCTCGGTGACGCCGGCCATGTCGAGGATGCCGTCGATCTTGCGGTTCTGGGCGTCGACCAGATCGTCGCTGTCATCGGCGAACCACGCGGACGAGTAGGACATCGTGTCGTCGAGGAAGATCCCGAACAGGTCGTTGGAGAGGTCGTAGTGGCGGTGGATGTTCTCCCGCGAACCCTCGACCGTGTTCACCTCCTCCTTCGGCTGCCGGGCCTCGGCGAAGCGGCGCCCGATGCGCTGGAAGACCGGCGGGATCAGCGTCGAGAGCTTGGCCGCGAACGGCGTGAGCAGGTCGGCGAGGTTGGTCGTGGTCCAGTCACCGACCATGTACGACTCGCCGAAGCCGATCTTGGAGTTGCAGCCGAGGCGGTGGAAGAACGCGGCGGGCCGCACGATCCGCATGACGGGGGAGTCGGGGCCGCCCTTGCCGAGACGCTCGCCACCGGGGAACACCACCCGCACCGGCAGGTTCTTCACCGCGCCGCGGAACAGCGACTCGGCGATGCGCGCGCGCACCGTGGAGTGCGGCGGCGTGGCCAGGCCCGGCCACACACCCTCGTTGGGGCGCGGGACGAAATGGTTGTTGGATCGCTTGACGACCGCAGGAGCGGGCGCCTTCTCCATGGGTTCGGTACTCACTGAACGCCCTCCTGTGGGTGGTGCTTCGGTCGACGGATCACGGGCAGCCGGCGCAGCCACAGCGTGATGCCGTGGCGGCGGATCAGTGCCGACGTGCGGTAGGTCATGAGGGGACGGCGGGCCAGCATCCGCACCAGCGCGGCCGGGGTGGCTGCGCGCCGGGTGCCGACGACGGTGGCGGTGATCGCCATCTTGTTGTCCTGGTGCAGCGTGACGGCGATGCCGAGCCGGTCGTCGGGCTCGCGGAGCGACATCCGGTACTCGCCGTCGACGGTGAGGAACGGCGAGACGTAGAAGTCCTTGGGCGTCTGCGCGCGACCGGCGTCGTCGGTGCGCAGCAGGTAGCAGTGCCGCTCGCCGTAGGTGTTGTGGACCTCGGCGACGACGCACTCCAACGTGCCGTCCGGGCGGTGGCACCAGTAGACGCTGATGGGGTTGAACACGTAGCCGAGCAGCCGGGCGTTGGCCAGCATCAGGACCTGGCCGCCGTGCAGGTCGATCCCCTGCAGGGCCAGCCACGCGTCGAGGTTCTGGCGGATGGAGCGCTGCGGGTCGCCGAGGTGGTCGCGGGCCTCGAAGCGGGCGAACGGACGCAGCCAGCGGGGCAGCTCCGGCAGGGCGTCGATATCGACGAGCCAGAGGTAGATGGAGTGGTCGAACTTCCGCTTCATCGTCTGCTTGCGGACGTGGGTGACGGTGGCGTCATAGAGCGCAGGCACCACCGGTTGTGCGCGGATATCGTCGCCCTGACGACGATTTCCGCTCACGGGCGCCGGAGGCGCGCTCACCAGCCCGCTCCGAGCGACGCGGCGGCGCGGACACCGGCCGCGCAGCCGTCCTCGTGGAAACCCCAGCCGTGGTAGGCGCCGGCGAAGGCGACCGTGCCGTCGTTGAGGGCGGGGAGACGACGCTGCGCCGCCACCGACTCCGGCGTGTAGATGGGGTGCTCGTAGTGCATCGTGGCGATCACGCGGTCCTGGTCGACGCGGTCGGTGCCGTTGAGCGTCACCACGTAGTCGTCGGGCTCCGAGAGTCGCTGCAGCCGGTTCATGTCGTAGCTGACCAGCACCGGGGCGCCGTCGCTGGTGGAGCAGGCCGACTTGAGGTAGTTCCACGACGCCCGCGCGTTCGTCCGGCGTGGGAGTACGGAGGTGTCGTGGTGGAGCTGCGTGGTGTTCTGCGAGTACTCGAACGCGCGGAGCACCGCGCTCTCGTCGGCGGTGGGGTCGGCCAGCATGCCGAGTGCGTGCTCGGGGTGCGTGGCGACGACGACCTTGTCGGCGTGGTGGAGGGCGTCGGAGTCGTCCCGGATCTCCACACCGTCAGTCAGACGGGTGACGGTGCGGACGGGAGTGGAGACCGAGATGGCTCCCAGCTCCTTCGCGACCTTCTCCACGTAGCTGCGCGAGCCGCCCGTGACCGTGCGCCACTGGGGCGAGTCGCCCACCGAGAGCAGGCCGTGGTGGTTCAGGAACGTGAAAAGGTAGCGGGCCGGGTAGGTCATCGACACCGACTCGCCGGCCGACCACACCGCCGACACCACCGGCAGCATGAAGTGCTCGGTGAAGTAGCGCGAGTAGCCGCCGATGGACAGGAACGCGCCGAGCGTGACATCGCCGGCCCGCTCGTCGGCGAGGACCCGGCGGGCGTGGCGGTGGAACCGCACGACCTCGGCCAGCATCTTCAGGTAGGCGGGCCGCGTGACGTTGGAGGCCTGCGGGAACAGCCCGCCGAGCCCGCGGGCCCCGGCGTACTCGAGGCCGCAGCCCTCGCAGCGCACGCTCATCGACATGTCCGACTCCTGCGTGGCCACACCGAGCTCGGCGAACAGGCGAAGCAGGTTCGGGTAGGTGCGCTCGTTGTGGACGATGAACCCGGAGTCGACGTTCGCGGTGCCGCCGTCGGAGGTGGGCAGCTCGTGGGTGTGGGCGTGGCCGCCGAGGCGTCCGTCGGCCTCGAACAACGTGACGTCGTAGCGCCGCTGGAGCAGGTAGGCGGCGGTGAGCCCGGCGACGCCGGAACCGACGACAGCAGCGGTAGGACGGGTCATTCGTGGCTCCAGTTCAGTGAGCGGCGAGTTCGACGCGGAGGCCGCTCGGTGTGGGTTGCGTGAAAGCATTCGCAATGTCGGGGTCCTCGGGTTCGATCCCCGTGACACCCAGCACGAAACGCACCACCAGCGACTGCCAGTCCGACGCCCGGTTGAGCATGAAATGACCTGCTCCGTGCACGTCGAAGCGGGCGATCCGGGCCGCCACGGGTCTGGCGCGCAACGCGTAGTCGTAGGAGGCCTCCGGCGACGTCCAGCGCTCCCGGTCCCCGTGGGCGATCAGCACGGTGCGGCCGGCGAGCTGCGCGACCGGGTCGGAGTGGTCGAGCCAGGGGGCCAGCGCGCACACAGCGGTGACACCTGGTCCGCCGGCGGCACCGAGCGCGGCCCGTCCGCCCATGGAGTGGCCGAGCAGCACCACCGGCACGCCCGGGTGCTGTCGGGCGAGCTCGTCCAGGGCCCATCCGGCGTCGCGCTGGGCGTCCTTGGCCGGGGCGTTCCAGCCGCGGTAGCGGTAGCGGAGCATGAACACGGCCAGCTCGTCGTGTTTCGCGAGCGCCCGGGCGAACGGCAGCATCCGCCGGTAGGTCAACCGCTTGCGCTCGCCGCTCTCGCGGCTGTGCGCGCGGCCGCCGTGTAGGACGAGCACGATCGACGACGGCGTCCCTGGCGGCGTGCCCACGGGCTCGAGGCGGGGGAGGAGGGGGTTGTCGGGCACGGCAGACCTCTCGATGGTGAAGGGTTACACCAGTGTCGGTGGTTGTTCTGCTGCGCGCCCGCACCCGGACGGGCGCTGCGAGAGAGGTCACACCACCGTGCACACGAAGCCGATCAATCCTCCTACGATGTGGGGCATGACGCTCACCCGACCACTGACGGTGCGGGAGAAGCTCGCGCTCACGTTCTCGCGGCTGCGCCGCGGTTCCGGCTTCTGGTTCGGCTTCGCGATCTGGATGCTCTGGCCCTGGACGATGTTCGGCACCCGCATCGGCTGGACGGGTGGCGAGCACATCCCGAAGACCGGCGGCGCGCTCCTCGCCATCAACCACGTGTCGTTCGCCGACCCGATCTTCGACGTGGCGTTCGCCGTCTCGCACGGCCGGATGCCGCGGTTCCTGGCCAAGGCCGAACTGTGGGACATCCCCGTCGTCCGCTCCGTGCTGGCCAAGGGCGGCCACATCCCGGTCTACCGCACGTCGGCCCGTGCCGGCGATGCCTTCCGCGACGCGATCAAGGCCCTGGAACGTGGCGAGCTCGTGGTGTTCTACCCCGAGGGCACCTACACCGAGGACCCCGACGGCTGGCCGATGAAGGCCAAGAACGGCATCGGGCGCATCGCCCTGGTCACGGGAGCGCCGGTGATCCCGGTGGCGAACTGGGGGAGCCAGCACGTGCTGAAGCCGGGCTCCGCCCTACCGCGGCTGTTCACGCGCAAGCGCGTCGAGGTGGTGGTCGGCCCGCCGGTGGACCTCTCCCAGTGGCTCGGCGGCCCCCGCACCCGCACGGCCCTGAACGGGGTCACCGAGGCGATCATGGCCGACGTCACGAAGCTGGTGGCCGGCATCCGGGGCGAGGAACCCCCCGCGGTGGCTTACGACCCGGCAGCCAAGCCGGTGCTGGACGACCCTTCCGCGCAGGCCAGCTGATCAGGCCGGGGTGATCACCCTCGCCCAGGCCGTCGCGGCGGGGATGTCGGCCGCCACCGTCCAGCGTCGGGCGCGGTCGGGGGAATGACTCCGGCTCCACCCGCGGATCTACCTCGTCGGCGGGCACCGGCTCACCGACGAGGCCGGGTGCGGGCCGCGTTCCTGTGGGCGGGGAGGCCGGCGAGCTCACCGGCACCGCGGCCGTCGTCACCGGGCCGGCCGCCGCGTACTGGCACGGGATGCTCGACCGGGCGCCGGAGAGGATCGAGGTGACGCTGCCGAGGCAACGGCATCTGCAGGCACAGCCAGGGGTCGTCCTCCGGCGGAGGGAGCTGCCCTGGCAGGACGTCGTCTTCACCCGCCGCGTCCGGGTGGCGCAGAAGCCGCTGGCCGCGCAGGAGACCGCGCTCGCACTCCCGGACGGCTCGACGTTCCTCGACCGCGCGCTGCAGAAGCACGTGCGGTTTCCTGCGTTCCACCGCGCCTACTGCCGATCGATCGGGCAGCGCGGCTCCACGGAGGCGGCCCGGCTGATCACTGCGGCCGCGGATCGGGCCGATTCCGCGGCGGAGCGGCTGCTCGTGAAGCTGCTGCGGGAGGCCGGCCTGACCGGGTGGGTGCTCGGTCATCCGTTCGGGCCCTACCGGATCGACCTGGCTTTCCCTGCTGCGAAGCTGGCCGTCGAGGTGGACGGCTGGGCCTGGCACGTCGACGCCGAACGGTTCCGCAACGACCGTCGGAAGGGCAACGCCATCACCCGCGCGGGGTGGGACCTGCTCCGGTTCACCTGGCACGACCTCGACGGGCGGGCGGCGGAGGTCGTCGCCGAGATCGTGGCCACCGTCGCCCTCGCGGCGGCATGATCAGCGTCTGCGGTGCGGGAGCTGCACCTCTGCAGGTCCCGCACCGCGAACGGCGATCAAGCGGGCTTGGTGGCCAGCTTCTCCAGGCGCTTGGTGGTGGGCCAGCGGACGTTGCTCGCCCAGCCCAGCTTCTCGAACACCCAGATCACGCGGGCCGAGATGTCGATCTGGCCGCGCTGGACGCCGTGGCGGGCGCAGGTGGGGTCGGCGTGGTGCAGGTTGTGCCACGACTCGCCGGCGCTCAGGATCGCCAGCGGCCAGACGTTGCGGGAGTGGTCGCGGGAGGCGAAGGGCTGGTCGCCGATCATGTGGCAGATCGAGTTGATCGACCACGTCACGTGGTGCAGCAGCCCGACGCGCACGAGCCCGGCCCAGAAGAACGCGGTCAGCGCTCCCCACCACGACATGGTGATGAACCCACCGAGCAGAGCGGGGCCGAGCAGGGTGACCACCGACCAGAGCACGAACAGCCGGTTGACGCGGACGATGTCCTTGTCGGCCAGCAGGTCGGGGGTGAAGCGCTGCGCGTTGGTGGTGTCGCGGTCGAACAGCCAGCCGGTGTGGGCGTGGTAGAAGCCCTTGGCGAGCGCGCGGGTGTTGTCGCCGTACAGCCACGGGGAGTGCGGGTCGCCCTCCTTGTCGCTGAACGCGTGGTGGCGGCGGTGGTCGGCCACCCAGGTGATGACGGGGCCCTGCATCGCCAGCATCCCGGCGACGGCCAGCGCGATGCGCAGCGGCCGCTTCGCCTTGAACGAGCTGTGGGTGAAGTAGCGGTGGAAGCCCACGGTGATGCCCAGGCAGCTGACGATGTAGAACGCTGCGGCGATCGCGACGTCGGTCCAGCTCAGGCCCCAGCCCCACGCGAACGGGATGGCCACGATGATGGCCACGAGCGGCAGGATGACGAACGCGTAGACGGCGATCTGCGCGGCCGTGCCGCGCTCGCCGTCGAGGACCGGTTTCGGTCCGGCGGCCGGCCGGGTCGGGCTGTCTACAGCGGTCATGGGCGGGGCACCTCGTGGCGTCTCGGGGGCAAGGATGGCCTTACTGGAACGTGTGTAGCAGGCATTCGGTGCCCGGGGGCACCGCGGATCGTGTGTGACGGCCTACAGTTCCAGCCCGAGCAGGGCGTTCTCGACCACCTCGGGCAGGGCGGGATGGATCCAGTACTGCCCTCGCGCCATGTCCGGGGCGCTCAGTCCGAAGGACATGGCCTGGATCAACGGCTGCACCACGATGGACGCCTGGGGGCCCATGACGTGCGCTCCGAGCAGTCTTCCGCTGCCGCGTTCGGCGAGCACCTTGCAGAATCCGGTGGTGTCCTCCATCGCCCAGCCGTAGGCGACGTCGCCGTAGGACTGGATCTTGACGGCGTAGTCGAGATCCTGGTCACGGCACTGCGCCTCGGTGAGCCCGACCGAGGCGATCTGGGGGTCGGTGAACACCGCCGACGGCACGAACCGGTGGTCGGTGGCGCGCAGCGCATCGGGGTGCAGCAGGTTGTGCTGGACCACCTTCGACTCGTGGTTGGCCACGTGCTTGAGCTGGTAGGGCGAGCTGACGTCACCGAGCGCCCAGACGCCCTCGACGGGGGTGCGCTGGTACTCGTCGACCATGACGCGGCCGTCGGGGTGGGTGGGGATGCCGGCTCGGTGCAGGTCCATGCGGTCGCCGTTCGGCACGCGCCCGGCGGCCACGAGCAGGGTGTCGGCGGTGAGCACGGTGCCGTCGTCGAGGGTGACGGTGATGGCACCCTCCGCGGCCGACACGTCGACGATCTTCTGCTTCAGGTGGGTGTCCCAGCGCTCGGCCACGATCGCGGTGAAGCGTTCCGACACCGTCTCGTCCTGGGCGCGCAGCATCGTGCCGCTGCGCCCGATGATCGAGACCTTCGCGCCGAAGGCGGAGAACACGTGCGCGAACTCGGCCGCGATGTAGCCGCTGCCCACGATCACGAGGTGCTCGGGCACGTCGTCGATGCGCATGATCGTATCGGAGGTGTGGAACGGGACGCCCGAATCGGCGATCACGTCCGGCACGGTCGGGCGGCCGCCGGCGGCGATGACGATCTGGTCGGCGGTGAACGGCTCCCCGCCGTCCACGCTCAGTTCCCTCGGCCCGGTGAAGCGGACGTGACCCTCGTAGACGGTGACGTTCGGGGAGCGCTCGCCCACGCGGTACTCGCGGCCACCCGCGGAGATGGGGTCGATTCGGCCGAAGACGCGGTCGCGGATGTCGGTCCAGCGGACCTTGTCCAGCGTGGCGTCGATGCCGTAGCGGCCCGCGCGGCGGATGTGCTCGGCGACGTCGGCGGGGTAGACGTACATCTTGGTGGGGATGCAGCCGACGTTCAGGCAGGTGCCACCGAACACCCCGTGCTCGACGAGGGCGACGTCGCGGTCGGCGAACCGCTCGTCGATGATGGAGTTGTCCGAGCCGGTACCGATGACGACGAGATCGTGATGGCGCACCTCGTGAGGCTACAAGCCGGCTTCGCGCCCGCCGGCCGTGAGCTTCCACAGGACCCAACCTGTAAGACCTGCCGCCAGGCCGAATCCCAGGTGGAACAGCGCCTTGTCCCCGAGGGTCGCGAGACCCGTGCCGTGCAGTACCGGCGTGGCCAGCGCGACGAGGTGGACGGGCGCGGCGACCACGACCAGGAGGAGCGGGTGCCGGCGCACGGCCGGCACGGCGAGGGCCGCGTCGAGCAGGACGGCCGCGGCGGCGTAGCTCAGCGCCATGGTCGGGTCGGTGCCCAGGCCGATCGCGACCAGCGACGACGCGACGCCTACCGCCGTGGCGGTGCCCCGCGGGCGGGCGATCAGCGCCACCGCCACCAGCACGGACAGCCACAGCAGACCGCGGTGGCCGGGTAGCCCGACCGGGATGCGCAGCTCGCTCTCGACCGCGAGCGCGGCGACGGCGACGACGGGCAGGGCGATGCGGGCGGCGCTCACGCCGCGCAGCGCGATGGTCATCCCGTGACGGTAGCCACTACCGTGCCGTTTGAGAAGTCCGCGGATATCGGGCGAAACGCCGATCAGGAGGGCACATGCGGATCTGGGTGGTGCTCGCGTGCGCGGGCCTGCTGGGCGCCGGATGCGCCGCTCCGGCGAGCTACGCCCTCACCGTCACCCGCGGCGGGCAGCAGCTCGCCCGGTTCGATCTGGCGGCCCTGCAGGCGCTGCCGCAGACCCGCATCACCACGCCGGGCACCGGCAACGGCGGGGAGCAGGACGGGCCCAGCGTCGCCGCGGTGCTGGAGAAGGCCGGGGCCACGACGTTCACGGGCGTCGCCGTCACCGGGGACGAGGGCACCCGCACGTTCACAGCCGCCGAGGTGGTGGGAGCGGTCCTGGACGTCACCAACCGGGGGACCACCAAGTTCGCCTCCGCGGCTCTCGGCCAGGATCGGTGGGTGCGCAACGTGACAGAAGTGGAGGTCGAGCCGTGACCGCGCTCCAGGGCGTCGACCTCCTCGTCGCCATCGACGACACCGACGACCTGCACAGCCCCGGCACCGGACGGCGCTGCCGCGGCCTCATGGAGGCGCTCGAGGCCGCCGGGCTGGGGACGCCCGCCGGCGCCACCCGCCACCAGCTGCTCGTCGACGACCGCATCCCCTACACCTCCCACAACTCCAGCGCGTGCATCCACTGGCGCCTGACCGGCACGGTCGAGGCCGTCGTCGCGCTGGCCGGGCCGTTCCTGGAGCGGCACAGCGCGGCCGCGGCCGACCCCGGGCTGGCGGTCGTCGATCCCCGGACGGTCGACCGGGAGGCGCTGGTCGCGTTCGGGCGTTCCGCCCAGACCTCCGTGCTCACCCAGGACGCCGCCCGCTCGCTGGCCGGCCGCACCGGCGTCCACCTGTCCGGGCACGGCGGCACGCGCGACGGCGTCATCGGGGCGCTGGCGGCGGTCGGGCTGGCGCTGTCGGGGGCCGACGGGCTGTTCCTGTTCATGCCCGGCATCCGGGAACTGGGCGGCGCCTGCACCTACGCCGAGCTCCGGGCGCTGGTCCCCGTCGACGTCGCCCGCGGCCCGGACGGGGCCGAGCCCGCGGCCGGCGACCGCATCGAGCTCGGCGACTGGGTGCGCCCGGTCCTGCTCGACGGGCTGGCCGTGCTGCTGCTGCAGGCGCCCGTCGACGGGGTGTGGGCGGTGCAGCCGAGGGCGGTGGTCAAGCAGTACTGATCTCCCGTCTGGTAGATATGGCCGATGAGCAGCGAGGCCATGGCAGCCACCGTCCACCGCGCCTGGGCGGCCGACCTCGACGCCCGCACGCTCTACGAGATCCTGCGGCTGCGCGTCGACGTCTTCGTCGTCGAGCAGGCCTGCGCGTACGGCGAGCTCGACGGCCGTGACATCGAGGACCGGGCTCGGCACTACTGGCTCGGCGGCGACGGACGCACGCCCGGACCGGTGCTGGGCTGCGTGCGGCTGCTCAAGGAGCCCGGCGGCGAGTACCGCATCGGGCGGCTGTGCACGGCGCGGTCCGCGCGGGGGCGCAACCTCGGCCGTCGCCTGATGGAGGCGGCCCTCGGGGAGGTCGGCGACGGCGTATGTGTGCTCGACGCGCAGGAGCACCTCGCCGGCTTCTACGTCGGCTACGGCTTCACGGCCAGCGGGCCCGCCTACGACTGGGACGGCGTCTCCCACGTGCCGATGCGTCGCGAACGTCGCTAGCCGGCCGCCCGCTTGCGGACGTCCGGCGGGAACGTCTTCGCGTCGACGCACTGCTGCGACCAGCCCTCCAGCGCGGCGGTGACGCCGGCGAGGTCGGTGCCCAGAGCGGCCACGAGCGCGTCCTGGGTGCGGTCGGTGGCGTCCTCCACCGCGTCCCGCATGGTGCGGCCCGCCTCGGTGATCGCACCACCCAGCAGCAGGCCGTCGGCCTCCAGCCGGGCGACCGCGGCGTCCTGGACCTCCTGCGGCCACGCCCGCGTGCCGCTGTACTCGCCGACCGGGTAGCCCAGCCAGACCTCCATCAGGATGCCCATCCGCACCGGATCCAGTCCCGCCGCGACGCTCGCGGCCACGTGCCCGTCACCGCGGTGCTCGCGTACCAGATCGGCGGTGCGCCACAGGCGGCCGAACGGGTCGTCGAGGCGCGGTTGGGAGCGCAGCGCGGAGAACAGCACCCGGCCGGTGCCGTCGAGACCGGCGACGGCGTGTTCGAGCAGGTCGGCGGCCCGGGCGACCTCGTCGACGTCCGCGCCGGCGAGGACATCGCGCAGGCTCGCCGTGGTGGCCCGGTCGCGGACGGCGACCAGGTCGGCCAGCGGCAGCAGGCTGCGGCCCTGCGTCCACAGCGCGTCGACGAGCCCGGGTTCGAACACGCCGAAGGTCGCCGCGACCACCGACGACGGCACCTCCCCGAGCGCGGCCGCGCGGCCCGTCACGTAGCCGGTGAGGAAGTCGTAGCCGTGCTCCGCCAGCGCCGCGTTGGTGCCGGGGGACCACACCGCGTGCATGGCGACGGGCTCCAGCGCGTCCCGTAGCCGGCGGGCGGGCGAGGCGTCGGTCACCGGATCGGGGACGGCGACGCCCGCCGGCGGGGCGGCGAAGAACACGTCGAGTGCAGCCTGGTAGTCCATCACCCGACGCTAGCGAACCAGGCGCGGGAGTGTGCGGGATACTTCACGGCGCACGGGTGTCCGCAGGAGCAAGGGGAAGCATGATGAGCGACGATCCGACGCGGGCGCTGCCGGTGGAGACAGACCTGCCGACGCACGGACGCGTCGGGCCGGCCGACCCCCACGCCGACCCCGACACCCACCCGGGCCTGCGCCGCCCCGACGGGTTCGCCGGTTCCGACCCGGTCACCGACCCCGGCATGCGCGCCGTGCCGGTCGCGCCGGAGGCTCCGACCGTTCCCGTCAAGCTGCCCCCGGTCGTCACACGCACCCGCACCGGCGGGCTGTGGACCGGCCTGATCCTCTCGGCGATCGTGCTGGTCTTCCTGCTGGTGTTCATCCTGCAGAACCTCGACGTCGTCGCGATCTACTTCCTCGGGTTCACGTTCTCGCTGCCCATCGGCGTGGCGCTGCTGCTGGCCGCGATCGCCGGGCTGTTGCTCGTCGCGATCCCGGGGGGTCTGCGGATCCTGCAGCTGCGGCGGGTCGCGCGGCGCGCCGGGCGCGCCGGCTGATGCTGCGCATCGGCGACCGCCCCCTGCCCGTGGTCGGGCGGGCCCGCATGTACGTCTGCGGCATCACGCCGTACGACACCACGCATCTCGGGCACGCGGCCACGTTCGTGTGGGCCGACGTCGCCGCGCGGGTGCTGCGCCACCTCGGCGTCGACGTGGAGGTGTGCCGCAACGTCACCGACGTCGACGACGTGCTGGACGCCGCGGCCGCCCACGCGGGGGACCGGTCCGACAGCTTCGCGGCGGTGCAGCAGTTCCGGTTCGAACGCGACATGGTGTCGCTCGGGGTCCGCCCGCCCACGCACGAGCCGCGCGCCCACAACCACGTCGCCCAGGTCGTGACGCTGGCGGCGGCGCTGCTCGAGTCCGGGGCGGCGTACCTGCGGGGCGGCACGGTCTGGTTCCGCGGCGGGGACGTTCCTGCCCGTGCCGGGTTGTCCGAGGGGGAGGCGGCCGCGCTGGCCGCGGAGTTCGGCCAGGCCCCGGGCTGCGAGGATCCCGCCGACGTGCCGATCTGGCGCTCCGCCGAGGAGGACGAGGTCGCGTGGCCCAGCCCCTGGGGCGAGGGCCGGCCCGGCTGGCACGCCGAGTGCGCCGCGATGGCCCTGACCACGCTGGGCCCCGCCTTGGACCTGCACGTCGGCGGTGCCGACCTGCGCTTCCCCCACCACGCGTACGAGTCCGCGATGGCCGAGGCGGTCACCGGGGTGGCGCCGTTCGCGCGGTCCTGGATGCACGTCGGCACGGTGCGCGTGGGCGGGGAGAAGATGGCGAAGTCCACCGGCAACCTCGTGCTGGTGTCCGACATCGTCGACTCCTACCCCGCCGCGGCCCTGCGGCTGCTGCTCGTCGACCGGACGTGGGGGCAGGAGTGGGACTACGATCCCGCGGGCCTCGACGAGGCCACGAGCCGTCTCGAACGGCTCTACGCCGCGGCCGCCCGCGGGGTGGTGGAGGACGGCACGAAGGCTGCCGCGGCCGTCACGGCCGCGCTGCTCGCCGACCTCGACGTCCCGTCGGCGCTGGCGATCGCGGAGGAGTCGGGCGGCGAAGCGGCCCGACTGGCCCTCTCGGTCCTCGGCCTGACCTGACCCTGAGCCGCAACTCCGGCGAGTTCGCCATCTCACCGCGCGAGTTCGCCGATTCGCGGAGCGAGTTCGCCACCTGAACGCCAGAGGCGCGGCACCCCCCTCGGGATGCCGCGCCTCTGATCGTCGTGCTGTGGGTCAGGCCGCCGAACGGCGACCGCGGGGGCTGCCGCCGGAGCGGCCGCCACCCTGACCGCCACCGGAACGGGCCGGGCCGCCGCGACGACGGCCGCCACTGGTGCCCCGCGGGTTCTGCGCCGGCTTGGGGGGCTCCACGATCGGCACCCCGGACGGCTGGCGCGCGCCCGTGATCTGCGCCAGCGCCGCGTCGCCGGGGGCGACGTCGGTGTTGGTGGCGCGGACCCCGGCCAGGCGGGTGAGCCGGTCGACGTCACGCCGCTCGGCGGGCAGCACCATCGTGACGACGGTGCCCGAGTCGCCCGCGCGAGCCGTGCGGCCGGCGCGGTGCAGGTAGTCCTTCGGGTCGGCGGGCGGGTCGACGTGGACGACGAGGCTGACGTCGTCGACGTGGATGCCGCGGGCCGCCACGTCGGTGGCCACCAGAACCGGCGTCTGCCCGTCCTTGAAGTCCGCGATGGCCCGGTTGCGGGCGTTCTGGGCCTTGCCGCCGTGCAGCGCACCCGCGTTGATGCCGTCGCGGCGCAGGCCCTTCACGAGCCGGTCGACGCCGTGCTTGGTGCGCACGAACAGGATCGTGCGGCCCTCGCGGGCGGCGATCTCGGTGATCACCCGCGGCTTGGACGCCATGTCGACGTGCAGCACGTGGTGCTCCATCGTCTCCACCTGCGCCGTGGACGAGGCGATCGACCGCGTGACCGGGTCGGTGAGGTACTGGCGCACCAGCGTGCCCACGTCACCGTCGAGGGTGGCGGAGAACAGCAGGCGCTGGCCGTCGCCGGGGGTGAGGTCGAGGATGCGGCGGACCTGGGGCAGGAAGCCCATGTCGGCCATCCGGTCGGCCTCGTCGATGGCGGTGATGCTGATCTGCGAGAGATCGCACGTGCGCTGCGTGGTGTGGTCGGTGAGCCGGCCCGGGGTGGCGACCAGCAGGTCGATGCCGCGGGAGAGTTCGGAGGCCTGGCGGCTGAACGACATGCCGCCGACCACCGAGGTGACGGTGAGGCCGAGGGCCTTCGCGAACGGCGCCAGCGCGTCGACGACCTGGGTGGCGAGCTCGCGGGTGGGCACGAGCACGAGACCGCGCGGCTGCTTGGGACGCGCCTTGCCCCCCGCGAGCCGGGAGAGGATGGCGAGACCGAACGCGAGCGTCTTGCCCGATCCGGTCTGGCCGCGGCCGAGCAGGTCACGCCCGGCGATCGTGTCGGGCAGCGTGGCGGCCTGGATGGGGAACGGCTCGGTGAAGTCGTTCGCGGCCAGGGCGCGCAGCACCGGCTCGGGCAGGCCGAGGTCGGCGAAGGACGGCATCCCGGTCTCGGGGACGGTCCAGAGAACCTCGGGGATGCTGGGTGCAGCGGCGAGGGACGGGCTGCCGTTGCCGCGGGAGCGGCCACGGGACGAGCTGGGTCGTCCGCCGCCGCCTGAGCGACGCGCGGGACGGGCCGCCGAGAACTGCGCACGGCGAGAAGAGCTGGGGGATGTCAAGAAAACCTCCGGGACGTGGCACGTCGCACGGAGAAGCAGCGCCGAGATGACGGGGCTGGGATCTCTGAGAACGAGCCCGGGCACATGGTGAATGGCGTGCCCTGATGGGTGAAGCGGGTGCGCCCTTCTTCAGCCGTTGCCGGCCGGGCGCTCGTGATCGAGTCTAGCGGAGCGCCCGGCCGCGGCCCTGCGCTACTCCTGTGACGTTGCCGGGTCGCCGTGCATTCCCACCTCCCGGCGCAGCTCGGCGAGCAGCGTGCCGGACTGGCCGACCTCCGGCGGGAGGCCCCGCGCGGTGAACCACTCGCCGATCCGTTGCACGTCACGGGCCAGGAACTCCGGGCCCTGCGGGTTGCCGACCACGTCCACGACCTGCGGAAGGTCGATCAGGACGAGCCGTTCGTCGTCGACGAGCACGTTGTAGGCCGACAGGTCGCCGTGGGTCAGGCCGTGGTGGGCCAGACCGAGCAGCGCGTCGACGAGCTGGTGCCAGAGGTCACACAACTCGTCGGGGTCCGGGCGGAGCTGGGCGAGTCGTGGGGCCGCCGTTCCGTCCGGCGTTCCGAGGAATTCGATCAGGATTTCCGTTCCCGCGGCCTGCACGGGGTAAGGAACGGCGATTCCGTCAGCCCACAACCGGGACAGCGCGGCGAACTCGGCGCCCGCCCACTGCCCGGCCAGCAGGTCGCGTCCGAATTCGGTGCGCCGCGCCATCGCGCGGGTCTCCCGGGAGCGCCGCACACGACGGCCCTCGAGGTAGCCGGCGTCCCGGTGGAACATGCGGTGTTCGGCGGTGCGGTAGCGCTTGGCCGCCATCAACGTGCGGCGGTCGGTGCCGGGCACCCACCGCTCGATCAGGTGGACGTCGGCCTCCTTGCCGGTCTTGATCACGCCGAGCTCGGAGTCGACGGCGGCGTGCTCGGTGACCACCCAGTCGGGGCGGGGGAGGGGGCCGTGCTCGGCGCCGCCCCATGTGGACCAGCGGTCGCCCTCGGGCGGTGCGTCGGGTTCAGCCCCGGCGCGCTCGTCGTACAAGGTGATGTCGTCGTCGAAACGGCGACTGTTCTTACGGGGGAACGACTCGTGGTCGCGCAACGCGGGGTCTCCTGGGAGTGGGCCCCGCGGACAGGCGTCAGCGCGGGGCGGGGATCGGACGAGGGCGCACCACGTCCAGGACAGGCATGGACATGTGGCACCTCCTCGGATCCGCCGGTTCTCCCGGCCGTTGCGGTGAACCCTGGCCGACGGGGGCCGCCACCAGCAACCGAATAACGCGGGTCGACCGATCGGACACGCCGAGTTCGCCTTTCCGGCCCTCGTCGGGGCGATCCGGTGCGTCGGGCGGCGTCAGGGACGTGACGCCCACGACGGTGGTGTGCGACCGGGCCGGTGACGTGGGCCGACGGGCCAGCCGGCTCGCCGGTGGTCGAGCAGGCACGATGATCGGCTCCCGTCGCGCGTCACGGCCCCGGGTGGGGCGCTCAGGGGCGGTGGGCGGAGATCGCGGTCGACCGGCTGCCACCGTGATCGCGACGCGCCGTACCTTCTCGTCCTTTCGAGGACGCTGGCGTGCGGTCTGTGCTGATCAGTGGGCCAACGTCGATGCCCCCGCGATGGCGGCCCGCGGCTGATGTCCACCGATGGGCCGCCGCCCCTCCACTTGTCGGATACGAAGGCGAACTCGCGTGCCGAGATGGCGAACTCGCCGTGTCGGTTTCGTCAACTCGCGCACGTATGGCCCGCCTCGCCCCGCCGCAGGGCCCGACTCGCGGGGGGAGCGCCGTCAGGCGGGGACGATCACGTTCAGGGCGTTTCCCTTGCGCTCCACGCGCATGCCGGCGCGGCGGGCCAGGGTGGCCACCGCGGCCGCGTCGGTCGGCTCGGCCCGCGTGCTCGCCAGCAGGCGGGCGAGGGCGCCCTTGTGCGCCTTGTTGAAGTGGCTCACCACCGTGCGGCGCCCGTCCGCGTGCTCGGCCAGGACGTCGACGTCGACCGCCCCGGGGATCCGAGCCAGGGCCGCGTACGAGCCGGAGCGCAGATCCACCACCAGCTCCCGTGCGGCGATCCCGGCGAGCACCGGTTCCAGCCGCGGCTTCCACGCGGCGGCCAGGGTGCCCCGTCCGGGGAGCGACGAGCCGGCTGAGAGCCGGTAGGCGGGCACCGGGTCGTCGGCGCGCAGCAGGCCGAACAGGGCCGATCCGACGGCCAGCCGCGCGCGGGCCCGCACCGCCGCCGTGCCGCGCAACGACCGGACGTCGAGCGCGTCGTAGAGGACGCCGGTGTAGCGCAGCAGCGCGGGGGTGGTGGGGGAGGTCCACAGCTCGGCGTTGCGGGCGATCTCGGCGTCCTGTTTCGGGGACAGGCCCAGCGCCGCGCGGGACGCGGGGACGTCCGCCGCGAGCTTCACGAGCTCGTCGGCCAGCTCCGCGCGCAGCGGGTTCAAGGACGGGTGCGCCAGGGAGCCGAGGTCCAGCGGCGGGCCGTCGCCACCGTCGAGCTTCGTCTCCGACGGGGGGAGCAGCAACAGCACCCGACCAGGGTAGTTGTGCCCACGTGACGCCCCGATTACGGTTCGCCTCGTGATCCGCCTCGTGACACGCCGGCATGTGGACTACATGCGCGTCGCGAGCGCGACCTGTCGACCCGGTCGCTGACTCGATCCTCCACGCCATCTCTCCCAGGGAGAACTCTGTGTCCGACACGCCCGATCCCACCGCCTCCTGGTCCTTCGAGACCAAGCAGGTCCACGCCGGTGCCGCGCCCGACCCCACCACCGGCGCCCGCGCCACCCCGATCTACCAGACCACGTCCTACGTCTTCCGCGACAGCGACCACGCGGCCGCGCTGTTCGGGCTCGCCGAGATGGGCAATATCTACACGCGGATCATGAACCCGACGCAGGACGTGCTCGAGCAGCGCGTCGCGGCGCTCGAGGGCGGTATCGGGGCGGTCGCGTTCGCGTCCGGCCAGGCCGCGCAGACCCTCGCGATCCTCAACATCGCCGAGGCGGGCGACCACTTCGTCTCCAGCGCCTCGCTCTACGGCGGCACGTACAACCTCTTCCACTACACGCTGCCGAAGCTGGGCATCGAGGTCTCGTTCGTCGACGATCCCGACGACATCGAGGCGTGGAAGGCCGCGGTCCGGCCCAACACCAAGCTGTTCTACGCCGAGACCCTGGGCAACCCGCGCGGCAACGTGCTCGACGTGCGCGCGGTCGCCGACGCGGCCCACGAGGCCGGCGTGCCGCTGCTCGTGGACAACACCGTGCCCACGCCGTTCCTGCTGCGCCCGATCGAGCACGGTGCCGACATCGTGATCCACTCGGCCACCAAGTTCCTCGGTGGCCACGGCACCACCATCGGTGGCGTCGTCGTCGACTCGGGCAACTTCTCGTGGGGTGACAACGCCGAGCGCTTCCCCGGGTTGACCACCCCGGACCCGAGCTACCACGGCCTCGTCTACTGGGACGCGCTCGGACCGGTGTCGTACCTGATCAAGCTGCGCGTGCAGCTGCTGCGCGACCTGGGTCCGGCCATCTCGCCCAACAGCGCGTTCCTGCTGATCCAGGGCATCGAGACGCTGTCGCTGCGCATCGAGCGTCACGTGCAGAACGCGCAGGCGCTGGCCGAGTGGCTCGAGGCGCGCGACGAGGTGGAGAAGGTCTACTACCCGGGTCTGGAGTCCAACCAGTGGTACGCGGCGGGCCAGAAGTACCTGCCGCGGGGCGCCGGAGCCATCGTGGCCTTCGACATCGCCGGTGGCGTCGAGGCCGGCAAGAAGTTCGTGGACGCGCTGGAGCTGTTCAGCCACCTCGCCAACATCGGTGACGTGCGCAGCCTGGTGATCCACCCGGCCAGCACCACGCACAGCCAGCTCACCCCGCAGGAGCAGGCGGCCACCGGCGTGACGCCGGGCCTCGTGCGGCTGTCGGTGGGCCTCGAGGGCATCGAGGACCTCAAGGCGGACCTCGACGCGGGCTTCCGCGCGGCCAAGGGCGCCTAGACCCGACATGACGGCGCCGACCACGATCACGGCTCCTGTTCCGGCCGCGCCTCCGGTCCAGGAGCACTCGGCGTGACCTCGCTCCGGACGCTCCCTCCCGCCACCGGTGCGTGGCGGGAGGGGGACGATCCGGGCCGGCGACGCTGGGTGCAGCTTCCCGACCCGCTTCCACTGGAGGCGGGCGGGGAGCTGCCCGGTGTCCGCATCGCCTACGAGACGTGGGGGACGTTCACGGGCCACAACGCCGTGCTCGTCCTGCACGCCCTCACCGGCGACAGCCACGTCGCCGGGCCGGCCGGGCCGGGCCACCCCACTCCCGGCTGGTGGGAGGCGCTCGTGGGTCCGGGCCGCGCGCTCGACCCGGCGCGCTGGTTCGTCGTGGCGCCCAACGTCGTCGGCGGGTGCCAGGGCAGCACCGGCCCGTCGTCCCCGGCCCCCGACGGGCGGCCGTGGGGCGGCCGCTTCCCGCTGGTCACCACCCGTGACGCCGTGGCGGCCGAGACCGTGCTGGCCGACGCGCTGGGCGTCGGGAGGTGGGCGTGTGTCGTCGGCGGCTCGATGGGCGGCATGCGCGCGCTGGAGTGGGCGGCCACCGAGCCCGACCGCGTCGAGCGGCTGTTCCTGCTGGCGTGCCCCGCGGCGTCGGCGGCCGACCAGATCGCCTGGTCCGCACCGCAGCTCTCGGCGATCCGCGCCGATCCCGGCTGGCACGGTGGCGACTTCTACGACGCGGAACCGGGCGACGGCCCCCACCTCGGCCTGGGCGTCGCCCGCCGGATGGCCCACCTGAGCTACCGCAGCGCGTTCGAGCTCGGCGAGCGCTTCGGCCGCGAGCCGCAGGACGGTGAGGACCCGTGGCGCGGCGGCCGCTACGCGGTGGAGTCCTACCTCGACCACCACGCCGACAAGCTGGTGCACCGCTTCGACGCCGGCTCCTACGTGCGGCTGACCGAGATGATGAACGCCCACGACGTCGGCCGGTGGCGGGGTGGCGTGGTTGCGGGGCTGACCCGCGTCACGGCCCGGACGCTGGTGGCCGGCGTCAGCTCCGACCGGCTCTACCCGCCGGCCCAGCAGGCCGAGCTCGCGGCAGGCATCCCCGGAGCGGATGAGCTGCGCCTGATCGAGTCCCCCTACGGCCACGACGGGTTCCTCGTGGAGGCGCCGACGGTCAACGGCCTGCTGAGGGAGCTGCTCGACTCCTGATCGTGATCGATTCGTGATCCGATCGGACGTCCGGAGTCGACCATTTCCTGCTCGGTCTGGTGTGCGGAGAACTGGTCCTTTGGAGTCGGCCCCAGTTCGGCTACCGTTCGCAGCCGATGGGAGTCCGATGAACGCGTTCCTCGAGGTGTGGCGGCCCGCCGGGGCCGACCTGGTGCAGCTGGACGGCGATCGCATCACCGTCGGCCGCGCCACCGGCAACGACATCGTGCTGCCCGACGACGGGCAGGTCTCCCGCGTGCACGCCGTGCTCGAGCGGCTCGCGGGGTCCTGGAGCGTGCGCGACGTCAGCTCCCGCAACGGCACGTTCGTCAACGGCAACCGGGTGTCGGGGGAAGCTCGCCTCGGTGCTGGTGACGAGCTGCGCATCGGCCGCACCCGCATCGTGTTGCGCGCCGAGCGCACCGCCGACGACCCCGGGATGACCGAGGCCCAGGCCCCGCCGCCCCAGCTCACACCGCGCGAGCGCGACGTCCTCATCGCCCTGTTCAAGCCCATGACCAGCGCGGAGATGTTCACCGAGCCCGCGTCCACGCGGCAGATCGCGCAGGCGCTGTGGGTCAGCGAGGCCGCGGTCAAGCAGCACCTGCTGCGGCTCTACGACAAGTTCGGCGTGGCCGGTGACGGCGAGCGCCGCCGCACCCGGCTGGCCAACGAGGCACTGCGGCGCGGCGCCATCACGCTGGCCGAGGTCCGCGCGCACGAACCGAAGGGCTGACCGTGACCGATCCGGGCCACACGGCCGGGGGCCGCCCGGCGGTCGTCGTGGATCTCGCGCGCGCCGGTTTCACCGACGCGACAGAGGTCGGCCGCGGCGGGTTCGGCGTGGTGTTCCGCTGCAACCAGGAGGCGCTCAACCGCACGGTCGCGGTGAAGCTGTTGCACACCGACCTCGACACGGTCAGCCGCGAGCGGTTCTTCCGCGAGGGCCGGGCGATGGGCGGGCTGTCGGGGCACCCGAACGTCGTCGACGTGTTGCAGGTCGGCGTCACCCACAGCGGACGCCCCTACATCGTCATGCCGTTCCAGGCGTTGGACTCCCTGGCCTCGCGCGTGCGCCGGGAGGGCCCGCTGGAGTGGGCGGAGGCCACGCGGCTGGGGGTGCGGCTGTCGGGGGCGCTGGAGAGCGCGCACCGGGTGGGCACGCTGCACCGCGACGTGAAGCCGGCCAACATCCTGCTGTCGGACTACGGCGAGGCCCAGCTCACCGACTTCGGCATCGCCCGCATCGAGGGCGGTTTCGAGACGGCGACGGGCGCGTTCACCGGCTCGCTGTCCTATACCGCGCCCGAGGTGCTCAACGGGCATCCGCCGACGCCGGCGTCCGACATCTACGGCCTCGGCGCGGCCCTGTTCTCGATCATCGCCGGTCGCGCCGCGTTCGAGCGGCGCGAGGGCGAGGAGATCATCGCCCAGTTCCTGCGGATCACCGGCCAGCCCATCCCGGACCTGCGCGGGCACGGCGTGCCCGACGAGCTGTGCGCCGTGCTCGAACGCGCGATGGCCAAGGACCCCGCCGAGCGGCCGAAGTCGGCCGAGCAGCTCGGACGCGAGCTGCAGGAGGTGCAGCGCGCCGCAGGTCAGCCCGTGGCGGAGATGGCGCTGCCCGCCGCGCGCCGCGCCGCCGGAAACGCCGATCTGACCGAGGCCGCCGACATCGTCCGCGCCGACGACCGGTCGCCGCGCCGGACCTCCGGGCCGTTGCCGCTGGTGGACCGCCCGTGGGATCCGACGGCGACGGTGCGACCCGCGCCCTCCCCTTCCCCTTCCCCTTCCCCACAACCGTCGCCGGCCCCGCGGCCCGCGTCGCAGCCTGACGTGGACGGCGCCACGGTCGTCGTCGCGGCGCAGCCGCGACCGGTGCGGTCGGGAGGAGGCGAGCCGCCGTCCGGCCCGTCCGGCCCGTCCGGTCCGGCTGCCGCTCCGCCACCCCGGCCGCCGCGCCGGAGCCTCGCCCTGATCGCCGCGGTCGTCACGGTCGTGGTGTTGCTGGCCGGGCTCACCGTCGCCGGGATCTACGTCTTCCGCGGCAGCGCCGCGTCGTCCGTGGCCGCCCCGACGACCGCGCCCGCCGTAACCGCCGTGGTGCCCGCGAGCTCGTGGCGGACCCTGGCCGACGACCCGACGCCCCGCCAGCAGGTGGCCACCACCATCCAGGACGGCACGATCTGGGTCATCGGCGGCCTCACCGACAACGGCGCCACCAACAAGGTGGAGCGCTACGACCCGGCGATCAACACGTGGACCGACGCGATCGATCTGCCCGTGCAGCTGCACCACGCCATGGCGGTGAGCTACCGCGGCGAGATCGTGGTGCTGGGCGGGTGGCAGCCGGAGGGCACGAACCTCAAGGCGATCAGCTCGAACAGGGTCTACGCCCAGCGCGGCGGCGGCTGGGTGGAGCTGCCCCCGATGTTGTCGGCGCACGTCGCGGGCGGCGCCGTCGTGGTCGGTGACCAGATCATCGTCTCGGGCGGCCAGGCGAACGACCAGCTCGTGCCCACCACCGAGGTCTTCGACGGCACGAAGTGGACCAGGGCGCCGGACCTGCCGACGCCCCGCGAACACCTCGCGATGGTCACCGACGGCACGTACGCCTACGTGGTGGGCGGCCGGGAGCTGTCCAGCGACAAGAACAGTGCGGCCCTGGAGCGGTTCGACCCGAAGGCCCGCGAGTGGTCCGCGCTCGCGCCGCTGCCCGCGGCCCGCGGGGGGCTGGGCGCGGCGTACGCCGACGGTCGGATCATGGCCGTCGGGGGCGAGGAGCCCACCACCGTCGACAACTCGGTGTTCGCCTACGACGTGAAGTCCGACACCTGGTCGACGCTGCCGGCGTTGCCCACCGCCCGGCACGGGCTCTCCGTCTCGGCGGTGGGAAAGACGCTCTTCACGTTCGACGGTGCCGCGAAGCCGACGCACACCGACTCGGTGGGCGCAGGTGAGGCGATCGACCTGCCGCCCCGGCGGCTGGCGCCCGCGCCGAAGTGGCGGGAGCTCAAGGACGCACCGATCGCCCGCCAGTTCAGCGGCACCACCGTCGACGACGGCACCCTGTGGATCGCCGGCGGCCTGACCCAGGACGCCGCCACGGCTGCCGTCTGGGGTTACGACGCGGCGATCGACACCTGGAAACAGGGCCCCGACCTGCCCCTTCCGCTCCACCACCTCATGGCCGTGACCTACAAGGGCGAGGTCGTCGTGATGGGCGGCTGGACCCCGGTGAACGGCAACCTCTCGGGCGGTTCCTCGGACAAGGTGTTCGCGCTGCGCAACGGGGCCTGGGTGCCGCTGCCGTCGTTGCCCACGCCCCGCATCGCCGCCGCGGCCGCCGTGGTCGGCGACAAGATCGTCGTGGTGGGCGGCCAGACCGGCGGCAAGCTCAACCCCACGACGGAGGTCTTCGACGGCACCGCCTGGCACGACGCGGCACCGATCCCGACCCCACGCGAGCACCTCACGGCCACCACCGACGGCACCTACGTCTACGCGGTGGGCGGCCGGGACCTCTCGTCGAGCAAGAACACGTTCGCGTTCGAGCGGTTCGACCCGGCCACCGGCACGTGGCAGACCATGCCCAACATGCCCACCGCGCGCGGGGGGGTCGCCGCGGCGTTCATCGACGGCCGGATCGTCGCGGCGGGCGGTGAGGAGCCCACCCGCGTGCTCGCCACCGTCGAGGCCTACGACATCGACACCGGCACGTGGTCCACGCTCGCGCCGCTCGGCGTCCCGCGCCACGGGATGGCGATGGCGGCCATCGGCGACTCGGTGTTCACGGTGGGCGGCGCGCAGCGGCCCACCCACGCCGCCTCCGCGGCCACGGTGGAGGCGCTCGACTTCTCGTGACCCCGGTGGGGGTTGCCCGACGGTAAGGAACGCCTGCCGGGCCCGCCCGAGCTCCTGCCCTTCGCGGCGATGGTTGCCGCGCAGGGCGCTGGCCAGGATGAACACGTCCCTCGGAGCGTCCGGGGACGGGTCATCGGGAGTGGTCATGGCGACGTCACGGGTGCAGCACCAGCCCCAGCAGCACCAGCCCCAGCAGCAGTGGGCCACGCGGCCCGCGCCCCCACAGCGGGGAGCGCCCCGGGGACCCGTCCGCCCGTACCGGCCTGCCGCCTACCCGGCCCTGCCGCCGCGGCCCGGGCACCTCGGTTCGTCCGACACCGGGTCGTACAAGGTCCCCGTGTGGGAGGGCCCGACCCCGCCCCCGCCTCCGCCACCCCCCGTCGTGCCGGCCCCGGCGGCCGCGCCGCCACCCGCTCCGCGGCGTCGCATCCTGCCGCGCGTCGCGATGATCGTGGTCCCGCTGCTGGTGCTGCTCGGCCCGGCGTTCGTCTCCGCGTTCCACGACGCCGGCGGTACCGCCCGCCCCCCGGCGGCGGGCGCGCTGCCCGCCGTGCCGGACGCGCCGCAGGCCCCCGCCCCCGACGTCAAGGGCCTCTCCGGTGGACTGCTCCCCCGCGCCGACGGCGTGCAGGCCGCGGGCTCCGACCCGGTGCGCGAGGAGCGCACCGCCGTCGCCGCGCCGGTGGCCCCCGAGCTGCCGCAGAGCGGCACGCTGACGCTCGTCCTGTCGATCGTCATGCTCGCGCTGTCGGTGCCGCTGGTCGGCGTCGCGGGCACCACGACCTGGTGGATGCTGCACGCCTGGCGCACGCCCGACTCGTTGAAGGGCACCGGTTTCACCCGCAAGCCCGCGAAGCGGACGCACACGTTCTCGCTGCTGCTGCCCGCCCGCCACGAGCAGGAGGTGCTCGGCGACACGATCGACGCGCTGGCCCGCCAGGACCACGAGGCGTTCGAGATCATCGTGATCATCGGACACGACGACCCCGAGACGATGGCCGTCGCCCACGCCGCGGCGCGGCGGCACCCGAAGCTCGTGCAGGTCGTCATCGACTACTCGGTGCCCAAGAACAAGCCCAAGGGCCTCAACACCGCGCTGCCGCGCTGCCGCGGCGAGATCATCGGGGTGTTCGACGCCGAGGACGAGGTGCACCCGGGTCTGTTGAAGCTGGTCGAGGGGCGGTTCGAGGAGACCGGGGCGAGCGTCGTGCAGTCGGGCGTGCAGCTGATGAACATCCAGACCACGTGGTGGTCGCTGCGCAACTGCCTCGAGTACTACTTCTGGTTCCGGTCGCGGCTGCACTTCCACTCGGAGCAGAAGTTCATCCCGCTCGGCGGCAACACCGTCTTCGCCCGGGCGAACGTGCTGCGCGACTTCGGCGGTTGGGACGCGGAGTGCCTCGCCGAGGACTGCGAGCTCGGGGTCCGGCTCAGCTCGGCCGGCCACGAGGTCGCGGTGGCCTACGACCCCGAGGTCGTCACCCGCGAGGAGACGCCCGACACGATCAAGAGCCTGGTCAAACAGCGCACCCGCTGGTGCCAGGGCTTCCTGCAGGTGCTGCGCAAGGGCCTGTGGCGCGAGCTGCCCACCCGCAAGCAGCGCATGCTGGCCCGCTACACGCTCTGGATGCCGTTCCTGCAGGCCTACTCCGGCATCATGATCCCGATCTCGCTGGTGACGATGTTCCTGGTGAAGGTGCCGCTGGCCGTGACGCTGCTGAGCTTCGTGCCGCTGGTGCCCACCGTGATCAGCATGGCCGTCGAGGCGGCGGGGCTGGAGGAGTTCGGCCGGTCGTTCGGGGTCAAGATCCGGTTCCGCGACTACGCCAAGCTCATCCTCGGCGCGTTCCCGTACCAGGTGCTGCTGAGCTTCTCCTCGATCCGAGCGGTGGTCCGCGAGGCCCGCGGGCAGGTCGGCTGGGAGAAGACCGAGCACGCCGGCATCCACCGCAAGCCCGCCCCCACCACCTGACCTCCCGGCCCGCAGCCCCCGCTCCTGACGTCCGGAGCGGGGGCTCGCGCCTGCGGCGCACGACCGTCGTCCGGGCCGGGGTTGCCGGACGGTGACACCACCCTTACCCGGCTGCGGGCCGAACCTGGCCTCGCGTGGATTACCCCGTCGCAGCGCTCCGACCAGCATGGACACCAGCACCGAGCCGCCTGCCGAAGGACGATTCCCATGGACACCGCGCCGCGCCCCACCCTCCGCTCCCGCCTCATCACGGCCGCGGTCCTCCTGCCCCTGCTCGTGGTGGTGGCGGTGATGCGCCTGGTGAACCTCGTCGGCGCCCCGCAGCGCATCGACGACGAGGGCACCTACATGGCTCAGGCCTACGCGATGCTGCATCTGGGCGAGCTCACGCATTACACCTACTGGTACGACCACCCCCCGCTCGGCTGGCTGCAGATCGCCGGCTGGTTGGGGTTGGTGGAGAAGTTCGGGCCCGTGACCGACGCGGTGGCGGTGGGGCGGCAGTTCATGGTCGTCGCCTCCGTCGTCGCGGCCGCTCTGCTGTGGGTGCTGGTGCGGCGCCTGGGCTACGGCCGGATCGCCGCGGGTGCCGCCGTCGCGCTGCTCGCGCTCTCGCCGCTGGCCGTCCAGTACGAGCGCACGGTGTACCTCGACAACCTCTCGACGGTCTGGGTGCTCGCCGCCGCCGTCTGCTTCGCCACCCCGCGCCGCCGGCTGCTCGCCTACATGGGCGGCGCCGCCTGCTTCGCCGTCGCGGTGCTCACCAAGGAGACCGCGCTGCTGATGCTGCCGATGGTGGCCTGGCTCGGCTGGCAGCGCGGCAACGCCGGCACCCGCCGTTACGCGATGGCCGTGGCCGGCGCGCTGTTCGGGCTCCTGATCTCGACCTACCTGCTCGCCGCCGCCGTCCGCTCGGAGCTGCTGCCCGGCAAGGGCCACGTGAGCCTGGTGGACGGCATCTCCTTCCAGCTGTTCTCCCGCACGTCGGGCGGCAGCGTTTTCGCCGCCGGCTCGCCCAACCAGCAGACGCTCGCGGGCTGGCTCTCACTCGACACGGTGCTGCTCGCGGCCGGCCTCGGCGCGGCAGTCGTCGCGCTGGCGGTGAAGGCGCTGCGGCCCATCGCGTTCGGCTACCTGTTGCTCGCCGCGATGCTGCTGCGCGGCGGCTACCTGCCCATCCCGTACGTCATCGTGGTGCTGCCGCTGGCCGCGCTGCTGATCGCCACCGTGGCCGAGGAGGCCGTGCGCTGGATCCGGGTGGGCGTCCCGGTGATGAAGATCGCTGCGGTCGCGGTGCTCGTCGCCGTGGCCGGGGCGGGAGTGATGGCCGAGCCGCGCTGGCACGACACCCTGAACTTCCTCACCACCGCCGACCAGGACGCGCCGATGCGCCAGGCGAAGCAGTGGGTGATCGACAACGTCGGGCACGACCAGCGCCTGATCGTCGACGACGCGTTCTGGTCCGACCTCGTCTCGGCCGGCTGGAAGCGCGACGACGTCGCGTGGTTCTACAAGCTCGACACCGACCCCGCGGTGCAGGCGCTCAACCCGCACGGCTGGCGCGACTACGACTACGTCATCGCCACCGACGCGGTCCGCCAGTTCCCGGCCTCCTTCGCCCAGATGCACGGCGCGATGACCGGCTCGCAGCCCGTCGCGACGTTCGGCACCGGCGCCTCCCGCGTCGAGGTCCGCCGCATCGACCCGAACGCCGCGGCCCCGACCGACGAGCCCGAGCGCGCCACCGTCGGCGCCGCGCTGGCCGACCGCCTCGGTGAGAACGCCGAGCAGTCGGCGCTGAACCTGCTGCGCGGCGGCACCGTCGACGCCCGCGTGCTCGCCACGCTGTCGGACGTCGCCACCGTCGAGGAGGTGCTCGTCGCGGACCTGCCGCAGGTGCCGGGTGAGGACGCCGCGGGCCGCCCGCGCCGCCAGATCCAGTTCACCGCCACCGGCGCCCGCGCCGCTCGCCTCGTCGCCTACTTCAAGGCCCAGCAGGGCGCGTTCGCCGTGCAGACGGTGACGGCCGGCCCGTCCGGGGTGCTCGTGACGTTCCCGCCCGCCGCGCCGTCCGGCCTGCTGGCCGCCGCCGCGAAGCCCCCGGCGCCCGGCCGCCCGGCCGCGCTGCGGGTGCTCGACCTCGTGCCCGGCTCCGGCCCGCTGCGGGTGCGCCTCGCCGGCGTCGACGGCACCGCGGTCGCCCCGATCGCCGTCGGCCCCTACGGCGACGTGGGCACCTACGGGACCGTCCCGGCCGGCGTCGCGACGCTCGGTGTCGGCGGAAAGGACCCGGCCGCGCCCACGTCGGTCACGCAGGCCGTCGCCCTCGACCCGGGTGTCGCCTACACGCTGATGCTGTTCGCCGGACCCGGCGGCGGCGTGCGGGGCCAGCTCGTGCCCGACCCGGCCGTCCCCGGACCGGACATCCGCGGCGTGGTCCGGCTGGTGGACGCGGCGCAGAAGGCACCCGGCCTGACGGTCGCCGCCGGCGGCGCGGGTCCGCTGGCCAAGGACATCGCCTACGGCCTGGTCACGGGCTACGCCGAGCTCGTCCCCGGCACGGTTCCGCTGACGCTCACCAGCGGCACCGTGAAGACCGCAGGTGCGGTGACCCTGAAGGACGGGGACGTCAAGACGCTGGTCGTCACCGACGGCGCCAAGGGTCCGCAGGTCACGGTCGTCGATGACCCGACCCGCGCTCCCGCCGCCGCGCCGCTCGCCGCCACCCCGGCCGCGCACCCCGGTGTGCTGAAGCCGGTCGCCCCGGGCGCTGCGGCGGCCGCCGTGGTGAACGCGCCGGCCAAGGCCGGCTACCCGCTGGGCAACGCACCCCTGGGGGTCCTCGGGTGGGGTCTGCTCGCCACGGCGCTCGGGTTCCTGCTGCGCCGCCGGGGCGGAGACACCGCCGCTCTGGCCGCACCGGCCCCGATCCCGTTCGCCGACGACGAGACGGTGCTGTTCAACCGGCCCAAGGTCACCATGGGCCGGGCGCCGCGGCCGGTCGTCACCACCCCGGACCCCGACGGCACCGCGCTGGTGGAGGACATCGACGCCCTCCGCGCCGCGGCGGAGGCCGCCACCGCCTCCGCCCGCACGACGGCCATCCCGACGCCCCGCCGGGCCACCCGCCCCGCGGCGCCGCACCCGGCGAGGCCGGTTGCGCCGGTCGCCCGGCCCGTCGACACGGCGAAGCGCACCCCGCAGCGCCGGCCCGACCTGCTGCCCGCCGACGAGCAGACCAGCGTGCTGGCCGCCGCGCGCCCCGGCGACCCGGACGCCACCGCGTTCGTCGGCAACCTCGGTGCCCTGCGCCGGGCGGCCGCGAAGCTGCAGGCCGAGCGCGACGCAAGGGTGGCCCAGCAGAACACCACGGCCCTCCCGCAGCACCGGTCGCCCAAGCCGCGCCCGTAGCCACCCCGCTGATCAAGGCACGGATGTCGTTCGTCGATCTTCGGCAGCGACGTCCGTGCCTTGATCGTCGTCGTGGGGGAGGATGGCCGCGTGCGTGAGCGGCCCTATGTCCTGCTGTCCGTCGCGATGTCCGTCGACGGGTGCATCGACGACCGGTCCGGCGCCAGGCTGGTCCTCTCCGACGCCGCCGACCTCGACCGCGTCGACGCCGAGCGGGCCGGCGTGGACGCGGTCCTCGTCGGGGCCACCACCGTGCGGCGCGACGACCCGCGGTTGCTCGTGCGGTCGGCCGAGCGTGTCGCGGAACGCGTGGCGGCGGGACGCATCGGGCAGCCGTGGCGCGTGGTGATCAGCGGCAGCGGCGAGCTCGACCCCGCGGCGCGGCTGTTCACCACCGGCGACGGGCACCGCATCGTCTACACCTCGCACCCCGGCCGGGTCGTCGTCCCGGCCGACGTCGTCCACGCGGGGGCGCCGGTCGATCCCGTCCGGGTCCTGGCCGACCTGGCCTCGCGGGGCGTGGAGCGGGTGATGGTCGAGGGGGGCACGGCGGTCCACACGCTGTTCCTGGCCGCGGGCCTGGTGGACGAGATCCAGCTCGTCGTCGCGCCGTTCTTCGTCGGCGACCCGGACGCTCCGCGGTTCGTCGGGGCGGGAGTCCTGCCGGGGTCGATGCGCCTCGCCGAGGCCCGGCCGATGGGCCACCACGTCCTGTTGCGCTACCTGCTGGGGGAGCCCCGTGGATGACCCCGTGGATGACCGGGACCTGCTGCTGCGCGCCGTGGAGCTGGCACGGCGCTGCCCGCCGTCGGCGTCGGCGTTCTCGGTGGGCGCGCTGGTCGCCGGCCCGGACGGCGCGGTGCTCGCGGAGGGGTGGTCTCGTCGCGACGACGACAAGGTGCACGCCGAGGAGGCGGCGCTCGGCGACCTGAACGGCCGGGTTCCGCCGGGTACCACCGTCTACAGCTCGCTGGAGCCCTGCAGCGTCCGGGCGTCGCGACCGCTGACGTGCACGCAGCTGATCCTGGCCGCCGGCGTCGAGCGGGTGGTGTTCGCGTGGCGGGAGCCGTCGCTGTTCGTCGACTGCGAGGGGGCGGAGCTGTTGCGGGCCGCGGGCCTGGAGGTCGTCGAGCTGACGGAGCTGGCCGGCGCGGCCCGCTCGATCAACCAGCACCTGTTCGAGCGGTAACCGCCGCGACTCCGCCCAGGGGTGCTCGCTACCCTTCACCAGGTGTTGACCCGGATGTCGTCGTTGTTCCTGAGGACCCTGCGTGATGACCCCGCCGACGCGGAGGTGCCGAGCCACAAGCTGCTCGTCCGCGCCGGCTACGTCCGCCGTGTCGCGCCGGGGATCTACACCTGGCTGCCGCTGGGGCTGAAGGTGCTGCGCGCCGTCGAGCAGATCGTGCGCGAGGAGATGGACGCCATCGGCGCCCAGGAGATCCAACTGCCCGCGCTGCTGCCCCGCGAGCCCTACGAGGCCACCGGTCGCTGGACCGAGTACGGCCCCAACCTGTTCCGCCTCAAGGACCGCAAGGGCGCCGACTACCTGCTCGGCCCCACCCACGAGGAGCTGTTCACCCAGGTGGTCAAGGGCGAGTACTCGTCCTACAAGGACTACCCGGTGATGCTCTACCAGATCCAGAACAAGTACCGCGACGAGGCGCGGCCCCGCGCGGGCATCCTGCGCGGGCGCGAGTTCCTCATGAAGGACTCGTACTCCTTCGACCTCACCGACGAGGGGCTGTCGGAGTCCTACCGCAAGCACCGCGACGCCTACGTGAAGATCTTCGACCGGCTCGGCCTGGAGTACGTCGTCGTCGCGGCCACGTCCGGGGCGATGGGTGGCTCGGCGTCGGAGGAGTTCCTGGCGATCGCGCCCACGGGCGAGGACACGTTCGTCCAGAGCCCCGGCGGGTACGCGGCCAACGTCGAGGCGGTCACCACCACCCCACCCGCCGCGATCCCGCTGGACGGGCTGCCCGAGGCGCAGGCGCACCACACGCCCAACACGCCGACCATCGAGTCGCTGGTGACGTTCCTGAACGGCGCCGGGCTCGACCGCACCTTCACCGCGGCCGACACGCTCAAGAACGTGCTGCTCAAGACCCGCCGGCCCGGTCAGACGGAGTGGACGCTGCTCGGGGTCGGTGTTCCCGGCGACCGCGAGGTCGACATGAAACGCCTCGAGGCCGCGCTGGAGCCCGCCGAGGTGGCGCTTCTCGAGGAGGCCGACTTCGCGAGGAACGCCTTCCTGGTCAAGGGCTACATCGGCCCGGTGTCGTTGGCGGCCAACGGGGTGCGCTACCTCGTCGACCCCCGCGTCGTCACGGGCACGGCGTGGGTCACCGGCGCCGACAAGGCCGACCACCACGTCGTCGACCTCGTCGCCGGCCGCGACTTCACCCCCGACGGCACCATCGAGGCCGCCGAGGTCCGCGAGGGCGACGAGGCCCCCGACGGCAGCGGCCCGCTGTCCTCGGCCCGCGGCATCGAGATCGGGCACGTGTTCCAGCTCGGCCGCAAGTACGCCGACGCCTTCGGTCTCGACGCGCTGGGCCCGGACTCGAAGCCGGTACGCATCACGATGGGCTCCTACGGCGTCGGCGTCTCGCGGCTCGTGGCCGTCATCGCGGAGCAGAACTTCGACGACTCCGGGCTCGTGTGGCCCCGCGCGGTCACGCCGTACGACGTGCACGTGGTCGTCGCGGGCAAGCAGGAGGAGATCGCCACCGGCGGCGCCGCACTGGCCGCCGACCTCGAGGCGGCGGGGCTGCGCGTGCTGCTCGACGACCGCAAGGCTTCGCCGGGCGTCAAGTTCGCCGACGCCGAGCTGATCGGCGTGCCCACCATCGTCGTCGCCGGTCGCGGGCTGGCCAACGGCGTGATCGAGGTCAAGGACCGGCGTAGCGGCGAGCGCGTCGAGATCCCCCTCGACGGTGCCATCGAGCATCTCGTGGGGCTCGCACGCGGCGAGTGATCGACTACGCAGCGTTGACCTGGGACGGAAGGGGTGTCCCTGCCGTTACCGCTCCGCAACCGGCCCTGCAGACTGTGGGCCATGCGTGAGCTCCTCGGGGGAGGCCGGACCAGGTGACTGTCGACATCGCACGTGCCGCCGTGATCATCGGCGACGGCGTCGTCGCCCGCTTTCCGGGCCTGCTGTGCGTCGCCCGGTGCAGCGACCGTGACGTACTGCTGAAGCTGCTCGACGTGTGCGCTGGCGCCGCCGGATCCGACCCCGGACGCGCTCTCGCCCGGCGCCTCGCGAAGTGGATGGGCGGCCCCGACGCTCCCGGCGACGACCTGGAGTTCGGCACTGTCGCCACGGTGGGCAACCAGCTCGGCGTGTTCCTCGTCGGCTCGGTCGCCGTCGCGGTACCGGGCAGCCCGGTGGCGCTCTCGGGGTCCGACGCGGCCACGTTCACCGACCGCCTGATCTCCGTGCCGGGCGCGCCCGTCGTCCTCTCGCTGGACGGCGCGCGGCCGCCCGCGGGTCTCGCCGACGGCATCAACGACCTGCGCGCAGGCGTGGTCCCCGGAGCGGGCGCAGTGCTCTTCCCCGTGGGGCGCGCTGCGGCCACCCGTCCGGACCTCGGTGCGGTGTCGGGTCTGGACGGCCCGACCATCCGCACCCCGGCGCACAGCGGCGCCGCGCACGGCGGTGGAGGTCAGAGCGGCGCCGGTCAGGCCACACCGGCCCGGTCCGCCGTCTCGCACGACCTCGCCGGGCCGAACGGGACCGGGCCCAACGGGACCGGGCCGAACGGAGTCGTGCGTAACGGGACTCCGCGCAGCGGGATGTCGAGCCTGCTCGCCGAGGAGCCGCCGTTCGACGGCGACCCCGCGACCGAGGGCCCGCGCGACCGGCGGCAGGGACCCCGCAACGTCGACCCGCGCACGCCCAACGGGTACGAGTGGTTCGCCGACTGGTCCGACGACGGCGGCCCCCCCGACGCCGGGCCGGCCGCTGCACCCGACACCACAGGCCCGGAGACCGCGGCACCTGCTGCCGGCCGGTGGCCCTGGACCGAACCGCCCGCCGACCGCCGGCGCGTCCGCCCCGACGATGGCCGCCCCGGCGGTGTCGACGATGGCCGGCCCGGCCGTATCGACGATGGCCGGCCCGGCCGTGTCGCCTGGACCGAGCCGCCGACCCCGCCCGCAGGCTCCCCGCGCACTCCGCATACCGGCGAGCGGTTGCCGTTGTGGGTCGACCCGGCCGATCCGGCGATCCGCGACGATCCGGCTGATCCGCTCCAGGAGGGCAGGCACGCGATCCTCGGGTCCGTGGGCGCCCTGCCCACCGATCTGCCGCCCACCGATCTGCCGCCCGCCGATCTGCGGCCCGCCGACGTCCCGCCCGCGGCCGAGGACACCCCCCACCCGCCCGCAGACCCCGCGGTCGCGGAGCTCGCAGACGCGTTCCCCGCGCCGGTCGAGATCGACGAGGCCCAGCACCGGGACGTCGCCCCGGCTCCTGCCGACGTCGCTGTGCGATGCGAGGGCGCCGACGACGCCACGCCCGTCAACGCCGTGGCCGCCGTGGAACCCGAACCGGTCAAGGAGGAGGCGCCCGAGGCTCCGGACGTCGAGCCGCGGCCAGGCCCCGAGGACCGCGCCCCGGACGTCGAGGAGGCGCCGAGCCCGGCTCCGCGCCCGGGCCGGGCGCCGGCGCCGAGGCCGCACGACCAGACCGGTCCCGGCGAGGTCCTGTCCGACTCGGAGGAGCCGCTGCTGCGCGGCCTGCTGTGCGAGGACGGGCACCTCAACGACCCGCGCTCGTCGTCGTGTGTGGTGTGCGGCGGTCCCGTGGCGCCGGGCGAGGACGTCGTGGGTCCGCGGCCGCCCCTGGGGCGCATCGTGTTCGACGACGGGGCCACGTTCACCGTCGACTCCGAGTACCTCGTCGGTCGGATGCCGGAGGCGGACCCCCGGGCCCGCTCGGGCGAGCTGCTGCCGATCGTCGTCGAGGACCGGTCGGGCTCGGTGTCGCGCGTGCACGCGGAGATCCTGATCAACGGCTGGGACGTCGTGCTCGTCGACTCGGGCTCGCGCAACGGCACGTTCGTGGCGGGCCCCGACGAGAACGGCTGGACCCCTCTCGCCCCGGGCCGCACCAGCCTGCTGCTGCCCGGCACGCGGGTCCGCATGGGCGGGCGGACGTTCGTGTTCGAGCCCCCCGTGGCCGTCGGCGCGTAGGGCGCGTCTGACGGATCTCCAGCCGGCCCGCGGCCTCGGCACGGATCCGTCAGACATGCCCTAACCAGCCAGGAACGACAGCCGCACCGACCGCACCGGGTTGTCGCCGTTCGTGTCGACCAGGCAGACCGACTGCCACGTCCCGAGGGCGGGCCGTCCGTCCACTACGGGTACCGACATCGAGGGCGCGACGATCGCGGGCAGCACGTGGTCGCGGCCGTGCCCGGCGCTGCCGTGCCGGTGGTCCCACCGGTCGTCGGCGGGGAGGATGTCGCGCAGCGCGGCGAGCAGGTCGGTGTCGCTGCCCGCGCCCGTCTCGATCACGGCGAGCCCGGCCGTGGCGTGCGGCACCCACACGTTCAGCAGGCCCTCGCGCGCTCCGACCGACCGCAGGAACGTCGCGATCTCCGCCGTGAGGTCGGCGACGGTCTCGCGGCCGCCCGTGCGGATCTCGATCAACTCGCTGTCCATGGGGCCTAGGGTTGCAGGTATGCGCACCGCGTTCGGATCCGCGTTCGACGTCCCGGACGGTTACCTCAACACCGCGAGCGTCGGCATCCCCTCGACGGCTGTCGCGGACGCCGTGGCCGCGGCCGTGCAGGACTGGCGGACAGGCGCGGGGCGGCCCACCGACTTCGACGCGCCCGTGGCGCTCGCCCGCGAGGCCTACGGGCGGCTCGTCGGCTTCCCGGCGGAGCGGGTGGCGATCGGCTCGACCGTGTCGGGGCTGCTGGGAATGGTGGCGGCGAGCGTGCCCGAGGGGGCGCGGGTGCTGGTGGCCCGCGGCGACTTCACGAGCGTCACGTGGCCGTTCGCCGCCCGATCGACACTGGTGGAGGTCGAACTCGAGCAGGTGGGGGAGCGCGCGCGGGAATGTGACGTCGTCGTGGTGAGCGTCGTGCAGTCGGCGGACGGCCGGATCGTCGACCTCGACGCCCTGCGCGCCGCACAGGCGGCCGGCACCCGGGTGGTCCTCGACGCCACGCAGGCGGCCGGCTGGCTCGACGTCGACCTCGGCTGGGCGGACGTCGTGGTGTGCGGGGGCTACAAGTGGCTGCTGAGCCCGCGCGGGGTGGCGTGGATGGCGGTGCGTGCCGACATGGACCTCGTGGCGGGCCAGGCCGGCTGGTACGCCGGGGACGACCCCTGGACGAGCGTCTACGGCCTGCCGCTGCGTCTCGCCCCCGACGCCCGCGCCTACGACACGTCGCCCGCCTGGTACTGCCACGTCGGGGCGGCGGTCGCCCTGCCGTGGCTGGCCGGCCTCGACCGTGCGGCCGTGCAGGCCCACTGCTCCGGCCTCGCCGACACGTTCCGCAAGGGCCTGGGCATGGAACCCACCGGGTCGGCGATCGTCGCGGTGGCCCGGGAGGGAGCGGCGGAACGCCTCGCGGCGGCCGGGGTGACGGCGGCGGTCCGCGCCGGCGCCGCCCGCCTGGCCTTCCACCTCTACTCCGACGAGACCGACGTGGCGAGGGCCCTCAACGCCCTCACCTGACCCCCGTTCCCGCGAGTCGGGCTCTGGACGTGCGCGAGTCGGGGTCCGAGTGCGCCCGAGTCGGGCTTTCGTGTGCGCCACAAGCACGTCGCGACTCGCGCGCACGGAGACCGCGACTCGCGCGCACTCAGGGCCCGACTCGCGGGTTCGGGGCTGGTTACGGGCGGCCGGGGAAGGTCGGGATCGCGGGTGGGGTGTTCACCACGGCCCGCCACTGGGCGCAGCGCAGCGTGCCTTCCGTCAGGGCCGTCAGCGCGGCCTGGCGCAGGCCGCGGTCGCTGGTGCGCTCCACCACCGAGCGCCAGGCGGCCAGGGCGTCGGTCTCGGCCACCACGGCCACCGCCGCGGCCGAGGCGCCGTCGGTGACCGGCTTCGGGGTGGCGTAGGCGGGCTGGGCGGAGACCGGGCGGGTGCCGATCTGCGTCAGCGTCTGCTCGACGGCGCCGCGGAGCACCCGGTGGGCCTGCTCGTCGGCGCGGGCGCGATCGAGCTGTTCGGCCGGCAGGAACGCCAGGATCAGCGAGTACACCCACAGCGCGGCGTGCTCGGCGCCCAGCGCGTCCTGGAGGGCCGCGGCCGCCGTGGGGTCGATCGTGGAACTGGTGCCCGGCGAGCTCATGCCAACACCGCCGCGTACGTCGCGCAGCACGCCGCCACCGACGCGACGAGCCCGACGCGCTCCGCGGGCAGCGACAGCGCCGCGGCGGCCGCGGCCTTGCCCGACGCCAGTACGGACGCCTGCACCGCGGCCTGCGTGGCGGCGGCGGCGGGTGCGGCCCGGGCCGGGGTGGGCGTGGCGGTGGCGCTCGGGGCCAGCCGGGCGACCTCGGCGTCCAGCGCGGCGGCGTGGTCGGTGCGGGCGGCGCGCAGCGGCGTGAGGCGTGCGGCCAGCGCCGGCGTGGCGGTGACGACGGCCGCGACCAGCGCAGCGTCGGCCCGGGCGGCGTCGGCCAGTGCGATCAGCGGATCCGGGGCCGTGTCCTTCGTCGACGAGCCGAGCGAGCACCCGGCCAGCGCCGGGGGAGCGAGCAGCATCCCGGCGAGCAGGCGGCGGCGCGACAGTGCACCCGTCCCGACCATCCGACCCCTCCTGCGGTTCGACCGGCCGCCATCCTGCCAGGCCGCCCGCGCGGGTCTCCGCGGGCCGCGCATGTGGTCGGCGACGCCCGCCGGGCGCGATACCCTGACGGACCCACCCCCTCCCCACGATGCAGGAGCACGCGATGCCCTCCCCCCGCCCTGTGCAGCGTCCCGCCGGGCAGCAGCCCGACGGCCCACTGCACGGCGTGCTGGAACCGATCGTCACCGGCGCCGGCTTCGAGCTCGACGAGCTCGACGTCCGCGTCATCGGCCGCCGCCACACCATCAAGCTGGTGGTGGACTCCGACGCCGGCGTCGGCCTCGACGACATCGCGCACGTCTCCCGCGCCGCATCCGAGGAACTCGACAAGCACGAGCACCTCATCGGCGGGTCCTACACGCTCGAGGTCACCTCGCCGGGCGTCGACCGGCCGCTCACCTCGCCGCGGCACTGGCGCCGCGCGCACCTGCGGCTCGTCGCCGTCCGCACCCGGGACGGCGGCACGCTCACCGGCCGCGTCGGCACGGCGGGCGACGAGTCGGTCGAGCTGCTCGTGGCCGGGGCCAAGCGCCCGCTGCGCTACGCCGACGTCGAGCACGCCTCCGTCGAGGTCGAGTTCAACCACCCCCCCGCGGCCGAGCTCGCGATGTTGCAACCGACCACGCCGGAGGGATCGAAATGAACGTCGACATCGCCGCCCTGCGCGCCATCGAGCGCGACAAGGAGATCCCCTTCGAGACGGTGATCGAGGCCATCCAGACGGCCCTGCTCACCGCGTACAAGCACACCGAGGGCCACCAGCCCGCCGCCCGCATCGACATCGACCGCAAGAGCGGCCTCGTCCGGGTCATGGCGATGGAGACGGCCGAGGACGGCGCCGAGACCGAGTGGGACGACACCCCCGATGGCTTCGGACGCATCGCCGCCACCACCGCGCGCCAGGTGATCGTCCAGCGGCTGCGCGACGCCGAGCACGAGCGCACCTTCGGCGAGTTCGCCACCAAGGAGGGCGAGATCATCGCCGGCGTCGTGCAGCGCGACGCCCGTGCCAACGCCCGCGGCGTGGTGATCGTCCAGCTGTCGCCGCAGACCGAGGGCGTGCTGCCACAGGCCGAGCAGGTGCCCGGCGAGAACTACGCCCACGGCGAGCGGATCCGTTGCTACGTCGTGGGTGTGACGCGTGGCGGGCGCGGCACCCAGATCACGCTGAGCCGCACCCACCCCAACCTCGTGCGCAAGCTGTTCGCGCTCGAGGTGCCCGAGATCGCCGACGGCTCGGTGGAGATCACCGCGGTCGCGCGCGAGGCCGGGCACCGCTCGAAGATCGCCGTACGGTCCACCGTGCCCGGCGTCAACCCCAAGGGCGCCTGCATCGGCCCGATGGGTGCGCGGGTGCGCGGCGTCATGAGCGAGCTGGCCGGCGAGAAGATCGACATCATCGACTGGGACGAGGACCCCGCCACCTTCGTGGGCAACGCCCTGTCCCCGTCGAAGGTGGTCTCCGTCACGGTGCTCGACCCCAAGATGCGCGCGGCGCGGGTGATAGTCCCGGACTTCCAGCTCTCCCTCGCCATCGGCAAGGAGGGCCAGAACGCCCGGTTGGCGGCCCGCCTCACCGGGTGGCGTATCGACATCCGCAGCGACGCCGACCCCCGGGGCGCGGTCGACGCACCGGAGTCGGAGTCGGTCGGCTGAACGGGGTCGGGCACGACGGGGGAAGAGGTCCGGCCGCCCCTGCGCTACACTCAGCAACGGCCAACGACCATGGCTCGGTCCCCGCGCGTCCCGCTCCAATCCGGACGTGCGTCGGTTGCCGAACCCGGTCACCGGCCGACGGTCTGTTGCGTGTCGTCGTGGTCGACGGGGTGGTCACCCCGGATCCACGCCGACGGCTCCCCGGACGAGGTGCGTGGTTGCATCCCGTTCCGGAGTGCCTGGACCGTGCCGAGCGTCGCTCGGCGTTCCCACGGGCGCTCCGCGTCCCGGGACCGCTGGACGTCACCGCGGTGCGGGCACATCTGATCGTCGCCAGCGGGGCCCGGGACAGACCCGGGCCCGTCACCAGAGGAAGCAAGGTCGACCCGTCATGAGCCAGTCGTGAAGATCGCACCATGAACGTGCTTCGACACTAGGTTCGAGGTCGAGCGGGACCAGCCGCCGGCCTCCGAGAAACAAGGAGTGCAGTGGCAGGCAAGGCCCGTGTGCACGAGCTCGCAAAAGAGCTCGGCATCTCAAGCAAGCAGGTCCTGAGCAAGTTGCAGGATCTCGGGGAGTACGTGAAGTCTCCCTCCTCCACCGTTGAGGCCCCCGTCGCCCGCAAGTTGCGGGAGTCCGTCGGCGGTGCCGGCAACGGTTCCGCCAAGCCCGGTCGTCCCGGCCCCGGCGCCGTGCCCGGACCGCCCCGTGGCAACGCGCCCATGCCCGGACCGCGTCCGGGGCCCCAGCGTCCCGCGGCCCCTCAGCAGCCGCCGGCCGCCGCACCGGCCGCGCCCGAGCAGCCGTCGGTCTCGCCGGCCCAGCCGGCCGAGGTCAGCCGTCCTGCGGCGGCGTCGGCTCCGGCCCCGTCGCGTACCGAGTCCCCCCGTCCCGCCGGTTCCGGCCCGCGTCCCGGACCCCGTCCGGGCCCGGCCGCCCCGGCCCGTCCGGAGCCGGCGGCCGCCCAGGCCCCGGCGGCCCCCACCCGTCCCGCGCCGCAGCAGGGCGGGCAGCAGCCCGCCGCCGCGTCCACCCCGGGCACGGTCGTCCCGCCCCGGCAGGCCGGCCCGCGTCCCGGCCCCAAGGCCGGCGCCCCGCGCCCCGGCAACAACCCGTTCGGCGTCGGTTCCGGCGCCGCGCCCCGGCCGGCCGCACCGCGTCCGGGCCCGCCCGCGGCTCCGGCCCAGGGCGGATCCGCTCCGGCGGCGCCCGCGCAGGGTGGTCCGGGCCAGAGCTCTCCCGGGCAGGGTGGCCCCCGTCCCGGTGGCCCGCGTCCCGGCGGTCCCCGTCCGGGTGGCCCCGGTCAGGGCGGTCCCCGTCCCCCGACACCCGGCAACATGCCGCCGCGTCCGAACCCCGGCATGATGCCGGCGCGTCCGGCCGCTCCGCGGCCCGGTGCCGGTGGTCGCGGTGGTCCCGGTGGTCCCGGTGGCCGTCCCGGTGGTCCGGGCGGTCGTCCCGGTGGTCCCGGTGCCGGTCGTCCCGGTGGTGGTGGCGGTGGCGGTTTCCGCCCCGGCGGCGGTGGTCCCGGTGCCGGTGGTGCTCCCGCCGGCGGTGGCTTCCGCGGTGGTCCCGGTGGTGGCGGTGGCCGTCCCGGTGGTCCGCGTGGTCGCGGCGGTGCCGCGGGTGCGTTCGGTCGTCCCGGCGGACCGGCCCGCAAGGGCCGCAAGTCGAAGCGGCAGAAGCGCCAGGAGTTCGACTCGATGCAGGCCCCCTCGGTCGGCGGCGTCCGCCTGCCGAAGGGCCGCGGCGAGACGGTCAAGCTCGCCCGTGGTGCCTCGCTCACGGACTTCGCCGACAAGATCAACGCGAACCCGGCCTCGCTGGTGCAGGTGCTGTTCCACCTCGGTGAGATGGTCACCTCCACCCAGTCGGTGTCCGACGAGATCCTCGAGCTGCTCGGCACCGAGATGAACTACGTGGTCCAGGTCGTCAGCCCCGAGGAGGAGGACCGCGAGCTGCTCGACAGCTTCGACATCTCCTTCGGCGAGAACGCGGGCGACGACGACGACCTCGAGTTCCGGCCGCCGGTCGTCACGATCATGGGTCACGTCGACCACGGAAAGACGCGACTGCTGGACACGATCCGCAAGGCGAACGTCCGCGAGAGCGAGGCGGGTGGCATCACGCAGGCCATCGGCGCCTACCAGGTCCTCACCGAGCTGGAGGGCAACGAGCGCCCGATCACGTTCATCGACACCCCCGGTCACGAAGCGTTCACCGCTATGCGTGCCCGTGGTGCGAAGAGCACGGACATCGCGGTCATCGTGGTCGCCGCCGACGACGGCGTCATGCCGCAGACGGTGGAGGCCATCAACCACGCCCAGGCGGCCGACGTGCCGATCGTCGTGGCGGTCAACAAGATCGACGTCGAGGGCGCCAACCCGGCGAAGGTCCGCCAGCAGCTCACCGAGTACAACCTGGTGGCCGAGGAGTACGGCGGCGACACGATGTTCGTCGACATCTCCGCCAAGCAGGGCACCAACATCGACGCGCTCCTCGAGGCCATCCTCCTCACGGCGGACGCCTCGCTGGACCTGCGGGCCAACCCGAACATGGAGGCCCAGGGCGTCGCGATCGAGGCCCACCTCGACCGCGGTCGCGGTCCGGTGGCCACGGTGCTCGTGCAGCGCGGCACGCTGCACGTCGGCGACTCGATCGTCGCGGGCGACGCCTCCGGGCGCGTCCGGCGGATGCTCGACGAGCACGGCGCGGACGTCACCGAGGCGTTCCCGTCGCGTCCGGTGCAGGTCATCGGCTTTACGTCGGTGCCAGGCGCGGGCGACACGTTCCTCGTCGTCGACGAGGACCGCGTGGCACGGCAGATCGCCGACCGCCGCCGGGCCCGGGAGCGCAACGCCGAGCTGGCCGGTCGTCGCAAGCGCGTCAGCCTGGAGGACCTCGACGAGGCCCTCAAGGAGACCAACCAGCTCAACCTGATCATCAAGGGCGACAACTCGGGTTCCGTCGAGGCACTCGAGGACGCGCTCCTGAAGATCGAGGTCGGTGACGACGTCGAGCTGCGGGTCATCCACCGCGGAGTCGGTGGCATCACCGAGGGCGACATCAACCTCGCCATCGCCGACAACGTCATCGTCCTGGGCTTCAACGTCCGGGCCGAGGGCAAGGCCACCGAGCTGGCCAACCGCGAGGGTGTGGAGATCCGGTACTACACCGTGATCTACCAGGCCATCGACGAGATCGAGCAGGCCCTCAAGGGCATGCTCAAGCCGGAGTACGAGGAGGTGGAGCTCGGCCACGCCGAGGTCCGCGCGGTCTTCCGTTCCTCGCGCTTCGGGTCGATCGCCGGTTGCCTCGTGATGGACGGGCTGATCCGCCGCAACGCCAAGGCCCGGTTGCTGCGCGACAGCGCGGTGGTCGCCCAGAACCTGACGATCAACTCGTTGAGGCGGGTGAAGGACGACGTGGTCGAGGTCCGCGAGGGCTTCGAGTGCGGTCTGACGCTCGGCAACTTCAACGACGTCAAGGAAGGCGACGTCATCGAGACCTACGAGGTCCGCGAGAAGCCGCGCGCCTGATCTCCCCGTGCGGCAAGTCGGATGCGAGTCCGACTTGCCGCACGGCATGATCGTCTGATGTACGTCGGAGCACTGGAGCTGGACGTCCTCCTCGGGGACGTGCACTCATTGAAGGAGAAGCGTTCGCTCGTCCGCCCCGTGCTGGCCGAGCTGCGCCGGAAGTTCGAGGTGTCCGTCTCCGAGGCGGGCCACCTGGACCTGCACCGGCGTGCCCTGGTCGGCGTCGCGGTCGTGGCGGCGGACGCGGCGCACGTCACCGAGGTGCTCGACCGGTGCGAGCGGCTCGTGGCCGCCCGCCCGGAGCTCGAACTGCTCTCGGCCCGGCATCGGATGCTGGGCCCGGAGGACTAGTCCCCAAAGGAGTTGCCACCATGGTGGATGCACCGCGCGCCCGCAAACTGTCCAAGCGGATCTCGCAGATCGTGGCCCACGCGCTGGAGCACGAGGTCAAGGACCCGCGGCTGGCGTTCGTGACCATCACCGACACGCGGGTCACCGGTGATCTCCAGGAGGCCACCGTGTACTACACGGTGCTCGGCGAGACCATCGACGCCGAACCCGACCTGCAGGCCGCCGCCGCGGCACTGAACTCCGCGACCGGTGTGCTCCGGTCGCTGGTGGGGGCCGGCACCGGCGTCCGGCGCACCCCGTCCCTGACGTTCGTCGCCGACGTCGTCCCGGACGAGGCACGCCGCATGGAGGAGCTGCTGGCCCGCACCCGCGAGTCCGACGCCGAAGTGGCCCGGCTCGCGGCCGGGGCCCAGCCGGCGGGGGACGCCGACCCCTACCGCGCCCCGCGGGAGCTGGACGAGGAGGAATGAGCTCACCCGCCGGCGTGGACGCTGCCGTCACGGACGCGGCCGCGCTCCTCACCCGCGCAGGCGACGTCACGCTCCTCGCCCACGTCCAGCCCGACGCCGACTCGCTGGGCAGCGCGCTCGCGCTCGGCATCGCGCTGCGGCGGCGGGGCGTGGCCGTGCGGGTGTCGTTCGCGACCCCCGACGAGGTGCCGGACACGCTGCGCCCGCTCGACGTGCTCGGGCTGCTCGTACCGCCGTCCGAGGTGCCCGAGGCGCCGGAGCTGCTCGTCGCGTGTGACGCGGCGGAACCGGCGCGCCTCGGTGCGCTGGCCGACCGGCTCGACGCGGCCGGTACCACGATCATGATCGACCACCACGTGTCCAACCCCGGGTTCGGCGACGTCCAGGTGCTCGTCCCCGGAGCCGAGGCCACGGTGGTGCTGGCGCACCGGGTGCTCGTCGCGATGGGTGCGGAGCTCGATCTCGACGTCGCCCGCTGCCTCTACGCGGGCCTGGTCACCGACACGCGCGGCTTCCGCACCGCCGGCCCGGCCGCGCACCGCATGGCCGCCGCGCTGCTGGAGACGGGGCTGGATCCGGAGACGCTGGTCCGCCCGATGATGGACACCCACCCGCACGCCTGGCTCGACGCCCTCGGTGCCGCCCTGCAGCGTTGCGTACTGGAGCCGGACGCCGCGGACGGGCTGGGGCTCGCGTACACCGTCATCCCCGCCGCCGACGTGGCGCGGTTCCGGGTCGCCGAGACCGACAGCGTCGTCGACATCGTGCGCACCACGGCGGATGCGGAGGTTGCGGCCGTGCTCAAGCAGGTCGGGGAGCGCACGTGGTCCGGGTCGCTGCGCTCGAAGGGGGCGGTCGACGTCGCCGCCGTGGCCGCCGACCTGGGCGGCGGTGGGCACCGGATGGCCGCGGGGTTCACCTGCGAGGCCGATCTCGACGTGCTGATCGCGGTCCTGCGGGACGCACTCGACCCGATGCGGACGGCCGGCCGGCTGCTCGCGGGCTGATCCGAGTTACCGTTCCGTCGTGAGCGAGAATCGGCAGTTCTTGACCGCCTTCCTCCGCAGGCCCACCACCATGGGCGCGGTGGCGCCCAGCTCCGAGCGGCTCGCGACGGTGCTCGCGTCCGTCGTCCCCACGGTGGGCGGGGCTGAGCGGGGGAACGTGACGGTGGTGGAGCTGGGCCCCGGCACCGGTGCCGTCAGCGCGGTGATCGCCGAGCGGCTTCCCGCAGGCGCCCGGCACCTCGCGGTGGAGCTCGACGCCGACATGGTCGCCTACCTGCGGCGCACGCGGCCGGAGCTGGAGGTCGTGCACGGCGACGCGCGCCAGCTGGGCAAGCTGCTCGCCGAGCACGGCGTCGACGGTGTGGACGCGGTGATCTGCGGGCTGCCCTGGGCGCTGTTCGACGACGCGACGCAGGCGGAGATCCTCGCCGAGATCAGCCGCGCCATCGGCGCCACGGGCGCGTTCACCACGTTCGCCTACCTGCACGGCATGGCTCTCGGTGCGGCCCGTCGGTTCCGGTTCACCCTGCGCGGGGCGTTCGAGGAGGTGCTCGTGAGCGCCACGGTGTGGCGCAACGTGCCGCCGGCGTTCGTCTACGTGTGCCGCCGCCCCCGCGGGTGACGAGGCTCCCCGCGCGCGACGTCCTGGCCCTGGCCGCGCCTGCGCTGCCGGTGCTCGCGGCCGAGCCGCTCTACCTGCTCGTCGACACGGCCGTGGTCGGGCGCCTGGGCGCCGTGCCCCTGGCCGGCCTGGCCGTGGCCGGGGTGCTGTTCGCCCAGGTCACCAGCCAGCTGAACTTCCTGTCCTACGGCACGACAGCCCGCACCGCGCGGCTGCACGGGGCCGGGCGGCGCGCCGACGCGGTCGACGAGGGAGTGCAGGCCACGTGGCTGGCGCTGGCCGTCGGCCTGGTGGTGCTCGTGGTGGGGCAGCTCGTCGCGGCTCCGGTGGCCGGCGCGATCGGCAACGGCGGTGCCATCGCGGCGGGTGCCGTCTCGTGGCTGCGGGTCGCCCTGTTCGGCGCGCCGCTGGTGCTGGTCACGTTGGCGGGCAACGGATGGATGCGCGGCGTGCAGGACACGCGCCGCCCCCTGTACTTCGTGCTGGGGGCGAACGCGGTCTCGGCGGCCGGCTGCCTGGTGCTCGTGCCGCAGATGGGGCTCGTCGGCTCCGCGGTGGCCAACGTGGTCGGGCAGTCGGTCGGCGCGGTGCTGTTCCTGGGTGCGCTGGCCCGTGAACGCGTGGCGCTGCGGCCGAGGCCTGCCGTGCTGCGCGCGCAGCTCGTCCTGGGCCGGGACCTGCTCGCGCGCAGCCTCGCGTTCCAGGCCTGCTTCCTGTCCGCGGCTGCCGTGGCCACCCGCTTCGGCGCCGCGACGGCCGCGGCGCACCAGGTCGTGCTGCAGCTGTGGTCGTTCATGGCGCTGGTGCTCGACGCCGTCGCGATCGCGGCCCAGTCGCTGATCGGGGCCGCACTGGGTGGTGGGGGATCGGCCCGGGCCCGGGCGCTGGCCGGCCAGGTCACCCGCTACGGGCTCGTGCTGGGCGTCGGGTTCGGGCTGCTGTTCGCGGCTCTGATCGGCGTGCTGCCGCCGGTGTTCACCCCCGACCCCGCGGTGCTGGCCGTCATCCCCGTAGCGTGGTGGTTCTTCGCGGCCCTGCAGCCCGTGGCCGGCGTCGTGTTCGCGATCGACGGCGTGCTGCTCGGCGCGGGTGACGCGGCGTTCCTGCGCACCTCCACCCTGGCCGCGGCGGTCCTGGGCTTCCTTCCCCTGATCTGGGCGAGCCTGGCCTTCGGCTGGGGCCTGGCCGGCATCTGGACGGGCCTGACGGCGTTCATGCTGATCCGCCTGGTGGCGGTAGGAATCCGGGTCCGGGGCGACAGGTGGGCCGTGACGGGCGCCACCCGCCCCCACCCCGCGAGTTGACCTTCTCGACACGCTGAAGGTGCCGATCCGGCACGGCTCCGGCGTGCAGGATCGGCAAAGACGGCGTGCTCGTTTCGTCAACTCGGCGGGCGTTAGCTGACGTCCCAGAAGGGTTCCGGGGTCTCCTTCACCTCACCGTCGCCTCCGAAGAGGACGAACCTGTCGAACGTCCTGGTGAACCAGCGGTCGTGGGTCACCGCCAGCACCGTGCCGTCGAAGGCGGTCAGGGCCTGCTCCAGGGCCTCCGCGGAGGCCAGGTCGAGGTTGTCGGTGGGCTCGTCGAGCAGCAGCAGTGTGGCGCCGGAGAGCTCCAGGAGCAGGATCAGCATCCGGGCCTGCTGGCCACCGGAGAGCGTCTCGAAGCGCTGCTCGGCCTGCCCGGTGAGCTCGTAGCGGGACAGGGCCTTCATGGCCGCACCCAATGCCTTGCCCGGCCGGTCGACGTCGCCGGCGATCAGGACGTCGAGCAGGGTGCGGCCGGTCAGCTCGGGGCGGTCGTGGGTCTGGGAGAAGTGCCCCGGCCGGACGCGGGCCCCGAGCCGCGCGGCACCCTCGTGCGCGACGGGCGCGAGCGCCGCCCCCGACGCGGGCACCGTGCCCGGTTCGGGATCGGTGCCGCCGCGGGCCAGCAGCCGCAGGAAGTGCGACTTGCCCGAACCGTTGGCGCCCAGCACCGCCACGCGGTCGCCGAACCACACCTCCAGGTCGAACGGATAGGTCAGGCCGTCGAGCTCCAGCTCGGTGCAGACGATCGCCCGCTTGCCCGTGCGGCCGCCCCCGAGCTGCATCCTGATCGACTGCTCGGGGGCCTTCTCCTCGGGCGCGCCCGCGTCGAGGAACCGGGCCAGTCGGGTGCGCGCGGCCTGCAGCTGCGACGCCATCCCGTCGTTGTGGCTGGCCTTCGCCTTGTAGCGGGCCACGAGCCGTTCCAGCTTCTCGCGCTCCTCGTCCCAGCGGCGGCGCTGCTCGTCCATCCGGTCGTGGCGGGCGATGCGGGCGTCGTGCCAGGACGCGAACCCGCCGGGGTGGGTCCAGGCCGACCCGGCCTCCACCGTGACGACCCGCTGCGCGGTGTTCGCGAGCAGCTCCCGGTCGTGGCTGACGAACAGCACGCTCTTGGGCGACTCCGCGATCCGGGCCTCCAGCCAGCGCTTGCCGGGCACGTCGAGGTAGTTGTCGGGCTCGTCGAGCAGCAGGACCTCGTCGGGGCCCCGCAGGAGCAGCTCCAGGGCGAACCGCTTCTGCTCGCCGCCGCTCAGGGTGGCGACGGGCCGGTCGCGGGCGCGGTCCCACGGCAACCTCAACGCGGCGACGGACGCGGTGTCGAACTCCACCTCGGCGCTGTACCCGCCCGCCTCGCCCCAGGCGCCGAGGGCGTCGGCGTAGCGGAGCTGGGTGCGCTCGGCGGCGTCCAGGGCCTGCTCCGCGGCACGCAGCCGTTCCCCCGCGGCCCGCACCACCGGCGGGGCCAGCGACAGGGCGAGATCGGCGAGCGTCCGATCGTCGGAGATGGAGCCGATGAACTGGCCCATCACCCCGAGCCCGCCGCTGCGCGCGATCGACCCGCCCGTCGGCGTCAGCTCGCCCGCGACCATCCGCAGCAGCGTGGTCTTGCCCGCGCCGTTGGGCCCGACCAGCGCCACCTTCGCGCCGTCACCGACGCGAAAGGAGACGCCGGAGAACAGTTCGCGACCGTCGGGCAGCACGTGCCCGACCGCCATCGCCTCGATGTGGCCCACGAGGAGAAGATCCTGACGGGTCGCGTGCCCCGCCGTCGAGCCGGTTCGGGTTCAGAAGGGGAGCGGCACGCGCAGGATCACCGCGCCGAGGTCGCCCGACACCCCGCCGAGCCGCTCGTCCGACTTCGCCACGGACCCGTCGCAGTCGTCGGGGTGCCACACGTCGGTGGCCACGTCCCACGCCATCTGCCGGGTCCAGCGCACCACGATGTCGGCCATCCAGTTCGCGAAACGGTCCGGGAGGCTGCCGTCGCGGCCCCGGGAGATCCAGGTCTGCATCTCGTGGCGCAGCTTGTCCATCTGGCCCGCGAAGACCTCGTTGATGACGTCGTAGTCGCTCAACTGCTGCGGGCGGTGGGCCTCGGTGATCGGCGCCCCGAGGTTCCACGTCCGGAGCAGCGCCGCCGACAGGTCGTAGTTGATGTGCGCGTTGACGCCGGCGGCGGCGAAGTTCGCCATCGGGATGCCGTCCACCTGGCGCAGCGCGAACAGCACCTGCCAGCAGCGCGGTGTCTTCCCCTGGTTGCCCGCGTACGCGTGGATCGCCTGGAAGTAGCGCCAGGCGAACTGGACGTCGAGCTGGGCGAGGAAGTGCCCGGGGGCAACGAAGGTGCCCGCGTCGTCCCGCTCGCCGATCTCACAGGTGATCTCGCGGTAGAGCCGGGTGAACGAGGCGATGCCGTCCTCCTCGCCGCGGCGGGAGTGGTGGACGACGTGGTCCTCGATGGCGTCGAGCCGCCGCAGGACCTCGGGGATGTCGGCGGGTGGGGTGCTCCCGGCCAGCTCGGCCAGCGTGTCCGTAGTGGCCTGGGTGTCGTCGTCGCGGGGATCGGTCAGGGCACGCAGGGTGTCCTCGTCGGTCACGTGATGGGCCTCGTTCGGTGCCGGGGCCCGCGGGCTGGCAGGCCGTTGGGGGGAAGGAGTCCGTGGATCAGTCCACAGATACCTCCGTGTGGTGGGCGAGAGCAAGGACACCCGGTTGCACCTGGTCACGTTCCGTTCACCCCGGCTAACCTCCCCCGACGTGAGCGAACGACCGGCGGGACCCACGCTGGTCGGCCGGGAGGACGACGTCGCCGTGCTCACCGCGGCCCTCGAGGCCGCAGGGGGCGGCCGGATGGCGGCGCTGTTCCTCACCGGCGAGGCCGGCGTGGGCAAGACCCGACTGGTGCAGGACCTGGCCGGTCGGGCCGTTGCCGCGGGCGCCACCGTCCTGTTCGGCGGGGCCACCGACATCGAGGAGAGCCCGCCGTTCTGGCCGGTGACCTCCGGCCTGCGCGGGCTGCTGCGCTCGGAGTCCGGACGGGCCGTCCGGCAGCAGCTGGAGCCGTGGACGGCGCAGGTCGAGGGACTGCTCGCCGCCGGTCCCGTGGACCCGCACACCCGGGTGCAGACCCTGGAGCTGCTGCGCCACGTCGTGCTGCGGCTGGCCGAGCGCTCCACCGTCGTCCTCGTGGTGGAGGACCTGCAGTGGGCCGACCGATCCACCCTCGACCTGCTCGCCTACCTCGTCGCCAACCTGCCCGACGAGCGCGTGCTGATCGTCGCCTCGCACCGCACCGACGCCCCGTCGGCGCGGTCGCCGGCCCGCACGATGATCAGCGAGCTGGCCCGGCACCGGCAGGTGCGCAGCCTGGACGTGGTCCCGCTGAGCCGTGCCGCTGTGGCGCAGCTCGTGGCGGCGTCCGCGCCGGGGCGGCCCGATCTCGTGGAGCTGGTGTGGCAGCGCTCGGCCGGCAACGCGTTCATCGCCGAGGAAACGCTGCGGGCGGCCCTCGACGGCGACCCCCAGGCGCTGTCGATGACCCTGCGCGAGCTGGTGCTCTCCCGGATCGGCGGCCTCGCGCCGCCCGCGCTGCGGGTGGTACGGGCGGTCGCGCTGTGCGACGGGCTGTTGCCGCACCGGCTCCTGGCTGCCGTTCTGAACGACTCCGCCGTCCTCGACGACCCCGTCGACCTGCTCGGCGCGCTGCGCGCCGCGGTGGACGCCGGCGTCGTGGTGGTGGACCCGGGCACCGACGGCTACCGGCTGCGCCACGGCCTCATGACCGACGTGGTGGTCGGCGAGCTGTTGCCGGGGGAGCGGATCGACCTGCACCGGCGGTACGCGGTGGCCCTGGCCGATGCGTGGGCCCGGGAGCTCCCGGGTGTGGACGCGCGGCTGGCCCACCACTGGCAGGCGGCGGGGGACACGGCCCGGGCCGCAGTGGCCGCCGTGGCGGCGGCGGAGTCGGCCGTCCGCGTACGGGGCTACGCCGAGGCGCACCGGCACTGGCTGCGGGCGGCGCGGCTGGCGGGCGCGCTCGCCACACCCACTCTGACCAGGGCCACCTGTCTCGAACGGGCCGCCGAGGCGGCGCACCTGGCCGGCGACGCCGACCAGGCCGTCGCGCTGGTCGGGGAGCGCCTCGAGCTCGTGGACGACCCCGGCGGCCGCGACGCGGCGCTGCTGCACGCCCGCACCGGCCAGTACCTCGTGGCCGCGGGCCGCGGCACGGAGGCCTCGTTCGCCTACGGGCGGGCCCGCGCCGCGCTGCCCGACACCGGCGCCGACCGGGAGCGGGCCGAGGTGCTGGGTGGGTACGCCGCCGCCCTGTGCTCCGCCGGCGACCTCGCCGCCGCCCGCACCACCGCGCAGGACGCGCTCGCGGCGGCCCAGCGGGCGGGGCTGGTGGTCGAGGAGGCGCGCGCGCTCGCGACCCTCGGGTTCAGCCTCGCGTACCTCGAGGACCCGGCCGAGGGGGAGAAGGCGCTCGTCGGCTCGCTCGCGGCAGCCGAGCGGGCGGGTGATCCGCTCGAGATCGCCCGCGCCTACCGCTCCCTGGCCGAGCTGCTGTGCGGTCCGCTCAACGAGCTGGACCGCGGCATCCGGGTCGCCCGCACGGGCGCGGCCCGGATCGACGAGCTGGGCCTGTCGCGCAGCGCCGGCGCCGGGCTGCTCGCGGTGGGCGCCAACGGGCTGTTCCGGGCCGGGCGCTGGGACGAGGCCGAGACCCTGGTCGCCGAGGCCTGGACGCACGCACCCACCGGCGCCGAGGCCCTCGAGCTTCGGCTGGCCCGGGCCCGCATGGACACCGGGCGCGGCCGCTTCGACGAGGCCGAGGACGACCTGGAGGCCGTCGACGCCCTCTCGGCCGGCAGCGCCGGGCCCCGGTACCGCATCCCCATGCAGACGCTGCGCGCCGGCGTCGCGATGTGGCGCGAGCGCCCGGACCTGGCCCTGGACCACGTCGGCGCCGGCCTGGACGTCGTCGAGCAGGGCTCCGACGACGTGTGGCTCGACGCCCCGCTCGTCTGGCACGGCGCCCGTGCCCGGGCCGAGATGACGCGGCTGGGGATGCGCCGCGCAGGCGACGGCACCGCCGACGAGATCGGGGCCCGCCTGGCCCGGCACGCCACCGCGCTGGCCCGCAAGGCCGCCACGTCGGTACCGGCGGTGCGGGTGATCGTCGAGCTGTTCGTGCGGCAGTGCCGCGCCGAGGACGGGCGCGCGGACAACCGCTCCGACCCCGCCGAATGGGCGGATCTGGCCAAGGAGTGGGGGGAGCGGGGGCAGCCCTACCCCACGGCCTACGCGCACATGCGCCACGCCGAGGCCCAGTTCGCCCGGCGGGCCCACTCAGCCGCGGCCACCGACGCGCTGCTGCGGGCCGAGCGGATCGTCCGCGAGATGGGCGCCACCCCGTTCCTCGCCGAGCTGACCCAGCTCGCCGAGCGCGCCCGCGTCAAGATCGACACTCCGGTGCCCGCCCCTCGTCAGGCACCGGAGCTCGATCCCGCCCCGCCGCCGGAGACCGTGCCCGGTCCCGAACCCGCCGATGAGCTCGCCGGGTTGACAGCGCGGGAGTTGGAGGTGCTGAGCGAACTCGCCGACGGGCACACCAACCGTGAGGTGGGGCAGCGGCTGTTCATCAGCGAGAAGACGGTGGGGGCGCACGTCGGCCGGATCTACGCGAAGCTCGGCGTGCACACGAGGGTGCAGGCGAGCGCCGTGTACTTCCGGTCGCGAGGGGACCGTCGCACGTAGTTACCCCACGGCCACCGGGCTCTCGAACGTGGCGCGTACGCGGCGCAGCAGCCGCTGGCGGGTGGGGCCGAGGCTGCCGACGGGGATGCCCGTGGTGCGGGCCACGTCGGCGTAGGGCCGGGGCTCGTCGGCGAACAGTTCCCGCATCACCGTGCGGCCGCGCGGCGGCAGGGCCGCGACGATGTCGTGGATGCGGGCCACCGTGTCGGCGTCGACCACGCGGTCCTCGACGGCGCGGCAGGGATCGGGAAGCACGTCGATCTCGAACGGCACGACGGTGCGGGTCTCGCGCAGGATGCGCAGGCACTCCCGCGCGGCCGTGGTGGACAGCCACCCGCCGAGGCGCTCCGGATCCCGTACGCCGGCCCGGTTCTCCACGAGCCGCAGCCACGTGCGCTGCTCGGCGTCGCGGGCGTCGGCCTCCTGCAACCGGAACGACCGGACGACGGCACCGACGAGCCCGCGGTACCGCTCGACGATCTCCTCCCAGGCGCGCTGGTCGCCCAGGGCGGCGCTCTGCAGCAGCTGGTCGATGCCCGTTTCGGTCATGCACCGAGCTTTGACCGTTCACTCGATCGGGGCGTCGGGTCAATGCCCTATTCCTCGACCGCCGAGCACCCTAGATCGTCCCCGAGGTATCTGGAGGGGCCTGGCGTGGCTCTCATCCCGTTCGGTGTGGACGTCCGGGGCGGACCGACGAGGAGTGCCGGTGACTGTGATGAGCGACGCGGCGACGAACGACGCGGCGATGAATGACGCGACGAGGGCCGAGGCGGTGACGCTGGCCGGCCTCGTGGCGCTACTGGGCGACGCGCCCGGCGTGGCCCCGGTCGACCGGGTGCTGACCGGGCTCGCCGCCGCGATCGGGGGGGACCGGTGCGACGGGACCGCCGCCGTGGCGGCCGAGCTGGCCCGCCGTTACCTGCGGGCGGCGCGGTGCTTCATCGCAGGTGCGCCGGTCGCGCGCTCGTGGCAGGTGCTGTTCCGGTGGTGGGAACCCGGGGTGTCGAGCCCGCTGCGGGCCACGCTCGTCGGCGCCGCCGTCCTGGCGGGGAACGACCTCGCGCCGGCGGTGGTGAGCACGTGCACCCTGCTCGGGCGCGCTCCCGGCCCGGTCGAGTGCAACGCCGTCGACACCATCTCCCTTGCTCTGGCCGACATCGTGCGCGACGCCGTGCGCGCCGGCGGCGACCGCGACCCGGACGGGGCCGAGGCGGCCGAGGGCCTGCTGCTGCTCCTCGCCCGCCGCGACCCGTGGCGGGTCGCCGAGCACCTGTGGACCCTGCGGGGCCGCCCGGCCGAGGCCGAGGCCGAACGCAGCGCGCTGGACTGGCGTACGAGCGCCGTCTGCCGGGCCCTGCTCGCGTGACCGCCCGCGCGGCCAGGAAGAATCGCCGCGCGTGACCGAACCACAGGCCGGCCTTGTTGTCATCGACAAGCCCCAGGGCCTGACCTCCCACGACGTCGTCGGGAGGCTGCGCCGCATCCTGCACACCCGCAGGATCGGCCACGCGGGCACGCTGGACCCCATGGCCACCGGGGTGCTGGTCTGCGGCGTCGGGCGGGGCACGAAGCTCCTGGGCCACCTCGCGCTCGACACGAAGGCCTATACCGCCACGATGCGGCTCGGGGCGTCCACCAGCACCGACGACGCCGAGGGCTCTCCCACAGGGGGCGCTGACGCGTCCGATGTCACCGAGGCCGCCGTGCGCGCCGGGATGGCCGTGCTGACCGGTGCGGTCGAGCAGGTGCCCAGCTCCGTCAGCGCGATCAAGGTCGACGGGCAGCGGGCCTACGCGCGGGTGCGGGCGGGGGAGGAGGTCGTGCTGGCGGCGCGGCCCGTCACGGTCTCGGTGTTCGACCTGCTGGCGCTGCGCCGGGAAGGCGCCTTCCTCGACCTCGACGTGGACGTCGCCTGCTCCTCGGGCACCTACGTGCGGGCGCTGGCCCGCGACCTCGGGGCCGGGCTGGGCGTCGGCGGGCACCTCACCGCCCTGCGCCGCACCCGCGTGGGGCCGTTCGCGCTGGAGCACGCGCGCACGCTGGAACAGCTCGAGGTCGACCCCACGCTGTCGCTGCCCCTGGACGACGCGGTGGGCGTCGCGTTCCCCCGCCGGGACGTCGACGCCGACCTGGCCGCCGACCTCTCGCACGGCAGGCCGCTGCCCGTCGCCGGGATCGGCGGCGTCTACGGCGTGTTCGCGCCGGACGGCCGGGCACTGGCCCTGGTGAGCGAGCGCGGCGACGGGGACGACCGCCGGGCCCGCCCGGTCGTGGTGCTGGCCCCGGCGGGTAGCTGATCGCACCCGGCCGTAGGCTCGGACCTGTGGAGCGCTGGCGTGGGCTCGAGGCCGTTCCGACCGGGTGGGGGCGCAGTGTCGTCACCGTCGGCGTGTTCGACGGGGTGCATCTCGGGCACCAGCAGCTGATCAGCTGCGCGGTCGACCGCGGTCGCGAGCGGGGCCTGCCCACGGTGCTCGTCACGTTCGACCCGCACCCGGCCGAGCTGATCCGCCCCGGCTCCCATCCGGCTCGCCTCACCAGCCTGCGGCGCCGCGCCGACCTCGTCGCCGAGTTGGGCGTCGACGCGTTCTGCGTGCTGCCCTTCACCGCGGAGCTCTCCCGGCAGGAGCCCGCCGAGTTCGCCCACGAGGTGCTCGTCGAGCGGCTGCACGCCGCCGACGTGGTGGTGGGCCGCAACTTCACCTTCGGCCACCGCGCCGCGGGCGACGTCGCCCTGCTCACGGAGCTCGGGCACCGGTTCGGGTTCGGTGTGCGGGGGCTGGATCTCATCGAGGGCGACCAGGTCACGTTCTCCTCCACCTACATCCGGGCCTGTATCGACGCCGGCGACGTCACGGCGGCCGCCGCGGCGCTGGGCCGCCCGCACCGCGTCGAGGGGGTCGTGGTGCACGGTGACCACCGCGGTCGTGAACTGGGCTTCCCCACCGCCAACATCGCCACCGCCCCGTACACCGCGCTCCCCGCGGACGGCGTCTACGCGGGCCGGTTCGCCATCGGCGGTGCTGATGCGCGTTCCGCTGACGCTCCACACGGCCGGTCGCTGATGACGGCCATCTCCGTCGGCACCAACCCCACGTTCTCCGGGCGTGAGCGCAACGTCGAGGCGTACGTGCTGGACGTCGACGAGAACCTCTACGGCTTCGACGTCGCCGTCGACTTCGAACACCGCCTGCGCGGCCAGGAACGCTACGACGACGTCGACGCCCTCATCGTGCAGATGGACAAGGACGTGGCGCGTACGCGCGAGCTCCTGGGCTGACTTTGCGCGTTTCGCCACGGGGAGCGGGGTCGGGCTGCGAGCATCGGGCCATGGCCGATGCGACCGAGGACCAGCTCACCGTGAACCGTGAGCGGCAGCGGCAGCTCTACGGAGCCCCGCTGGGCGACCGGGTCCGCAGGCTCACCTCCGGGCTCGGCATCTCCCAGGCCCGCCTCGCCCGCACGCTCGGGGTCAGCCCGGCCATGCTCAGCCAGCTCGTCAGCGCCCGCCGGGTCAAGATCGGTGATCCCGCGGTGCTCGCCCGCCTCATGATGCTCGACCAGCGCTGCCGGGCCGTGCAGGAGCCGCCGCCGCTCCGTGCCGTCGACGCCCTGCTCGCCGACGTCGCCCGCACCCGCTGGCACTGGGCGGGCGCCCGCGTTCCGGCTCCGCGGGAGCCGAGCCGCCCGCGGGGCAGCGCGGCCGACGCCCTGCGTGGGGTCGCGGAGCCCGCCCGGCTCGCGGCCGCGGCCGTGGCGCTCGGCCCGGGCTTCCCGGAGCTGGCGGAGGTGCTCCGGCAGGCGGCCTGCCACCCCGGGTCCTGATGAGGCTCTTCACCGCTCTGTGGCCGGCGCCGTCGGCGATCGACGCGCTCGCGGCCGACGCGGGGGACGAGGTCCCGCGCGGCTGGCGGCGCACGGACGTCACCACCTGGCACGTCACGCTCGCGTTCCACGGCGAGGGCGATCCGGGGGTGTCCGCGCGGCGGCTGGAGGGCGCCGCCCACGACCTGGCCGCCCCACGGCTGCGGCTGGCCGGGGCGGGCGCGTTCGACGGCGTGCGGTGGGCGGGCGTCGAGGCCGAGGCGCCGCTCGACGGGCTCGTCACGGCAGCTGGCGGCGACGTCGCGCGGTTCGTCGCCCACGTCACGGTGCTGCGGCGGCGCCCGCGCCCCGGCCCGGACCCCGAGACCGACCCCGCCACGCCCTGGGCGGAGCACCGCGGGCCGTGGTGGCGGCCGGGCGAGGTGCTGCTGGTGGCCAGCGAGCCCGGCCGGAGCGGCGTGCGCTACCGGGTGGTCCACCGCGTGCCGCTCGGTCCCTCCCCGGGGGTTGCCGGAGGGTGAGGAGAACCTGCCGTCCTGCGACGTCGTCGTCGCCGGTCGGGGGAGCGTCCCGGGGCGGCCGCCGGCCGAGACTTCGATGTGCGCGGGGAGGTCCCGCCGACCACCATCCGGGGGAGCCCATCATGACCACGCCGACCACCAGCACGGCTCCTGGCCCGGCCCGCGGGCACGGGCCGGCGCGGACCCGCCGCGCCCTCACCCTCGCCGTGCTGGCCGCCGCCGCGACCGGCGCGCTGACCGCGTGCGGTACGGGCTACCCCCTGGCGCCGGTGGCCCACTCGTCGGCAGCGCCCGCAGCGCCCGCGGCGGACGCGGCCTCCGCAGCCGGCACGGCGGCCGGTGCCGCCGCCCCGGCCGCCGCCGCGGACGGGCAGACGAACGGTGGCGGTGGAGGCGGGTCCACGAGCGGCGCCTCGAACGGCGGCGCCTCGAACGGCGGCTCGAACGGGGGTGGAAGCGCCACCGGTGGACAGTCCGGCGGGAGCCGGAGCACCCCGGCGATCGCGAGCTTCCGCGTCGTGTCCCAGCCGGTCTGCGCCGTGCACGGCACCCCCGACGCCCCGTTCTCGACGCCCGGCAAGGGCGTCACGATCGCATGGTCGGTCACCGGCGTGGACGGGGCCGCGCTCGCCGTCGACAACCCGACCACCTACGGCGCCTACGGCACGTCCTATCCCGCGAAGGGCCAGCAGGAGTTCCCGTTCGCCTGCACACCGGGCACCACCACCAGCCACACGTTCACCGTCTGGCCCGCGGGGGCGGAGGGCACCTCGAGGACCCTCACCGTGTCGGCGCACTCCGACGGGTAGCCGCCGCCTCCACCAGTCGTTGCTGGTAGCGTCATGTGCTGGGTCCGGCTGCAGTCCGTGGCGGCCGCGACCGGCGTGACCGAGCTTGCGAAGTCACAGTCCAGCACCTTCGGTGATCCGCGTTTCCTGACACCGGGCCGCACGGCACAGCAACGAAAGAGGACAGCACGTGGCACTCGACGCCGCACAGAAGAAGACCATCCTGGACGACTACGGCGTCCACGAGGGCGACACCGGGTCCCCCGAGGCCCAGATCGCGCTGCTCACCAAGCGCATCGTCGACCTCACCGAACACCTGAAGATGCACAAGCACGACCACCACAGCCGTCGTGGCCTGCTCCTGCTCGTCGGCCGGCGCCGCCGGCTGCTGAAGTACCTGCGCGAGGTCGACGTCGCCCGCTACCGGTCGCTGATCGAGCGCCTCGGCATCCGCCGCTGATCTGAAGTACCGGGCCGGGCCGCACACCGCGGCCCGGCTCGATCACTACAACTCCACCTCCGACGCCACGCACCGGCACGTTCCGCCGGTCCTCGGTAGTGGCTTCCGGGAATGACCCGGAGGCTTCGATCGAAGATCGGCTCCCGCCGGGTGGCGTGGCGTCTCCCTCCCGAAAGAGGAGATGTCCACTACATGACCGACCCGATTGAGAACGTGCACGAAACCACCGCCGTCATCGACAACGGCAGTTTCGGCACCCGCACCATCCGGTTCGAGACCGGGCGCCTCGCGCGCCAGGCCGCCGGTTCCGTCGTCGCCTACCTCGACGACGAGACGATGCTGCTGAGCGCCACCACGGCGTCGAAGCACCCCAAGGAGCACTTCGACTTCTTCCCCCTCACGGTGGACGTCGAGGAGCGCATGTACGCGATCGGCAAGATCCCCGGCTCGTTCTTCCGCCGCGAGGGTCGTCCCGGTACCGACGCGATCCTGACCTGCCGCCTGATCGACCGGCCGCTGCGCCCGTCGTTCGTCGACGGCTTGCGCAACGAGATCCAGATCGTCGTCACGATCATGAGCCTCGACCCGCAGGACCCCTACGACGCGCTGGCGATCAACGCCGCGTCGCTGTCCACCCAGCTGTCGGGCCTGCCCTTCAGCGGCCCGATCGGCGCCGTCCGCGTCGCCCTGATCGACGGCCAGTGGATCGCGTTCCCGCAGTACGAGGACCTCCAGCGCGCCGTGTTCGACATGGTCGTCGCGGGCCGCGTGGTGGGCGACGACGTCGCCATCATGATGGTGGAGGCCGAGGCCACCGTCGAGACCAACGAGCTCATCGCCGGGGGCGCCCAGGCGCCCACCGAGGAGGTCGTCGCCGCGGGTCTGGAGGCGGCCAAGCCGTTCATCCGCACCCTGTGCGTGGCGCAGCAGGCGCTCGCCGACGTGGCCGCGAAGCCCACGCGCGAGTTCCCGACCTACCCGGCCTACCAGTCGGACGTCTTCGAGGCCGTCGAGGCCGCAGGCTCCGCCGACCTGGCCGCCGCGCTGACCATCGCGGGCAAGCAGGACCGCGAGTCGAAGCTCGACGAGGTCAAGCTCTCGGTCCTCACCTCGCTCGAGGCCAAGTTCGAGGGTCGCGAGAAGGAGCTCGGCGCCGCGTTCCGGTCGCTGAACAAGAAGCTCGTGCGCCAGCGCATCCTGCGCGACCAGGTCCGGATCGACGGCCGTGGGCTCACCGACATCCGGCCGCTCTCGGCCGAGGTCGAGGTCGTCCCGCGGGCGCACGGTTCGGCGCTGTTCGAGCGCGGCGAGACCCAGATCATGGGTGTCACCACGCTCAACATGCTGCGCATGGAGCAGCAGATCGACTCGCTCGGCCCGGAGACGCACAAGCGCTACCTGCACCACTACAACTTCCCGCCCTACTCCACCGGTGAGACCGGCCGGGTGGGTTCGCCGAAGCGCCGCGAGATCGGCCACGGCGCGCTGGCCGAGCGGGCTCTCCTGCCCGTGCTGCCCACGCGCGAGGAGTTCCCGTACGCGATCCGCCAGGTGTCCGAGGCCCTCGGCTCCAACGGCTCCACGTCCATGGGCTCGGTCTGCGCCTCCACGATGTCGCTCTACAACGCCGGCGTGCCGCTCAAGGCGCCGGTCGCGGGCATCGCGATGGGCCTCGTCTCCGACGAGGTCGACGGCTCCACCCGCTACGTCGCCCTCACCGACATTCTCGGTGCGGAGGACGCGTTCGGCGACATGGACTTCAAGGTCGCCGGCACGCCGGAGTTCGTCACGGCGCTGCAGCTCGACACCAAGCTCGACGGCATCCCGTCCGAGGTCCTCGCGGCCGCGCTGGCCCAGGCCAAGGACGCCCGGATGACCATCCTCGAGGTCATCGGCGAGGCCATCGACCGCCCCGACGAGATGAGCCGTTTCGCTCCTCGCGTCGTCACGGTGAAGGTCCCGGTCGACAAGATCGGCGAGGTCATCGGCCCGAAGGGCAAGATGATCAACTCGATCACCGAGCAGACCGGTGCCGACATCTCCATCGACGACGACGGCACGATCTACGTCGGCGCGTCGGACGGGGAGTCGGCCGAGGCCGCGATCGGCATGATCAACGCGATCGCCAACCCCCAGCTGCCGAAGATCGGTGAGCGGTTCCTGGGCACGGTCGTCAAGACCGCCGCCTTCGGTGCCTTCGTCTCGCTCGTCCCCGGCAAGGACGGTCTCGTCCACATCTCCAAGCTGGGCAACGGCAAGCGCATCGCCAAGGTGGAGGACGTCGCCAAGGTCGGCGACAAGATCCGCGTCGAGGTCACCGACATCGACAACCGCGGCAAGATCAGCCTGATCCCGGTCGTCGAGGGTGACGCCGCCACCAACGGCGAGGCCCCCGCGCCCGTCGAAGAGCCGGCCGAGGTCTCTTGACCTCACTGATCACCCCGTCGGGGGCGGCGGCTTCGGCCTCCGCCCCCGGCGGCGTCTCACGTACCTCCCTCCCCGGCGGGCTGCGCGTCGTCACCGAGACGGTGCCCGGCGTCCGCTCGGTGTCGCTGGGCATCTGGATCGCCATCGGCTCCCGCGACGAGACACCGGAGCAGGCCGGCGCCGCGCACTACCTGGAACACCTGCTGTTCAAGGGCACCTCGCGACGCAGCGCGGCGTCGATCGCCGAGGACCTCGACGCCGTCGGCGGCGACCTCAACGCGTTCACCGCGAAGGAGCACACCTGCTACTACGCGCAGGTGCTCGACGAGGACCTGCCGCTCGCGATGAGCGTGCTCGCCGACGTCGTCACCGACGCCACGTTGAACCCGGCCGACGTCGAGGTCGAGCGCGGGGTGGTGCTCGAGGAGATCGCCATCCGCGACGACGACCCCGAGGACCTGCTCGGCGAGTTGTTCGACGAGACGCTGTTCAGTGCGCACCCGCTGGGCCGCCCGGTCGTCGGCTCCGAGGAGTCGATCAAGGGCATGACCCGGGGCACGCTGCACGAGTTCTGGCGCGGCGAGTACACGACGCCGCGCATGGTCGTCGCGGCGGCCGGCAACCTGAATCACGCCCACGTGGTGGAGCTCGTCGCGGCCACCCTCGGCCCGGCCATGGCCCGCGCCGGCGACGTGGCCCCCGTGGCCCCGCGCCGTCCCGAGCCCGCGGTGCTGGAGCCCGGCGCGCGGCTCGTGCTGATGGACGAGGACTGCGAGCAGGCCCACCTGATGCTCGGCGTCACCGGTCTGTCGCGGCACGATCCCCGTCGCAGCGCGCTCTCGGTGCTGAACACCGCGCTCGGCGGCGGGCCCAGCTCCCGGCTGTTCCAGCAGGTCCGCGAGCAGCGGGGGCTGGCGTACTCGGTGTACTCGTCCACGATCGGCTACTCCGACACGGGCAGCTTCGCCGTCTACGCCGGGTGCGCGCCGGAGCGGCTCGACGAGGTCACCACGGTCATCCGAGGCGTGCTCGCCGACGTCGCGGGTGGGGGGCTCACGCCCGCCGAGGTCGTCCGGGCACAGGGCAACCTGCGCGGCGGGCTCGTCCTCGGGCTGGAGGACACCCCGTCGCGGATGAACCGCATCGGCCGCTCCGAACTCGACCACGGTCGCCAGCGCACCATCGCCGAGAGCCTGGAACGCGTCGCCGCGGTCACACCGGAGCAGGTCACGGAACTGGCCCGCGACCTGCTGGCCCAGCCGTTGACGGCGGCGGTGGTCGGCCCGTACGAGAAGGAACGCGACCTCCCCGCGTCCCTGCGCACCCTGGCCTGAGGGGTGCGGCTGCCGCCGCCCGTGCGCGGATAACGCTGTTCCCGCCCTCACATCCGCGCACGACCTCCGTGCGATCATCCGCGCGTGACCACCGAGATCCTCGTTGCCGCCGTACTGATCGTCGTCGGGATCGTGGGCATCGTCGTCCCCGTGCTGCCAGGGCTCGTCCTCGTCGCTGCGGGGGTGGGCGTGTGGGCCGTTCCGCGGGGCGACGCGCTGGGCTGGACCGTCCTCGGGATCGCGCTCGCGGTGATCGTCGTCGGCAGCGTGGTGAAGTACCTCGTGCCGGGGCGCCGGCTGCGCGACGCCGGCGTGCCGGGGCGGTCGGTCGCCCTCGGAGCGGTCCTGGGGATCGTCGGGTTCTTCGTGGTCCCCGTGATCGGGCTGTTCCTCGGCTTCGTGCTCGGCACCTACCTCGCGGAGCTGGCCCGCCTCAAGGACAACGCGCTGGCCGGGCGGTCCACCCGCGGGGCACTGGCCGCGGTCGGCTGGAGCATCGTCATCGAGCTGGTCACCGGGGTGCTGGCGGCCGGAGTGTGGATCGTGGGCCTCACCCTGGCCTGATTAGGCTGCCTGCCGTGAGCATCAAGGTGGGTGTGCTGGGCGCGAAGGGGCGCATGGGCTCGGAGGTCTGCCGGGCCGTCGAGGGGGCCGACGATCTGGAGCTGGAGGCCCGGCTCGACCTCGGCGACGCCCTGTCAGGGCTGGTGGACGCCGGTGCGCAGGTGGTCGTCGACTTCACCCACCCGGGCGCGGCCCTGGCCAACGTCCGGTTCGGCCTCGACCACGGCATCGCCGTCGTTGTCGGCACCAGCGGCTTCGACGACGCGAAGTACGCCACCGTCCGCGGCTGGCTCGATGCCACTCCGGGCCACGTGCTGGTCGCCCCCAACTTCGGCGTCGGCGCGGTGCTGATGATGCAGTTCGCGCAGCAGGCGGCGAAGTTCTTCGACTCCGTCGAGGTCATCGAGCTCCACCACGCCGGCAAGGTCGACGCGCCGTCGGGCACGGCGGTGCGCACGGCCTCGCTGATCGCGGCCGCCCGCGCGGAGGCCGGCGCCGGCCCCCTGCCCGACGCCACGACCGACCAGCTCGACGGGGCCCGCGGCGCGGTGGTCGACGGCATCCACGTGCACTCGGTGCGCATGCCCGGCCTCGTCGCGCACCAGGAGGTGCTGCTCGGCACGGCGGGGGAGACCCTGACGCTGCGCCACGACTCCCTCGACCGCGGCTCGTTCATGCCCGGGGTCCTGCTGGCGGTCCGTGCGGTCCTGGACCGCCCCGGCCTCACGGTGGGCCTGGAACCCCTCCTCGGCCTCTGATCCCGACGTCGCAGCGCGCGTGACGTCCTCGCAGCGTGTCGGCGTGCTGCGACGACCTGCGACGGGCTGCGAGGTGACTGGCCCCTGCGGGCGGCGGCGTCCATGATCGCGGTCCGTCGCACACCACGGCCCCGGCGAGGACGCTGCCGTGCGGCACACCCCGATCACGCCGGCCCGTGGCTCGTCATGATCGCCGCGAACCGTGCCCCATGGACCGTCCGGGGCGCTGACGTGCGGAGCACCGCGATCATCCGGCCTCGGCGCCGCGTGCGCGTCTCGCGAACTCGCCGTGTCGAAACGGTCAACTCGCGCGGTGGGGTGGCGAAGGCGCCGGGGGTGGGGGCAGGCCGGGGGTGGGTGGGTCAGTCGGTCAGTTTCAGGTCGAGGGCGCCGGTCATGCGGATCTCGCGGAGGGTGCCGCCGCCCGTGTCGAACGCGCGGACGGTGCCGTCGGGTTCCCAGCCGGCGCGGGCGTAGAAGCGGCGGGAGGCCTCGTCGGCCTCGGGGATCCAGGCCAGGCCGTAGATCGCCCCGGCCTGCTGCAGCGCGTGGGCGGCGGTGGCGAGCAGGCGGCCGCCGTGGCCGCGCCGGCTCCAGCGTGGCTCGACGAGCAGGGTGCCGATCTCCCCCCACGCGTCGTGCCCCGACGGCTCGCCCGCCACCGCCGCAGCCACGAAACCCACCGTCCACTCGCCCTCGGTGGCCAGCAGCACGTGTCCGGTCCCGGCCGACACCGCCCCGGTCCACGCCGCCCGGGCCTCGGGGCCGCGCAACTGCTCGATCGCCGTCGCCGGCACCAGGGAGGCGTAGGCGGCGGCCCAGGTGTCGGCCTGGATGCGCACGATCTCGCCGACGTCAACGGGAGTGGCGGCTCGGACCGCGGCGATGGCCATGGGAGATGGATACCCCGTCGGCGTCCAGGGCGTGGAACGGGGGCGACATCGGTCGTTGCGCATGACAACGTCGGGGGGTGACCCGCAGCCGACCGACCGTCAACCTGCCGTGGGCGGCGCTCGGCGTCGTGTACGTGCTGTGGGGGTCCACGTACCTGGCCAACCGGCTGATCATCACGACGGTGCCGCCGCTGCTGGCCGGGGGCTTCCGGTTCCTGGTCGGTGGCGCCCTGCTCGTGCTGGTGGTGCTCGCCGTGGCCGGTCCCGGGGCGTTCCGCATGAACCTCGCCCAGTTCGGTACGACGGCGCTGTCGGGCCTGCTGCTGCCCGCCTGGGGCAACGGGCTCGTCGTGCTCGGGCAGCAGGCCGTCGCGTCCGGGCTGGCGGCTCTGCTGATCGCCGCGGTGCCACTGTGGATCGTGATCCTGCGCGCCGTCACCGGAGACCGGCCGCGGGCGGCGACGGTGGGGGGTGTCGCCGTGGGGGTGGTCGGACTGGCGGTGCTCGTGCTGGCCGGTCAGGGGTCGGGCGGTGTCGGCGGCAGCGCGTGGTGGGGTCCGTGGCTGGTGCTGCTGGCCAGCCTCGGCTGGGCCACCGGCACCTTCGCCACGACCCGGCTGCCGGTGCCCGCGAATCCGTTCGCCATGGCCGCGCTGCAGATGTTCGTGGGAGGCGTGATCCTGACGGTCGCCGGCACCGCGGCGGGGGAACAGGTCGATCCCGTAGCGATCACGCCGGTGTCGTGGTGGGCGTGGGTCTACATGGCCGTGGTGGTGTCGCTCGGGGCGTTCAGCGCGTACGCGTTCGCACTCTCGACGCTGCCGGTCTCCACCGTCGCGACCTACGCCTACGTCAATCCGGTGATCGCGGTGCTGCTGGGCGTGCTGGTCGTCGGCGAGCGCTTCACGGCGCTGCAGCTCGTCGGCGGGGCGATCGTGCTGGTGGCCGTGGTGCTGGTGATCGTGGCCGAGCGGCCTTCCGCCGTCCGGAAACGTCGTACCCCCGTGGCAGCATCGGGGCCGTGACCGATCGCATCACCCCCGCCGCCGCCCGCCGCGCCGCCCTCGCCGCACAGGGCTTCGCCGACGCGCGGCCCGCCGGGCCGGTTACTCGCCGGCACCTGGTCCGCACGGTCGACCGCACCCGGCTGCTGCAGCTCGATTCCGTCAACGTCGCGGTGCGGGCCCACTACATGCCGCTGTTCAGCCGGCTGGGCCCCTACGACGCCGCCCTCGTCGACGACGCCGCGTGGAGCCACTCGGCGCGCCGTCCGCGGCTGCTCGTGGAGTACTGGGCGCACGAGGCCAGCCTGCTGCCGGTGGCCGACTGGCCGCTGCTGATGTCGGGGGCCAAGCGCAAGGGATGGTGGCGCTTCGCCGAGGAGATCGCCGAGCGCGAGCCCACCCTTGTCGACGACGTGCTGTCCGCGGTCAAGGAGCTCGGCCCGGCCAGCGCGGGCACCCTGGAGCAGGCGCTGGGGGCCACCGGCGCGCCGCGGCCGCCCGGGGCCACCTGGTGGGAGCGCTCCGACGTCAAGCGCGTGTGCGAGCTGCTGTTCGGGCTGGGCCAGCTCACCACCGGCACGCGCGTCAACTTCCAACGGCTCTACGACCTGCCCGAACGCGTCCTGCCGCCGGAGGTGCTGGCGGTGCCCCCCGTCGATCCCGACGAGGCCGCCCGCCGGCTGGTCCTGAACTCGGCCTCGGCGCTGGGCGTGGCCACCGAGCCCGACCTGCGTGACTACTACCGCCTCGGCCCCGCGCGGAGCCAGCAGGCGGTGGCGGAGCTCGTGGAGGCGGGCGAGCTGGAGCCGGTGGAGGTCCACAGCTGGCGCCACCGCGCCTACCGGCGGCCCGGCACGAGGATGCCGCGGCGGGTCACGGGCCGCGCCCTGCTCTGCCCGTTCGACCCCCTGATCTGGGAGCGCGATCGCACCGAGCGGATCTTCGGCTTCCGCTACCGCATCGAGATCTACGTGCCCGAGCCGAAGCGGGAGTACGGCTACTACGTGTTCCCGTTCCTGCTCGACGGCGAGCTGGTGGCCCGCGTCGATCTCAAGGCCGACCGCGCCACCAGCACGCTGCGGGTGCCCGGCGCGTTCGCCGAGACCGGTGTCGACACCGCGCGCGTGGTGGCCGAGCTGGCCGCCGAGCTGCACACGATGGCCGCCTGGCTGGGCCTCGACGCGGTGGTGGCCGGTCCCCGCGGCAACCTGGCCGTTCCGCTGGCCGCCGCCCTGGGACGGCGGTGATCACGGGCAGGTGGTCGCCAGGTGATCTCCACTGACGACCATCTGCCCGTGATCACCGTGCTCGGCGGGTGGTTGTGCGCGTGACTCAGGCCGGGACGGCCCGCGTCACCAGCACGTCGCCGCTGCCCGTGCGGCCGCGGACGTGCACCGCTGCGCCTCCGGTGGGGGCCGCGCCGCCCACCTCCAGGTCGCTGCGGGCGGAGCCCGAGCCGGAGGAGAGGTCCAGCTCGGCCGTGACGCCCGGGTGCACGCCCACGCGCAGCTCGCCGGAGCCGGTGGTCAGCTCGTAGCGGCCAGAGCGGGCGTCGGCGATCCGCAGGTCGCCCGAGCCGGTGCGCACGCCGAGGTCGCCCGATACGACGCCGAGGTCGACGTCGCCGCTGCCGGCCTTGACGTCGGTGGTCCCCCCGACGTCGGCCAGCCGGATGGTGCCCGACCCGGTGCGCACGCGGGTGCGCCCGCTGACCGGCCCGACTGCGACGTCGCCGGATCCGGTGGTGACGTCGGCGTCGCCGTCCACAGCCTCGAGGGTCGCGGAGCCTGCGCCCGTGCGCACCGCGGCCCAGCCCGCGATCCCGGTGACCGTGACGTCACCGGCGCCGGTGCGGGCCGCGATCCGCGAGCCCTGGGGCGCGGTGATCGTGACCTCCAGCGGCACCATGCGCAGCGGCAGCTCCTGTGACGAGCGCACCACCAGCCGGCGCGCCGGTTCCGACCAGCTGATCTCGGCGGCCGCCACGGCGTCGGCGGCGAGCCTCGACGGGTCGCCCGACGGGGCACCGGTCGCGTTGCCGAGCCAGTTCACGAGGCCGGTGAGGCCCTGGGCCCAGCCGCCGCCGACGGTGGGGTCGTGGCGCACCTCGACCGTCACCTCCTCGCAGGCGTCCGAGTCGACGTGGACGGTGATCCGCCCGACGTCGATGCTCACCTCCAGCTCGGCCGCCCCCTTGACCGGCCACGACTCGCGCCGCACCTCGTCGGACGGCGTGCCCGACTCGTCCTTGGAGAAATCGATCATGTCGTTCATCCCTGCACCCATCCCTGGATCCGCCGATCGTCCCTGCCCCCACGTCCGGGACGCCCGGGGCGGCCGCGGCCCGGTCCGCCCTGGCCCGACAGCGCTCCCTGCACGGCCTGCGCCACCCACGAGTTGAGCGACATGCCCTGCGACGCCGCGGCCTGCTCGGCCTGGCCCTTGATCTGCTCGACCAGCCGCAGGGTGATGCGGGAGATGTCGCCCGCGTCGCCCCCCTGGCCGAAGCCACCGAACCCGCCGAAGCCACCCGTCGGCGCGGGCTCGGGCTCCGGCTCGGCGGTGGCGTCACCCGTGACGGCCACGCGGACGTCACGGCCGTCGAGGCGTACCTCGACGACGTGGTCGGGCAGCGCGGCCGTGACCTCGGCCGCCAGGTCGGACAGGGCGTTCATGAGGGCCAGCCGCGCGGCCGGCTCGATGGCGGCGCCGAGCAGGGCGGCGGTGCGCTGCGTCTGCTCGTCGCCCGCAGCGGCGGCGGACGCGAGGTCCTCCCGCAGCTGCGTGACGTACTGACTGAGGTCCATGACGCCATAGTGGCGTCGAACATGACGTCAGTCAAGCGTCACGTGGCGTCAGACAGAACTGTCAGGGGTCCCCGTTACCCTCCTGAGCATGCCGGACAACGTGCCCCAGAGCGTGTCACCGCGAGTCCAGCTCGTCGCCAAGACCGAGTTCGTGGCACCCGAGGGCGTGCCGTGGACCACTGACGCCGGCGGGGGTCAGGCGCTGGCCGAGTTCGCCGGCCGGGCCTGCTACCAGTCGTGGAAGAAGCCCAACCCGGCCACGGCCACCAACGCCGGGTACCTGCGCCACATCCTCGAGGTCGGCCACCTGTCCGTGCTGGAGCACGGCTCGGTCAGCTTCTACCTCACCGGTGTCTCGCGATCGCTCACCCACGAGCTCATCCGTCACCGCCACTTCTCCTACAGCCAGCTCTCGCAGCGTTACGTCCCCGAGCGCGATGCCGCGATGGTCGAGCCCGAGGCCATCTCCGACGATCCGGCGCTGCACAAGCTGTTCTCCGACGCCGCGGCGGCGGCGGTCACGGCCTACGAGCAGCTGCTCGAGGGCCTGGAGAAGCGCTTCGCCGACGAGCCCAACGCCACGCTGCGCCGCAAGCAGGCCCGCCAGGCCGCGCGGGCGATCCTCCCCAACGCCACCGAGACGCGCATCGTCGTCACCGGCAACTACCGGGCCTGGCGCCACTTCATCGCGATGCGCGCCACCGAGCACGCCGACGTCGAGATCCGCGGGCTGGCCATCGAATGCCTCCGCCAGCTGCAGCGCGAGGTCCCCAACGTGTTCAACGACTTCGACATCCAGAAGCTCGACGACGGCTCCGAGATCGCGTCGAGTCCATTCGTCACAGAGGGCTAGTCCGGTGGGGCGCCGCGCTCGTCGTGGCCGCGGTGCCCTGGTCCTGGTTCCTGCTGCGCGACGCGCTGGGGGTGGTCGGCGACGTCGTCGCCGTCCTGCTGCCGGTGGTGGTCGCGGCGGTCGTCGTGGGCGCGGCGCTGGCCGCCCGGTGGCGACGGGAGTGGCTGGTGGCGGCCGCGTCCGCCCTGGTGCTGGGCGTCGTGGCCGTCGTGGGGCCGTGGCTCCCCGCCGACGACGGCACGGTGGCGCCAGGGGCTGCGGTCACCGTCGGTGCGGCCAACGTCATGGGCGTCCGCACACCGGGCGCGGCGCTGCTCGCCGCCGACCCGGATGTGCTGGTGGTCTCGGAGTACGCCCCCGCTCTCGGGACGGCCCTGTCGGACGCCTACCCGTACCGCGAGACCGAGCAGGGCGGCCCCGGCGTCGCGGTCTTCAGCCGGCTCCCGATCCGCCTGCTGGAGGGCCCGGGACCGGCGCTGCCGGGGATGCGGGTGCAGGTCGACGGGCCGGCCGGGCCATTCGTCGTCTACGCCCTGCACGTGCCCCGGCCGTGGTTGACCGACGAGGGCGGCTACCAGGCCACCGTCGCCGAACACCACGCGATCATGACGGCGCTGGTGGCCCGGGTCGCCGCCGAACCGGGCCCGGTGGTGGTCGCCGGTGACCTGAACTCACCCGACCGCGGCCGGGACTACCGCTTCCTCGTCGGGCCCACGCATCTCGTGGACGCCGCCCGCTCCGGCGCTGTGTCGTTCACCTCCACCGGCAAGTGGCTGCCGCTGCTGCTGCGCATCGACCACCTGCTGGTCACCCCGGGCTGGTGCGCTGACGGGTCGCGGCAGATCACCCTGCCCGGATCGGACCACCGCGGGGTGACCGCCGCCGTCGGCCCCTGCGTAGATTCAGAACCATGACCCTGGCTGTCGACGAACGTGCGGCGATCTGCGACGAGTTCGAGAAGGTGGGGCCCGACCGGCCCACCCTGTGTGAGGGCTGGACCACGCGCGACCTGCTGGACCACCTCCTGGTGCGGGAGCGCCAGCCGTGGGCGTCGATCGGGATGTTCGTGCCCGCCCTGGCGTCGGTCACCGACAAGGCGATGGCCGGCTACGAGCCGATGCCCTGGTCGGACGCCGTGGGGCTGCTGCGCGGCGGCGCGCCGGCCTGGTCGCCGTTCCGCGTCCCGGCGGTCGACAAGCTTGCCAACGGCGGGGAGCTCTTCGTCCACCACGAGGACGTCCGCCGCGGCGAGCCGGGCTGGGAGCCGCGCCCGGCCGACCCCACCCGCGACGCGGAGCTGTGGGCGCTGCTGCAGCGGATGGGCCGGATGCTGTTCCGCAGCGCCGCCCCGGGGGTGGTGCTGCGCCGTCCGTCGGGGGAACAGCACGTGGTCACCACCGGTTCGGGCGTGGTCACCCTCGTCGGGGAGCCTGGCGAGCTGGTGCTGTTCGGGTTCGGGCGCGACGCAGTCCGCGTCGAGGTCGAGGGCGACGCCGCTGCGGTGGCGGCCTTCCGGTCGGCAGGGCGCGGCATCTGACGGTGTCATGCCCTGGCGGTACCGTCAGGGCATGAGTAGCGCCGCCGACCTGCGTCAGCCGAGCCGTCCGTTCGGCCGGGTCCTGATCGCGATGGCCACGCCCTTCGACGCCGACGGCGCCCTGGACCTGGCCCGCACCGAGGAACTGGCGGCGCACCTGGTGGATCTGGGCGCCGACGGGCTGGTCGTCAACGGCACCACGGGCGAGGGCCCCACCACCACCGACGAGGAGAAGTCGGCGGCGGTGCGGGCGGTGGTGTCGGCCGTGGGGGAGCGCGCCACGGTCGTCGCGGGCGCCGGCACCTATGACACCGCCCACAGCGTGCACCTTGCGCGTGAGGCCGAGAAGGCGGGCGCCCACGGGCTGCTGCTGGTCACGCCGTACTACTCGCGGCCGCCGCAGTCGGGCCTGGTGCTGCACTTCACGGCCATCGCCGACGCCACCGGGCTCCCGGTGATGCTCTACGACATCCCGCCGCGCAGCGTCATCCCCATCGAGCTGGACACCCTGCAGCGGCTCGCGGAGCACCCGCGCATCGTGGCCGTCAAGGACGCCCGCAACGACCTGCGCGTCGGCACCGAGGTGCTGGCCACCACGTCGCTGGCCTACTATTCGGGTGACGATCCGGTCAACCTGCCGTGGCTGTCGGTCGGCGCGGTCGGTTTCGTCAGCGTCACCGGCCACGTCGTGGCCGACCGGCTCCGCGCCATGATCGACGCGTTCGAGGCCGGTGAGATCGAGCGCGCGCGGTCCATCAACGCCTCCATGCTCCCGGTGATCCGGGCGATGGGACGCGTCGGCGGCGCGGTCTTCGCCAAGACCGCGCTGCGGCTGCGCGGTCTCGACGTCGGCGAGCCCCGGCTGCCGCTGCCGCCGGCCACGCCGGAGCAGGTCGCCGCGATCGCCGCCGACCTCGGCGCGGCCGGGGTGGCGCTCGACCACGAGAAGCACCGCGCCGATCGCGGCTACGGGGCCCTCGGGTCCCGGGCGGCCGTCGATCTCGGCGCCGAGGTCGCCTACCGGTGACCACACCACAGTTTTCGCAGATCGGGCGCCATGGGGCGCCACTCCGTACCGAGTAGTAACGAGGAACCGTTCTTGAGCCGTCCACCCGCACGGTCCGACCGCAACCGGTCGGACCGCCGTTCGCGTCCCGGTAACCGGCGCGACCAGTCCAGACAGCAGCCTCCCGTCGAGGAAGCGCTGCTCCCGGGCCTGCCCACGAATCCGCCCGGCCCCCTCCCCGAGGGCGGGCTGCGCGTCGTCGCCCTCGGCGGCATCTCCGAGATCGGTCGCAACATGACCGTCTTCGAGTACGAGGGCCGCCTGCTGATCATCGACGCCGGGGTGCTGTTCCCCGACGCCGACGCCCCCGGGGTCGACCTGATCCTCCCCGACTTCCGGCCCATCCTCGAGCGCCTCGGCGACATCGACGCCCTGGTGCTCACCCACGGCCACGAGGATCACATCGGCGCGGTGCCCTACCTGCTGCGCGAGCGGCCCGACCTGCTCGTCGTCGGCTCGCCGTTCACGCTCGCGCTGGTGGCGGCCAAGTGCAAGGAGCACCGGATCACCCCGCACATGCTGGAGGTGAACGAGGGCGACCGGCTGCGCCACGGCACGTTCGAGTGCGAGTACTTCGCCGTCGCCCACTCCATCCCGCAGTGCCTCGCCGTGGCCGTCCGCACGCCGGCCGGCGTCATCCTGCACACCGGCGACATCAAGCTCGACCAGGTGCCGCTCGACGGCCGCCTCACCGACCTGCCCGGGTTCTCCCGGCTGGGCGACGAGGGTGTCGACCTGTTCCTGTGCGACTCGACCAACGCCGACACCCCCGGGGTCTCGCCGTCGGAGGCCACGCTCGGCCCGAGCCTCGCCGCGGCCATCGGCCAGGCCACGGGGCGCGCGTTCGTCGCCTGTTTCGCGAGCAACGTGCACCGCGTGCAGCAGATCATCGACGGCGCCGTGATCCACGGCCGCCGGGTGTGCCTGCTGGGCCGCTCGATGCTGCGCAACATGGAGATCGCCACCGATCTCGGCCTGCTCACGGTGCCCGACGGCACCATGGTCTCGATCGACGACGTCGACGACCTGCCCGACGAGCAGGTGCTCGTCGTGTGCACCGGGTCCCAGGGCGAGCCGATGGCGGCGCTGTCGCGCATCACCCGCGGCGAGCACCGCACGTTCCAGATGCGCTCCACCGACACGGTGATCCTGTCCAGCTCGCTCATCCCGGGCAACGAGCACGCCGTGTTCGGGGTGGTCAACCGGCTGCGCCGGGCGGGCATCAAGGTCATCGACAACCGCAACGCCAACGTGCACGTCTCCGGCCACGCCTACGCCGGCGAGCTGCTGTACCTCTACAACGCGGTGCGGCCGAGCAACGTCATGCCCGTGCACGGCGAGTGGCGCCACCTGCGGGCCAACGCCGAGCTGGCCGTGCAGACCGGAGTGTCGCCCGACGCGGTGGTGCTCACCGAGAACGGCGTCACGGTCGACCTCATCGACGGCAAGGCCATGATCACCGGGCGGCTGCCCGTGGGCCGCGCCTACGTCGACGGCGTCTCCACCGGCGACATCGAGCAGCCCACGCTGGCCGATCGTCTCGTCCTCGGCGAGGGCGGCTTCATCTCCATCACCATCGCCATCGACGCCACCACGGGCCGCGCGGTCGCCTCGCCGACGATGTCGGGCCGGGGCTTCTCCGAGGACCCGAAGGCCCTGGAGGCGGTGCTGCCGCTGATCGAGGCGGAGCTCTCCCGCACGGAGTCCGACGGCGTCACCGACACCCACCGCATCGCGCAGCAGGTGCGCCGGGTCGTCGGCAAGTGGGTGGGAGAGACCTACCGGAGGCGCCCGATGATCGTCCCCACGGTCATCGCGGTCTGACCCCCGACCTCGCAGCACGAACGCCCACGTCGCGGGCTGCGAGGTCGGCAACCCCCCCCTCGGCGGGGTGCCGGCTACTTGCGGGGGTCGATCGGCTTCTGTCCGGGCGGGAGGTTGGACAGGTCGGGCGCGATCACCGTGCGCTCCTCGGAGTCGGGTAGGCCCATCTTCGGGCCGCCCTCCGTGGCGAGCACCAGGTCGTAGCCGCCCGGCACGAGCGTCTCGCCCTTGAAGAACGGCGGGTTCACCCGGCTGTAGACGACCATGAGCACGCCGCCGAGCACGAGGGCCCCGACGCCGATCACGAACACCCCGCCGATCCCCAACACGACGGTCTTGCCGTTGTCCGGGCTGGCGTAGCCGATGCTCGCCTGGACGAACGCTCCCAGCAGCATCAGGCCGCCGAGCCCCGGCAGCACGCCCTTCGTCCACAGGTTCCTGCCGTGGAGGTGCTTGCGGTAGTACCAGACGCAGGCGAAGCCGGTGAGCCCGTAGTAGAAGGCGATGAGCAGGCCGACGGCCGCGATCGAGTCGGCCAGCACGTTCGTGCTGATCAGCGTGAGGCCGACGTAGAAGATGATCGAGACGATGCCCATCGCCCACGTGGCGTAGCTGGGCGTCAGGTACCTCGGGTGGATCTTCGCGAAGCGCTCGGGGATGGCCCGGTAGGCGCCCATCGACAGCGCGGCACGGGCAGTGGGCAGGATCGTGGTCTGCGTGGACGCGGCGGAGGACGTCAGCACCGAGATGATCAGCAGGACGACGAAGAACTTGCCGATCCCGGAGTCGCCGAACACCGCGGGCCCCATGGCGGCGAACACGTCGCTGGCGTTCTCGGGGTTGCCCAGGCCGATGCCCGTCGTGCCCGGGCCCGCGAAGGCCACCGTCGCCACCGTGACCAGCACGTAGGTCACCACGAGGAGCAGCGTGGAGAGCACGGCGGCGCGCCCCGGGGTCTTGCCCGGGTCGTCGCTCTCCTCGTTGACGGCCACGGCGGTGTCCCAGCCCCAGTAGAGGAACACGGCGATGAGGATGGCGTCGACGATGTCGGACATGCTCAGGCCGTCGGGCCAGAGCCACGCGATGCTGGGGAGGATCGAGCCCTCGGAGCCGTCGCCCGAGTAGACCTTGACGAGTGCGACCACGGCGAACACGGCGAGCACCAGCAGCTCGATGCCCAGCAGCCCGTACTGCAGGCGTGCGGAGATCTCGATGCCGCGGTAGCAGATGTAGGTCATCACGGCGATCCAGATGACCCCGGCGACGGTTGACCACAGGGTGCTGCTCGCGAGGTCGTCGGCACCGAAGAGCTGGAACGTGTACGACCCGGCGATCTGGGCCAGGTTGGCCATGACGATGACGTCGGCGGCGATGATGCCCCAGCCACCGAGCCAGCCCATCCACGGTCCGAACGCGCGCCCGGCCCAGGTGAACGTGGTGCCACAGTCGGGCTCGGCCTCGTTGAGCTCGCGGTAGGCCACCGCGATGAGGTACATCGGGATGAACGCGATCAGCATGATCGCCGGCGACTTCTCGCCCGCGATCACGACGATCAAGCCGAGGCTCGCCGCGAGGCTGTAGGCCGGCGCGGTGGACGCGAGTCCGATGACGACGCTGGACACCAGCCCGAGGGCGCCGCCCTTCAGCCCCTTGTCACCGGGTGCACTCCCGAATCCTGCTGCGTCCGAGGACGTCTCCGTGCTCATGCTGCCTCCCGGCGGGCGTCTGACCTGATGGAGGGAGAGTAGAGCGCGGATCGACGTATTTCGAGGCTCGGATGGAGCAACTCGATGAAATCCGTGTTTCGTGCACGCCTTCGCAACGGAATCCCTACGCTGATCCGGGAAGTTCGCCTACTCTCGGTCGCGTGACCGCCGTAACGCCCAGCGCCCTCCTCGACGATGTCGGCAAGGCCATCGTCGAGCAGCTCCAGGAGGACGGACGCCGGCCCTACGCGACCATCGCGCGGGCCGTCGGGTTGTCCGAGGCCGCCGTCCGCCAGCGGGTGGCCCGGCTGCAGGAGACCGGCGTCATCCAGATCGTCGCCGTCACCGATCCGATGCAGCTGGGTTTCCGCCGGCAGGCGATGGTCGGGGTGCGGGTCGACGGTGACGTGGTCACCGTGGCCGACGCGCTGGGCGAGATGTCCGAGGTCGACTACGTCGTGATCACGGCCGGCAGTTTCGACGTGCTGGCGGAGGTGGTCTGCGAGGACGACGACCACCTGCTCGAGCTCGTCGGACGGCGGATCCGGGCCCTGTCCGGCGTCCGCAGCACGGAGACGTTCGTCTACATGAAGCTGCACAAGCAGCACTACAACTGGGGAACCAGATGAGCAGCACCACGCCCATGGGCACGTCGCGCAACGACGCCGCCCGCGACCACCTGTGGATGCACTTCACCCGCCACGCGCCGCTGTCCGAGGGCGCGCAGGTGCCGATCATGGTGCGGGGGGAGGGATGCCGCATCTGGGACGACCAGGGCCGGTCCTACCTCGACGGCCTGGCCGGGCTGTTCACCGTCCAGGTCGGGCACGGGCGCCGCGAGCTCGGCGAGGTGGCGGCGAAGCAGGCGTCGGAGCTGGCGTTCTTCCCTCTGTGGTCCTACGCGCACCCGGCGGCGATCGACCTCGCCGAGCGCCTCGCCCACCACGCCCCCGGCGACCTGAACCGGGTGTTCTTCACCAGCGGCGGCGGTGAGGCCGTCGAGAGTGCGTGGAAGCTCGCGAAGCAGTACTTCAAGGTCACCGGCAAGCCGATGAAGACCAAGGTGATCAGCCGGGCCATCGCCTACCACGGCACCCCGCAGGGCGCGCTCGCGCTCACCGGCGTGCCTGAGTACCGGGCGCCGTTCGAGCCGCTCGTTCCCGGCGCGTTCAAGGTGCCCAACACCAACGCCTACCGCGCGCCCGGCGGGCTGGAGGGCAAGGAGTTCGGGCTGTGGGCCGCCAACCGCGTGGAGGAGGCCATCCTCGCCGAGGGCGCCGACACCGTGGCCGCGGTGTTCGTCGAGCCCGTGCAGAACGCGGGTGGCTGCTTCCCACCGCCTCCCGGGTACTTCGAGCGGCTGCGCGAGATCTGCGACGCCCACGACGTGCTGCTCGTCTCCGACGAAGTGATCTGCGCGTTCGGCCGGATCGGGTCGATGTTCGCGTGCGACGACTTCGGCTACGTCCCCGACATCATCACCTGCGCCAAGGGCATGACCTCGGGCTACTCGCCGATCGGCGCGATGATCGCCAGCGAGCGGCTGTTCGAGCCGTTCAACCACGGCGACGCGAGCTTCCTGCACGGCTACACGTTCGGCGGGCACCCCGTGTCGGCGGCCGTGGCGTTGGCCAACCTCGACATCTTCGACCGCGAGGGCATCAACGCCCACGTCAAGGAGCAGTCGCCGGTATTCCGCGCGACGCTGGAGAAGCTGCTCGACATCCCGATCGTCGGTGACGTCCGGGGCGAGGGCTTCTTCTTCGGCATCGAGCTGGTGAAGGACAAGGTCACGAAGGAGACCTTCGACGACGCCGAGAGCGAGCGGCTGCTGCGCGGGTTCCTGTCGAAGGCGCTCTACGAGAACGGCCTGTACTGCCGCGCCGACGACCGCGGCGATCCGGTGATCCAGCTTGCCCCGCCACTGGTGGCGGGGCAGGCGGAGTTCGACGAGATGGAGCAGATCCTCCGCGGGGTGCTGAGCGAGGCCTGGGCGAGGTTGTGACGAACCTCTGGTGGTCCGCCATCGCCGACGAACGGCACTCTGGTCGGAACCTGTCCGACGAGAGTGCCGCTCGTCGGTCGTGGGACGGGGTCGGGGACGCAGATGTGTGCATCGTCGGTGCTGGCTACACCGGGCTCTGGAGCGCGTACTACCTGCTGCGGGCGGATCCCTCGCTGCGCGTCGTCGTCGTCGAGCAGGCCGTGGCGGGGTTCGGGGCCAGTGGGCGCAACGGGGGATGGTGCTCGGCGCTCTTCCCCGCGAGCACCGCCAAGCTCACCCGCCGCCACGGCCGTGCCGCCGCGCTCGCCATGCGGACGGCGATGCGCGACACCGTCGACGAGGTCGGGAAGGCCGTCGCCGAGGAGGACATCGCGTGTGACTGGGTCAAGGGCGGCACCGTCACCCTCGCCCGCACCCCGGTGCAGTGGCAGCGCGCGCAGGCCGGGCTCGACGACGAGGAGCAGCTGCTCGGCCCGGCCGAGGCGTCCGCGCTGGTGGGGGCCACGGACGTGCTCGGGGCGGCGTTCACCCCCGACTGCGCGCGGATCCAGCCCGCCCGTCTCGTGCGGGGGTTGGCGCGGGCCGTGGAACGGCGGGGCGGGCGGATCGTCGAGGGCACCACGGCGCGCTCGGTCGGGCCGCGCGAGGTGGTCACCGACCGCGGCACGATCCGTGCCCGCGCGGTGGTGCGGGCGACGGAAGGGTGGAGCGCGTCGCTCGCCCCGCGGTCGGTGGTGCCGGTCTATTCGCTGATCGTGGCCACGCGGCCGCTGCCGGCCGAGTTCTGGGACGCCGCCGGGCTGGCCGGCGGGCAGACGTTCACCGACCACCGCCACCTCGTCGTGTACGGCCAGCGCACGGCGGACGACCGGCTCGTCTTCGGCGGCCGTGGCGCGCCCTACCACTTCCGCTCGCGGATCGAGCCGGAGTTCGACCGTGACGAGCGGGTGTTCAGCGGGCTCCGCGCGGCCGCCCGCGACCTGTTCCCGGACCTCGGCGAGGGCGACTTCACGCACGCCTGGGGCGGCCCCCTCGGCATCGCCCGCGACTGGCACGCCGGCGTCGGGTACGCCGACGGGCTGGGCTGGGCGGGCGGCTACGTCGGCGACGGCGTGGGCACGGCGAACCTGGCCGGCCGCACCCTGGCCGCGCTGATCACGGGCACGCCCGACCCGCTGGTCGACCTGCCGTGGGTCGGGCACCGGAGCCGCCGCTGGGAGCCCGAGCCGCTGCGCTGGCTGTTGGTGAACGCCGGCCTGCGCCTGATGACGCTGGCCGACGGCGAGGAACGCCTGACCGGCCGCCCGAGCGTGGTGGCCGCCGGCCTCTCGCGTTTCCTCGGCGGCTGAGCGCGCGGCTCCGCCGCCCGTGCGCGGATAACGCTGTTCCCGCGGCGATAGTCGCGCACGACCCCGGGGCGTTGCCCTCCGCAGCTCAGACGAACGGCACTTTCGTCGCATAGGTTCCGACGAGAGTGCCGTTCGTCGGAACTAGGGGAGGCGGAACCCTGTGTCCGCAGGGAGTTCGGCCGTGTCCATCTGCGCCTTCTGGAGCTTGCCGCCGAAGTCCCAGTTCATGCTCTGCCATCTCGTGAACTGGTCGAGGACCCAGATGCCGGACTGGCGGCTGCCGTTGCCGCTGCGCCCGTTGCCGCCGAAGGGCAGGTGGGCCTCGGCGCCGCTGGTGGTGTTGTTGACGCTCACCATGCCCGCCGTCACCCGCTCCCGGAACCGGAAGGCGTGCGCCGGCGTGCTGGTGTAGATCGACGCCGAGAGGCCGTAGCCGTGGCCGTTGGCGAGCTCGACGGCCTCGTCGAACGTGTCGAACGTGGCCACTCCGACGATCGGGCCGAACGTCTCCGTGGAGTACAGCGCATCCCCGGCGCGGACGCCGTCGACGATCGTGGGGTGGGCGTAGATCCCCGGCTCGCCGGTGAAGCTCCCGCGCGGGTTGGCCGCGGTGATGCGCCCGGTGGACCCCAGCACGGTGTGGTGCGGCTCGATCAGCGCGAGGTGCTTCTCGAAGTTCTCCAGGAACCGCTCGGAGATCATCGGGCCGAAGAGCACGTCGCCGGTCGGGTCGCCGACCTCCGCGCCCTCGACGGCGGCGGTGAAGCGGGTCAGGAACTCGTCGTGCACCGACTCGTGGACGATGACCGTGCCCAGCGACGTGCAGCGCTGCCCGGCCGTGCCGAACCCGGAGAACAACGCGCCCTCGACGGCCAGGTCGAGGTCGGCGTCGGGCATCACGACCAGCGGGTTCTTGCCGCCCAGCTCCAGGCACGGGTTCTGCAGGTGGCGCCCGGCGAGCTCGCCGATCCGCACCCCGACCGCCGACGAGCCGGTGAACCCGATCTTGTCGACGAGCCCGGCCTCCAGCGCCGCGCCGAGGCCGTCGAACGTGGCGGGGCCGTCGGTGAGCACGGTGTTGAGCACACCTGCGGGCAGCCCGCCGCGCACGAACAGCTCGGTGAACGCCTCGGCGATGGCCGGGGTGTACTCGGCGGGCTTCCAGACGACCGCGTTGCCGCAGAGCAGCGCGGGCAGCAGGTACCAGGACGGCACGGCGACCGGGAAGTTGCCGGCCGTGACGATCGCGGCGACGCCGACGGGCACGCGGAAGGTGAACAGCTGCTTGTCGGGCATCTCGCTGGGCACGGTCTGCCCGTAGAGGCGGCGGCCCTCGCCGGCGAAGAACGAGGCGGTGTCGATGACCTCCTGCACCTCGCCGCGGGCCTCGGCCAGCGGCTTGCCGATCTCGCGGGTGACGATCGCGGCCAGTGCCTCCTTGTTGGCCTCGACCAGCCGTCCGATCTGCTCGACGACCCGCCCGCGCACGGGCGCCGGGGTGGCGGCCCACGCCTTCTGGGCCTCGCGGGCGGTGCGGCAGGCGTCGACGAACGTGGCGGAGTCGCCGAGCAACGCCACCGCGCACGGCTCGCCCGTCGCCGGGTTGGTCGAGGCGAGAGGCTCACCGTCGGTACCCCACGTGCCACCGACGTACGAGCCCACCCTCCGGGGGTCGTGAGCGGAAATCGTCGCGGGAACAGCGTTATCCGCGCACGGGCGCGTAGCGCTCACGCCGCCACCGCCCGACGGATCGCCGCGACCGCGAGGTCCAGCTCGTCCTCGGAAATCGTCAGCGCCGGCCGCAGCCGGATCGAGCGTTCCCCACCACCCAGGATCATCACCTGATCATCATGCAGCCGGCCGAGTACCTCGGCCCGCGCGGCGGGGGTGGGCAGGTCGAAGGCCACGAACAGGCCCCGGCCGCGGACCGCCGAGATCCCCGGGACCGTGCCCAGGTCGTCGAGCAGGCGCTTGCCCAGCAGCCCGGCACGCTCGATCAGGCCGTCGGACTCGATCACCTCGAGCTGTCGGCGCGAGCGCACCATGTCGGTGAGGTTGCCGCCCCACGTGGAGTTGATCCGCGACGACACGGCGAACACGTTCTCGGGCACCTCGTCCACGCGCCCGCCCGCCATGATCCCACAGACCTGCACCTTCTTCCCGAACGCGACGACGTCGGGCTGGAGACCGAGCTGCTGGTAGGCCCACGGCGTGCCGGTCATGCCGCAGCCGGTTTGCACCTCGTCGAGGACGAAGAGCGCGTCGTGCTCCACGCACAGGGCCTGCATCGCCTGCAGGAACTCGGGGCGCATGTGGTTGTCACCGCCCTCGCCCTGGATCGGCTCGGCGAGGAAGCACGCGATGTCGTGCGGGTTCGCCGCGAACGCCTCGCGGGCCTGGACGAGCGCGCGGGCCTCGGCCTCGCGGACGTCACCGTCGAAGTGCAGGGCGGGGACGTCGATCCGCGGCCAGTCGAACGTCGGGAACAGCGCGGTCTTCACCGGGTCGGTGTTGGTCAGCGAGAGCGTGTAGCCGCTGCGCCCGTGGAACGCCTTGCGCAGGTGCAGCACCTTCGTGCCCAGGTGCCCGGGCCGGCCGTGCATCGCGTTGTGGCGGCGTTTCCAGTCGAACGCCGTCTTGAGCGCGTTCTCGACGGCCAGCGCGCCGCCCTCGACGAAGAACAGGTGCGGCAGGGCCGGATCGCCCAGCACTCGCGCGAACGTGTCCACGAACGCGGCCATCTGCGTCGTGTAGATGTCGGAGTTGGACGGTTTGTTGACCGCCACCTCGGCCAGCTCCGCGAGGAAGGCCGGATCGTCGGCCAGCGCGGGATGGTTCATGCCCAGGGGTGCCGAGGCGAAGAAGCTGAACAGGTCGAGGTGGCGGCGCCCGTCCCGCGCGTCGACGAGCCACGATCCCCGGCTGGCACGGGTGTCCAGAACGAGGTCGAAGCCGTCCACGAGCAGGTGGCGGCGCAGCGTCTCGTGAACGCTGCCGGGATCGATGTGGCCGGGAGTGATGACCGTCATGCCTTCAAGTGTCTTGACGCGATCCTGACGGGTCACGACACCGACCGTCGGCATCGCCCGGCGAAGTGCCACGATGTCGCCCGTGCCGCCGACGAATCGTCAGATCGATGCTCTCGACCGGCGTCTGCTCGACCTGCTGGCCGCCGACGGCCGCACCACGATGGCCGATCTCGGACGCGCCGTCGGGCTCTCGCGCACGGCGGTGCTCGCACGCGTCCAGCGGCTGGAGAGCGACGGGGTGATCCGCGGCTACCGGGCCGACGTGGCCCTGCCCGGGGTCGCCGCCGCCCACCGCGCCCGCGTGGGACTGGTCATCCGCGCACCCGACGTCGCGGGCTACGTCCGGCGTCTCGCCGCACTGCCCGGGGTGGACGAGATCGAGACGGTGACGGGGGAGTACGACCTGATCGTGCTGGTCACGGCGCCGAGCGGGGCCGAGCTCGACGCGGTGCTGGACCGCGTGGCGGGCTGGCGGGAGACGGTGCGCACGACGACGTGGGTGGTGCTGAAACGCTACGAGTGACCTCGCAGCGCTGCGGGCTCGTCGCCGCACGCCGGCGGGCTGCGAGGTGGCTCCACGGGCTGCGAGGTCGGCCCGGGGTGCGTCGGTCACCGGATCATGGTCGGCTCACCGTTACCGTGGTGCCCATGGCTTCACGGACGCCCGCAGGCAGCGGTGGCAGGAGCACCGCGGCGCGGTCGGCCTCCCGGGGCTCGGGGGCACGCAAGCCGGCCGCCCGCAAGCGCCCCGCCGCACGCAAGCCCCCGCCCCGCAAGGGCCCTGACCTGATCGACCGGGGCATCGACGGCGTCGGCCGCGGCGTCGCGAGGTTCGGGAGGTCGATGGGGCGGGCCCGGGAGCTCGACCCGGCCCACCGCCGCGACGGCATCGGCGTGGCTCTGCTCGTGTTCGCCGTCGTCAGCGCGGCGGGCATCTGGTGGGGTGCGGGCGGGCCCGTGGGGCACGGGCTGTCCGCGGCCGTCGGGTTCGTCGTCGGGCTCGGGGCGGTCGTGCTGCCCGTGCTCTGCGCGATCGTCGGCGTCGTCATGCTGGCCACCGCGCCCAATCCGGAGTCCCGGCCCCGTGTGGCCGTCGGCACCCTGCTGCTCGCGCTCGGCGTGCTCGGCCTGGTGCACATGATCTCCGGCCGTCCCGACCAGCCGTCGCGCTGGGCCGAGGGCGGGGGAGCGATCGGCTACGTCGCCGCCACCCCGCTCGCCACCGGGCTGACGGCGTGGGTCGCCGCGCCGGTGCTCGTGCTGCTGTCGGGCTACGCGTTCCTGGTGCTCACGGCCACGCCGTTCCGTGAGGTGCCGAACCGGGTGCAGCGGCTGCTCGGTCGCGCCGTCGAGGAAGAGCCGGCGGAGGCCGTCGCAAGGCCCACCCCCGACGAGCCTGCCGCCCCGCGCCGCCCGACCCGTCGTCGCCAGGCCTCGCGCGTCGCGGACGTCTACAAGGAGGACGGCGAGCCCCTCCCTCCGGAGCCGGACCCCGAGCCCGTCGAGGAGTACGTGCCCGTCGCGCCGCGGGCCCGCAAGCCCCCGGCGAGCGTCCCGGCCACCCCTCCCGCCGTCGAGCCGGAGCCCGAAGGCGAGGTCGGTGAGCAGCTGCGGCTGGTCGTCCAGAGCCGCGAGGGCGAGCCGCCCTACCTGCTCCCGCCCAGTGACCTGCTGCCCACCGGCCCCGTGCCCAAGACCCGCAGCGCCGCCAACGACGCCATGATCGAGCGCATCACCGCGGTGCTCGACCAGTTCTCGGTGGACGCGCAGGTCACCGGCTTCACGCGCGGCCCCACCGTCACGCGCTACGAGATCGAGCTCGGCCCGGCCGTGAAGGTCGAGAAGATCACGCAGCTGACCAAGAACATCTCCTACGCCGTGGCCACCGACAACGTGCGGATCCTGGCGCCCATCCCGGGCAAGTCGGCCGTCGGCATCGAGGTGCCCAACACCGACCGCGAGATGGTCCGCCTCGGCGACGTGCTGCGCAGCGGCAACGCCCGCGCCGAGCAGCACCCGCTCGTCGTCGGCCTGGGCAAGGACATCGAGGGCCACTTCCTCACGGCCAACCTCGCGAAGATGCCCCACCTGCTCGTCGCCGGTTCCACGGGATCGGGCAAGTCGAGCTTCGTCAACTCGATGCTCGTCTCGTTGCTGTCCCGGGCGACGCCGGACGAGGTCCGGATGATCCTCATCGACCCCAAGATGGTGGAGCTGACGCCCTACGAGGGCATCCCGCACCTGATCACCCCCATCATCACCCAGCCCAAGAAGGCCGCGTCCGCGCTGGCCTGGCTGGTGGAGGAGATGGAGCAGCGCTACCAGGACATGCAGGTCAACAAGGTCCGCCACGTCGACGAGTTCAACCGCAAGGTCCGCTCCGGCGAGATCACCGCGCCGCTGGGCAGCGAGCGGGAGTACCGGCCCTACCCGTACATCCTGTGCATCGTCGACGAGCTGGCCGACCTCATGATGACCGCCCCGCGCGACGTCGAGGACGCGGTCGTGCGCATCACGCAGAAGGCCCGCGCCGCCGGCATCCACCTGGTGCTCGCCACGCAGCGCCCGTCCGTCGACGTCGTCACCGGCCTGATCAAGACGAACGTGCCGTCGCGGCTGGCGTTCGCCACGTCGTCGCTCATCGACTCGCGGGTCATCCTCGACCAGCCCGGCGCCGAGAAGCTCATCGGCATGGGCGACGCGCTGTTCCTCCCGATGGGCGCGAACAAGCCCGTCCGCATGCAGGGCGCGTTCGTCGGCGACGACGAGATCTCGGCGGTCGTCTCGTTCGCGAAGGACCAGGCCGAGCCCACCTACTTCGACGGCGTCACCGCCCAGAAGGCGGGGGAGAAGAAGGAGGTCGACGCCGACATCGGCGACGACCTCGACCTGCTGCTGCAGGCCACCGAGCTGATCGTCACCTCGCAGTTCGGGTCCACCTCGATGCTCCAGCGCAAGCTGCGCGTCGGGTTCGCCAAGGCCGGCCGGCTCATGGACCTGTGCGAGTCGCGCGGGGTCGTCGGGCCGTCGGAGGGGTCCAAGGCCCGCGACGTCCTCATCAAGCCCGACGAGCTGGAGGGCGTGCTGTGGCTCATGCGGGGCGGTGGCGATCCGGAGCCCGACGAGGACGAGTGAACCGACCGCCACGCAGAGTGGCGATCATCACACCTTTTTCGGCTTTCTTGCGTCCCGGAGGGCACAACGGTCACGCGGCGTGTCAGAGTTGTCGGGCCTGCGCGGCCGATCAGGGATCGCGCGGCTCGACGTCGAAGGAGTTCCAGGATGTTCTGGAGCAAGCGCCGCAAGAACGCCGGAACGGTCAGTGGAGGACGCCAGGCCCTCATGCCGATCCCGCTGACGGGCGGACTGCTGAGCGGGGAGGTCCGTGACGACTACGGCAAGCCGCTGCCCGGTGCCGAGGTCTCGATCTTCGACCGGTCCAGCAAGCGCGTGGCCCGCTCCGACACCGACGCCTACGGCTTCTTCGCCGCCGCCGTGGTGCCCGGCAGCTACCGCATCCAGGCGGAGGCCGGTGGCTACCAGAGCCTCTACGAGCGCACCGACGTCGAGTGGGGCACCCACCGCCCGCTCGGGCAGCTCACGCTCATCCCCGACGAGACCCTCACCGTGCCGACGCCCGGCATCTACGAGATCGACCCCGACCACTCGTCGGTCCGTTTCGTGGCCCGCCACATCGCGATGTCGAAGGTCTACGGGCAGTTCCAGGAGTTCAGCGGGCAGATCCGCATCGACGAGCATTTCGAGGACTCGCAGATCGAGGTGCTGATCGAGGCCGCCAGCGTGTTCACCAACGCCGAGGCGCGTGACACCCACCTGCGCTCGGCCGACTTCCTCGACGTCGAGCGCTACCCGCGGCTGCACTTCACCAGCCACCGCTTCTCCCGCCCCGGCGGCAACCGCTGGCTCATCGACGGCGAGCTGACGCTGCACGGCATGACCAGCGACGTCCAGCTCGACACCACCTACCTGGGCATGCAGGAGTGGAACGGCATCCGCGCCGGTGCCGTGGCCACCACCGAGCTGCACCGCGAGCACTTCACGGTCAACTGGCAGCAGATGCTGGCCCGCGGTGTGCCGGTGGTGGGTTCCACGATCCAGATCACCCTCGACGTGCAGGGCACCCTGCAGCAGTAGTCAGTCCTCACCCACTCCGCGAGTCGGGCCCTCGATGCGCGCGAGTCGGGGTCTCCGTGCGTGCGAGTCGGGCGCCGGGTGCGTTCACTCGTACCAGGTACCGAAGCTCCAGATGTTGCCTTCCGGATCACGGACGACGAACTGGCGGCTGCCGAAGTCGGCGTCCTCGATCGCCCGCACGACGGTGGCACCTGCCGCGACCGCCCGGTCGTAGAGGGAGTCGGGCGCCGTGACGACGACGTGTACCGACGCGCCGCCGGGCGGCTGGCCACACGGGTCGTCGGGCTGGTGGGGGCCGAACATCACCCCGCCGGTCACGGCGCCGCCCGGACCCGTCCAGGTGAGCTCGGCGTGCTCGAGGGGATCGCCGTAGACCGCTCTCTCGGTGAAACCGAAGGCGTCCACGAGGAAGCGCAGCTGGGCGCGGGGGTCGTGGCAGACGAACGTCGGCCAGACGGTGGGGATCGTCGATGTCATGCGTCGATCATGGAGGCGGCCGGGCCGGGCGTCGTGGACAAAACGCACCCCACCCCCGCGCGAGTCCGCCATCCTGCGGAGCGAGTTCGCCGATCGGGCATGCAGGTCGACGCCGAGGCGTGCGGGCTCGTCCGGTGAGCGGGACCACTCGCTCGGTCGATCCGCGAACTCGCGCGGCGAGATGGCGAACTCACCGTGTCGATTCAGTCAACTCGCGCGCTTCGGCGGACCGACTCGCGCGCACGGAGGGCCCGACTCGCGGGACGGGGGTCAGGGGGTGGGGCGGTCGGCCAGCCAGGTCGTGGCCGTCTGGCCGGCGAGGTCGCGGAAGTCGCGGGAGAGGTGGGCCTGGTCGACGTAGCCGCCGTCGGCCGCCACCTCGGCCAGGGACGGGCGGGCGGGGCTGCGGAGGCGGTCGCAGGCCCGTTCGAACCGCATGACCCGGGCCGCGGCCTTCGGGGCCAGGCCCGTCTCGGTGCGGAAGTGCTCGGCGAGGTGCCGCCGGCTCCAGCCGACCTCCGCGGCGAGGTCGGCGATCCGCAGGTTGCCGCCCGTCTCCTCCAACCGGTCCCACGCGTAGCCGACCTCGGGCCGTACGCCGCGGTCACCGGGCCCACGGGCGGCGAGCGCGGCGAGTTCCGCATCGAGCACCGCGAAGCGCTCCGGCCAGGTCGGGACACCGGCCAGCCGGTCGAGCAGGGGAGCGGCGCGACGTCCCAGCAAGGAGTCGAGATCGACCACGTCGGCCGCGAGGTCGCCGGCGCGGATTCCGAACAGGGCGCGGGCCCCGCGCCACGTCAGCCGCATCTGGACGCCCGTCTGGGCGTCGCCCTGCGCGATGAGGGCGGGCTCGTCGTGCAACCCGCCGACGATCGCGGCGAAGCGGCCCGGGGAGTCGCCCAGCATCTCGATCGCGCCGTCGAGACAGAGCAGGAACGTCAGGTGCGGGGACGGGACCCCGTAGTGGATGCCAGGCGGCCCGGCCTCCGTGCGGTAGCCGGTGTAGGTGGCCACCCAGGGCCGGACCGCGGCCGCGGGCCGCTGCCAGCGCGTGCCGGTCGGGGTCGGGGTCGGCGTCGGCGTCGGGGCGACCATGGCGCCAGGCTACCGGCGGCCGGCCGGGGTCGTGCGCGGAAATCGTTGCTCCAGCAGTGATTTCCGCGCACGGGCGGCGGAGCCGCGCTCTACAGTTGCACGAGCATCCGCACGTTGCCGAGGGTGTTGGGCTTGACGTGGGCGAGGTCGAGGAACTCCGCCACACCCGCGTCGTAGGAGCGCAGCATCGCCGCGAACACGTCCGGTTCCACCGGCGTGCCGTCGATCTCGGCGAACCCGTGGCGGGAGAAGAACTGCTTCTCGAACGTCAGCACGAACAGCCGCCGCAGGCCCAGCTCGCGGGCGCCGGTGATCAGGGCGTCGACGAGCGCGTGCCCCACCCCCTGCCCGAGCACGCGCGGGTGCACCGCCACCGTGCGGATCTCGCCCAGGTCCTCCCACAGCACGTGCAAGGCCCCGCAGCCGACGACCTGCCCGTCGAGCTCGGCCACCAGGAACTCCGGCACCGACTCGTAGAGGGTGATGATCTCCTTCGCCAGCAGAACACGGCCCGCGTAGGAGTCCACGAGGTCCTTGATCGTCGTCACGTCGGCGGTCCTGGCCCGCCGTACGGCCACCGTTGCCACGGCAGGAGCGTAGATCACAAGCCGCCGGATACCCTGGTGCCCGTGCCCGAACCCCGCCGCGTCGATGCCCGTTCCGCTGACGCTCCACGGCGGGCTGCCCTTCTCACTCTGGGCTGCGCCCGTAACGAGGTCGACTCCGAGGAGCTCGCCGGTCGGTTGACCGGTTCCGGGTGGGAGCTCGTGGAGTCCGACGAGAAGCCCGACGTCATCGTCGTCAACACCTGCGGCTTCGTGGAGCAGGCCAAGAAGGACTCGATCGACACGCTGCTGGCCGCCTCCGACGTCGAGGGCGCCAAGGTCGTCGCGGTCGGGTGCCTGGCCGAGCGCTACGGCAAGGACCTGGCCGAGCAGCTACCCGAGGCCGACGCCGTGCTCGGCTTCGACGCCTATCCGGACCTCGCCGAGCGCCTCTCCGACGTCATCGGCGGGCACGCGCCCGAGCCGCACGTGCCGGTCGACCGCCGCACGCTGCTGCCCATCTCCCCGGTGCAGCGCCCGGCCGCGTCCGGCGACGTCGAGATCCCGGGGCACGCCTGGGTGCCCAACCTCGCGCGCACCCGCCTCAAGGACGGCCCCGTCGCGAACCTCAAGCTCGCCTCGGGCTGCGACCGCCGCTGCGCGTTCTGCGCCATCCCGTCGTTCCGCGGCTCGTTCATCTCCCGGCCGCCGGACGACGTCGTGGCCGAGGCCGCGTGGCTGGGGATGGAGGGTGTCCGGGAGCTGGTGCTGGTCAGCGAGAACTCCACGTCCTACGGCAAGGACCTGCCCGGCGGTACGCGCGCGCTGGTGCGCCTGCTCCCGCGCCTGACGCACGTGCCCGGCATCGACCGCATCCGGGTGTCCTACCTGCAGCCCGCGGAGATGCGGCCCGACCTCATCGAGGTCATCGCCACCACCCCCGGCCTGGCGCCGTACTTCGACCTGTCGTTCCAGCACTCCAGCCCGTCGGTGCTGCGCCGCATGCGCCGCTTCGGCTCCACGAAGGACTTCCTGGATCTCTGCGAACGCATCCGCGCGCTGGCGCCGGAGGCCGGCATCCGCAGCAACGTCATCGTGGGCTTCCCGGGGGAGACCGAGGACGACGTCGCCGAGCTGGAGACGTTCCTGACCGGCGCGCGGCTCGACGCCGTCGGCGTCTTCGGCTACTCCGACGAGGACGGCACCGAGGCCGAGCACTACGACGGCAAAGTTCCAGGAGAAGAAATCTCAGCGCGGGTCGAGCGCATCACCTCGCTCGTCGAGGAGCTGATGAGCCAGCGCGCCGAGGACCGGGTCGGCACCGAGGTCACCGTGCTGATCGAGGCCGAGGAGGACGACGACTTCGAGTGCACCGGGCGCGCCGCCCACCAGGCCCCCGAGGTCGACGGCGAATGCGTGCTGGAGCGCGGCTCCGGCCTGCGGATCGGCGACCTGGTGCGCTGCGAGGTGGTCGGCACCGAGGGTGCGGACCTCATCGTGTCGCCGCGGGAGACGATTCCGCGCAGCTCGCTGTCGGCCCGCAGTGAGGGTGGGACGCATGTCGACCTCGCGCCTGCGGACCGCCGAGCTCAGCACGCTTCGGCAGGGCAGGCCGCGGGATGAGCACGCCGCCGCCGGGGCCCCCACCGCTGCTGAACATCGCCAACGTCCTCACGGGACTGCGGCTGGTGCTCGTACCGGTGTTCCTGGCGGCCCTGCTCACCCACGGCGGCACCGACACCGGCTGGCGGCTCGTCGCGTCCGGGGTGTTCGCGCTCGCGGCCATCACCGACCGCTTCGACGGTGAGCTGGCGCGCAGCCGCGGGCTCGTCACGGCGTTCGGCACCATCGCCGACCCCATCGCGGACAAGGCGCTGATGGGTGCGGCGCTGATCGGGCTGTCCATCCTCGGGCAGCTGGCGTGGTGGGTCACCATCGTGATCATGGTGCGCGAGGTGGGCATCACGCTGCTGCGGTTCTCGGTGCTGCGCCACGGCATCATCCCGGCCAGCCGCGGCGGCAAGGCGAAGACCCTGGTCCAGACCGTGGCCGTCGGCCTCTACGTCCTGCCGTTGCTCGAGCTGACGGGCGCATCCCCCACGGTCGACACCATCCGGGTCGCGGTGATGGCCGTGACGATCGCCCTCACCGTCATCACCGGGTTCGACTACGTCCTACGGGCGGCACGGTTGCGCTCGACGTCCACGGCGGCCTGAAAACGGGCCTCTGTTCGCCGTGGGCGGACGGGCCCACGCGCACAGTCCGGCGACGCGGTGCCCCGATTCTCGGTACGGTGATCTCACCGGCGTTCCGGCCGGGGAAGCACGAGGAGGTTCGCATGGCGGTGCTGATGCGGGAGGCGATCGGCGGCACCCTGCGGCGGGCCCGTACCGCGCGCAGGCGCACTCTGCGCGACGTGTCCCGGCGGGCGCGGGTCAGCCTCGGCTACCTGTCCGAGGTCGAACGCGGTCGCAAGGAGCCCTCCAGCGAGCTGCTGGCGGCCATCTGCGAGGCGCTCGACATCTCGTTGCCCGAACTGTTGACCGAGGCGGCCGACACCATCGCCGAGGCCATGGCCGCGGCCCGCCCGCGTCGTCCGGTGGGTCTGCGCCACATGGACCTGCGGCTCGCCGGCGCGCCCGACCCACTCGCACCGCCGCTCCCGCTGCTGCCCACCGCTCACCCGGTGGCGCCGCAGCCCGTCGGGACGCAACCCGTCGGGACGCGGCCCGTGGCCCAGGTGCGCGTGGCCGCGTAGCTACTGCGTGGATCGTCCGTTTTCCCGACGCCCGTCGCCCGCGCGACGGGCGTCGAGTGGTTTCCGGCCGGTAGCCTCGACCCCGGGGTCGCCCCGACGGCGGCCTCGGGATGATCCCCGATATCGTGCGCCCACAGTGGAAGCTGGGGCGGTCGGGTGCCACCATGGCACTGGAAGAGACAGCGGTACACGAACAGGCTGTTGAAGGCGGACGGCGCTCGCGCAGCGGCGTCGCACTCGGAGGGGCGGAGCAGATGGCCAACGGATTCACGAAGGCCTGGAAGTACATGATGGCGCTGTTCTCGTCGAAGGTCGACGAGTACGCCGACCCGAAGGTGCAGATCCAGCAGGCCATCGAGGACGCACAGCGGCAGCACCAGCAGCTGTCGCAGCAGGCCGCGGCGGTGATCGGCAACCAGCGTCAGCTGGAGATGAAGCTCAACCGCCAGCTCGGTGAGATCGAGAAGCTGCAGGCATCGGCCCGGCAGGCGCTCGTGCTGGCCGACCAGGCGCGGGCCTCGGGCGACGAGCCCAAGGCCCAGCAGTACGAGCAGTCGGCGCAGGCGTTCGCGTCGCAGCTGGTCACCTCCGAGCAGTCGGTGGAGGACATGAAAACGCTGCACGACCAGTCGATCCAGGCCGCGGCCCAGGCCCGCACGGCCGTGGAGCGCAACTCGATGATGCTGCAGCAGAAGATCGCCGACCGCACCAAGCTGCTCTCGCAGCTGGAGCAGGCGAAGATGCAGGAGCAGGCGGCCAAGTCGCTTCAGTCGATGAGCGAGCTCGCCGCGCCGGGTAACACCCCGTCGCTGGAGGAGGTCCGCGACAAGATCGAGAAGCGGTACGCGAACGCCATCGGTGCCGCCGACCTCGCACAGAACTCGGTGCAGGGCCGGATGCTGGAGGTCCAGGCCTCCGCGGTCGACATGGCGGGCGCCACCCGGCTCGACCAGATCCGCGCCTCGATGCGCGGCACACCGGTCGCGGGTGAGGTCACCTCGGGCGACTCCGCCCCGGCTCCCGCCACCCCGCAGATCAACACGCAGAAGCAGCCCGGCACCGCCTGACAGCACCCCTGACGACGCCCGTCGCCGTCCCCAGAACCGCCACATGGTCACGTGTGGCGGTTTTCGGGTCTGTGGACAGCCACACGTGACCATGTGGCGGATGGGCGGGTCAGCGGCGGCGGGGCTGCGGGGCGGGGGTGGGCCCGGGCTGGCAGCGGGGGCACCAGTAGGCCGGGCGTGCGTAGACGCCTTCGCCCTGCTCCGCCACGCGGATGCGCGTGCCGCATCGGCGGCAGCGCTGACCGCCGCGTTCGAACACCTAGTGCTGGTTGCGGCCCAGGTCGCCGGTGGTCGACTGCTCGGGGCGGTCGGCGTTGCGCAGCAGCAGCTCGCGGGACAGCGCGATGATGCCGGCGGGATCGGGCACGTCGCGGGTCAGCGTCCAGGGGGAGAAGCCGCGCAGGAAGCACACCTCCGTCTTGTAGAGGTTGCCCACGCCCGCCATCACCCGCTGCTCCAGCAGCACCGACCCCACCTCCGACGCCCCGCGCGCGGTGAACCGGCGCAGCGCCTCGGCGGCGTGCTCCTCGGACCAGTCGGGGTCGAGCAGGTCCGGCCCGAGGTGCCCGACGAGCCGGTCCTCCTGCGCTGTGGGCAGCAGCTCCATGTCGTGCAGGGCGAACCCGACGGCCACGCGTTCGGCGTTCTCCAGGATCGCGCGGGCCTCGTGCGCGGGCCGCTGCCACGACATGCCGGGCCGGTAGAGGTGCCAGCTGCCGTCCATGCGGAAGTGGCTGTGCAGGCTGCGGCCGTCGTCGAAGCGGGTGAACAGGTGTTTGCCCACCGAGGCGACGTCGAGCACGGTGCGCCCGGTGAGGTCGTGCTCGACGAGGCGGGGGTGCCGCAGCTCGCCGCGCAGCAGCGTGCGGCCGGAGAGCGCCGCGCGCAGGCGCTTCCCGGCGAGGTAGACCGTGTCCCCTTCCGGCATGGACCAGGACATTAACGCGCAACCGGGATCGCGGCAGGACGGCTCCGCCCGACCGGATCCGCGAGCCGAGCGTGGGGAAGCGCTGGTCCACCGATCGGTTGACCCGGTGTGGCGGCACGGTCGATCCGGCCGCGCCCCCGCCGCTGCACCATCGTTCCCATGCCCGTCATCGAGGTCGACCGCCTGCAGAAGCGGTACCGCCACCACACCGCCGTCCACGACGTCTCGTTCGCCGTCGAGGAGGGGGAGATCTTCGGCGTGCTGGGCCCCAACGGGGCGGGGAAGACCACCACCGTGGAGTGCATCGAGGGGTTGCGCTCCCCGGACGGCGGGAGGATCTCGGTTCTCGGGCTCGACCCGCGACGTGACCGCGCGGCGCTGCGCGACGTGCTGGGCATCCAGCTGCAGTCCGGGGAGTTGCCCGAGCGCCTGCGGGTGGCCGAGGCCGTGCACCTGTACGCGTCCTTCTACCCCGATCCCGCCGACCCGGACGAGCTCATCGACCGCTGGGGGCTCACCGGGAAGCGCGACGCGGCGTTCGGGAAGCTGTCGGGCGGCCAGAAGCAGCGGCTGTCGATCGTGCTGGCACTGGTCGGACGCCCGCGCGTCGCGATCCTCGACGAGCTGACGACGGGCCTGGACCCGCAGGCCCGCCGCGACACGTGGAGCGCCATCGAGCAGATCCGCGACGCGGGGGTGACGGTCGTGCTCGTCACGCACTTCATGGAGGAGGCCCAGCGCCTCTGCGACCGGGTCGCGGTGATCGACGCGGGTCGCGTGGTGGCGCTGGACACCCCGTCCGCGCTCGTCGCCGGGGCCGACTGCACGCTGCGCTTCCGGCCCTCGGTCGACTTCCCCGACGCCCTGCTCACCGATCTCGCCGAGGTGACGGCACTGCGCCGCACGGGCGGCCGCGTCGAGGTCATCGGCCGCGGCGATCTTCTGACGTCCGTCACGTCGACGCTGGCCCGCCACCGGGTCGTCGCCGCGGAGCTGCACCTGGACCAGCCCACCCTCGACGACGCGTTCGTCTCGCTCACCGGAGGTACCTCGTGACCACGCTCGTCCGGACGGAGACCAGGCTGTTCCTGCGCGACCCGGCGCCGGTGCTGGTCGCCGTCCTGCTGCCGGCCGCGATCCTGGCCGCGCTGGGCGCCGTCCCGGCCCTGCGCGAACCGGCCGCCGTGTTCGGCGGGCTGCGCTTCACAGAGTACTTCGCGCCGTCGTTGCTGGCGATCGCGATCGCGGCCACGGGCCTGCAGATGCTGCCCACCACGCTGGCGACCTACCGGGAGCGCGGCATCCTGCGTCGGTTGTCCACCACGCCGATGCGCCCGTCGGCGGTGCTGTCGGCGCAGCTGTCGATCAACCTCGCCGCCGCGACCGCCGGCACCGTGATCATGCTGGCCGTCGCGGTCGGGGTGTTCGGCGTGCCGGCCCCGCGTCATCCGCTGGGCTTCCTGGCCGCGTTCGTGCTCGGGACGGCCGCGATCTACGGCGTCGGGCTGGTGATCGCGGCGGTGGCCCCGCGCGCACGGACGGCCACCGCGATCGGATCGGTGCTGCTCATCGTGTCCCAGCTGTTCGCCGGGGTGTACCTGCCCAAGTTCCTGTTGCCCGACGTGGTCGTGCGGATCGGCGAGGACGTGCCGCCGGGCGTCGGGGCGTTCCAGGCCGCGTGGACCGGTGCCGGCCCGTCGCCCGTCCAGCTGGTGGTGATGGCCGCAATCGCTCTGGTGTCCACGACGCTGGCCGCTAGGTTCTTCCGGTGGGAGTGAGCCGGGGGGCGGGGGCCTTCACGGGCATGGGTCGCGCGGCCGGCACGGGCCGATCCGTGGGCGTGGAGTCGGAGCTCGCCGTCCGCGAACGCCGGATCGACCGGTCGATCGCCTTCTGGGGGCCCTACGTCGGAGTGGGCATCGGCACCATGATCACGGTGGTCTCCGCGGCCACCGAGTTGTCGGTGGTGCCGCCGGACCGGTGGTACTGGCCGGTCACCGCGGCCCTCGTGCTGACGACCGTGGGCTGGACCTACGCGTTCACCGGCGGGGAGCGGCCGCTCGCGGCGGGCCGGCGGGCCGGTGCGGTGTACATGATCGGGATGCTGACCCTGGCCGTCGTGTTGGCGACGCGGTCGCCCTGGTTCGGCTTCTACACGTTCTTCGGCTACCTGCACTCGTTCACGTACCTGCGGGGGCGGTGGCGCTGGGGCGGCATCGCGGGCACGGGGGCCGCCGCGGCCTACGCCCAGATCGGGGGCGGCCTGATCGTTCTCACCCCGGGTGTGCTGGTCGGGTTGGCCGCACTGGCCGTGCTCAACGGCCTGCTGGCCGGCGGATTCACCTACTACGCGTCGCTGTCGGACGAACTCTCCCAGGGCCGCAAGCGCAAGAACGACGAGCTGGCCGAGGCCAACCGGCGGCTCTCGGAGACCCTGGAGGAGAACGCCGCCCTGCACGCGCAGCTGATGGTCCACGCCCGCGAGGCCGGCATCCTCGACGAACGCGCGCGCCTGGCCCGCGAGATCCACGACACGATCGCCCAGGGACTCGCCGGCGTGGTCACCCAGCTGGAGGCCGCCGGCGCCGCCGACGACGAGCCGGAAGTGCGTCGGCGCCACGTCGACACCGCGAGCGCGCTGGCCCGGGAGAGCCTGACCGAGGCGCGCCGGTCGGTCGCGGCGCTGTCGCCCGGGCGCCTCGCCGACGCCCGGCTGCCCGACGCCATCACCGACATGGCGAAGAAGTGGGCCGAGACCTCTGGGGTCGATGTCGTCGTCGACACCACCGGCGACCCCCGGCCCCTGCTCTCGGAGATCGAGGTGACCCTCTTCCGCGTGGCACAGGAGGGACTGGCGAATGTCGGCAAGCACGCCGCCGCCACCCGGGCGGGCGTCACGCTGTCGTACATGGACGATCTCGTGGTGCTCGACGTCCGCGACGACGGCCGGGGCATCACGCCCGGCACGCCTCGCGGGTTCGGGCTCGCGGGCATGGCGCAGCGGGTGCGCCGGGTCGCGGGCACGCTGAGCGTGGAGAGCGGGCCGGGGGAGGGCACGGCGCTCAGCGCGTCGGTGCCCGCGATACCGGCGTCGGGCGAGGAGGAACGGTGATCCGGGTACTGATCGTCGACGACCATCCCGTCGTCCGTGACGGCCTGCGCGGCGTGATCGACGGCGAGGCCGACATGCAGGTGGTGGGCGAGGCCGGCCACGGTGCGGAGGCGCTGACGCGGATCGGCCCGGGGGACGGGGTCGACGTCGTACTGATGGACCTGCGGATGCCGACGATGGGCGGCGTCGAGGCCATCGGTGTGCTGCGCCGGGCTGCGCCGTCGGTGCGGGTGCTCGTGCTCACCACGTTCGACGACGACCGCGACGTGCTGCCCGCGATCGAGGCCGGGGCCACCGGCTACCTGCTCAAGGACACGCCACGCGAGGAGCTGCTCCGCGCCGTCCGGGCCGCGTACCGCGGTGAGGCCGTGCTGTCGCCCGCCGTCGTGGGCCGGCTCATGGGGCAGGTCCGGCGGCCCGTGCAGGACGCGCTGAGCGCCCGCGAGCTGGAGGTGCTGCGGCTCGTGGCGGCGGGATCGACCAACCGCGAGTCCGCGCAGAAGCTGTTCATCAGCGAGGCCACCGTCAAGACGCACCTCTTGCACATCTACGCGAAGCTCGAGGTGCGCGACCGCGCGTCGGCGGTGGCGGCGGGCTACCAGCGGGGGCTCCTCCGTACTGACTGAACCCGGCTCAGCCCGGCACCGGTACGCCCACGCAGTACAGCACGTCGTCGCGGTGGTGGACGAAGCTCAGCCGCGCGGCGACCGCGAGGCTCGCGGCGTTGTCGGGTGAGGTCGACCAGCTGGGCCGGCGACCGCGGGACCGGACGTCGCGGACCACCGCCGCGGCGCAGGCGCCTGCGTGGCCGCGGCCTCGGTGCGCGGCCTCGGTGACCACGCCGATGTCCTCGTAGGCCGTGCCGGCGAACGAGGGCACGGCCACCGACACCGGGCGACCGTCGACGAGCACGGCGCGGGCGACCCCGGCGGCGGCGAGGCCTTCGGGGCCACCCCAGGTCTCGTGGATCCACGCCAGGTCGGGGTCGATCGCCGCGAGGCCCGCCGCGTCGGCGGGCCCGAGCATCCGCACCCCCGCGGGATCGGGGACCGGCATCTCGTCGGGCAGCTGTGCGATGACGCGCGGCCAGGGCGCCATGCCGGGATCGAGCGAGCGCAGCACGGGCACCCACTCGGGCGCGGCCTCGACCAGCCCGGTCAGGTTGGTGACGGGCCCCGGGTCGCCGCGCAGCGCGAGGTTCTGTCCGGGGAGCTCGGCGAGCACCACGCGCGGATCCGGCCAGCGGTCCGCCCGGATCCGCCCGACCCCGGTGCGCACCACGTGCTCGAAGATCGTCGGCCCCGGCCGTTCCGGCGTGAACCAGGGCCGCAGCGACTCCCGTGAGCGCCGGGGCACGTCCATCAGCCGGGCAGCGCCGGGCGCGAGGTCCATGTCGGCAGCCTCGCGTCCCGATCACCGGGCACGCCACCGATTTGCCGCCGGTGTCCCTGTGCGGAGCCGTACCCGGGCGGTAGCCTCGGGTGCATGCGGGGGGCGTGGGCTCGGTCGGCGGCGTTGCTGATGTTCGGCGTCCTGCTGCTCGACGTCCTGCCGTCGGGCGCGTCCACCGAGCCGTCCCTGCTGCTCGCCGCGGTGGCCGCCGGGGTCCTCGGAGCGGGGCTGTGGGGCGCGGGGGCTCTCGTGCGGTGCCTGCCCTCCGTCGTCCGCGCGGTCGGCCCCGCCGCGGGCGTCCACGAGCATCTCCGCGCGCTGGCCCGCCGTGGTGTGCCCCGCCTGCGCGATCCCGACGCCGCAGGCCACACCCGTTCCCGCGCACCGGCACGGCTGCTGCCGGCGGTGTAGCGCTCCACTCCCACCGCTGGACTCCGTGTCCTCGTCCCGGCTGCCGTGGGAGTTCCCGTGCTCGATCCTGTCTACTTCGCCGTCTCCGCCGTCATGTGGTGCTGGCACCAGCTGTTCGGCCTGCTGCTCGGTCCCGCGAGCGGGGCCGCGTGGGCCCTGTCCGTGGTGTTCCTCGTCCTGACGCTGCGCGCCCTGCTGATCCGCCCGACCCTCGCCCAGGCCCGCTCCGGCCGCGCGATGTGCGCGCTGGCCCCGCAGGTCGCGGAGCTGCGCCGCCGCCACGCCGACGACACCGCCCGGCTCGCCCTGGAGACCCGCGCCCTGCAGAAGGCCCACGGGGTGAACGTGTGGAGCGCCCTCTTCCCGACCATGTTGCAGCTGCCCGTGTTCCTCGGGCTGCTGCACGTGCTGCACTCGTTCGTGCCGGGCGCCACGAACTACGCCCTCGGCGCCACGGAGGTGCACTCGTTCCTGGCCGCGCGGCTGTTCGGGGCGCCGCTGTCGGCGTACCTGGCCATGCCGCAGCCCGTGCTCGACGGGCTCGGTGCCGCACGCCTCGACGTCGCCCTCGTCGCGGTCCCGTTGATGCTGGTCGCGGCGGTGGCCACGTACTTCTCGGCCCGGCGGGCGGCCACGGCGCCGGGTGCGGCCGCGTACCTGCGCTGGACGCCGTGGATCTTCCCGCTCGGTGTGCTCGTCGGCGGAGCCTTCTTCCCGTTCCCGGTCGCGATCCTGCTGTACTGGCTCACCCAGAACCTCTGGACGCTCGTGCAGCAGTACCTCGTACTCCGGGAGCCGGCCCCGCCGCCGCCACGCCGGGTGGCCCCGCCGGCCCCCGGGAGCAGGCCCGCGGGGCGTCGGAAACGGCGGTGAGCCGGCCCGGGGTGCGCGTACCGTCGGGACCATGAAGGGCCTGCTCCTGCGCCTGTCCACGGTGGACGCCGACGCGGAGGCGGCCGTGCGCGTCATCGCCTACTTCGACGCGCTGGTCGAGCAGCGCGCCACCCTCGCCCAGCTCGTCCGGTCCGCCGCCGCGCTCGCCGAGTGCCCGGCGGGTCTGGAGCGGGCCGGCGTCGGCCTGCGCTTCGGTCCCGACGGCGCACCGGACCCCGAGGCCACCGAGATCTCCGGCGTCGTGTCGCTCGGCGACGGCGGCCGGGTGTGGCTCGAGCGCCCCGGCCCGCCCGGCCCCCTCGACGACCTGGTGTGCGAGCGCTTCGCGATCAGCGCGCGGCTGCTCGGCGACCGGGAGCGCCGCACCCCGGCCCCGGATCTCGCCGACCCGGCGCTGGTCGAGCTCGTGCTGGCCGAGCGTGAGGCTCCGGAGGACCGGTCGCGGGCCCTGCGGCTGCTCGGCCTCGACGTCGCCCGGCCGGTGCGGGTGGTCGCGGTGGCTGCGGAGGGGCGCGACCCCGGGGCCGAGGCGGTCGGGCTGGTGACGCGCGGGCGGCCGGTCCGCGCCGTGCGCGTCGCGGTGGTGGGCGATGTGGCCGCGGTGCTGCTCCAGCCCCGCGAGGGGGCCGCGTCCGTCGTCGCCGACCTGCGCGCCGCCCTCGCCGACCGCACACGCGAACGCGGCCGGGCCGGGACGGTGCTGCGCGTCGGGGTCGGTGCCGCGGTGCCCGGCCTGGACGCGCGGGCGTCCTGGGCCCAGGCCCGGCTGGCCGTGCGGTTCGCGGGCGGGGAGGGCGAGCTCGTCGACCACGACACCCTCGGCTCCCTGGCCCTGCTCGCCCAGGTTCCGGCCAGTCTGCTGCGCGCCGATCCCGACGTGCTGGCCCTCGACGCGCTCGCCGCCACCACGGGCGGTGCGCTCGACGTCGCCACGCTGGAGGCGTTCTGCCGCACGGGGTCGCTGCGCTCGGCGGCGGCCACGCTGCACCTGCACCACAGTTCGGTGGCGGCCCGGCTCGCCCACGTCGAGGATGCTCTGGGCTGGCGGCTGGACGAGCCCGAGTCGCGCTTCCGGGCCCGCCTCGCCCTGCTCGCCCGCCGCCTCGCGACGACCGCGTAGCCATCCGCCTCATGGAGGCATGTGGCTGCCGATCGTGCCCGTGAGACCGCCACAAGGCTCCACGAGGCGGGTCGGGGGATCCGCTACTGGAGGCCCAGGGCGCGGGCGAGGACCGCTGTCTCCTCCGCCTTCTCGCGCTGGATGATCGCCGCGTGCTGGACGGCCGCCGAGCCGTGGAACGTGCCCGGGACCAGGTGCAGCTCCACCGGCACACCCGCGGCCAGCATTCCGAGCGCGTAGGCGATGCCCTCGTCGCGCAGCGGGTCGAAGTGCATCACCGAGACGTAGGCGGGGGGCAGCCCGGACAGGTCCGTCGCACGGGCGGGGGCGGCGTAGGGGGAGACCGCGTCGGTGCCGGCCAGCCCCGCGCCGAGGTAGGCGTCCCAGCTGATCACGGCGTTGGGGCGGTTCCACATCGGCGTGTCGGTGAACGCCGTCATGCTCGGGGTGGACAGCCGGTCGTCGAGCTCGGGGATGCCGAGGAACTGGAACGCGATCGCGGGGCCGCCGCGGTCGCGGGCGAGCAGCGCCAGTCCGGCGCAGAGCCCGCCGCCGGCGCTCCCGCCGTGGATCGCGATGCGCTCCGGGTCGACGCCCAGCTCGTCGGCGTGCTTCGCCGTCCAGACGAGCCCGGCGTAGACGTCCTCGAGCGGGCCGGGGAACGGGGTCTCCGGCGCCAGCCGGTAGTCCACCGACACGACGACCACACCCAGCTCGCGGGCGAGCTCGAGGTTGCGGGCGTGGTCGATGTCCAGGTCGCCGATGATGAACCCGCCGCCGTGCACGTCGTAGATCGCGGCCGGCGCGGCGACGCGGTCGGGCCGGTAGATCCGCAGCGGCACGTCGGGGGCGCCGTCGGGGCCGGGCACCGTGATGTCCTCGACCTGCACACCGGTCGGGTCGGGCGTTGCGAACGCCCCCAACATCTCCGACAGCTGCGCCCGCGCGGTGGGCAGATCGGTCAGATCCACCTGCGGCAGCATCGGGACGACGGCGGCGAGCTCGGGATCGAAGGCGTAGGCCATGGTCCTGATCGTGGCCCTCGACGACGGGCCACGTCATCCGCCACGCGTCGGTCGTTCCGCGCCCCATCCCCGACGACCGGGCGCCGCGCCGTGCCGCAGTAGCCGACCCCACGTTGGGGAATGAACGCGTTTCCCGTGCGGTCGCGCGGGCGTCAGGCCGGGTTCCGGCGTGGTTGCCGACCCGGGTTTGGCTACGATCAGGGCCCCGAACGTCAGGAGCAGTCGATGCCGCGTCCCAGCCGGTGGCCGGAGATCCTGCTCGCCGCGGGCCAGGAGTTTCGCGAGCACGGCTACGAGAACGCCACCCTGGAGGGAATCGGCGCCCGCGTCGGCATCCTCAAGGGCAGCATCTACAACTACGTCGGCAGCAAGGAGGAGCTGCTCCTCGCCGTCGTCGAGCAGCCCGCCCGCGCCCTGCTCGCCGAGCTGGAGCGCCTCGGGGCCGACACCAGCAGCAGCGTCTCGGTCCGGCTGCGGGAGCTGATCCGGATGCAGGTGCGCATCTTCAGCGAGTGGTACCCGGCGGCCTTCGTGTACCTGCGCCACCTCGGGCACGTCGTCCAGTCGCCGCGGTTCGCCGAGTTCCGGGAGATGGACGGCCAGTACATGGCCGCCGTCGAGGCGCTGCTCGCCGAGGGCGTGGCGTCGGGGGAGTTCTCGCTGCCGGGGGAGCCGCGCATTGTCGCGCGCGCCACCGTCGGCATGCTCGACTGGATGCAGCACTGGTTCACCCCACGCGGCGAGGAGGCGGACCTCGAGCTCGCCGACGAGCTGTTCGCGCTGGCATTGGGCGGGCTGATCGCCGGGGGGAGCATGCGGGCGCTGACGAGGGCGATGCCGTCCGCCGGGGTGCAGACCAGCCTGGCGGTGTCCCCGTGACCCCCTCGTTCCGGCTCGACGGCCGCGTCGCCGTCGTCACCGGCGCGTCGTCGGGTCTCGGGGCCTTCTTCGCTCAGGTGCTGGCTGCGGCCGGGGCGGACGTGGTGATCGGGGCCCGCCGCACCGAGGGCCTCGACGCGGTGCGCGACGCCGTGCTCGCCACGGGCCGCCGGTGCGTCGCCGTGCGCACCGACGTGACCGACCCGGCCGACTGCGACGCCCTCGTCGACGCGGCCCTCCGCGAGCTGGGCGGCCTGCACGTCCTGGTCAACAACGCCGGCACCGGCTACGCGGCGCGGGCCGAGCGCGACGACCCGCAGCAGGCGGCCGGGGTGTTCGCCGTGAACCTGCTCGGGGCGCTGCAGATGGCGAACGCGGCCGGGCGGGCGATGATCGAAGCGGGGGGCGGCGGGTCGATCGTGAACGTCGCGTCGGCACTCGGCGTGCGCCCGGGTGACCTGCCGCAGGCGGCCTACAGCGCGTCCAAGGCGGGGGTGCTGGGCATGACCCGCGACCTCGCCCAGCAGTGGTCGGGCCGTCACGGCATCCGCGTCAACGCGCTCGCGCCCGGGTTCTTCGCCTCCGAGCTGACTGCGCCGCTGCTGTCGCACGAGGCCGGTCTCGCCCGGGTGGTCGGGCGCACGCCGCTGGGCCGGATCGGCCGCCTCGACGAGCTCGCGGGCCCGCTGCTGCTCCTGGCCTCGGACGCCGGCTCCTACATCACCGGCACCACGCTGTGCGTCGACGGTGGCTGGGCCATGCAGTAGCGGCTCAGGTGTCGAACCGGACCGGGAACCGCTCCATGCCCCGCGAGAGCAGCACGGGGTGCCAGCGGAGCTCACCGTCGTCGGGCCGCAGGCCGGGCAGCGCCCGCAGCGCCCGGGGGATCGCCACCGCCGACTCCAACCGGGCCAGCGGCGCGCCGAGGCAGTAGTGCAGCCCAACGCCGAACCCCAGCTGGCGGCCCTGGCGGCGGGTGATGTCGAAGCGGTCGGGATCCTCGAACACCGCAGGATCCCGGTTGGCCGACGACGGGCAGAGGAACACGCGCTCGCCCCGGCGCAGCGTGTGCCCCCGCAGGTCGACGTCGGCGCCCATCAGGCGGGCCACGGTCTTCGCCGGGCCGTCGAACCGCATCATCTCGTCGATCGCCCCGTCCACCAGGGACGGATCGGCGTCGAGCAGCGCGCGCTGGTCGGAGTGCTGCAGCAGCGCGAGCAGGCCGTTGCCGATGAGGTTGGTGGTGGTCTCGTGCCCGGCGAACAGCAGCAGCACACCGGTGGCGATCACCTCGTCGTGGCTCAGGGCGTCGTCGGCGTCCCGCGCGCTGATCAGGGCGGAGAGGAGGTCGTCGGCGGGCTCGCGTTCGTGCGCCGTGACCAGCCCGGACAGGTAGTCGGTGAGCTCGGCCATGCCGCGCGCGCCGGAGCTGTGGCGGTCGGCGTCGCCCATGCCGCCGAACACGAGCCCGGTGATCTGGTCGGACCAGTCCTTGAACCGCGGCCGGTCCGCACGGGGCACGCCCAGCATCTCCGCGATCACCGACGCCGTCAGCGGGTAGGCGTAGTCGGCGACGAGATCGGCGCGTCCCGTTCCGGTCCCGGTGACGGCGTCGAGCAGGTCATCGGCGATCTGACCGATCCGGGGCCGCATCCGGCTGACCGCGCGGGGGGTGAACGCGCGGCTGAGCAGCTTGCGCAGGCGCGTGTGGTCGGGCGGGTCCTTGAACACCATCCAGTCCTCGAGCACGCCGAACGCCGCCCGCAGCGCGGGGTCGGTGCCCGGCCCGTCGAGCCGCGCGCGGCGGTAGGGCGCGATCCGGTCGGAGGAGAAGCGCTCGTCGCGCAGCGCGTCGGAGACGTCGTCGAAGCGGGTGACGAACCACGACCGGTACCGGGCGCTCCGGTGCACCGGGTCGTGCTCGCGCAGCGCGGCGAGCAGAGGGTAGGGGTCCGCGACGGCCTCGGGGCCCAGCACGTCGGCGGTCGAGAGATCGAGCGCGGTCACGGTGCCTCCAGCACGGCGACCACGCACGAGTTGCCGTCGAGCACGGACACTCCGCCGCCCATGGTCTCGACCAGTCCGAGCCGGGCGCCCTCCACCTGGCGCCCGCCGGCCTCCCCGCGCAGCTGCCAGACGATCTCGGCGAGCTGCGCCAGCCCGGTGGCCCCGAGCGGGTGACCCCGCGAGAGCAGCCCGCCCGACGGATTCACCGGTAGCGCCCCGCCCAGCGCGGTGACCCCGGCCGCAGCGGCCTTCCCGCCCTCGCCGGGTGCCACGAAGCCGAGTGCCTCCGTGGTGACGATCTCGCCGATGGTGAACGCGTCGTGCACCTCGGCGACGTCGACGTCGGTGGCGTCATGGATCTCGGCCGCGGCGAAGGCGTCCGCGGCCGTCCGCTGCACGAGATCGTGGCCCCACACGTGCGGGGAGCGGTGGTTCCAGGGCGCACCGCTGCGCAGGGCGACCCCGCGCACGGCCACCTCGCGCCCGCCACCGGTGGCGGGCGCCAGCACCGCGGCCGCCGCCCCGTCGGAGGTCGGACAGCACTGCAGCAGCGTCAGCGGGTCGGCGATCATGCGGGACGCGAGCACCTCGGCCACGGTGTGGCGACCGGAGTACTGGGCGCGCGGGTTGTGCAGGGCGTGGGCGTGGTTCTTGACCGAGACGGCGGCGAGCTGCTCGGGCGTGGCCATCCCCAGGTGCAGGTAGCGGGCCGCGGCCATCGCGTACAGCGCGGGCAGCGCCAGCCCCGAGCGCCCCTCGGGGTCGGTGGGCTCGGGCGTGATCGCCCCGGCGAAGGCGGTGCTCATCTGCTCCAGCCCGAGGGCCAGCACCCGGCCGTAGCGGCCCGTGCGGACCGCCTCGTGGGCCTCGGCGAACGCGGTGGTGCCGCTGGCGCAGGCGTTCTCCACGGTGACGACCGGGATCCCGGTGACGCCCATCGCGCGCAGCACGCGCTGGGCCACCCCGGGCGGGCCGAACACCGTGCCCACCCAGACCGCATCGATGGTGTCGCCGCCGGCGTCGGCGAACGCCTCCTGCACAGCGTCCGCGGCGAGTGCGACGAGGTCCCGGTGGGGTTGGCGCCCGAAGTGGGAGGTGCCGACGCCGTGCACGGCGACCGTCATCTCAGGACCTCGACCGTCACGTCGCCGTCGGGGGAGGGCGGGGCCAGCCGGACGCGGCCGCCGATCGGCGCACCGTCGCCGGTGACCTGGGCCAGCACGCGCGGGCCGTCGTCGAGGTCGACGTAGGCGAGCGCGTAGGGCGGGGTGCGACCGGGCACCGGGATGCGCACCACGGTGGAGCTCCACACCGTGCCGTCCGGGCCGAAGAACGCGGGTTCGACCGCGGAGCGGCAGGCCGGGCACCGGGGCCAGTCGAACGCGGCGACCTCGCCGCAGGACGGGCACCGGACGCCCGCGACGCGGAACCGGCCGTCGGACCCCTGATCCACCCGGGGGCGGGGGTCGACGGTGCTCGGGTGGATCACCGTGGCCTCCACTCGTCGTTAACCAAACCGCGGGTCGGCCATGAGCGTGCCTGGTCGAACGGAACTACGCAACGGCGAGGCCTCCGAGTGGTGGTTGACACCACGACGTGGTGCGCGCCACAGTTGCGGGGACCTCGTAACCGAACCACTGTTTGTGCTCGTTCCAGAGAGGACCGATCGATGAAGTTCGGGTTTTTCACCATGCCGGAGCACCCGCCGATCGAGAACTGGACGCTGTCCTACGACCGTGACATCGCCGCGATCGTGGAGGCCGAGCGGCTCGGATTCGACGAGTTCTGGATCGGCGAGCACCACACCGGCGGCTTCGAGAACGTCCCCGTCCCCGAGTACATGATCGCCAAGGCGTCGGCGGTGACCCACCGGATCCGGCTCGGCACGGGCGTCGTCAACCTGCCATACCAGGACCCCTTCATGGTCGCCGAGCGCCTCGCGTTCCTCGACCACCTCACCCACGGCCGGCTCGAGTACGGCTTCGGCGGCGGGGGCCTGCCCACCGACAAGGTGCTGTTCGGGCTCGAGCCGTCGGAGGCCGCGCCGCGCACCAACGAGGCGCTGGAGATCATCTGGCAGCTACTGACGTCCGAGGACCCGGTCACCTACGAGGGCGTCTACTGGAAGTACGAGAACCGGCAGCTCCAGGTCGGGCCGTACCAGGAGGTGCCGCCGTTCGCGATCGCCGGCCTCACCGGCCTGCACAACTACGCGAAGTGCGGCGGTCTGGGCTGGAAGCCGCTGAGCGTGCACTTCGCCCCGATCGACAACGGCAGCTACCCGATGCCCGACTTGGTCGGCATGGGCAAGGCCATGCTCGACGCCGGCGGCGCCGCGGGCATCGACCCGGCCGTCACGCGCGAGAACTGGCGCATCGTCCGAGAGGTCTACGTCACCGACGACAAGAACCAGGCGATGCGCGACATCCGCGAGGGCGTCAAGCGGTCCTACGACTACCTGCTCGGCCTCGGCCTCGGCGCGCTCATGAAGAAGGACGAGGCGATGGCCGACTCCGAGCTCACGTTCGAGTGGATGGCCGAGAACATCCCGTGGATCATCGGCAGCCCCGACGACTGCATCCGTCAGCTCCACGAGATCGAGGACGCCACCGGCGGCTTCGGCACGTTGCTGATCAACTGTCGTGACTGGGTCACCACCGACAAGTGGAACCGCTCGCTGGAGATGTTCGCCCGCTACGTGATGCCGCAGTTCACCAAGCGCGAGAACATGGCCCGCCGGCAGCGGCTGGCCAACGTGGCGCTGGGCATCGCCTGACGTGACCACCACCGGCGAACGGGGCTTCCCCCGCTTCTGGGACGAGGAGCGCGAGACCCTCGACCCCGCCCGGCGGGACCACCTCATCCTGGACCGGATGCGGCACCAGCTGCAGTACGTGTACGCGGAGCTGCCGTTCTACCGGCGGCTCTACGACGCGCACGGGTTCCACCCGGACCAGGTCGGGTCGCTGGAGGACTTCACCACGAAGGTCCCGGTGATCACGAAGAAGATGCTGGTGGTCGACCAGCAGGAGCACCCCCCGTTCGGCAGCTACGCACAGCCGCTGCCGGCGGGGGAGATCGCGCGCATCCACGGCTCGTCGGGCACCTCCGGCGTGCCGACGATGTACGCGGTGTCCCGGGGCGACTGGGAACGGGCGGGCGAGGTGCACGCCATGGCCCAGTGGTGTGCGGGCGTGCGGCCCGACGACATCGTGCAGGTCGGGTTCCCGTTCGGCCTGTTCTTCGGCGGCTGGGGCGTGGTCCAGGGCGCCGAGCGCATCGGGGCCACGTTGTTCCCGCTGGGCGTCACCGACTCCGAGAAGCACCTCGAGCTGATCGAGCGGCTCGGGTCCACGATCTTCAGCGCCACGCCGTCGTACTGCATCCACCTGCTGTCGGTGGCCGAGCGCATGGGCATCGACCTGCGCGGCAACACGATCCGGCACCTCCTGGTCGGAGGTGAGCCCGGCGGCAGCCTGCCCGGCACGCGGGCGATCATCGAGGAGGGCTGGGGCGCCACCGTCGCCGACGCCGGCTCCACCTCGGAGATGTACCCGTTCCAGACCAGCGTCGGCTGTACCGCGGGCACGGGCACCCACCTCTACACCGACGAGGTGTTCACCGAGGTCGTCAGTGCCGCCGACCCGAACGTGCCGATCCCAGTCGGCGAGCGCGGCGCCGTGGTCTACACGCACCTCTGGCGCGACTCCCAGCCGATGATCCGCTTCGCCCCCGGCGACGAGACCTACCTCGCCACAGACCCGTGCCCGTGCGGGCGCACGTACCCGCGGCTGCCGGAGGGCATCCTCGGCCGCCTCGACGACATGCTCGTCATCCGCGGCGCCAACGTGTTCCCGAGCGCGATCGAGACGGGCCTGCGGACGGTGCCCGAGCTCGGTCCGGAGTTCCGCATCCTGGTGCGGAAAGTCGGCGCGCTCGACGAGCTGACGGTGCAGGCGGAGCTCGGCCACACCGCGCTCGCCGAGCTGGACGCCCTCGCCCCGGGGGACGGCGACGCCCGGCGGGCCGAGCTCGTCCGGCGGACGGAGGACGCCCTGCGGCGATCGGTCTCCATCCGCGTGCCCGTGGAGCTGCTCAAGCCCGGCACTCTGCCGGAGACGACGTTCAAGGCCCGTCGCGTGGTGGACGAGCGCTAGTCGCCCGTCGTCCCGTCGGCGAGCTCGCGGAGGATGTCGAGGTGGCCGTTGTGCCGGGCGATCTCCTCCACGAGGTGCAGAAGGATCCAGCGCAGCGTGAACCGCTCCCCGTCGCGTCCGGCGCGCACCGCGACGCTGTCCAGGTCCCGTGCCGCGACGAGCTCGCGGTAGCGCTCGCTCTGGGCGTCGTAGGCGTCGAGCAGGTCCGCGACGGGGATGTCGACGGCGATGCGCATCTCGCGGTCAGGGTCCTCGTCGGTCCACGGGCCGTGGTCCTCCTCGCCCAGGTAGATCACCTGGAACCACCAGTACTCCACCCAGTGCACGTGGCCGACCAGCCCCGACATCGTCGTGAGCGGGCTGCCCGGCAGCGGGGCGGCCCGCGCGTCGGACTCCGCCACGCCCTCGCACTTCGCGCGCACCGTGGCGCGGGCGTAGTCGAGGAACGTCGTGATCGTGGTGCGTTCGTCCCAGCTGGTGGGGGTGTCGGTGCGCGTCATCCGCGCAGCCTGGCAGTTCCTACCGACTCGGCTCGACCGAGAATTCCTGCCAGTCGACGTGCCGCGTCATCGTCCAGTAGTCGACGATCCGCCACGGGAGCGTGCACACCACGCGCCCGGCGGCGTTGCGGTACCAGTTCCGCATGCCGGGGTGCGTCCAGATCATGCGGGAGTGGGCGTCGTCCTGGCGGGCGACGTAGTCGGCGTGCGCCTCCGGGCTGACGTCGACGGCGCCGAGCCCTTCGGCCACCATGGTCGCCAGCGCTTCCACGATGTAGGTCACCTGGCACTCGGCGATGGTGATGTAGCTGCCGCCGTGGCCCAGCACGGTGCCGGGGCCGCAGGTCAGGAACAGGTTCGGGAAGCCCGAGACGCTGATGCCGAGGTGGGCGTCGGCGTCGTCGGGGCCCCACAGGTCGCGCAGCGCGCCGTCGCGGCCGCGGACGTCGATCGGGTGCAGCAGCTTGTGGGTCTCGAACCCGGTGCACAGGACGACGACGTCGGCGTCCACCTGCGTGCCGTCGACGCCCCGGACGCCGGTGGGCGTGACCGCCGCGACGGCTTCGGTGACGAGCTCGACGTCGTCGCGGCGCAGCGCGGCGAACCAGCCGTTGTCGAGCAGCATCCGCTTGCCGAACGGGGGGTAGTCGGGCAGCGCCTTGGCCAGCAGGTCGTCACGGCCTTCCAGCTCGGCCTGCATGTAGCGGGTGAACACGCGGCGGTGCGCGTCGTTGACCGCGTTGATCGACTGCCGCGGGTGCTCCCAGGACGGGTCGACCTGCAGCGACGGGTGCACGCGGTCGTTGGTGTTCCACGCCAGTCGGGTGCGGTACCAGCGCCGGTAGAACGGCACGTGCTCCATGAGCAGCGTGACGGCGTCGTCGACGGGGGTGAAGTAGACGTCGTTGTACGCGGCCCACTGCGCGGACCGCTGGAACACCGTGACCCGCTCGGCCGTCCCGGCGATGGCCGGCACGATCTGCATCGCGCTCGCCCCGGTGCCGATGATCACCACCCGCTTGCCGGTGACGTCCAGGTCGGCGGGCCAGCGGGCGGAGTGGAAGATCGGGCCCGCGAAGTCCGCGAGGCCGGCCAGGTCGGGGATCTTCGGCCGGTTGAGCTGACCGACGGCCGTGATCACGGCGTTGGCCTCGAGGGTCTCGCCGTCGGTTGTGGTCACGGTCCAGCGCTGCCGCGCGTCGTCCCAGACGGCGGAGGCGACCTCCGTGCCGAACCGGATGACCTTCCGCAGGTCGTGGTCGTCGGCCACCTCGCGCAGGTAGGTGAGCACCTCGTCGCGCTTGCCGAAGTGGGTGGACCACGGCCGTGGCGCGAACGAGTACGAGTAGAGGTGGCTCGGGGTGTCGACGCCCGCGCCGGGGTAGGCGTTCTCCAGCCAGGTGCCGCCGACGTCGTCGTTCTTCTCCAGCACGACGTGGTCGATGCCGGCCTCGCGCAGCCGGATGGCGGCGAGCAGCCCGGACACGCCGGCGCCGATGACGACGACGCGGAAGCCGGTGCCTTCGGGAACCGCGGGGACCGGTGAGGCGGGGGTGAACCCCATGTCGTCGGCGGCCATCTCGCCGTACTCGGCGGGCACGTCCTCCCCGACGGCCAGCTCGAGCAGCTCCACCAGCGCGGCGCCGATGGGGGCGGGCACCGCGGGCGCGCGGCCGGCCGACCACGCGAGCACCGCGTCGGCGGTGGCCTCGCAGATCTCGTCCCGCACGGCGTCGGCGAAACCACCGGGGTCGTTGTCCTCCATCCCGCGGCTGCGGGTCGGGCGGTAGGGCTCGGCGAGCCAGCGCCGGTCGCCGGTGAGCTGGTAGAGCACCGGGACGAGCGAGGGCATGTTGGCGTGCCGCAGCGCCGCAGCGAGCGTGTCCCGGTCCGGGGCGTCGCCCGGTGTGGGCTCGGTGAGGGCACTCATGGCGTCGAGGCTAACCGACGTTAGGCCGTGATGGTTGACGTCGGCGCCGAGCGGGCCCATTCTTCGGACCCACACCTAACCGCCGACAGGGAGGCCAGCGATGGAGCTGACCGAGGCCATGCGCACCACCGGCACGTGCCGCTACTTCCGTCCCGATCCGGTGCCCGACGCCGTGCTGCACGCCGCGTTCGACGCCGCCCGCTTCGGTCCGCAGGGTGGCAACCGCCAGCCGATGCGCTGGATCGTCGTGCGCGACGCCGCCACCAAGCAGGCCCTCGCCGACCTCTACCTCCCGCTGTGGAAGGCCTACTTCGACGGCATCGCCTCCGGTGACGTCAACGTCGGGGCGCTGCCGAAGTCGGTGACCGACGCCGACACGTTCGCCGAGAACCTGGCGACGGTGCCCGCGATCGTCGTCGCGTGCGCGGAGCTCGCCGGCCTGCACCCGACCGACGCGGAGCTGGGCCGGCTCTCGGTGGTCGGTGGCGGATCGATCTACCCGACGGTCCAGAACCTGTGCCTCGCCCTCCGTGACCAGGGTGTGGCCACCGCGTTCACCACGCTGCTGTGCATCACCGAGCCCGCCGTTCGCGAGCTGCTGCACATCCCCGAGGACTTCATCACCGCAGGTCACATCGCGGTCGGCTACCCGGCCCGCGGCTTCCCCACCAAGCTGACCCGCTCGCCCGTCGAGGAGATCGTGTTCTCCGAGACGTTCGACCAGCCCTACTTCACGTGATGCGGCTCCGCCGCCCGTGCGCGGAAATCGTCGCCAGGGCAACGATTTCCGCGCACGACCGGCCGGAGGCCGGGTCGTGATCGCGCCTCACCATCGCACCCCGCTCGGGCGGGCGACGCTGGGCGACCAGCTGCGCCGGCACGCCCGCAACCAGCCGGACAAGGTCGCGTTCGTCTCCTACGCACCCGACCGGACCGAGACGACCTACGGCGAGCTGGACGCAGCGGCCAACCGCTACGCCCACCTGCTGCTCGGGCACGGCGTCGGCCGCGGGGACGTCGTGGCGGTGATGGCGCGCAACAGCGTGGACGTGGTGGCGCTCTACTACGGCACGCTCAAGGTCGGCGCCGCGCTCACCGTCGTCAACGTGCTGTTCGGGAAGGCGGAGGTCGCGCAGCAGATCGACCACGCGCAACCCGCCGTGGTGGTCGCGTCGGAGGAGTTCGAGCCGCTGGTGCCGGGCGCGCCGCTCGTGTTCGGCCCCGGCCTGCTCGCCGACCTCCCCGACACCGAGCCCGAGTGCGACGTCGACGAGAACGACGTGGCGATGCTCGTCTACACCTCGGGCACCGAGGCGGCGCCCAATGGCGTGCTCATCCCGCACCGCAACTACCTGATCTCCACCGCGCCCGCGTGGAGCTGGGGCCTGCAGACCGGCCCCGAGGACACCTGGCTGTTCGTGATGCCGTTCTTCACGATCGCCGGGCTGGGCTCCATGACCACGTTGACGCTGATGGGCGCCACGCTCGTGCTGCCCGCGACCGTCGACCCCTCGACGGCGCTGGGGATCATCGAGCGCGAGGGCGTCACGGTGATCGCCCAGACGCCCACGTTCTACCTGGCCCTGTCCGGGCAGTCCGACTTCGGCGCCGCCGCCGTCGGCACCGTCCGGCGCTGCATGACCTACGGCGGGCAGGTGGCGCCGGTGGCGATCGAGGCGTGGTCGGCGGCCGCGCCGGACGTCCGGTGGGGCACGTACTGGGGCCAGTCCGAGCTCTCCCAGCTGGGCACGGTCGGCTGGTTCAGGACACTGGACGACATCCCCGGCGGTGACCCGTCGTGGATCGGCAAACCCGTCACACACCTGGAGACGCGCGTCGTCGACGCCGAGGGCCACGACGCCGAGATCGGCGAGCTCATCTGCCGCTCGCCGTCGGTGATGCTCGGCTACCACCGCGACCCGGAGAAGACCGAGGCCGCGCTCGGCTCGGGCTGGCTGCACACCCGCGACATCGTGCGCGTCGACGCCGAGGGCAACCTGTTCTTCCAGGACCGGCTCACCGACATGATCAAGTCGGGCGGCATGAACGTGTCGTCGCAGGAAGTGGAACGGGCTCTGCACACACATACGCACGTCCTGCGGGCCGCCGTCGTCGGCCGGCCGGATCCCTACTGGTCCGAGGCCGTCACCGCGTTCGTCGTCCCGCGTCCGGGCACGGAGCCCGACCCGGCCGAGATCATCGCCTTCTGCCGGGAGCAACTCGCGGTGTTCAAGGTGCCGAAGGCCGTGCACGTCGTCGCCGAGCTACCGGTGGACGCCCAGGGCAAGGTGCTCAAGCGGGAGCTGCGGAAGGCGTGACCCTGCCCACCCGCCCCGGCCCTCCTGCGTCGGGCCGTCCGTCCCCCGGCGCTGCCCGGACGCGCCGGGAGGAGATCGTGGCCGCCGCCGCGCGGACCTTCGCGCGTGACGGCTACGCCTCGGTCGGCATGCGCGACGTCGCCGAGGCCGTCGGCATCCGCGGGGCGAGCCTCTACCACCACTTCGCGTCGAAGGAGGAGATCCTCTACGCGGTCTGCCTGAGCGTCACCCAGGAACCCAACGAGCAGACGCTCCCGCTCCTCGACGCCCCCGGCACCCCGACGCAGCGGATGGCGGCGTTGGTGCGCGGCCACCTCGAACACCTGCACCACCGGCAGGTGGAGCACCTGGTGGCGCTGCACGAGCTGGCCGCCCTCACCCAGGAGCACCGTGCCGTGGTCGACGAGCACCGGCGCTTCTACCAGCGGCGCGTCCGCGACGTCGTCGCCGCGGGCATCGCGACCGGGGAGTTCGGCGTGCCCGACGCCCGGCTCGCCGCGTTCGCGATCTGCGACGTGCTCAACGGTTTCAGCAACTGGTTCCACGAGGACCGCGACCTCGCACTCGAGGACGTGGTGGTCGGCTATGTCGACCTCGTCGTGGGCCGCCTGCTCGGCTGACCGCAGGTCCGCACCCGGCGTGCGGCGGCGGCGAGTCCGCGTCGCACCCCCAGCCTCTCCACCGCGGCCGTCGCGTACGCGCTGCAGCTCGGCGTGGACGGGCAGGCGGGGGTGAAGCGGGTGAGGCGGCGCCGGTAGAGCCGCAGCAGGGCGCGGACCACCGCGGCCCCGCCCCGCTCCGGCACCACCGCGGCCACGAGGAACAGCAGCGACGAGAGGCGGACGAACAGCAGGAAGTCGCAGCCGTCGCAGAGGTTGCAGTCGCAGTCGGGCAGATCGCAACCGGGGCTGTCGCAGCCCGGGGTGTCGCAGCCGTCCGGGTCACCCCGTCCGCCGCCGTTGCCGGTGTTGCGGCGCCGCTGCTCCTCGAACTCCTCGTCCAGGGAGGGGCCGGGAATGTCGTCGGGCACCGCGGGAGTCTCCCTCAGGGCCCGCGGTAGCGGAGAGTCGTTTCCGTAACAAGATGTGGGGCTGTGGACCTGCTGTGAGGTCGCGCCCGAACTGATCGGTTGCCTGTGAACGACGACGATGCGTCAACGATCAGGGGTAGCCGTCCGTCTCATGACCATGAAGGCACGGCGCCACTCGATGCTCCCGACGATCCTCGTGATCGCAGCGGTGCTGGTCCTGGCGTGGGGTGGTGCGAAGGTGGTGGGCCGCCACACCCGTCCCCAGAGCACCGCCGTCGCCGTCCCCGCGGCGGCAGCGCCCGCTACGGTTCCCGCGTTGGGCCCGGCGCTCACCGCGGGGGAGTCCACCGGGGTCTCGGCCGGCTCGGCCGCTGCGGTGACGGCCGCGACCGCGTCGGTGGACGCCCTCGACAGCTCCACCGCAGGCACCGAGTTCGGCGTGGCCGTGGAGGATCGCACCACCGGCCAGACCTCGGTCGGCGCGGCAGGGGCCACGCCGTTCTACGCCGCGTCGGTGGTGAAGCTGTACACGGTGGTGGACATCCTGCACCGCGTCGAGACCGGCGCCGTCACTCTGACGAGCACCGACCGCACCGACCTCGAACGGGCCCTGAGTTACAGCGACGACAACGCGGAGGACGCGCTCTGGACGAATTTCGGTGGCGCCGCCGGCGTCGCCCGGACCATCGCGCTGGCCGGGCTGCAGGACAGCTCGCCCCCGGAGGACACCTCGCAGTGGGGCGAGACGCTGATCTCCGCCCGCGACGTCGTGACGCTCTACGACTACGTCCTGGACTCGATGACCCCGGCCGACCGGGACATGATCATGGACGCTCTGCAGAACGCCCAGGACTCCGCCGCGGACGGTTTCGACCAGGCCTTCGGGTTGATCGCCCCGCCCCGCCCGGCCGGGGTGGCGGCCAAGCAGGGCTGGATGTGGATCGGCGACGACTTCTACCTGCACTCCACCGGTGTCCTGGGACCCGACGACCACTACGTGGTGGCCGTGCTCAGCGAGAACGGGGCGAGCGCCGGCTCGGCCGCGGCCCGGACGATCGTGACGGAGGCGGTGGCCGACGTCGAGAAGTCGCTACCTTCAGGCGCGTAGCCGCAGACCCTTGGGCGTGACGCGGAAGCCGGCCTCGGTGAGGACCTCGGCCAGCTCCGACCCGAGCGACCCGACCCCGTCGGCCCGCTCGACGGCCAGCGACCCGAGCCAGCCCTCGTGCACGGCGCCGGCCAGAGCCTGGGCCGCGGCGTCGAGGACCGGTCGCTCGGTGGTGAACGACAGCAGCGACCGGCCACCCCGCTCGACGTACAGGGCGGGTGCGCCCTCGACGAGCACCACGAGTGCGCCCGCCTTGCGCCCCGGTCGGTGTTTGGTGTCGCCCACCGTGGCGGGCCAGCCCAGCGCCGCGCCGTAGGGCTGGGCGGGATCGGCGGCGGCGAGCACGACCCGCGAGAGCCCGCCGTCCCCGGGGGCGCTCTGCCCGTCCGGACGGGACATCGCGCGGAGCCGGTCGATGGCCCCCGGCACCGCGAACTGGGCCGCACCCAGGCCCTCCACGACGTAGCCGCGCCGCACGCGCCCGGAGTCCTCCATGGCCCGCAACACGCGGTAGACCGCCGCGAACCCGCCGGTGACGCGCTCGGTGCCGAGTGCCCCGCGGGTGAGCACGCCGTGGCGTTCGAGGAACGCCTCGGCCTTGGCGTGGGCGCGGCGGGTGGGATCGGGTTCGCGCTCCACGGCCAGCGCCCACCGCCCGCCCACCGACGGCGGCCCGGTGCGGCTGGGCATCGCCGGGCGCCCGGCCCGGAGCTGGGCGTAGCGACCGCGCGACGCGGTGCGGCGGGTGCGGTGTGCTCCCGTGCCGCCCCCCGCCCTGCCACCGCCGAGTCGGGCCCGGAGCGGACCGAGCGTGTCGTTGCTGAGCAGCCCGGCCCAGACGAGATCCCAGATGGCGGTGACCACGGCGTCGTCGCCCGGCGCGGGTTCACCGGACTCGACGAGGGTGCGTCCGGCCTGCTCGGCCAGCTGCCGGAAGAACAGGGCCCCGCCGCCGACGGGTGGGGCGTCCAGGTCGGGGAGCCCGAGCGCGGCCAGCACCGCGCGGTGCAGCGGAGTCTCGGCAACGTCCGGTTCGGGCTCGGGCAGCAGCAGATCGGCCACGTCGGAGGGAGCTACGGCGATCCAGCCGTCGCCGCCGGCCAGCGGCCCGCACCCGGTCCACGTGACCTCGCCGGCCGCGGTGAGCTCGTCGAGCAGCGCCGGGGTGTAGCCGGGCAGCCGGGCGGGCAGGATCAGCGACTCCAGTGCGCTGGCCGGCAGGGGTGCACCGGCGAGCTGCTCCACGATCCCGAGCACGTCCTCCGCGCCGGGCGCACTCCGCATCCGCCCGCGCCGGGAGCCCTCGGCGCCGGTCTGGACGCCCTGCCACGCGGGCAGGAACCGGCCCAGTGCCTGCTGTTCCACCGGCTCGACCTCGGCGCGCAGCCGCGCCAGCGACGCGCGTCGCAGCCGGCGCAGCACCTCGGCGTCGCAGTAGTCGATGCCCTCGGACGCCGGCCGCAGCTCGCCGCGCACCAGCCGCCCGGTCCCGACGAGCCGGTCGAGCACCCCGGCGACCACCGCGATCCCCAGCCCGAACCGGGCCGCACAGGCAGCGGCGGGGAACGGGCCGTGACTCCGCGCGTAGCGCAGCACCAGATCCCCGAGTGGATCGGCCACGGGCTCGGTGAACGTCTCGGGCACCCCGACGGGCAGCGCCGCACCGAGGGCGTCGCGGACGCGCCCGGCGTCCTCGATGGCGATCCAGCGCTCCTCGCCGCCCATCCGGACGCGGATGGCCCGGCGCGATTCCTGCAGCCCGACCAGCCACTCCTCGCGGATCCCGCGGGCGGCGGCCTCCTCGACGCTCAGGTCGCCGAGGAACCGCAGCAGGTCGGCCGCCCCCTCGGCGTCGCGGGCGTGGCGGTCCTCGGCCAGGCGCTGGAGCGAGGCCTCGACCTCGGCCAGCACCTCGGGATCCAGCAGCTCGCGGATGGCCTCGGACCCGAGCAGCTCGGCCAGCAGCGTGGAGTCGAGCGAGAGTGCCGCGGCCCGGCGCTCGGCCAGCGGCGCGTCGGACTCGTAGAGGAACATTCCGATGTAGCCGAACAGCAGGCTGCGCGCGAACGGCGACGGGCTGGGCGTGGCCACCTCGACGACGTGCACCTTGCGCGACTGCACGTCGGCCATCAGCTCGCGCAGCCCCGGCAGGTCGTAGACGTCCTGCACGCACTCGCGCATCGCCTCGAGGGTGACGGGGAACTGCTCGTAGCGCCCGGCCACCGCCAGCAGCTGCGCGGACTTCTGCCGCTGCTGCCACAGCGGGGTGCGCCGCTTGGGATCGCGGCGGGGGAGCAGCAACGAGCGCGCGGCGCACTCCCGGAACCGCGACGCGTAGAGCGACGAGCCGCCCAGCTCCGCGACCACGATCTGCTCGATCTCGGCGGGCTCGAGCAGCACGTCCTCGGCGGTGGGCACCACCTCGGCCCCGGCGTCGTCGACGGCGTCGGGCAGGCGCAGCACGATGCCGTCGTCGGCCGCGGCGGCGTGCACCTCCACCCCGCGCCGCTCCCGCATCCGAGCGGCGATGGCCAGCGCCCACGGCCCGTTGACCTGCGACCCGAACGGCGAGTGCACCACGAGCCGCCAGTCGCCCAGCTCGTCGCGGAAACGCTCGACCAGGATGGTGCGGTCACTCGGCACGTGGCGGGTGGCGTCGCGCTGTTCGTGCAGGTAGGCGAGCAGGTTGTCGGTGGCCCAGGTGTCGAGCCCCGCGGCGGCGGCCCGCTCGCGCGCGGGATCGTCACCCAGTGCCGACATCTCACGCACGAACGCCCCGACCGCCCGGCCCAGCTCGAGCGGGCGGCCGATGGACTCGCCCTTCCAGAAGGGCATGCGCGCGGGCACCCCGGGTGCGGGCGTGACGATCACGCGGTCGTGGGTGATGTCCTCGATGCGCCAGCTCGACGTGCCGAGCAGGAACGTGTCGCCCACCCGCGACTCGTAGACCATCTCCTCGTCCAGCTCGCCGACGCGCGACCCGGCGCCATCGGCCCCGCCGGGCGTCATGACCATGAACAGGCCGCGGTCGGGGATGGTGCCGCCGGAGGTGACCGCGAGCCGCTGCGCGCCGGGGCGTCCGGCGAGCTGGTCGGTGACGCGGTCCCACGTGATGCGCGCCCGCAGCTCGCCGAACTCCTCGGACGGGTAGCGGCCCGCGAGCATGTCGAGCACGGAGTTGAGGGCCGAATCGGGCAGCGCGGCGACCGGGGCCGCCCGCCGCACGACGCGCGCGAGGTCCTCGTAGGACCACGGCTCCAGCGCCACCATGGCCACGATCTGCTGGGCGAGCACGTCGAGGGGGTTGCGCGGGTAGCGCATCGACTCGATCCGGCCCCCGGCCATCCGCTCGGCCACCACGGCACACGAGACGAGGTCGCCCCGGTACTTCGGGAACACCACGCCCTTGGAGATGGCGCCGACCTGGTGACCCGCGCGACCCACCCGCTGCAACCCCGACGCCACGCTGGGCGGCGCCTCCACCTGCACGACGAGATCGACGGCACCCATGTCGATGCCCAGCTCCAGGCTGGACGTGGCCACCACACACGGCAGCAGCCCGGCCTTGAGCTCCTCCTCCACGAGCGTGCGCTGCTCGCGCGACATCGACCCGTGGTGGGCCTTCGCGACGACCGGGGGAGCCCCTCCGCCGATGCCGGACTGCCCGATGGCCTCGGCGGGGAACTCGTCGGGCTCGACCGGCTCATCCTCGGCCGCCAGCTCGTTCAGCCGTGACGTCAGCCGCTCGGCCAGCCGTCGGGAGTTGGAGAACACGATCGTGGAGCGGTGCTCCCGCACCAGCTCCAGCAGCCGCCGCTCCACCGCCGGCCAGATCGACGGCTTCTGCGCCGTGCCCGCCGCGGACCCGATCACCTCCTCGTCGGAGCTGCCCGGCGCCGGCCGCTCGTCCAGCGCCGCCAGATCGGGCACCGGCACCTCGACCGACACCTGGATGGTCTTGGCGATGGGCGGCTGCACGATCTCCACCGGCCGTGCCCCGGCGAGGACCGTGGACACCTCGTCGAGCGGGCGGACCGTGGCGGAGAGCCCGATGCGCTGCGCCGGGTGCTCGAGCTGCTCGTCGAGCCGTTCCAGCGACAGCGCCAGGTGCGCGCCCCGCTTCGTGCCGGCCACGGCGTGCACCTCGTCGAGGATGATCGTCTGCACGCCGCGCAGCGACTCCCGGGCGGCGGAGGTGAGGATGAGGAACAGCGACTCCGGCGTGGTGACCAGCACGTCCGGGGGCGTGCGGGCGAACTGGCGGCGTTCGTCGGCCGGGGTGTCGCCGGTGCGCATGCCGACGGTGATGTCCGGGACCGGCAGCCCGAGGCGTTGCGCGGACTGTCGGATGCCGGCCAGCGGCGAGCGCAGGTTGCGCTGCACGTCCACCGCGAGGGCCTTGAGCGGGGAGACGTAGAGGACCCGGCAGCGGTGCTTCGCCTCGTCGGGTGGCGGTTCGGAGGCCAGCCGGTCGAGCGCCCAGAGGAACGCGGCCAGCGTCTTGCCGGAGCCCGTGGGCGCGACGACCAGCGCGTGCCGGCCCGCCTGCGCGGCGTTCCATGCGCCCTCCTGGGCGGGGGTGGGCGCGGCGAAGGCACCCGTGAACCAGTCACGGGTGGCGGGGGAGAAATCCTTCAGCGCGCTCACGTGACACATCATGCGCCGGGGGTCCGACAGTTTCCTGGGGGCGGGCTTCCGTACGGACCAGGACCAGCACGACCCCGACCGCGCAGAGGGCCGCCCCGGGCAGCGCGAACAGGCCCGGGGTCTCGCCGAACATGAGGAACGCCCACAGGGCCGTCGTGGGTGGCGTGAGGTAGAGCAGTGCGCTGACCCGCACGGCCCCGCTGCGGCGCAGCACCACGAGATACGTCCCGTACCCGCCGAAGGACGACAGCACCACCACCCAGGCCACAGCCCACCAGAACGCCGGATCGTCCGGAGGGCGCAGTGTGCCCGTCATCGCGGCGACGCCGGCGAAGACGCCCGCGGCCACCACCGTCTGCAGGGACAGCGACTGGAGCGGCGACTCCGGCGGTCGCATGCGCCGTTCCAGCACCGTTCCCAGCGCCAGCGCGACCATCCCGCCCACCGGCAGGAGGAACGCCCAGGCGGGGGCCCGGCCCGGTCCGATGTCGCCGGCGACCACCCAGGCGACGCCGACCAGCCCGATGACCAGGCCCCAGCGTTGCCGGATACCCGTGCGCTCGCCCAGCAGCGGGCCCGCCGCGACCGCCACGAGCAGTGGCTGGACCGCAGCGATGAGGGCCGCCGTGCCGGCGGGTACCCCGAGCCCGACCCCGGTGACGACCCCACCCAGGTAGCAGCACTGGCACAGGACGCCGAGCACGGCCTGGCGCCCCCACACCCGTGCCCCGGGGCGGGCGCCGCGCAGCACGAGGACGAGCCCGAGGAACCCGGCGGCCACGATGTAGCGCCAGGCCAGCAGCGTGGACGCCGCGGCGGTCGACGTCCCGAGCTCGGCCCCGACGAACCCGGAGCTCCAGAGCAGGACGAGAGCCGCTGCGGCCAGTGCGTCGATCCTGGAGTTGCGCATGCCGCGACATAACCACACCGGTCGGTATACTCGCAGTGCACCTCCGGGAAGGGAGACGACGATGACCGACCTGCTCGACCCGGGCCCGCTCCTCACGCCGGCCGGTGAGCGGCTGGTGGAAGCGGCGTCCGAGCTGTTCTACCGGCACGGGATCCGGGCCGTGGGCGTGGATCTCATCGCGGAGACCGCCGGCACGACGAAGAAGACGCTGTACGACCGTTTCGGCTCCAAGGACGAGTTGGTGGCGCTGTACCTGCGGCGGCGGGCGGTGCGGTGGCAGGCGTTCCTCGTGGAACGGCTCGACGCCCACCCGGCGGGGCCTGGTCGCGCGCTCGCGGTGTTCGACGTCCTCGGCGAGTGGCTCGCCGACCAGGACCGGGGGTGCGCGTTCGTCAACGCCTACGCCGAGATCGGAGGCACCGACCACCCGGGCCTGCCGGTGATCCGGGCCGAGAAGGAGTGGATGCGGGCCACCTTCGTCCGCCTCGCAGGGGACGAGGTCCTCGCCGACCACCTGCACCTGCTCTACGAGGGTGCGACCGTCCTCGCGACGGCGGGCGGGCAGCCCGGTGTGGTCGCCCGGGCGCGTGACGCTGCCGTTGAAGCGTTTACCGGACGCGCACGGCGGCAACTCTGACGGCATGCCCGATCTCATCCGCCTCATCCTCGACGACCACGAGAACCTCCGGACCCGCTTCGAGGAGCTGTTCGCCCAGCGGGACCACACGCAGGCGGCCAACGAGATCTGGCTCGGTCTCGCCGCCCGGCTGGAGGTCCACGCCTCCGCCGAGGAGGCGCACTTCTATCCCGCGCTGCTGCAGAACGTCGACGGCAGCGAGGACGAGACCGAGGACGCCATCGGCGACCACGACGAGATCCGCCAGGGCATCCGGCGCTCCGAGGCGGCCGAGGTCGGGAGCGACGAGTGGTGGGCGGGCATCCAGGACGCCCGCGACGCCAACGACGAGCACCTCGCCGAGGAGGAGCGCGACGACATCCCGGACTTCCTGCGCGTCGCCTCCGTCGAGTTCCGGCAGGAGCTCGGGGCCAAGTACGAGCAGTACTTCGCCGAGCACCCCGGCGGCCGCGGGCTGTCCGGGGAGGACAAGGACCCGGACGCCTACGTCGAGGCCAACAGCTGATCAGGCGGGGCACAGCCAGTCGTCGTCAGTGCTGACGGGAGATCCGTCAGGGGCCGGGAACGGCGCGCGGAACGTGAACGCCGTATGCCGCGAGCGTCTCGACCGACGTCCAGACGCTCATGTTGACGATCAGCCGGTCGTCGTCGTACGGACGGATGGCGGTGGCGTCTCCGTCCTCGGTCTGCAGCCGCCAGACGAACCCCTGCGCCGCGTCGGCCAGGGCGTTGACGGGCTCGAGGTTCTCCATGAAGCCGGCCAGTTCCGGCCCGGTGAGCGGGGCCACGGGCAGACCGATGTTGAGCTGCGCCAGGTGCATCCCTCGACGCTACCTGCGCCGGTTCTGCCAGAACCAGCGCAGAAGCAGCGTCAACGAAGTGAGCACGACCAGCAGCACCACGACCTGACCGAACGGGGACGAGAAGCCGGTGGGGTCCGGGGTCACAACGCCCAGCTCGGCTGCGCGGCCCCGAAGGCCGGTGGGGGATCGGGCCAGCCCAGCGCCCGGCCGCCGATCGTTCCCGGGGGGAGCGCCAGCGTCAGCATGCCGTCGGGCGCCGGCAGGTCGGTGAGGTACGGCGACGGGTCGACGTCCGGGACCGGGCCGGCGTCGCCACGGGCCGCGGACTGCAGCCAGCCGGCCGTCCCGACCAGGGACAACCGGACGTGGTGCGTGCCCCCGTCCCGGCGTTGCCGGGCCAGCGCGAGCAGGGCGCCCGCCGCGCCGAGGTAGCCCGTGGCGTGGTCGAGGACCTGGGCGGGCAGGGCTCCCGGCTTCTCCGGCGCCCCCTCGGCCACGGCGATCCCGCACGCGGCCTGCACGAGACTGTCGAAGCCCCGCCTGCCGCCCCACGGTCCCTGGTGGCCCCACGCCGAGAGCGTCACCACGACCAGTCCTGCATGGCGTTCCGCGAGCGCCTCGGGCGACAGGCCGAAGGGGTCGAGCGCACCCGGCCGGTACCCGGCGACGACCACGTCCGCGCCGGCGAGCAGCTCCTCCCGGGTGTCGGTGTCGGCCAGATCGAGCAGGGCGCTGCGCTTGCCCGGCAGCATGTCCCAGTACTGCAGCGGGATCTCCGGACGGTCGGGGGCATCGACGCGCAGCACGTCGGCGCCGTGCACGGCGAGCGTGCGGGTGGCCACCGGCCCGGCGATCACCCGCGTCAGGTCCAGCACACGCGGACGGCGCGCGGGCCGGGCGGGAGCGGCGCCCAGCTCCCGGAGCTCGACGACCGGCGTAGGGTCGCCCGCGGCGGCCCGCCACTCCTGCTCGGTGCGCACCGCGGCGGCGACCCCGCCGGCCTCGTGCACCGCCGTCTCCAGTTCGACGGCGCCCCACCCGGCGATCGCGGCCGGTGCCTGCTCCTGCGTGCACCCCAGGACAGAGAGGGCCGCAGCCCGGTGCCACGGGTAGTTGGCGTGCAGTCGCAGCCAGCCGTCGGCCGTGCGGTGGAACGCCGACAGGGGATCGAACGGGCGGCCCGGCGACCGCCCGTCGCGCAGCAGGTACCGCTCGCTGCGCAGGGCGATCGCGAGCTGCCGGGTGTCGAGCCCGACGGGCCCGGCGGTGGCGGCGAGCAGGCTCGCGCCCACGGCCGCGACGCCCACGTCGGTGACCGGGAACGTCGACGCCAGGACGGCGGGCGGGCCGGTGACGGTGAGCCGTTCGGGATCCTCCGGCCCGCCACCCAGCGCGGCCCAGACCCCGGGGAGCAGGTCGGTCATGCCTCCACCCTGCCATTACCGTGGTCGGGTGCGACTGACCTACTTCCGCGAGCTGATGGAGACCGAGTTCGGGGCGGCCCGGGCCTCGTCGGTGGCCCACGACCACGTGTTCGCGCAGCTCGGCGACCGCACGGTGGAGCAGGCGATCGACGCCGGGTACGACCCGAAGGACGTGTGGGCCGCGGTGTGCGAGGTTTACGACGTGCCTCCCGCCCGCCGCTGAGCCGCCGGGCGCGGGATCCTAGACGTTCGGCGTGTCGATGTCGTCGGTCGAACAGGTGTTCGCTAGTCTCTGTCCACATCGTGGTGCGGCTGTCCACAGAACCACCGCACTTCCCCGAACTGTCGGTGGGGCCCCCTACCGTCGACGCCAGACCGACAGACCGTCCCGATCACTGAGGTGGAGACCCGACGATGGCACCCGCATCCACGCCCGACCGCGCGAAGGCCCTCGAGCTCGCGCTCGCCCAGATCGAGAAGAACCACGGCAAGGGCTCCGTGATGCGCCTGGGCGACGACACGCGTCCGCCCATCGGCGTCATCCCCACGGGCTCCATCGCCCTCGACGTCGCGCTCGGCGTGGGCGGTCTGCCCCGCGGCCGCGTCGTGGAGATCTACGGCCCGGAGTCCAGCGGTAAGACCACGGTCGCGCTGCACGCCGTGGCCAGCGCCCAGGCCGCGGGCGGCATCGCCGCGTTCATCGACGCCGAGCACGCGCTCGACCCCGAGTACGCCAAGGCCCTGGGGGTCGACACCGACAACCTCCTGGTCTCCCAGCCCGACACGGGGGAGCAGGCGCTCGAGATCGCCGACATGCTGATCCGCTCCGGCGCGCTCGACATCATCGTCATCGACTCCGTGGCCGCCCTGGTGCCCCGCGCGGAGATCGAGGGCGAGATGGGCGACAGCCACGTCGGCCTCCAGGCCCGGCTCATGAGCCAGGCGCTGCGCAAGATCACCGGTGCGCTGAGCAACTCCGGCACCACGATGATCTTCATCAACCAGCTGCGCGAGAAGATCGGCGTCATGTTCGGGTGCCTGAGTTACTCCACCCGGGTCACTCTGGCCGACGGTAGCCAGGAGAAGATCGGCAAGATCGTCAACCAGAAGCTGCCGGTCGAGGTGCTCTCCTACGACCCGGATCTGGGCCGGATGGTGCCGAAGAAGGTCGTCAACTGGTTCGACAACGGGCCCACCGACGAGTTCCTGCAGATCACGGTGGCTCGCCCGGGCGGCAACGGGCGGGCGCAGATGGGGCTCACGTCCAACCACCTCGTGCACACCCCCGGCGGCTGGCGGGAGGCCGGTGAGCTCTCGGTGGGCAGCCGCGTGCTCCTGTCGCAACCCTGTCTGCTCGGCGAGCAGCAGTGGCAGGTCGTGCTGGGTGCCCTCATGGGTGACGCCAGTCTGTCGCCCAGCCGTATCGCCGGCAGCCTCGGCACCCGCTTCCGCATGGGCCACGGCGCCAAGCAGATCGCGTATCTCGACTGGAAGGCCTCGTTGCTCGGCAACGTCGGCCAGTCGCGCCGCGTCAACGCCAAGGGGGCAGGCTTCGTCGATCTCACGCCGCTGCCCGAGCTCGCGGAGCTGCGTGAGGCCGTCTACCTCGGCGACGGACACAAGCACCTGTCCTGGGAGTACCTCAAGGCGCTCACCCCACTGTCTCTCGCCATCTGGTACTGCGACGACGGTTCGTTCCAGAGCCGCGCGAAGGGTCGGCAGGAGCGCACGAAGGACGGCAGCGGCCGCTCGGAGATCTGTGTGCAGACGCTCAGCCCCGGATCCCGGGAGCGGCTGCTGGACCACCTGGCCCACACGTTCGACCTGCATCCGACCCTGACGCTGCGGGGTGCCCGGAGCATGCCGGTGCTGTCGTTCGCCAAGGACGAGACGGCCAAGCTGCACGAGCTGATCGCCCCGTACGTACACCCGTCGATGCAGTACAAGCTGCTGGAGCGATTCCGCAGTCGTTTCGCCGTCGAGCCGATGTTCGTGCAGCCGGTGTTCCTGCCGATGCCGGCGCCGGTGCTCGATGTGCGGGTCAAGCCGCGCACCCGCTCGATGCACCGGTTCGACCTGGAGGTCGAGGGCACGCACAACTACCTGGCCGACGGCGTCGTCGTGCACAACTCGCCGGAGACCACCACGGGTGGCAAGGCGCTCAAGTTCTACGCCTCCGTGCGTCTCGACATCCGCCGCATCGAGACGCTCAAGGACGGCTCCGACTCGGTCGGTAACCGCACCCGCGTCAAGGTCGTCAAGAACAAGGTCGCGCCGCCGTTCAAGCAGGCCGAGTTCGACATCCTCTACGGCGTCGGCATCAGCCGCGAGGGATCGCTGGTCGACGTGGGCGTCGAGCAGGGCATCGTCCGGAAGTCGGGCGCCTGGTACACCTACGAGGGCGACCAGATGGGGCAGGGCAAGGAGAACGCCCGCAAGTTCCTCAAGGAGAACCCCGACGTCGCGGCCGAGATCGAGAAGCGCATCAAGGAGAAGCTCGGCATCGGGCCCGTGCTCGACGCCGAGGCCGTCCCGCTGCCCACGCCGGTCGACTTCTGAGCATGACGCCACGGGTCGTCCGCTTCGACGAGCCCACGTCGGAGCCGGACGAGGCGGCGCCTGTCGCCCGGTTCGACGAGGACGTGCCCGACCGGCCGCAGCCGGATGTCGGGTCGGTTGGGATGTTCGATCGCCTCGATACCCCGGCCGCTGCTCCTGTGGCGCCCATGGGGGATCGGGGCGAGGCGGCGGACGACGACAGCCCGGCGGCTGAGGTGGCCGATATCGCGGGTATCGCCGGCGCGCCGGCGCCGGTGTTCCGCGCAGCCGAGCTCACCGGCCTCGCGCCGGGCGGGCGGGGTCGCCGGTCGGCCACACCGAAGCCGGGCGGGGGGCGCCCGCAGCGCGGCGCGACACCGCCGGCACTCGCGCCTCTCGACGAGGTGGAGGAGCCGGCCGGCACGAACGAGCCCCGGCGGCGGGGTCGTTTCGGGGACCGCGGCGCCCGAGGCGGCGGAGGAGGTTTCGGCAGCCGGAGCAAGCCGGCCGAGCTCGATCCCGACGCCGATCCGATCGCGGTGGCGAAGGAGGTCTGCCTCCGGTTGCTCGCCGACCGGGCCCGCACCCGCCAGGAGCTCGCGCAGGCCCTGGCTCGCAAGGGTGTCCCGGACGAGGCGGCCCACACGGTGCTGGAGCGGTTCGACGAGGTCGGTCTCATCGACGACGCCGCCTTCGCCGGTCAGTGGGTGCGCTCGCGCCACAACCACCGCGGCCTGGCCCGCCGGGCCATCGCGATGGAGCTGCGCCGCAAGGGCGTCGACGACGAGGTGGCCAGCGAGGCTCTCGAGGAGGTCGACCAGGAGTCGGAGGAGCGCCGGGCCCGCGAGCTGGTCGACCGCAAGCTGCGCACCGTCCCCGCCGACACCCCCGAACAGCGCAAGAAGGCCGCCGCGCGGCTGGTCGGCATGCTCGCCCGCAAGGGCTACGGCGGTGGCATCGCCTACCGCGTGGTCCGGGAGGCCCTCGCCGCCCATGGCGCGGAGATCGACGAGCTGGGCACCGACCCGATCGACTGATCACCACGACCCACTGCGGCAGTGCGGGTGGTCGCGGGGTCCCGTGCGGCCGCAGCGCGAGCTGGCTCTCCGCGCATGATCGTCAGAAGTGGTCACAGGCAGCCAGATCTGGCCACCCCTGCCCACTCCCGGTGATCGTGGGCTACTTCTTCTGCCGCCTGCTCCCGCCGTGCCAGTCTTCCTGCTTCCCGGCCTCGTCCTCGGCGACCCCGAAGGCCCGCAGCCGGGGCCGCTCGCGCAGGCTCCGCTTGATCTCCGCGAAGCCGGGGAAACGGGCCAGGGCGATCACGTGGTCCCACAGCTCGGCGGCCTCGTCGTCGGAGGGCAGGCGGCTGATGACCGGCCCGAAGAACGCGACCCCGGTGGGCGGCTCGAAGTGCAGGATCGGGGTGCCGACGTCCTTGCCGGTCAGAGCGAGTGCCTCGTCGGTCTCGGCCTGGATCTGCGCGTCGTGGCTCGTGTCGTCCAGCGCGTCGGCGAGCGAGGCGGGCAGGCCGGCGGCCTCCAGTACCGGCGCCAGGAACGGACGCTCACCGCGCGCCCCGTCAGAGGCTGCGTCGGCGCTGTCGAAGATCGCCGCCCCGAGCGCGGCGTACAGCGTGGCCACGGCCTCCGGACCCAGTGCGGACCGGGTCGCGGCCGCCACGCGCAGCAGCCGCAGGCCGGCGGTGTGGCCGGCCTCGTACTCCGGCGGGAAGTGGGCGTCGTAGTCGATGTGACTGTTGAGCAGCCGCAGCGAGATGAACCGCCACTCGACGGTGTAGTCACGCCGGACCTGCACCTGGCGCACCCACTTGCTGGTCATCCAGGCGAAGGGGCACACGGGGTCGAAGTAGAAGTTGATGTCAGCCACGAATCCGACGGTAGTCCGGCAGCCGGGAGATCGCGTCGGCTCCGACGATCCGTCCCGGAACCGCAATCCTTCACGAAGCGGGCGGGTCCGGCCGCCGCAGTACCTGCACGTCGCCGGGGAAGCCGCCCGCCGCCGAGAGGTCGGACAGGAACGTCAGCAGCGTGTCCCGGAACGCCTTCACCGCCTGGGTGGGGACGAGGTCGGCCCGCCGCGCCAGTGCCACGGTCCGGTAGAGCGGCGGGGTCAGCACGGTCCGACGCAATCGCGGCCGGCCGGCGAACACCAGGTCCGGCACCACCGCCACCCCGGTGCCCGCCTCCACCAGCCGCAGCACGGCGTCCATCTCCCCGCCCTGCACGGCGAACCGCGGCGTCACGCCCGCGTCGGCGAACGCCTGCAGCGTCGTCTGCCGCACGTCGTAGCCCTCGCGCGGCACCACCAGCGGGCGGCGGGCCAGCTCCTGCATGCTCATCGACCCCCGCGAGGCGGGGGAGCGGCCCGACGACGGCGACGCCACCGAGAGACGCTCGCGCAGCAGGGGGGTGGCGTGCAGGGCCGGGTCGACACCACCCGCGGGCACGATCACCATCGCCACGTCGATCTCGCCGCGCACCAGCGACCGCACGAGCGGTTGCGACCCGCTCTCGACCAGCTCCAGGCCGATGTCGGGGTACGTCGAGTGGAAGACCCGCAGGACGTCGGCGAGCACGCCGATGCACAGCGACGGGGTGGCGCCCACGCGGACACGACCGCGGCGGAGCCCGACGATGTCGGCGACGGCCATGCGAGCGGTCTCCATGTCGGCCAGCATCCGCCGGGCCAGCGGGAGGACGGCCTCCCCGGCGGGGGTCAGCACGGGCCCGTCGCGCCCGCCGCGGTCGATCAGGGGGGAGCCCAGCTCGTCCTCCAGGGCCCTGAGCTGGCGCGACAGCGTGGGCTGGGCCACTCCGACGGAGTCAGCCGCACGGGTGAAGCTGCGCACATCCGCGACCGCGACGAAGTACGAGAGCTGCTGCAGCGTCATGGGAATAGCGTATCTCTATGGATCAGGGCCGGTTCATGCATTGGACGATGATCGGGACCGGTATTCATCCTTGCGCCCATGGTGACGGTCCAGAAGCGCCCCGGTGGCGCAGGTGTGCGGCGGCTGAGGAACACCTCGCTGCAGCTCAAGATCGTGATGGCGGTGACGGGCGCGATCACCGTGCTCTACCTCGTCCTGCACATGATCGGGAATCTGAAGATCTTCCTGGGACAGCAGGAGCTGGACACCTACGCGTCGTTCCTGCGCACCGTCGGTGAGCCGGCCCTGCCGTACTCGACGCTGCTGTGGATCATCCGGGTGGTCCTGACGGTGTCGATCGTGCTGCACATCGTCTCCGCCACGATCCTGGCGCGGCGAGCCGCGAAGGCCCGGCCGATCAAGTACGCGGCCACGCCCAAGACCCCCGGCTCCTACGCCGCGCGGACGATGCGCTGGGGCGGCGTGATCATCCTGCTGTTCATCGTGTACCACATCCTGGACCTCACCACGGGCACGCTGAACCCGAACGGCGTCAGCGGAGCCGTCTACGACAACGTCGTCACCGACTTCGCCCCGAGCCGCTGGTACGTCACCCTCTTCTACACGCTCGCCGTGGTCGCGGTCGGTTTCCACCTGCGCCACGGCATCTGGAGCGCCCTGCAGACCCTGGGCCACTCCAACGGTTCCCGCCGGCACGCCCAGAAGGTCACCTCCACCGTCATCGCGGCCGTACTCACCGTCGGGTTCCTGGCCGTCCCGTTCGCCGTCACCTTCGGATTGGTGGGATAGCAGATGTACTCCGACTTCACGATCGGCGAGCCCGTCGTCGACACGGCCGCGCCCGAGGGTCCCATCGAGGACCGCTGGGAGAAGCGCCGCTTCGGCGTCAAGCTGGTCAACCCGGCCAACAAGCGCAAGATGAAGATCATCGTGGTGGGCACCGGCCTGGCCGGCGGCTCCGCGGCCGCCACGCTGGCCGAGGCCGGCTACCAGGTCTCGAGCTTCTGCTACCAGGACAGCCCGCGCCGCGCCCACTCCATCGCCGCGCAGGGCGGCATCAACGCGGCGAAGAACTACCGCAACGACGGCGACTCCGTGCAGCGCCTGTTCTACGACACCGTCAAGGGCGGCGACTTCCGCGCCCGCGAGTCGAACGTGCACCGCCTGGCCGAGGTCAGCGTGCAGATCATCGACCAGTGCGTGGCGCAGGGCGTGCCGTTCGCCCGCGAGTACGGCGGCCTGCTCGACAACCGCTCCTTCGGCGGCGTGCAGGTCTCCCGCACCTTCTACGCGAAGGGCCAGACCGGCCAGCAGCTCCTGCTGGGCGCCTACCAGGCGCTGGAGCGCCAGATCGACGCCGGCCGCGTCGAGATGCACTCCCGCCACGAGATGCTGGAGCTCGTGATCGTCGACGGCCGCGCGCGCGGCATCGTCGCGCGCGACCTCGTCACCGGCGAGATCGAGACCCACCTCGCCGACGCCGTCGTGCTCGCGTCGGGCGGCTACGGCAACGTCTTCTACCTCTCGACCAACGCCAAGGGCTGCAACGTCACCGCGAGCTGGCGCGCGCACCGCAAGGGCGCGCTGTTCGCGAACCCGTGCTTCACACAGATCCACCCGACGTGCATCCCGGTCTCCGGTGACCACCAGTCGAAGCTGACGCTGATGAGCGAGTCGCTCCGCAACGACGGCCGCATCTGGGTGCCGAAGGAGATGGGCGACATCCGCCCGCCCCAGGAGATCCCCGAGGACGAGCGCGACTACTTCCTGGAGCGCCAGTACCCGGCCTTCGGCAACCTGGTGCCCCGTGACATCGCCAGCCGCGCCGCGAAGAACGTGTGCGACGCCAAGCGTGGCGTCGGACCGTCGGGTCTGGGGGTCTACCTGGACTTCGCCGACATCATCGAGCGCACCGGCCGTGAGGCCGTGGCCGCGAAGTACGGCAACCTGTTCGAGATGTACGAGCGCATCACCGGCGAGGACCCCTACACCACGCCGATGCGCATCTTCCCCGCCGTCCACTACACGATGGGCGGGCTGTGGGTGGACTACGACCTGCAGAGCACCATCCCCGGCATGTTCGTGGTGGGCGAGGCCAACTTCTCCGACCACGGTGCCAACCGGCTCGGCGCGTCCGCGCTCATGCAGGGGCTGGCCGACGGCTACTTCGTGCTCCCGGTGACGATCGGTGACTACCTCGCGAGCACCCACCTCGAGCCCGTCGACCCGGACGCGCCGGAGGTCGGTGAGGCCCGCAGGACGGTCGACGACCGCATCCGGAAGCTGCTCTCGATCGACGGCACGCGCACCGTCGACTCGTTCCACCGCGAGCTGGGCCACATCATGTGGGACTACTGCGGGATGGAGCGCACCGAGGACGGCCTGCGCAAGGCGCTCGACCTGATCAGCGAGCTGCGCCGCGAGTTCTGGCGCACGGTGAAGGTGCCGGGCGCTGCGGCCACGCTCAACCAGTCGCTGGAGAAGGCCGGCCGGGTGGCCGACTTCCTGGAGCTGGGCGAGCTGATGTGCCTGGACGCGTTGCACCGCAACGAGTCCTGTGGCGGACACTTCCGCGCTGAGAGCCAGACCGAGGACCACGAGGCGAAGCGCGACGACGACAACTTCGCCTACGCGGCCGCGTGGGAGTACGCGGGCGCGGGTGAGCCGCCGGTGCTCCACAAGGAGGACCTGACCTTCGAGTACGTCCACCCGAGTCAGCGGAGCTACAAATAATGAAACTCACTCTGAAGATCTGGCGTCAGGCCGACGCCGACGACAAGGGAAAGATGGTCGGCTACCGCGTCGACGACGCCGACGAGGACATGTCGTTCCTGGAGCTGCTCGACGTGCTCAACGAGAAGCTCATCCTCTCGGGCGACGAGCCGGTGGCGTTCGACCACGACTGCCGCGAGGGCATCTGCGGCTCCTGCTCCATGGTGATCAACGGTCACCCGCACGGCCCGCAGAAGGCCACCACGGCCTGCCAGCTGCACCTGCGCCACTTCCGCGACGGCGAGACGATCACCATCGAGCCGTGGCGCGCGGCGGCGTTCCCCGTGATCAAGGACCTGGTCGTGGACCGCGGCGCGTTCGACCGCATCATCCAGGCCGGCGGCTACGTCAGCGTCCCCACCGGGGCCGCGCCCGACGCCCACGCCACCCCGGTGCCGAAGGTCCACGCCGACCGCGCGTTCACCGCCGCGGCCTGCATCGGCTGCGGCGCGTGCGTGGCGGCGTGTCCGAACGGGTCGGGGTCGCTGTTCCTCGGCGCGAAGATCACCCACCTGGGTGAGCTGCCGCAGGGCCAGCCCGAGCGTGACGGCCGCGTGGTGCGGATGGTGGAGCAGCACGACGCCGAGGGCTTCGGCGGCTGCACGAACACCGGGGCGTGCACGGTGTCGTGCCCGAAGGAGATCCCTCTGGACGTGATCTCACAGCTGAACCACGACTACATCGCCGCCACGTCGGGCCGCCGCCGCGACTGACCAGCGGTGATGCTGGGCACATCCGCCTACCCGGTGAACCCGCCGAGCTGCGGCAACGGTGCCCTCATAGCGTACGTGCATGACAACCGTCAGGATGATGCATTGGACCGCCTCGCCGCCCGGTAAACACCCTGGGCGCGCGGGAGCGGTGATGTCCGTCGTACTCTCCGCACCAGTTTCGAGGAAACGCCCTCCGACAGCCCCGCGGAAGAACGAGGACCCACTGACGTGTCATCCACCACAGACGCGTCCATCGGCCGTGCGCAGATCGCGGCCCGGACGCTCCGCACGGACCGGTGGTGGCTTCCACCGCTGCTCAACTTCGCCGGCCTCGCCGCGTGGGTCGTCTACGCGACGGTGCGCGCCTTCATGCAGAGCGACTACTTCGTCCCGGCGTACAACTACCTGACGCCGTTCTACTCGCCCTGCGTGTCCAACGGGTGCGTCGAGGCGTCGGCCCACTTCGGGCGCTTCCTGCCCGACGTGTGGTTCCTGCCCTACGCGAGCCTGACGCTGCCGTTCCTGCTGCTGTTCCGGCTCACCTGCTACTACTACCGCAAGGCCTACTACCGGGCGTTCTGGCTCTCGCCGCCCGCGTGCGCGGTGGCCGAGCCGCACAAGCGCTACACCGGTGAGACGCGCTTCCCGTTGCTCGGGCAGAACCTGCACCGCTACTTCTTCTACATCGCCGCGCTGATCTCGCTGATCAACACCTACGACGCGATCAAGGCGTTCGTCAAGGAGGACGGGAGCTTCGGCCTCGGCCTGGGCAACATCATCCTGCTGATCAACGTGATCGCGCTCTGGGCGTACACGATCTCGTGCCACTCGTGCCGCAGCATCGTCGGCGGCCGCCTGAACCACTTCTCCAAGCACCCGATGCGCTACAAGGCGTGGGGCTTCGTGAGCCGGCTCAACGGCAAGCACATGCAGCTCGCCTGGACGACACTGGCGACGCTGGCCATCACGGACTTCTACATCATGGCCGTCTCGGCCGGATGGTTCTCCGACCTGCGGATCGTGGGGTGACTCGAATGACAGAAGAGATCGAGAAGCACGACTTCGACGTCGTCGTCATCGGTGCCGGTGGCGCCGGGCTGCGCGCGGCCATCGAGGCCCGCAGCCAGGGCAAGCGCACGGCGATCATCTCGAAGTCGCTGTTCGGCAAGGCCCACACCGTGATGGCCGAGGGTGGCTGCGCGGCGTCGATGGGCAACGTCAACAGCAACGACAACTGGATGGTCCACTACCGCGACACCATGCGCGGCGGGAAGTTCCTCAACAACTGGCGCATGGCCGAGCTGCACGCCAAGGAGGCCCCGGACCGCGTCTGGGAGCTGGAGACCTACGGCGCGCTGTTCGACCGCACGCCCGACGGCAAGATCAGCCAGCGCAACTTCGGCGGCCACACCTACCCGCGGCTGGCCCACGTCGGTGACCGCACGGGCCTCGAGCTGATCCGCACGCTGCAGCAGAAGATCGTGTCGCTGCAGCAGGAGGACTTCAAGGAGTTCGGCGACTACGAGGCCAACATCCGGGTCTTCCACGAGACCACGATCACCGAGCTGTTCAAGGCCGACGGCAAGATCGCCGGCGCCATCGGCTACTACCGCAACACCGGCGGTTTCGTGCAGTTCGACGCCCCGGCGATCGTGCTGGCCACCGGCGGTATCGGCAAGAGCTACTCGGTGACGTCCAACTCGTGGGAGTACACCGGCGACGGCCACGCGCTCGCCCTGCGCGCGGGCGCCACGCTGATCAACATGGAGTTCCTGCAGTTCCACCCGACGGGCATGGTCTGGCCGCCGTCGGTGAAGGGGATCCTCGTCACCGAGTCCGTCCGCGGTGACGGCGGGATCCTGAAGAACTCCGAGGGCAAGCGGTTCATGTTCGACTACGTGCCGGACGTGTTCAAGGACCAGTACGCCACCACGCCCGAGGAGGGCGACCGCTGGTACACCGACGCCGACAACAACCGGCGTCCCCCGGAGCTGCTCCCGCGTGACGAGGTCGCCCGCGCGATCAACTCCGAGGTCAAGGCCGGCCGTGGATCGCCCCATGGCGGCGTGTTCCTCGACATCGCCTCGCGGCTGAAGCCCGAGGAGATCCAGAAGCGCCTCCCGTCGATGTACCACCAGTTCAAGGAGCTGGCGGACGTCGACATCACGAAGGAGCCGATGGAGGTCGGGCCCACCTGCCACTACGTGATGGGCGGTGTGGAGGTCGACCCCGACACCGGGATGTCGATCGTCCCCGGCCTCTTCGCCGCGGGCGAGTGCTCCGGTGGCATGCATGGCTCCAACCGGCTGGGCGGCAACTCGCTGTCGGACCTGCTGGTGTTCGGCCGCCGGTGCGGCAAGAGCGCGTCGGAGTACGTGGACGCCACGGCGTCGCGGCCCGTCGTCGCCCAGAGCGACGTCGACTCCGCCGTCGAGCGCGCGCTGCTGCCGTTCAGCAGCGCCACCGAGGGCGGGGAGAACCCGTTCCAGGTGCAGCTCGAGTTGCAGAAGACGATGCACGAGCTCGTCGGCATCATCCGCAAGGCCGACGAGATGGAGCTGGCGCTCAAGGCGCTGCAGGACATCGCCACCCGCACACGCACCGTCAGCGTCACCGGGCAGCGGGTCTTCAACCCCGGCTGGCACCTCGCACTCGACCTGCGCAACATGCTGCTGGTGTCGCTGTGCGTCGGCAGGGCGGCGCTGGAGCGTCAGGAGAGCCGGGGCGGGCACACCCGCGACGACTTCCCGGTGATGGACTCCGACTGGCGCCACGTCCTGCTCGTGCTCTCCGCGCTGGGCGAGGACAACGTCGAGCTGGTGCGCAAGGAGCAGGTGCCGATGCGGCCCGAGCTGCTCGACCTGTTCGAGCTCGACGAGCTCAAGAAGTACTACACCGGCGAGGAAATCGGCGGACACCGTGCCGGGGAGGCCATGAAGTGAGCTACGACGCCCATTTCCGCGTGTGGCGAGGTGACTCCGAGAAGGGGGAACTCGTCGACTACCCGGTGGAGGTGAACGAGGGCGAGGTCGTCCTCGACATCATCCACCGCCTCCAGCAGACCGAGGCCAACGACCTCGCCGTCCGCTGGAACTGCAAGGCCGGCAAGTGCGGCTCGTGCAGCATGGAGATCAACGGCAGGCCGCGCCTGGCGTGCATGACCCGGATGTCGACGTTCACCGAGACCGAGACCATCACGGTCACGCCGCTGCGCACGTTCCCGGTGATCCGGGACCTCGTCACCGACGTGTCGTTCAACTACACGAAGGCCCGCGAGATCCCGAGCTTCGCGCCGCCGCCGGACCTGAAGCCGGGCGACTACCGGATGGCTCAGGTCGACGTCGAGCGGAGCCAGGAGTTCCGCAAGTGCATCGAGTGCTACCTGTGTCAGAACACCTGTCACGTCGTGCGGGACCACGAGGAGAACAAGGAGGCCTTCGCCGGCCCCCGCTACCTCATGCGGATCGCCGAGCTCGACATGCACCCCCTCGATGTCGCCGATCGGCAGAAGGAGGCGCAGGAGGAGCACGGGCTGGGGATGTGCAACATCACCAAGTGCTGCACCGAGGTCTGCCCCGAGCACATCAAGATCACCGACAACGCGCTGATCCCGATGAAGGAGCGCGTGGTCGACCGCAAGTACGACCCGCTGGTCTGGCTGGGGAACAAGATCTTCAAGCGCCCCGGCGCGTAGGCCCACCGAGGGTCAGGAAAGCCACTTTGCTGTCGTCAGATGACCTGAAAGTGGCTTTCCTGAACCGGGGCTCGGTATGAGTGTTGCCGTTGTCGGGCCGGGGGCTGTCGGGATCACCCTCGCCGTGGGACTGGTCGAGGCCGGGCTCGATGTCGTGCTGTGCGGGCGGACGCCGGGCGACGCCGTCACCCTCACCGAGGACGAGCACGGCACGCGCACCGTCCCGATCCGGTTCGCGGGCGATCCGGCGCAGGTGGCGCCCGTCGACTGGATCGTGCTCGCCACCAAGATCCACCAGACCGAGGCGGCGTGGCCGTGGCTGACCGCGCTGGCCGACGACCACACACGGGTGGTGGCCGCGCAGAACGGGGTCGACCACGCCGACCGTGTGCCTGCCGCGCTCCGGAACGCGGTGGCGCCCGCGCTCGTCTACATCAACGCCGAGCGCACCGGCCCGGGCGAGGTCAAGGCCCGGCGCACCGGACGCGAGCTGGTGCTGGCCGACGACTCCGTGGGCCGCGCCGCGTCGGAGCTCTTCGGACCCACGTGGATCCGCACCGAGGTGGCCCCGGACTTCCTGACGGCGGCGTGGCGCAAGCTGCTCACCAACGTCTCGGCCAACCCGATCACCGCGCTCACCGGCCGTCGCATCGAGGTGCTGCTCGAACCCCGGGTGTCGCGTCTCGGCCTGGACGTCCTGCGCGAGACCGTGGCCGTGGGCCGCGCCGCGGGTGCCGTCCTCCCCGACGGGATCGCCGAGGACACCCTGGCCTGGTTGCAGGCCCTGCCCGCGGGCTCCACCAGCTCCATGCTGCAGGACCGGCAGGCCGGGCGGCCGCTGGAGTTCGACGGCCTGACCGGCGCGGTGGTTCGCCTGGCCGGGCAGTACGGCATCGACGTACCCGCGAACCGCACGCTGCTGGCGCTCACCTCCGCCCTGGGCTGAGCACAGGGAGGTCGTGAGCGACGATCACCGCCAGAACGACGATTGCCGCGCACGGGCGGCGCCAGCCGCGTCAGCGCCCCATGGATCGGCGGATCTCCTCGAGCTTGGCCGCAGCGGCCTTGGCCCGCTCCGCTTCCTGCTCCTCGATCGAGCGGCCCGCCGCGGTGTCGGCGGCGAGCTCGCCCATCCCGATGCTGGTGGCGGCCCGGCCTTCGATCTTGTCGCGGACGTAGTCGAAACTCGGCACGCCGCGCTCGTCGTAGTCGGGGGTGAAGGCGGGCGGCGGGGGAGCGGCCGGGGCGGGATCCGGCACGATCTCGGCGTCGATCGGTTCTCCTGCGTCGGTCATGCCTCCGATGCTGGCATGCTCAGCGCGGTGCGGACAGTCCACGTCGTGGTCGTCTACGACGTCTCGTGCCCCGACTGCTCGCGCATCGCCCGCGAGCTGCCCGACCTGGTGCGCGTCCCCGTCACGGTGCTGTCGTGTCACAACCCGCGCCTCGCCACCTGGTACCCGACGCTGCAGGCCTCGGTGCTGGCGTGCGGGACACCGGCCGTCGGCACGGTGGGCGACGACGAGACCGTGCGGTGGTGGCCGGGTCTGCGCGGCGCGGTCGGGCTGCTGCCGGTGGTCCGCCCGGGGCGTCTCCACGCGGCGACCGGTCTGCTGCTGAGCGCATTTCGCAGCGCCCGTTCGCGCTGAGGGGTACTAGCGTGGCACGACGTGACGACCGCGCCCTTCGGCTCCTGGCCCACTCCGATCACGTCCGAGCTGGTCGTGTCCGCCGCCGTCCGGCTCGGGGCGTTGCACCTCGACGGTGCGGACATCCTGTGGGACGAGGGCCGGCCCGCCGAGGGTGGCCGCACCCAGATCGTGCGCCGCACCCCGGACGGCACCACCACCGACCTGCTGCCCGACGGCATGAACGCGCGCACCGCCGTCCACGAGTACGGCGGGGCGGCGTGGTGGGCACGCGACGGCGTGGTCTGGTTCGTGAACTGGGACGACCAGCGCCTCTACCGACTCGCTGACGGCGAGGCCACGCCGCTGACCCCGGAGCCCGCGACGCCGCGTGGCGACCGCTACGCGGACGGTGACCTCTCCGCGGACGGCGCCACCGTCGTCTGCGTCCGGGAGCACCACGACGGGACGGCGGCCACCGACGTCCACAACGAGATCGTGCGGCTCGACGCGCACGCGCCGGGCACACCGGAGGTGCTCGTCACGGGCCCGGACTTCGTCGCAGCCCCCCGCCTGAGCCCCGACGGCCGCCACCTCGCCTGGGTGCAGTGGAACCACCCGTCGATGCCGTGGGACTCCACCGAGCTCGTGGTCCGCAACCTCGCCACCGAGGAGGAGACGGTGATCGCGGGCGGCCCGGGGGAGTCCGTCGCCGAGCCCCGCTGGCAGGCCGACGGATCCCTGTGGTTCATCAGCGACCGCACCGACTGGTGGAACCTCTACCGCTGCGCGCCCGGCGTCGACATCGAGCCGGTCGTCCGCATCGACGCCGAGATCGGCGTGCCCGCCTGGACGTTCGGCTCGGCCCGCTACGCGGTGCGCCCCGACGGTTCGACGGTGTTCGCGCGCTACCGTCACGGCTACGACGGGCTCGTCCTGCGCTCGGCCGACGGCGCCCTGACCGACGTCGACACGCCGTTCTCGCTGTTCGGAGCCCTGCGCGCGGCCCCGGACGGCACGGTCGTGGTGCTGGCGGGCGCGCCGGCGCAGGAGGTCGGGGTGCACCGGATCGACCCCGCCACCGGCACGGTCGAGGTGCTGCGTCCGCCGCGCGACATGCGGGTGGACCCCGGTTACCTCTCGGCACCCGAGCACATCACCTTCCCCTCCGACGGCGGCCGCACCGCCCACGCGCTGTTCTACCCGCCCACAAATCCTCGTCATACCGGCCCCGACGGCGCCCTCCCGCCGCTGCTCGTCGAAATCCACGGCGGCCCCACGTCGTCGGCGGTGCCGGTGCTCAGCACCTCGGTGCAGTACTGGACGAGCCGGGGCTTCGCCGTCGTCGACGTCAACTACGGCGGCTCCACCGGCTACGGCCGCGCGTTCCGGGAGGAGCTGCTGGGCAACTGGGGCGTCGTCGACGTCGCCGACTGCCTGGCCGCAGCCAGGTGGCTCGCCGCGCGCGGCCGCGTCGACGGCAACCGCATGGCGATCCGCGGCGGCTCGGCCGGCGGCTTCACGACCCTGGCGGCGCTGGTCCGCGACGACACCCCGTTCGCGGCGGGCGCCGACCACTTCGGTGTCGCGGACCTGGAGGCGCTGGCCGCCGACACCCACAAGTTCGAGAGCCGCTACCTCGACCGGCTCGTCGGCCCGTACCCGCAGGACCGCGACGTCTACGTGGAGCGCTCGCCGATCCACCACGTCGAGAAGTTCACGAAGCCGCTGATCGTGCTGCAGGGCATGCAGGACCCGATCGTCCCGCCCAACCAGAGCGAGAAGATCGTCGACGCGCTGCGCGAACGCAGGGTCCCGGTGGCCTACCTGCTGTTCGACGGCGAGCAGCACGGCTTCCGCCGCTCGGAGAACATCCGCCGGGCCATGGACGCGGAGCTGAGCTTCTACGCCCAGGTGCTGGGCTTCAACCTGCCGGCGGGGGAGGGCATCGAGCCGGTGGTGGTGGAGAACCTCTGACGCGCGGTACGCGTCGGCCGTGGTCGGGACGGGCCGGCGCGACGGAGTCCTCGATGTCCATGAAAGCGCGGCCGGATTCGTGGTGAGTACCTCGGCACGGTCGTGATGGTTGCGGAAACGCGCCGACCGCGTCCGTCGATTCAGGCGACGCCCCCGGCCGTGGCCCGGGACGCCCGCGCCTCGTTCCTGGCCCCGGCCACCGCGGTGGGATCGGTCGGGCCGGTCCTGCTGCTGCGCCGCGACCGTCGCTCCAGGAAGTTGGCGAGAGCCGAGAGCAGCAGGCACATCGCGATGTAGATGACCGCGATGACGAGGGCGACCTGCAGGATCGGCGACTGCAGGTTGCCCTGCCCGCCCAGGAAGCGGGCCTGGTAGAGCAGCTCCGGGTAGAGGATCAGGTAGCCCAGCGCCGTGTCCTTGAGCACCACCACCAGCTGGCTGACGATCGTCGGCAGCATCGCCCGCAGCGCCTGGGGCAGCAGGACACTCGTCATCACCTGGGTCTTGCGCATGCCCAGCCCGTAGGCGGCCTCGCTCTGCCCGCGGGGCAGGGCGTTGACCCCGGCGCGGAAGACCTCGGCCAGCACCGAGCCGTTGTAGAGCATCAGACCGAGCACCACGGCCCAGAACGTGGAGATCTCGATCCCCAGGCTCTTGGACACGCCGAAGTACAGGATGAAGATCAGCACCAGCAGCGGCACCGCCCGGAAGAACTCGACGACGGCGGTGGCCGGCCGGCTGACCCAGGTGTGGTCCGACAGTCGCCCGGCGGCGAACACCGCGCCGAACAGCAGCGCGAGCACCGCCGCGACGACGAACGCCCTCAGCGTGTTGAGCAGTGCGTCGAGCAGGAGGAGCTGGATGGCCTTGAACTCCAGGAACTCCCACTTGGCGGCGTCGAACTGACCGGTGGCAGCGAAGCGGTAGAGCACGAACCCGACGACGGCCAGCAGCACGAGGGTGCCGAGCCCACCGAACGTCCGGTTGCGCAGGCGGGCCTTGGGCCCGGGGACGTCGTACAGGACGGCACTCACCGAGCCACGCTCCACCGCTTCTCCAGCCGACGCTGCAGCAGCGTCAGGGGTACGACCAGGATGAGGAAGAACAGCGCCACCCAGAGCAGCCCGACGAGCACGTCGTACCCGCGCTCGGAGAGGTTCTGGTAGATGCCGCCCGCCTCGAACACCGAGAACCCTGCGGCGATCGTGGTGTTCTTCAACAGTGCGATCTGCATGTTCGTCAGCGGCGGCACGACGGAGCGGACGGCCTGGGGCAGCACCACCGATGTCAGGGTCCGGGTGAAACCGAAGCCCAACGCCCGCGACGCCTCGGCCTGCCCGACCGGCACCGTGTTGATACCCGACCGGATCACCTCGCAGTTGAACGCCGAGGTGTAGACGATCAGTGCGACGCAGGCACGGGCGAAGAACGACAGGTCGACGATGTCCAGCCGCGGGTAGGCGAACGCGAAGAAGAAGAAGATCAGCGTCAGCGGCGTGTTCCGGACGATGTTGACGTAGCCCGCGCCGAAGGTGCGCAGTACCGGCACCGGGCTGACCCGCATGCCTGCGAGCACCGTGCCACCGATGAGTGAGCCGACCGCCGCGATGAGGAACAACTCGATGGTGCCGAGGAAGGCCGCGCCGTACAGGTCGAGGTTGTCGAGGAGGACGTTCACCGTGATCCCTTGGCCGGATGCGCGGGACGCCGGATCAGTACCGCTTCAGGGCCGGCGGGGTGGCCGCGGAGCCCGACTTGCCGAGCGTCGCGTCGTAGATCTTCTGCCAGGTCCCGTCGGTGAACGAGGCCTGCAGGAGGTCGTTGATCTTGCCACGGAGCGCCGAGTCGTCCTTGTTCAGGCCGATGCCGTACGGCTCATCGGAGAACGCGTCGCCGACGAGCTTGAGCTGGTCGGGCTGCTGGGCGGCGTAGCCCTTGAGGATGGCGTCGTCGGTGGTGACCGCGTCCACCTGCTTGGAGATCAGCTGGTCCACACACTGGCTGTAGGTCTGGAACTCCACCACCTGGTCGGTGAGCTTCTGGTCCTTGACCCGCTGGATCGGGGTGGAGCCGGTGACCGAGCAGACCTTCTTGCCGGTCAGCGTGTCCTTGCTGGTGATGGCGGTCTCGTCCTTGCGCACCAGCAGGCCCTGGCCGGCCACGAAGTACGGCCCGGCGAACGAGACGAGCGCCTTGCGCTTGTCGTTGATCGTGTAGGTGCCGACGTAGTAGTTGACCTCACCGCGGGAGATCGTGTCCTCGCGGGCGGCCGACGGGATCGCCTTGTAGTCGATCTTGTCGGCGCTCAGCCCCAGGCCGGCGGCGACCATCTTGGCGATCTCGATGTCGAACCCGGAACGCTCGCCCGTGGTGGCGTCCTTGAAGCCCAGACCGGGCTGGTCCTCCTTGACGCCGATCGTGACGCGTCCGGCCTTCGTGACGGCGTCGAACGTGGCGGATCCGGGGAGCGTGACACCGGTGGCCACGGGGTAGGACAGTGCGGCCGCGGCGCTGTCGCCACCGGCCGGACTGCCCTCCTTGCCGCAGGCGGTGAGGGCGAGGGCGCCGACGAGCAACGCTGCCGCGAGTGCGCGGACCTTCATGGGGTTCCTTCCGTCAATGCGTGAGGATCTTGCCGAGGAAGTCCTTGGCGCGATCGGTGGTGGGGCTCGTGAAGAACGTCTCGGGGGTGGCGTCCTCGACGACCTCGCCGTCGGCCATGAACAGCACGCGGTTGGCCGCGCGGCGGGCGAAACCCATCTCGTGGGTGACCACGAGCATGGTCATGCCGTCCCTGGCCAGCGTGGTCATCACGTCGAGGACCTCGTTGACCATCTCGGGGTCCAGCGCCGAGGTGGGCTCGTCGAACAGCATGACCTTGGGGTTCATGGCCAGCGCCCGGGCGATCGCGACGCGCTGCTGCTGCCCGCCCGAGAGCTGGGCGGGGTACTTGTCCTTCTGGTCGGCGATGCCGACGCGCTCCAGCAGGGCGAGCCCGGCCTTGTCGGCGTCGGCCTTCGTGGTGCCGCGCACCTTCATCGGGGCGAGGGTGACGTTCTCCAGGATCGTCTTGTGGGCGAAGAGGTTGAAGCTCTGGAACACCATGCCGACGTCGGCCCGCAGGCCGGCCAGCGCCTTGCCCTCGGCGGGGAGCAGCTCCCCGTCGATGGCGATCTCACCACTGTCGATCGGCTCGAGCCGGTTGATGGTGCGGCACAGCGTGGACTTGCCCGACCCCGACGGCCCCAGCACCACGACGACCTGCCCGGCCTCGACCTCCAGGTTGATGTCGCGCAGCACGTGGAGGTCGCCGAAGTGCTTGTCGACAGCCGTCATCCGAATCATCGGTGCAGTCACGATGACACCTCCACGGGGGGAATTGTGTCGGTGTGGGTCATGTGGGGCCTCCGGGCATATCGGGACGTTAGGGGGAATCGGACATCCGAGTCCAGCATCTTGAGCAACCCATAGGGTTGCCATCGGATAACGGACGGGGGACCAGGTGCACATCCTGCTCGTGGAGGACGACGACCGCGTCGCGGCCGCGCTGCGGCCTGCGCTGCACCGGCACGGCATGACGACGACGCGGCTGTCGGTGGGGCGCGGTGCGGTGGACCATCTCGCCGGCGTCGACGTCGTGCTGCTCGACCTGGGCCTGCCCGACATCGACGGGGTCGACGTCTGCCGCGCGATCCGTGAGGTCAGCGAGGTGCCCATCATCGTGGTGTCGGCGCGCGGTGAGGTCGACGACCGTATCCTCGGCCTGCACTCCGGTGCCGACGACTACCTCGTCAAGCCCTACGACATCGGCGAGCTCGTGGCACGCGTGCACACGGTCTACCGGCGCAGCCGGGTCGGCCCGTCGGCCACGGCCGACGTCGTCCAGGTCGCCGACGTCAGCGTCGACCTGGCGCGCCACACCGTCACCGTCGGGGGTGTGTCGGTGACGTTGACCCGCAAGGAGTTCCAGGTGCTGGCGATGCTGGCGAGCTCCGGGGGAGCGGTGTGCACCCGTAACCGGATCGTCGCCGAGGTGTGGGGGCGCACCTGGGCCGGGGCCAACCGCACGCTCGACGTGCACGTGGCCACGCTCCGCACGAAGCTGGGCCGTGCCGACCTGGTGCAGACCGTGCGCGGCGTCGGCTACCGGCTGGGTCTGCCCGAGACCCGGCACGAGGACGGTTAGCGGTGCGCAGCCGGTTACTGCTGATCATCATGGTGCTCGTCGGGCTGCTGGCCGCCGGGCTCGGGATCCCGCTCGCGCTGAGCAACGCGCAGGCCGACCAGTCGGCGATGTTCACCGAGCAGCTCACCGACACGATCTACTTCGCCTCGCTGGCCGAACGTCCCATCCGCGACGACGACCCCACCGGGCTCGCGGACGAGCTGAAGCGCTACGACGCCGTCTACGGCGTGGCCGTGACCGTGCTCGACCGCGACGGCAAGCTGGTCGCGTCCTCGCGCGACCCGGCCCCGGCGCTCGACGCCGACGGGCAGAACCGGGTGGCGCTGGCGCTGGCCAACCGCCACTCCGACCCCGACAACCTGCGGTTCCCGTGGGACACGCGGCCGCTCGTGCTCGCCGAGCCGGTGCTGGTCGACAGCGAGGTGCGCGGCGCCACGGTCACGGTCTCGCCCACCGACGATCTGCGCGCCGGTGAGATCAGGGTGTGGTCGCTGGTGGCGGCGGCCGGGCTGCTCGCGCTCGCGCTCGCCGTTCTGGTCGCGCTGCCGATCGTGCGCTGGATCCTGCGGCCCGTCCACCGGCTCGACGAGGGCACCGGCCGCGTGGCCGCGGCCGTCCTCGCGGGCGCCGACGCCGATCCGGTGGCGGACGGCACCGGGCCGCCGGAGCTGCGCCAGCTGTCGGTGTCGTTCGACCGCATGGCCGAGACCGTCACGCAGGCCTACTCGGCGCAGCGCACGTTCGTCGCCGACGCCAGCCATCAGCTGCGCAACCCGCTGACGGCACTGCGACTGCGGCTGTCCAACCTCGACGGGCACGTCGACCCCTCGGGCGCCGACGACCAGACCGCCGCGCTGGAGGAGGCGGAACGGCTCTCCACGCTGCTCGACGGCCTGCTCGCCCTCGCCCGCGCCGAGCGCACCAACCCGCTCGTGACCGTCGACGTCGACGCGGGCGTGGCCGACCGGATCGAGGCCTGGCGCCCGCTGGCCGAGCACACCGGCCTGCGCCTGGAGCGCACCGGCACGCCTGCGCTGCAGGCACTGGGGCCGGCCGGCGTGATCGAGACCGTGCTGGACGCGGTGCTCGACAACGCGGTGAAGTTCTCGCCGGAGGGCACGGCGATCCTGATCGAGACCCGCGAGTGTGACGGCCACGTGGAGGTGGCTGTGCGCGACCACGGCCCGGGCATGGCCCCTGACGAGCTCGAACGGGCCACCTTCCGGTTCTGGCGGAGCCCCGAGCAGAGCAACGTCGAGGGCTCCGGGCTGGGCCTGGCGATCGCCGCCCGCACCACGGAGGTGGCGGGCGGCGAGCTGCGCCTGGAGCTGCCCACCGGCGGCGGGCTGTGCGTGGTGGCCCGGCTGCGCGCGGCCGGCGGGAACGGCGGCGCGTAGGTGGAGTCGATCAGGAGTTCTTCGCCTCACGGAAGTAGCTCTCGGCGCCGCTGTGCAGCGGCACCGGCTGGGTGCCGATGGCCGCGCGCAGGTCGATGGTCAGCGCCAGCTTGATCGCCTGGGCCAGCTGCGGTCGCTGATCGAACATGGCCTTCGTGAGCGCGTGCGCCAGGTCGTCGGCCATCCCGGCGCCGACCAGCAGGAAGTTGCGCACGAGCAGGGTCGTGATCGGGTCCGGGATGCCGTAGCTGCCGGCGGGGACGGTGCCCGGCGTGTAGACGGGGTACGCCTGGCGCACCGGCTTCAGGATGTCCGTGAGGTCGAGCAGCCGGATCGGCAGCGCGGCGGCCAGACCGGTCACGGCGGGGGTCGGCAGCCCTCCCGACCAGAAGAACGCGTCGATCGAGCCCGCCCGCATCGCCGCCACCGAATCGGTGATGCCGAGGGTGCTCGGCCGGATGCCGGTGGCCGGGTCCAGCCCGGCCGCCTGCAGCAGCCGCTGGGCGATGGCGATCACGCCTGAGTCGAGCGCCCCCACCGACACCCGGCTACCCCGCAGGCTGCCGAGCGCCCTGACGGGCGAGGACCGCGGCACGACGACGTGCACGACGTCGTCGTAGATCCGGGCCAGGGCCCGCGGGGACCGCGGCCCGTTCGGCGTGCGGTTCCACTGGTCGGCGGCCGTGTCCACCTGGCTGATCACCGCGTCCGCCCCGCCGGAGCCGAGCAGTGCGAGGTTGGCCAGCGACCCGCCCGTCGTCAGCACGTCGGTGGTGGCGGCGAGCTCGGTCTGCCAGGCGCGGGCCAGCGCCGTGCCGAGGGTGAAGTAGTTGCCGCCCTGGGCGCCGGTGGCAAGCTTCAGGCGCAGGTCGGGGTAGGACACGGAGCACCCGGGGAGTGCCGCCAGCAGGCCGACGGCGCCCAGACCGCGGAGCACGGTGCGGCGGCTGGAGGTCGGCGTGGTCACGACGGCATCCTGCCGTCCCCGGGGCGCGGGGTCGACCCGGCGGGGCCTACCCTCGGCAGGTGCCCCGCAGCTACGTCGTCCGCACCTACGGGTGCCAGATGAACGTGCACGACTCCGAACGGATGGCCGGGCTCCTGGAGTCGGCGGGCTACGTCCGGGCCGCGGCCGGCGCGCACGCCGATGTCGTCGTGTTCAACACCTGCGCGGTCCGGGAGAACGCCGACAACAAGCTCTACGGCAATCTCAGCCACCTAGCTCCGGTCAAGCGCGAGCACCCGGACATGCAGATCGCGGTCGGTGGCTGCCTCGCGCAGAAGGACCGCAGCGAGATCGTCCGCAAGGCCCCGTGGGTGGACGTCGTGTTCGGCACCCACAACGTGCACGCGCTGCCCGTCCTGCTGGAACGGGCGCGGCACAACGAGGAGGCCCAGGTCGAGATCGCGGACTCGCTGGAGGTGTTCCCCTCCACGCTGCCGGCGCGCCGCGAGTCGGCCTACGCGGGCTGGGTCTCGATCTCCGTGGGCTGCAACAACACCTGCACGTTCTGCATCGTCCCGGCGTTGCGCGGCAAGGAGAAGGACCGCCGCCCGGGCGACATCCTCGCCGAGGTGCAGGCCCTGGCCGCCGACGGCGTGCTCGAGGTGACGCTGCTCGGGCAGAACGTCAACGCGTACGGCTCGGAGTTCGGGGACCGCGGAGCCTTCGCCGACCTGCTGCGCGCGTGCGGTTCCGTCGAGGGGCTCGAACGGGTCCGGTTCACCTCGCCGCACCCCCGCGACTTCACCTCCGACGTGATCGCGGCCATGGCCGAGACGCCCAACGTCTGCCCACAGCTGCACATGCCGCTGCAGTCCGGCTCCGACGACGTGCTGCGCCGCATGCGCCGCTCCTACCGCTCGTCGCGCTACCTCTCGATCATCGACGAGGTGCGAGCCTCGCTGCCCGACGCCGCGATCACCACCGACATCATCGTGGGGTTCCCCGGCGAGACGGAGGAGGACTTCCAGGCCACGCTCGACGTCGTCGAGAAGGCCCGCTTCGCCAGCGCGTTCACGTTCCAGTACTCGCCGCGTCCCGGCACGCCCGCCGCAACCCTGCCGGACCAGCTGCCCAAGGCCGTCGTCCAGGAGCGGTACATGCGGCTCGTCGCGCTGCAGGAGCAGATCTCCTGGGACGGCAACCGCGCCCTCGAGGGCAGCGTCGTCGAGGTGCTCGTGGCCGCGGGGGAGGGCAAGAAGGACAGCGCCACCCGTCGGCTGTCCGGCCGCGCCCGCGACGGCCGGCTGGTGCACTTCGCTCCCGGTGCCGCCGGGTCGATCGGATCAGGGATCCGTCCCGGTGACGTCGTCGAGGTCGCGATCGGCTACGGAGCCCCCCACCACCTCGTCGCCGACGGACCGGTGCTGGGCCATCGCCGGACCCGGGCCGGCGACGCGCACGACCGACCCACCCCCACCGCGACCGGACTGGGCCTGCCGGGCTTCGGCACTCCCACCCCCCTCGCCCCGACCACCGGATGTGGAGCCTGATGAGCGACGTGCCCGAAGAGTTGACGCAGCTCAACCGCGAGCTCAAGGGCGTCACCCGGCGCGTGGAGCAGCGGATCGACCCGGGCCCCACGGCGATGACGGTGTCGATCGCCATGCTCGTGCTGATCGGTGCGCTGTTCCTGCCGTGGACCGGCTCCGCCCACGGCTGGGAGGTGCTCTCGGGCGTCCAGGTGTTCGGGCTGCTGCCCCGGCTGTTCAGCTTCACGTCCCTCGGCTTCGGCCTGGTGGTCTCCGCGCTGGCGCTGGCCACGCGCTGGTGGGGCCTGGCCTGGCTCGCCGCCGCCGGGTGCGGCATCTCGATCATCACCGGGGTATGGGCGATCTGGTCGCGGCAGACCGGTGTGCTGGAGGGCGGCACCGGCCCCGCCATCGGTCTGATCCTGACGGTGCTCACCATGATCGTCCTGGTGGGCTGCTGGGTGCGCATCGCCTTCCGCCGCCCCTAGACCACCGTTTCGGTGCGTGGGGCGGCACCATGCTGCCGTGGGTGCACCGAGCTGGTGATCATGAGGCGAGTGCGGCGCCGGTGAGGGCGGCCCGGATCTCGCCGATCACGGAGGACGGCCGGTGGGTGAGGTCGTGCCAGGTGAACCTGAGCAGGTCCCACTTGGCCCGGACCAGCGCGTTGCCCTCGTGCCGGTCGGCCCTGAACCGTTCGACGTCCATGTGCCACGCCCAGCCGTCCACCTCGACGGCCACGCGGGCGCAGGGGAACGCGAAGTCGATCACCCGGGGGCCGAAGGGTCGGCCGTGCTCCCAGCCACCGATCCCCGCCTCGCGCAGCAGGGTGATCATGAGGCGTTCCGCGGCGGAGTCGGCCCGGTCGGCGGCGGCGCTGAGCAGGGCGGCCACCTCCGCGAACCCTGCGCGCCCATGTTGCGGCAGTAGGCGCGGTACACGCGGGGGAACTTCACGTACTTCTGCAGGGCCCGGTCGAGGAACTCGGACCCGCGCTCGACGGCGGCGGCGGTCTCGAGCGCGGTGAGCGGCCGGTCGGTGACCCACAGGCCACGGATGTTGACGAGGTCGGTGGCGGCGAGATCCCGCCGGCGCACCGTGACGCCGGAGCGCGCCCGCAGCCCCGTCCGCCTGCCTGCGGTGAGCTGGACCTCCTCCGGTGCCCGGTCGAGCATCCGGTGCCAGAACGCCGCCGCCGGTCCGGAGACGGCGGCGCGGTCACCCGCCCAGAGGCCGGCGGCCCGGGTGCGCGTGGTGTCGGTCCACGGATGGTCGCCGGCGAGGTACAGCTGCGGTGCGACGCGCGACCAGCCGTCGGTCTGCAGCCGGCTGCGCAGCGTCCGGGCCGACATCCCCAGCCCGGTGGCCTGGGCGCACGTGATCAGGCCGTCCTGGCGGGCCAGCAGGTCGAGGACATCGGTGTGGGTGGACACGCCCGAAGGATGCGGGTTCGGCCCCGCCCCACGTGGGCTTTTCGACCAACTCGCGATGCGTGATCACCGGCTCGGTGCAGCCCCGGCAGAATGCTGCCGCCCGTGCACCGAACCGGTGATCATGGACGACTCAGCGGTGCTGGACCGCTTGTTCGGCCGTCTCGGCCCACTCCCGCCACTGCGCAGCCTGGGCCTCGGCCTCCTCCGCACGCTTGGTCTTGCCTGCCGCGCGGGCCTTCTCCGCCTGGGCCTCGAACTGCGCCACCCGCTCCTTGAACTGGGCCACGCGGGCTTCGGCCTCGGGGTCGGTGCGGCGCCACTGGCGGTCGGCGGCCTCGCGGACCTTCTCCTCGACGGCCCGCAGCCGGGCGTCGAGTGTGCGGATGTCGTCGCGGGGGACCCTGCCGATCTCCTCCCACCGCTCCTGGATGCTGCGCAGGGCGGCGCGGGCGCCCGACGGGTCGGACGTGTCGATCCTCTCGGCCTCGGTGAGCAGCACCTTCTTCGCCTCCGCGTTGGCCGCGAACTCGGCGTCCCGCTCGTCGAAGGTGGCCGACCGGCGCGCGAAGAACGCGTCCTGCGCTCCCCGGAACCGCTGCCAGAGGGAGTCGTCGGCGTCCTTGTGGGCGCGGCCCGCGGCCTTCCACTCCGTCATGAGGTCGCGGAAGCGGGCGGCGGTGGGGCCCCAGTCGTCGGAGTCGGCCAGCTTCTCCGCCTCGGCGGCCAGCTCCTCCTTGCGGTCCTTGGCGCCGGCGCGCTGGCGGTCCAGGTCGGCGAAGTGCGAGCCGCGACGCCGGTTGAACGCCTCCCGCGCCTTGGAGAACCGCTTCCACAGCAACTCGTCGGTCTTGCGGTCGATGCCGCGGATGGTGCGCCACTCGTCGAGGATGGCGGTGAAGCGGTCGCCCGCCTGCTTCCACTGCGTGGCCTCCGTGGAGAGGGCCTCGGCCTCGGCGGCGAGCTCCTCCTTGCGGGCCACGGCCGCGGCGCGCTGGGCGTCGCGGGCCAAGCGGGATTCGGCCACCGACTTCTCGGCGTGCGCGACGAGGTCGTCGAGACGGGCCCCCAGGCCGGTGAGGTCGCCGACCACGGTGGCCTCGGCCAGCCCCTCACGCAGCGTCTTCGCCGTGCTCAGCGCCTGCTTCGGCTCACCTCCACCGGCCAGCAGCCGCGCGAACAGCAGCTCCACTTCGGTGAGCATGTCGTCGAAGCGGCGGGCGAAATGGGCCAGGCCCTCCTCCGGTGCGCCGGCCTGCCAGGAACCGACGACGCGCTCACCGTCGGCGGTGCGGATGTAGATCACGCCCTCGGCGTCGACACGCCCCCAGCGGGACGGGGCGGCGCTCGCCGCCGGGACGGGCGAGGGCTGTGCGGCGGGTGCGGCCGCCGCGGCCGGGGCGGTGGCCGCGGGTCGAGCCGCAGCCGGTGGTGGGGCCGGCACGGCGGGGGGAGCGGGGCGTGGCGGAGCCGGACGCGGCGGAGCCGGCGTGGGCCGGGGCGCGGCAGGGGCGGCAGGGGCGGCAGGGGCCGAGGCGGCCGGTGTCGAGACGGCCGGTGTCGAGACGGCCGGTGTCGACGTCTCGGGCTCCTCGGGTGCTGCCACCGTGGCGGGCGACACCGCAGGCAGCCCCTCGGGTGCGGCTGCGGCGGGCGCCACGGGATCGGCGTCGGCCGGGTTCACGGTGGCGGGGGTCAGGGGTGCCGGCGTGGTGGGCGCCGACCCGGCGTCGGCCCCGGGAGCCGCGGTGGCGTCGACGGGGATCTCGACGGCCGCGGGCGCGACGGCCGGCGCGACGGCGGGAGGACCCGGTTCGGCGGCGGCCTCGGAGGGCTGCGCCTCCCGGGCCGGGGCTCCGACCCTCTCGTGCGGGGCCACCTCCTCGGGGCCCGTTGCCTGGTCTACCGCCTGCTCCGTTGCCTGCTGCTCCGACACCGTCGTCCTCCTTGCTTTCCGGCCCACCCGCGAGCGGTGGGCGCCCCGCCCGGGGGCGGAGCCATGCACACTCGGCCGTGCCGATCGTCGTGATCGGGGCCGTAGGGCCGATTCAAGCAGTTCAGGCCCAGGATCGGAACGCCTCGGACGGGCGCTGCCCAGCCAGCGGCGGATCCTGGTCGGCGAGTCGCACTAGCCTCCTGCACGTGCTGTCGATGATCGCGGTCGTACCGGAGCCTCCGCTGCTGCTCCCCGAGCTGGCCACGGGGGCCACCGCGGAGACGGCGGAGCTGCGCGCGGCGTGCGTCGCGGCCGCCACGCGGCTCGCGGGGGCCGCGTCGACGTGGGTCTGCGTCGGGGCCGGCGACGGTCGCCGCACCGTCACCTCCGACGCGCGGGGCAGCTTCATCGGGTTCGGCGCGGACGTCGTGGTCGGGCTGGACACAACAGGCTCGGACGCGCCGGTGGACCGCAGCTTCCCCCTGCCGCTGCTCGTCGCCGGGTGGCTCGCCGGGCAGACCGGTGCGGACATCCGCATCCGAGGCGAACTCGTCGCCCCGGACGCGTCCCCGGACGACTGCGCCGCCCTCGGGAGGGCGCTGGCCGCCGAGGATGTCGGCCTGCTCGTCGTCGGCGACGGGGCGGCCACCCACACCGAGAAGGCCCCCGGCTACCCCGACGAGCGCGCCGGCCCGTTCGACGAGTCGGTGGCCGCCGCGCTGCGTGACGCCGATCCTGCGGCACTGGCCGCGCTCGACCCGGACCTCGCCACGGCCCTGTTCGCCTCAGGCCGCGCCCCGTGGCAGGTGCTGGCCGGGGCCGCGGCCGGTGGCGGCTGGCGGGGCGAGCTGCTGCACTCGTCGATCCCGTTCGGGGTGGCATACCACGTGGCCGTCTGGCAGCCGTGCGGAGCGTAGGCGGAGCGCGCACCGACACCGTGCGACCGCTGATCGTCGTCGCCGGTCCCACCGCCACCGGCAAGTCCGACCTCGGCCTGGCCCTCGCCGAGCAGCTCCACGGCGAGATCGTCAACGCCGACGCCCTGCAGCTCTACCGCGGCCTCGACGTGGGGACGGCCAAGCCGACGGTCACCGAGCGCCGTGGGGTGCCCCACCACCTGCTCGACGTCCTCGACGTCACCGAGACCGCGTCGGTCGCGGCCTACCAGCGCGACGCCCGCTCGGCGATCGAGCGGATCCGGGCGGCCGGCCGGACGCCCGTCCTCGTCGGGGGCTCGGGGCTCTACGTCCAGGCCGTGATCGACGAGCTCGAGTTCCCCGGCACCGATCCCGTGCTGCGGGCCGGGCTGGAGGCCGAGCTCGTGGACCGCGGACCGGCCGCACTGCACGAGCGGCTCGCGCGGGTCGACCCCGCGGCGGCGGAGGTGGTGCTGCCGGGCAACGGCCGCCGGATCGTCCGCGCGCTGGAGGTCATCGCGCTGACCGGCCGCCCGTTCCCCGCCCGGCTGCCCGAGCACGCGGTGGCCCGCTACGACGCGGTGCTGCTGGGCGTCGACCGTCCGACCGGGGATCTCGACGTCCGCGTCGCCCGCCGGGTCGCGCGGATGTTCGCGGCCGGCCTCGTCGACGAGACGCGTGGGCTTCCCGGCCTGCGAGACGGGCTCACGGCGTCCCGGGCATTGGGCTATCAGCAGGTGCTCGACGCGCTGGACGGGTCGGGCGACGTCGCCGCGGCCGCTGCGGCCACCGTCGTCGCGACGCGGCGGTTCGTCCGGCGGCAGCGTTCCTGGTTCCGCCGGGACAAGCGGATCCACTGGCTCGACGCCGCCGAGCGTGATGTGATCGACCGGGCGCAGGCCGTGATCGATGCGCAGGTACGCTCCTGACGTGCAGTTCAGCAAGGGACACGGCACCGAGAACGACTTCGTCGTGCTCCCCGACCCCGACGGGGAACTCGACCTCACCCCCAGCCGCGTCGCCGCCCTGTGCGACCGGCACGGTGGCCTCGGCGCGGACGGTGTCCTGCGCGTGGTCCGCTGGGAGGCGCTGGAGGAGGGCCCCGTGCCCGACCCGGACGTCGAGTGGTTCCTCGACTACCGCAACGCCGACGGCAGCGTCGCGGAGATGTGCGGCAACGGCGTGCGCGTCTACGCCCGCTACCTGGAGCACCGCGGCTGGCTGCCCGAGAGCGATTTCCGGCTGGGTACCCGCGGCGGCATCCGGGGTGTACAGGTGGGGCTCGATCGCGTCTCCGTCGACATGGGACGCGCCACGGTGGGCGAGGTCGCCACCGCCAGCCTCGACGGACACGCGTTCCCCGGCGTCGCCGTCGACGTCGGCAACCCGCACCTGGCCTGCGTCACCGACGCGGCGATCGGCGCGCTCGACCTCAGCCGCCCGCCCGGCCACGACCCCGCGCTGTTCCCCCACGGGGTGAACGTCGAGTTCGCCTCGCCGATCGTGGGCGACGAGATCGAGATGCGGGTGCACGAGCGGGGGGTGGGGGAGACCAGGTCCTGCGGCACGGGCACGGTCGCCGCGGTGGTGGCGGCCCTGCGGCACGCCGGCCGCGAGACGGGCACCGTCGCGGTGCGCACCCCGGGCGGCCGGCTGGGCGTCACCGTCGACGCGGCCACCACCACCCTGCACGGCCCCGCGGTCCTCCTCGCCCACGGCGAGATCGACCGCGACTGGTTCGACGCGATCGTCTGAAACAAACCAGACAGCGCTCGCGTTGGCATGGGAGCATGACTGACACGATGACTGAACCCGCCCTGCACCATCCCACCACGGGTGACCTCGATCTCGAGGAGCGCTCGTCGCTCCGCCGCGTGGTCGGTCTCTCCACCGAGCTCACCGACGTCACCGAGGTCGAGTACCGCCAGCTGCGGCTCGAGCGCGTGGTGCTCGTCGGGGTGTGGACCGAGGGCACCGCCGAACAGGCGCGCGCCTCCATGGTCGAGCTCTCGCGCCTCGCCGAGACCGCGGGCTCCGAGGTGATGGACGGCCTGATGCAGCGCCGCCCGAAGGCCGATCCCGCCACGTTCATCGGTTCGGGCAAGGTCGAGGAGCTGCGCGCCGCCGTGCAGTCGACCGGCGCCGACACCGTGATCTGCGACGGCGAGCTCTCGCCCGGCCAGCTGCGCCAGCTCGAGGAGAAGCTCAAGGTCAAGGTCATCGACCGCACCGCGCTGATCCTCGACATCTTCGCCCAGCACGCCCGCAGCCGGGACGGCAAGGCGCAGGTGGAGCTCGCTCAGCTGTCCTACCTGCTCCCGCGCCTGCGCGGCTGGGGTGAGGCGCTGTCGCGCCAGGTCGGTGGACGCGCCGCGGGCGGCGTCGGCATCGGTGGTCGTGGCCCCGGTGAGACGAAGATCGAGCTCGACCGCCGCCGCATCCGCGCCCGCATGTCCAAGCTGCGTCGCGAGATCGCCGCGATGAGCCAGGTCCGCGACACCCAGCGCGGGTCGCGCCGGCGCAACGAGATCCCGTCGGTCGCCATCGTCGGCTACACCAACTCTGGCAAGTCGAGCCTGCTCAACGCCCTGACCGGGGCCGGTGTGCTCGTCGAGAACGCGCTGTTCGCCACGCTCGACCCCACCACGCGCCGCGCGTCCACCACCGACGGCCGCACGTTCACGCTCACCGACACCGTCGGGTTCGTGCGCCACCTGCCCCACCAGCTCGTGGAGGCGTTCCGTTCCACGCTGGAGGAGACCGCGGAGGCCGACCTGCTCGTGCACGTCGTCGACGCCTCCGACGCGCTGCCGGAGGACCAGATCAAGGCGGTCCGGCAGGTGCTCGTGGAGATCGGTGAGGAGCGCCACGGGAAGATGCCGCAGGAGCTCCTCGTCGTCAACAAGACCGACGTGGCGGGCGACCTGCAGCTCGCCCGGCTGCGCCACCTCCTGCCCGACGCCATCTTCGTCTCCGCCCACCGCGGTGACGGCATCGTCCGGCTGCGGGCCCGCATCGCCGAGCTGCTGCCGCGGCCCGAGGTCGACATCGAGCTGCTGCTGCCCTACGTCGAAGGCTCGCTCGTGGCCCGCGTACACGCCGAGGGTGACGTGCTCTCCGAGGAGCACACCCCCGACGGCACGCTGCTGCACGCCCGCGTCGGCGGCGAGCTGGCCACGGCCGTGCTGCCCTTCGCCGTCCCGAACGGTGCCCCCTCGAACGGATCCGGTCGCTGATCCGTCTGTTCCTGGCCGGGATGCTGGCCGTCTCGGGGTCGGTCGCGCCGGCGCCCCAGGTCCGGTGCACGGTCGACGATCCGCGGCTCGCGGAGCTGTCCGGGCTCGTCGTCCGCGACGGTGAGATGTGGGCCATGGCCGACGGTGGCCGCCGCGTCGAGGTCGACCGGCTCGACCGGGCCACCTGCGCGGTCGTCGAGCGGCGCACCGCGGCCATCGATCCCTACGATCCCGAGGATCTCGCGCTGGGCCCCGACGGGGCGCTGTGGGTGGGCGACATCGGCGACAACGACCGCGCCCGGCGCACGGTGGCCGTGATCGTCCTGCCCGCGCGGGGCGAGCCGGTCCTGCACCGGCTCACCTACCCCGACGGCCCGCACGACGCGGAGGCCCTGATGGCCGACGCGCGGGGCCGCGCGGTGGTGGTCACCAAGGAGGTCACGGGGCTGTCCGGGGTCTACCGGGCCGCGCTCGACGCCACGGAGCTGGAGAAGGTCGGCGAGGTCCGGCTACCGACGACGACCACGGTCGGCGGGCCCGTCGGCTCGTTCGGTGGCGTGCTCGTCACCGGGGCGGCCGTGAGCGGCGACGGCCGGGTGGTGGCGCTCCGCAGCTACACCGACGCCTGGCTCTACCCCGTGCCCGACGGCGGTGACGTCGTCGACGCGCTGGCCGGGCCGCCCGTGCAGGTCCCGCTGGGCGGTGAGCCGCAGGGCGAGGCCGTCGCGTTCGACGCCGACGGCACCCTGGTGTCGGGCTCGGAGTCCCGCGGTGGGGTGGCCGGTCGGATCCGCGAGGTCGCGGACGCGGCCTCGCTGGCCCGCACCGGCGCCCCCGCCACCTCCGCGACAGAACCACGACCGGTGGCCGAGCCCGCGGTGAACGCCTCGCTGATCGGCGCCGCCGCCCTGGTGGGGGTGCTGGCGCTCGGGGCCGTCGCGATGGCCGTGCACGGGGGCCGCCGGCGTCGCCCGTGACACCTGGGTTACCGATCTGCCCACAGCGGTGTGCGCACCCCGACCGGCGGTTAGCGTGACCGGGTGCCGATCGTGACGGGCTACGAGGACACGCCCGGCGGGCACGACGCCCTGGTCCTGGGCGCACAGCTGGCGCGGCTCACCGGGCTCGACCCGGTGGTGGCCACCGTCTACCCCGAGGACGGCCGCGGCTTCTCCGCCGTGGCGCGCGACCCGCGGTGGCGGCAGAAGGTGCAGAAGGTGGCCCGCGAGCGCTTCGCCCGGGCCCGGGAGTTCATCGGCGAGGGCTGGGGGCCGGTCGAGCCGCAGTTCGCGGCGCTCGGCCCGGGGCTCGCTTCGGTGGTGCTCGCCGAGTACGCCGAGGAGGTGGGCGCCGCCGTGCTCGTCGTCGGGTCCACCGGGCACGGACTGCTGGGCCGGCTCGCCCCCGGCCGCACCGTGCAGCGCCTGCTGCCCACCGCGAAGTGCGCGGTGGCGATCGCCCCGCGCGGCTACCGGCACATCGCCACCCGCGGGATCACGGTGGTGTCGGTGGCCTACGACGGCAGCCCCGAGGCCGACCGGGCCGTCGCCATGGCCGTGCACCTCGCCAGCCGCACCGGTGCCGCGTTGCGGTTCGTCACCGTCGCGGAGACCGAGGACGACGTCGCCGACGCCACGGCCATCGCCAACAAGGGCATCGCCTCGGCGCCCGTGGAGATCGACGCGATCGTCGACGTCGTCCGGGGGCCGGTGGCCCAGGTGCTGGCCGACCTGCCCGATCGCACCGACGTGCTGGTGCTGGGCTCGCGGGGCTACCGGCTCATGCGCCGGCTGGTGCTCGGCGGGGTGGCGGGGGTGCTGGTGCGCACCGCCCGCTATCCGGTGGTGATCGTGCCGGGTTAGGGCCTGCCCCTCAGAGCCGGCGCAAGACGGCGACGACCCGGCCCAGGATGGTGGCGTCGTCGCCGGGGATCGGGTCGTACGCGGGGTTGGACGGCATCAGCCAGTTGTGGCCGTCCTTGCGCTTGAACGTCTTGACGGTGGCCTCACCGTCGATCATCGCGGCCACGATCTCGCCGTTCTCCGCGACGGGCTGCTGGCGCACGACCACCCAGTCGCCGTCGGTGATGGCCGACCCGACCATCGAGTCACCGCGGACGTTGAGCAGGAACAGCGTGCCCTCACCGACGATCTCGCGCGGCAGCGGGAAGACGCTCTCCACCGCCTGCTCGGCCAGGATCGGCCCACCGGCGGCGATGCTGCCCAGCAGCGGGACGAACGCCGGAGCCGGGTGCAGGTCGTTCGCGCCGGTGTCGTCGGCCGACGACCCGTCGTCCGGGGGACGCACGTCGACGGCGCGCGTGCGGTTGGGGTCGCGGCGCAGGTACCCCTTCTTCTCCAGGGTGCGCAACTGGTGGTGCACCGAGGACGTGGACGTGAGGCCCACGGCGTCGCCGATCTCGCGCACGCTGGGCGGGTAGCCGAAGCGCTCCACCCAGTCGCGGATGACCTCCAGCACCTTGCGCTGGCGTGCCGTCAGCACCGCCGGCCGGTCCGGAGGCTCCGGGAACGTACTGACCTGGGCCATGGTGGTGTGGGCCGTGGCGCCGGCCCCTGCGGCCTCGGTGCCGGGCGGCTGGTCCCGTGCCATCGTGTTCGCTCCTCCTCGCCGGTGCTGCGTGTCGCGGTGATGGGCCCGGAAGCGTGTTCCGGCCCGTCACCACCGCCGTCGAAGCACGACCGTAGTCGTAGATCCGCCACTCGCCAAACACATGTTCGAACGACACGCGCCCAATTCTCGATTCTGTCGGTGCCCGGTGGTAGACATCGCACAGGCGTTCGTTCGAACGACTGTTTGAGTAGCAGGGTGGCTCCTGCGGAAACGGAGACGGCGGGATGCGAGACCACACCGATGTCGACATGTTCGGCCCCGAGACCAAGCACGGCCGGACCCGGTCCGGCGCCCCCCTGTCGCTCGTACCGGCACCGGCGCCCGTCCGTCGCGCGATCGGCCACACGAGCGGTCATGCGGTCGGCGTGGACGGCGGCGTGTCGGCGCGGCCCGGCCACCGGCCGGCGCGGCGGCGGGCGTCGGGTCCGCGGCCGGTGCGCCCGGCCGCCGCGGCCGGAGCCCGTCAGGCTCCCGGCGCTCGCACCGTGTCCCGTGGTCCGGGGCAGGCATGGCCGGAGCAGCAGGCCGCCGGTCATGGGCGGGTCATCCTCCGGGGGTCCCAGCGCGCGTCGGAGTCGCTCGCCTGGAAGTTCCGGGTGCGACGGGCCGTCGCGGGCGCGGTGGCGGTGTTGGTCGCGGCGGCGGTCGTGGTGGGGCTGGGTCTGCTCGCCGACGCGGCGTCCGCGGCGCGGCAGTCGGCCCCGGCCGGAGTCGAGCACACCGTCACCGTCGGCTCCCTCACACCGGTGCAGGAGGAGTCCGGGCAGGTGCTGGCAGTGCCCGTTCGCTGACTCTCCGGGGGCGATGCGCCCGATCGGTGGACGCGCCGCCTCAGTTGGGCCGTCCGACTTCCCCTACCCCTACATGTTGTGGTTACACTCCTGTTGTTCGTCCACGGGTGGGGGTTCGGCCGCGTAGACTCGGCCGGGTTGGGAGAGGGGGAATCCGATGCGTTGCCCGTTCTGCAGGCACTCGGACTGCCGCGTGATCGACTCCCGCGAGGTCGACGACGGTCAGGCCACGCGCCGCCGCCGGTCCTGTGTCGCCTGTGGTCGCCGCTTCACCACGGTGGAGGAGGCGGTGCTCGCCGTCGTCAAGCGCAGCGGCGTCACCGAGCAGTTCAGCCGCGACAAGGTCGTGCGCGGCGTGCGCCGGGCCTGCCAGGGCAGGCCCGTCGACGAGGACGCGCTCCAGCAGTTGGCCCACGCCGTCGAGGAGGCCGTCCGGGCCCGGGGTGCCGCCGAGGTGCCCAGCCACGAGGTCGGCCTCGCCATCCTCGGCCCGCTTCGGGATCTCGACGAGGTGGCCTATCTGCGCTTCGCCAGCGTCTACCGATCGTTCACATCCATAGAGGACTTCGAGAAGGAGATCGCCGACCTGCGCGGTCCCGAAGGCGTCCCGCCACCGGCCTGACCGGCCCGCACTCCCGGCAGCGCCGCCGCACGAGCACTACCTGCACCAGCATCAGAGCAGCCCAGCACCAGAACACCGCGGACCCGACGGCCCCAGCCCGCCGGCGTCCGGAGGAGAGGATCGTCCATGACCGAAACCGTCGGCACCAGCGCGTCGAGCAGTTCTGCGTCGTCCGGCCGGGCCAAGAAGGCGCCGGCGAAGCAGGCGCGCCCCGCCGGGCTCACCGTCGAGCGGATCCACACCACCGCCGGTGTGCACCCCTACGACGAGGTGACCTGGGAGCGCCGCGACGTCGTCATGACCAACTGGCGCGACGGCACGATCAACTTCGAGCAGCGCGGCGTCGAGTTCCCGGACTCCTGGTCGATCAACGCCACCAACATCGTCACCAGCAAGTACTTCCGCGGGGCCGTCGGTTCGCCCACCCGGGAGTCGAGCCTGCGCCAGCTCATCGACCGGGTCGTGGGCGTCTACCACCGCTCCGGTGTGGAGAACGGCTACTTCGCCACCGACGCCGACGCCGAGATCTTCGCCCACGAGCTCACGTGGATGCTGCTCCACCAGGTGTTCAGCTTCAACTCGCCGGTGTGGTTCAACGTGGGAACGAGCTCTCCCGCGCAGGTCAGTGCGTGTTTCATCCTCGCCGTCGACGACACGAGGGACTCCATCCTCAACTGGTACCGCGAGGAGGGGCTGATCTTCAAGGGCGGCTCCGGCGCGGGCCTCAACCTGAGCCGCATCCGCTCGTCGAAGGAGCTGCTGTCCTCGGGCGGCACCGCCTCCGGGCCGGTGTCGTTCATGCGCGGCGCCGACGCGAGCGCGGGCACCATCAAGTCCGGTGGCGCCACCCGCCGCGCGGCGAAGATGGTCGTGCTCGACGTCGACCACCCCGACATCGAGGAGTTCGTGCTCACCAAGGCCAAGGAGGAGGCCAAGGTCCGCGTGCTGCGCGACGCCGGCTTCGACATGGACCTCGGCGGTTCCGACATCACCTCGGTGCAGTACCAGAACGCCAACAACTCGGTACGCGTCACCGACGAGTTCATGCACGCCGTCGAGGCCGACACCGATTTCGGGCTCCGCGGCCGGATGAGCGGCGACATCATCGAGAAGGTGGGCGCGAAGAAGCTGTTCCGCACCATCGCGCAGGCGGCCTGGGAATGCGCCGATCCCGGTATCCAGTACGACGGCACCATCAACGACTGGCACACCTGCCCCGAATCGGGCCGCATCTCCGCGTCCAACCCGTGCTCGGAGTACATGCACCTGGACAACTCGAGCTGCAACCTCGCCTCGCTGAACCTGCTCACGTTCCTGGGCGACGACGGGCAGTTCGACGGCGCGCGTTTCCAGAAGTGCGTCGAGCTCATCATCACCGCGATGGACATCTCCATCTGCTTCGCCGATTTCCCCACCGAGCCCATCGGGGACACCACGCGGAAGTTCCGCCAGCTGGGCATCGGCTACGCCAACCTCGGCGCATTGCTGATGGCCACCGGCCACGCCTACGACTCCGACGGCGGCCGCTCGCTGGCCGGGGCCATCACCTCGCTGATGACGGGTGCGGCCTACAAGCGCTCCGCGGAGCTGGCCGGCGTCGTCGGCCCGTACGAGGGCTACGCCCGCAACGCCGAGAGCCACCAGCGCGTGATGCGCAAGCACGCCGCGGCCAACGACGACGTGCGCACGCTCCCGGCCAGCAGCAGCATCCACAAGCTCGCCACCATCGCCTGGAAGGACTGCCTCGCCGTCGGCGGGCGCAACGGCTGGCGCAACGCCCAGGCCTCGGTGCTGGCGCCCACCGGCACCATCGGCCTGATGATGGACTGCGACACCACCGGCATCGAGCCCGACCTCGCGCTGGTCAAGTTCAAGAAGCTCGTCGGCGGCGGCTCGATGCAGATCGTCAACCAGACGGTGCCGCGCGCGCTGGTCAAGCTCGGCTACCAGCCCGAGCAGGCCGAGGCGATCGTCTCCTACGTCGCCGAGCACGGCCACGTCATCGACGCGCCCGCCCTGCGCCAGGAGCACTACGAGGTGTTCGACTGCGCCATGGGCGAGCGCGTCATCGCCGCGATGGGCCACGTCCGGATGATGGCCGCGGTGCAGCCGTTCCTCTCAGGTGCCATCTCCAAGACCGTCAACATGCCGGAGACAGCCACCGTCGAGGACGTCGAGCGCGTCTACATGGACGGCTGGAAGCTCGGGCTCAAGGCGCTCGCGATCTACCGCGACAACTGCAAGGTCGGCCAGCCGCTCTCGGCGGGCAAGTCGGCCAAGTCGTCGGGCGGGGGCGAGAAGGAGACCGTGGTCGTCGAGGCCCGCCCGGTGCGCCGGCGGCTGCCGAAGAAGCGCCCGAGCGAGACCATCTCCTTCACCGTCGGCGGCGCCGAGGGCTACCTCACCGCCGGTTCCTACCCCGACGACGGCCTCGGCGAGATCTTCGTCAAGCTCGGCAAGCAGGGCTCCACGCTCTCGGGCGTGATGGACGCGTTCTCGATGTCGATCTCGGTGGGCCTGCAGTACGGCATCCCGCTGGAGTTCTACGTCTCGAAGTTCTCGAACCTGCGCTTCGAACCCGCCGGCATGACCGACGACCCGGACGTCCGCATCGCCACCAGCGTGCTGGACTACCTGTTCCGTCGGCTCGCGCTCGACCACCTGCCTGCGGAGAAGCGCGCCCAGCTGGGCATCTTCTCGGCCGACGAGCGCACGGTCCAGGTCAACGAGAACTACGGCGACGTCGATGTCGAGGCCCTGCGCACGGGTGTCGGGACCGACAAGGCCCCGGCCGGCCCGCTGGGCTCGTCACCGGCGCCGGTGGAGGTCGGCAGCTCCACCGAGCTGCTCGAACTGCGCATGGGCAAGGCCGCCGACGCGCCACTCTGCATGACCTGCGGCACCAAGATGCGGCCGGCGGGGTCCTGCTACCTCTGCGAGGGCTGCGGCAGCACCAGCGGCTGCAGCTGACCCAACCCGCCGCATGGTCACTTGTGGCTGTCCCGGAGGCACCGTCGACAGCGTTGAGTGACCATGTGGCGGGGTGCTGTGCTCAGGTGGCGTTGCGCTCCGCCGCCGCCGGCAGCGGGCCGGTCGGGGGAGCGTCGGGGGTGCGGAGCAGCTCGCGCCACTGCTCCGGGCTCCAGCGCGCCGGCTCGGTGGTCGTGAGGAACTCCTCGAGCAGGTCGACGAACCGCGCCGGGTCGGTGTGGAACGGGAAGTGGCCGGCGTCGTCGAAGATCTCCAGGCGGCTGCCGGGCATGGCTGCATGCGCACGGTGGGCGTGGGCCACGGGCACGACGGCGTCGCGCCCACCCCACACCAGCATCGTCGGCATGCCGCGGGTGAGGTAGCAGCGGTCGAGCATCGTCACCACCTGGCCGCGCCAGTCCACCACCGCCCGCAGGGTGCGGATGAACGCGGCGCGGGCGGTGGCGTCGGGCAGGGCGTCCACCATCCGGAGCAGGTCCGGCGCGTCCTGCCCGAGGTCGGTGCCCAGCAGCCGCAGCGCGCCGACGACGGCGCCCACCTGCAGTCGTGCGGTGGGCAGCTGCAGCAGGCCCAGCAGGCCCGCGGCTCCCGGGAGCGTCATCGCCCGCAGCACCGGCGTGACGTCGGGGCCCGCCCCGCCGCTCCCGACGAGCACGAGGCGCTCCGTGCGCTCGGGGAACTGGTAGGCGAACTGCATGGCGACGCCGCCGCCCAGCGAGTGGCCCACGAGTGTGGCGCGCTCGACGTCGAGGACACCGAGCAGGTCGCGGATGCCGTTGGCGTAGGCGGCCACGGAGTAGTCGGCGCGGGGCTTGTCGGAGCTGCCGTGGCCGAGCAGGTCGGGCGCGATCACGAGGTGGCGGCGCGCCAGGGACGTCATGACGGGTTCCCAGGTGGCGGAGCTGTCGCCGATCCCGTGCACCAGCACCACGGGCGGCCCGGTGCCGGCCGTGCGGTAGGCGCGCCGGTAGCCGTGCACCACGCGGAAGCGCAACGTGGTGTCCGGGGACCGGCTGGTGATCGCGTGAAGGGTCATGACCCACGCGAGAGTAGGAGCGCTGATCGACCGTGTCGGTAAATGCTGTGTTTCGCCCGGGGACGTCGGCGGCCGGCGCGGCGAGCGCGTCCGGGAGCGGGGCGACGTCAGCGGCGGGTGCCGTGGGCCACACATGATCCGGGCTAGCGGCTTCTACCAGGCACTACTCTCCTCTGACGGACCGGCGTGGATCGGTAGCACGGGCGTTGCGTGGTCAAGTAGCGCGGCGGGGGTGAACACTTGTGGCGGCTCGGGCCAATATCAGATGTGACTAGCGCTGAGCAGTGCGCCGCGGCAAGCGGGGTGGACGGTGACGACCGGCCGGACCTGTGCGGGGACGACCTGCAGCCGATCTTCCAGAGTTTGTTCGACAGACATGCCCGGGACGTGTACCGGTATCTGGCCAGCCGTGCCGGGCCTGACGTGGCCGATGATCTGGTCAGTGACACCTTCCTGATCGCGTTGCAGCGCCGCGCGAGCTACGACCCGGCGCGGGCCGGGGTCCGCGCCTGGTTGTTCGGCATCGCCACCAACCTGCTGCGCCAGCACGCCAAGGCCGAGAACCGGTACCTGCGGATGGTCGCCCACGACCACGGCACGCAGGTCACCCATGGTCATGCCGACCGGGTGGCCGACCGTGTCGACGCGCAGGTCGAGGTCCAGGCGCTGGCCGCGGCGCTGGCCGATCTCGCCCCGGGTCATCGGGACGTGTTGCTGCTGACCAGCTGGGCAGAGCTGGATGCCAGCGAGATCGGTGCGGTACTCGACATTCCCGCCGGCACCGTCCGTTCCCGACTGCACCGGGCCAGACGGCTACTCCGAGCTCAAGCAACACCCACAGCCCCACACGGTCCAGAAGGAGAGCGCACCGATGACTGAGGACAACATCCGTCACTTGTGGACCGACGACGAGCTGGACGGGGCACTGGGCTTGCTGCGCGCCGACGAGCTCACCGACCAGCGGCCCCTGGTCGCCGCCAACAGCGCCCTGCTGAACGCGGTGCGGTCCCTCGAAGGACAGGAGACCCTCGTTCCCGGAACCGGTTCACTGACCACGCTCAAGGGTGAGCCGGTGCGTCCCATCGGGCGGCGCTGGTGGATCAGTGCTGCCGCCGCGGCAGCGGTGATCGCCCTCGGCGCCACCGCGGTGATCACCGGAGCCGACAACGGCGCCTCCTCGGCCCGGTCTTCGGGGTCTTCGTCGGCCCAGTCCCGGCCGGTCCAGGGTATGCGGTTCGTGTCGGTGCAGCAGGCACTGGACACCGCCGCCGACAAGATCCGTGTCACCGGTGAGACGCCCATTCCCGCAGGCAAGTTCCGCTATACCGCGACCCGCACCTGGCTGCTGTCGAGCGACAGCAGGATTCCGGTCGCCTACTCCGGGGAAAGGCTGACCCAGACCTGGCAGCCCAGCGACTTCAACGGGCAGTGGCTGTTCAAGACCGCGCCCACAGGGAACAGGAAGTGGCTCGTCGGCAGCGAGCAAGCGCTGAAGGCCTTCACGCAGCAGACCGAAGGTCATGACGATGTCGACCTCAACGACCTCTGGCCGAGCGGTGAATGGCGCGCCGCGGGCGGACAGTTCCCTGGCAAGGCCTTGTCCATCGTCGGACGGTCCGACGGCGAATGGAGCGCACCGACGGAACAGCAGCTGGCCGAGTTGCCGCGTGACCCGCAGAAGCTGTACGACCTCATGGCGGCCGACCCCTCGGTGGTGAACAAGCCCGGGCTCGGCGGGGTACTGGACATCGCCACTCAGCTTCTCAAGACCGGTACCGTGCCGGCCGACCTCGATGAGTCGCTCTACCGCGCGGTGGCCAAGATCCCCGGCCTCAAGGTGACCGAGCAGGTGGCCAACCTCGACGGCCGCACCGGCGTCGCGTTGGGTGTGGATCCCGTCGACGGCACCTTCCGCATGGAGATCATCGTCGACCCCGCCACCGGTGAGTTCATCGGGGAACGCCGGACCCAGCTCACGCCACCGGTCGGCAAGGACTTCACCGCAGAGGGCATCACACCCGGCACCGTGATCTCCTCCAGTTCGGTGTCCACCGGCATCGTTGACCAGATGGGCGTCGTCCCACCAGGAAACTGAACCACCACACGAAGCCAGGAAGCCCGGTACCCGCGTCGGGGGCAGGTACCGGGCTTCCGTCCCGCCCGTGTCATCGGCTGGGGCATCAGACGATCAGCTCAGTGGGACGACCTTCTCGGGGTCGTCGGTCGGCAGCACGTCGACCACCGCCATCACGTTCACGGCGATCAGGTTCACCGTGCCGTGGTGCACCGACAGGAACGCGGTGTCGGCGGCGTCGCGGCCCGTGGCGATGCGCAGCAGCGACTGGCGCGGGGCGAGGCCGGTGGCGTCCACGACGCGCCACCGGCCGTCCACCCACGCCTCGACGACGGCGTGGAAGTCCATGGGGTAGAGCCCGGGGGCGTAGACGGCGGCGAGGCGGGCCGGGATGTCCTGTGCGCGCAGCAGCCCAACCACCAGGTGGGCGTAGTCGCGGCAGACGCCCTCGCCGAGCAGCAGCGTGTCGAGGGCGTCGTCGGTGGGGCCGCTGGAGCCCACGATGTAGGCCAGCCGCAGCCCGACCCACCGCGCGACAGCGGTGACGATCTCGCCCGGGTCCGACAGGTGCCCGAACTCGGCGTTCGCGGTGGACAGCAGGCGGTCGGACGGGCAGTAGCGGCTGGGCCGCAGGTAGGTCAGCCGGTCGAGCTCGTCCCCGGCGGGTGTGGACACCTCACCGTCGACGGTGGCGGAGTAGTCGATCATCAGGGTGCCGACGGGTGCCTCGATCACCTGCAGGCGGCCGCCGTGGGGTGTGGTGATCTCACGGAAGTCGAGCAGCTCGCCCCCGCGACCCACCGTGAGCTGTTCCTGCTCCGGATGGGTGGCGGCGGTGATCTGCAGCGCGAGCAGCGCCGGTTCGGTGACGTCGAGCTGAAGGTGGGAGGAGACCTGACGGCGCATCGGGGGATGGTCGCAGGAGCTCGTCACAGCGGCCCCGGCGGCTAGGTTCGTTGCGTGAGCAACACTGATTCGCACGCGCGGGTGGAGGTCAGCCGGGGTGACGCCACGGCCGGTCCCGTGCGGGAGCTGCTGCCGTCCAAGGCCGTGATGCTGGGCGCCGGCACCGAGGTCCGCAGGCTGCTGCCCACGCTGGGGCGGCGCATGATCGGCGCCTGGTGCTTCGTGGACCACTACGGCCCCGACGAGATCGCCGCCCTCCCCGGCATGGACGTGCCGCCGCACCCGCACATCGGCCTGCAGACCGTCAGCTGGCTGCTCGACGGTGAGGTGCACCACCGCGACAGCCTCGGCAGCGACGCGCTGATCCGGCCCGGCGAGCTCGGCCTCATGACGGCCGGCACCGGCATCGCGCATTCCGAGCAGTCACCCGACCCGCACAGCCCGGTACTGCACGGCGCCCAGCTGTGGGTGGCGCTGCCCGGCGCCGAACGTGCCACGGCACCGCGCTTCGAGCACCACACCGGCCTGCCCGTCGTCACCGAGCCGGGGTGCCGGGCCACCGTGCTGCTCGGCGAGCTGGCGGGGGCGCGCTCGCCGGGCCGCGTCCACTCGCCGCTGGTGGGGGTCGACGTCACGCTCGGCCCCGGTGCCGACCTCCGGCTGCCGCTGGAGCCCGACTTCGAGCATGCGGTCCTGACGGTGTCGGGGGCACCGGACGTCGACGGGGGAGAGCTCGCGCCGGGATCGCTGTGCTACCTCGGATCGGGTCGCCGTGACGTCGCGGTGCGGTCCCCGGCCGGTGGCCGGTTCCTGCTGCTGGGCGGCGTGCCCTTCGCCGAGGAGATCGTGATGTGGTGGAACTTCGTGGCCCGCACCGGCGAGGAGGTGGCCGCGGCCCGCGCGCAGTGGGAGGCCGGAGGATTCGGAGCGGTGCCCGGGGTCCCACTGCCTGCCCCGCGGCTGCCCCCGACGCCCCTCGTGCCGCGGGGCCGCGTGCGGTAGCTCAGCCCGCCTCGTAGCGCGCTTCCCGGATCAGCTCCTCCACCGCCGCGCGCTGCACCCGGAAGGAGCGCCCGAACCGCACCGCCGGCAGCTCGCCGCTGTGCACGAGCCGGTAGACGGTCATCTTCGACACCCGCATCCGCCCCGCGACCTCGGCCACGGTCAGGAAGGGTGCGCCGAGCACGTCCTCCGTCATTTCTGCACTCATCGTGCGTGACCTCCCCGTGGCCCCGATCGGGACCGTTGCTCGCGTTGCGGTGTACAGTAATCGAGCAGCCCCACCCTCCAGGGTGATCATTGCTCCACGACCAGGTGGTCCGGGCAAGATCGGGAACGCGGAACGCACGGGCGCGACCGGACCGCGACCCCGGGCGGGGGTGACACTCCCGCGCATCGGGGCGAACCGGTGCCCGACGTAGGGTCGGGCGGTGATCCTCGACGACGACCCGCACGGCGACTGGACGGCACCGGGCGTGTTCCGGTGTGCCCCGGGCGTGTACCGCATCCCCCTGCCGCTGCCGAACGACGGGCTGCGCGCGGTCAACGTCTACGCGGTGGAGGACGGTGACGGCATCACCCTCGTCGACTCCGGGTGGGCGCTGTCGGAGGCCCGCGAGCTCCTGGCGAAGGCCCTCTCGGCGCTCGGCGCGGGGTTCGGTGACGTGCGCCGGTTCCTCGTCACCCACTCCCACCGCGACCACTACACCCAGGCCGTGGTGCTCCGCCACGAGTTCGGGATGCGGGTGGCGCTGGGCCGCGGCGAGAAGTCGGGGCTCGACATCATCCTGTCCGACCGCGCGGACGGCTCCGCGAACCAGCGACGGCTGGCGCGGGCGGGGGCCCACGAGCTGCTGGGCCGGCTCGGGGTCGACCCGCCGCCGGTCGACCCGACGCACTGGGCGGCGCCCGACGAGTGGATCGACGACGGGGACGAGATCGTCGTCGGGGCGGGGGAGAAGCTGCGCCGGTTGCCCGCCGTGGCCACCCCCGGGCACACGCGCGGGCACGTGGTGTTCGCCGACGAGGCCGCCGACCTGCTGTTCTCCGGCGACCACGTGCTGCCGCGGATCACCCCGTCCATCGCGCTGGAGCCCGACCCCCCGGCCAACCCCCTCGCGGACTTCCTGACCTCGCTGGAGCTGATGCGCAGCCGGCCCGACGCGGCGATGCTGCCCGCGCACGGGCCCGTCGGGATGCGGGTGCACGAGCGGGTGGACGAGCTGATCGCCCACCACGGGGTCCGCCTCGACGCGAGCCTGACCGCGGTCCGGGAGGGTCGCAGCACGGCGCACGAGGTGGCGACGGTCCTGCCCTGGACGCGGCGCGGCACGGCCCTCGTCGACCTGGACCCTTTCAACGCCATGCTCGCGACGCTGGAGACCGCGTCCCACCTGGAGGTGCTCGTGCAGCGCGGCGTACTGGGGCGCTCCGAGCAGGACGGCGTCGACCACTACAGCCTGTGATAACGATTCACTCCCGGTAGATCACCGCTACGCCGTACGGCCGTACGATCCCCCACCATGGGGGGGTTCGGGTCGCGCGTCGCCCTGGGCCTCGCCGCGTTCTCGATCGGGGTGGGCGGGGTGCTCGTCGCCACCGACGGGTCCACCTTTCCCGCGGGCCTCGCCTCCGTCAGCCTCGCCCCGGCCGCCCAGGCCGGCTGCCTCGCCGTCGGCGACTACGTCGCGCCCGACCCCGGCAGCACCGGTGTGCCGGCGGGGATCGCGCTGTGCCCCGGCGGGCCCGTCACGGTCACCCAGCCCGGCGCCGTGCTCGACGGCTGGGACATCCACGGAGGGATCGTCGTGGACGCCCCGGGCGTGGTGATCCGACGCAGCCGCATCACCGGCGACGGCGTCACGCCCTACGGCGTGCGGACGACGCCCGCGGGAAGCGTCCGGGTCGAGGACACGACCCTGGCCGGGGACTTCCCGCAGGCCGCCATCGGCGACGAGCGCTGGACGGCGGAGCGGATCGAGATCACCGGAGCCACCCACGACGGCGCCCGCCTCGGCGACGGCGCACGGCTGCGCAACAGCTCACTGCACGACTTCGCGCCGGCCGCCGGGGACGCGCTGGTCGTCCACGGTGGGGACGTCCGGGTCGAGGACAACCGGGTCGAACCCGGGGCGGTGGCCGGCAGCGCGGTGCGGGTGGTCACCCCGACGTCCCCCGGCGACAGTCCGGTGGTGATCCGGGGCAACGTCCTCGGGGGCGGCGACTACACGGTGCACGAGGACCCGGCGTCGGATCGCGGCCTGCCCGTGGAGGTGCGGATCACCGGCAACCGGTTCCGGCCCGACGCCGCCCGCGGCCCACTGGACGTGTCGTCGGCCGCGGTCCTGGCCGACAACACCTTCGTCGACGGCCGCCCGCTCCCGCGCTAGATCTGCCGGACGGAGACGAGCCCGGGCAGGGTCGTCGGCGTCGTGCGACCGGTGCGGGCGAACTCGGCCCACACGCGCCGCAGCTCGCGGCCCGGGGAGTCGACCTGTTCCCACGCGGCCCCGGCGATCAGCCCCGCGCCCTCCCACGCCTCACGTCGCCCGAACAGCAGCGGCAGCTCCACGCAGTGGGCCCCGACGTACGGGTTGCCCTGGACGCCCCACGAAAGGACGTAGTGATAGCCCCGCCCACCGCCCCTGTGGTGGCGCGCGGCGAAGGCCCTGACCCCCGCGCCGTAGACCTTCCGCGTCAGGACGGCCACGAGGCCCCGGCGCAGCGCTGGGCCGAGCACCGGCAGGGCGAGCGCCCTCGCCAGCTGCGGCAGGACGGGGACGAACAGCGCGACCTCGCGGTCGTTGTACCCGACGAGCACGTCGACCCGGCCCGCCACCTCCTCCCAGGCCCGGTCCACCGCGTCCTCGGGCGGAAGGGGGTGCCGCCCGTACTGGGTGCCGAACGGCATGGTGGCCCGGAGACCGAAGGGTCGGGCCTTCGCGGCGACGCGCTCCTGCGCGGCGACGAGCTCGGACACCGGTGCGTCGGCCGGGATCCCGTCGGCCTCCCGGGCCATGGCCGCGTTCATCCTCGCCCGGTTCCGGGAGATGCCGATGGGGGCGCTCTGGACGATCACCCGGGCGAACAGCCCCTCCGTGCCGTCGGCGATCATCAGGTGGACGGCGGCGTCCCCGCCCGCCGACTGGCCGAAGACGGTGACGTTCGCGGGGGCGCCCCCGAACGCGGCGATGTTGCGCTGCACCCACCGCAGCGCCTCGATCTGGTCGAGGAGCCCCAGGTTGGCCGGACGGCCGTCCTCGCCTCCCAGATAGCCCAGCAGCCCTAGCCGGTAGGTCACAGCGACGACGACGACCCGCTGTTCCCGGGCCAGCGCGGCGGGGTCGTAGATCGGGGCGTCACCGGCCGATGAGGTGTAGGAGCCGCCGTGGATCCACACCATCACCGGGAGGGCCTCGCCGGGTCGGATCCGGTCAGGTGCGGTGACCGACAGCCGCAGGCAGTCCTCGTCGTAGGTCAGCGACCCCATCGGGTCGACCAGGACGGTGTCGAGCCCCGGTGCCGCCGGCTGGGGACACGCCGGAGCCCAGCTCGTCGCCTCGATCGGCTCGACGGCCGACGGCTCCGCGACGGGTTCGTGGAACCGGGCCGCCCTGGCGTAGCGGATGCCGGTGGCCCGCACCACCTCGCCGTCACGGCGGCCGATCACGGTCCCGGCGGCGCACCGCCACGTGGGGGCTCCGGTGGTCTGCTCGGGCACAGCGTCTCCCAGTCGGTCGTGGATCATGGACGCTAGCGGGCCGGCCCCACCGGTCGTCCGACACGCCCGACACGCCCGGGGGAGCGTGCGGTGCTGGCGTGGCGGGCCCCTACCCGGCACACTGATCATCACGAACAACCCAGGAACAACAGCGGACCGACACGACGCGAGGACGTAGGGGAAGACGATCCTCGTCGACGTTGGAGGTCTGCAGTGAATGCACGCGGCGTGGTCTACGTCCACTCGTCGCCGACTGCGGTCTGCCCGCACGTCGAGTGGGCGATCTCCGGTGTGCTCGGTGAAAAGGTGTCCCTGCAGTGGACGCCCCAGTCTTCCGTGCCCGGACAACTGCGTGCCGAGTGCACGTGGACCGGGCCCGTCGGCAGCGGTGGCGCGCTCGCGGGCGCACTGCGGGCCTGGCCGATGCTCCGGTTCGAGGTCACCGAGGAGCCCACCCCCGGCGTCGACGGGGAACGCTTCTGCCACGTCCCGACGCTCGGGTTGTGGCACGGGCGCACCAGCGCGAACGGCGACATCATGGTGGGGGAGGACCAGCTCCGGGCCCTGCTCGGCCAGGTGACCGCCGCCCAGGTGCCCGGCCGGATCCGCGACCTGCTCGGCGCGGCCTGGGACGACGCCCTGGAGCCCTTCCGCCTGGCCGGCGACGGCGCGCCGGTGACCTGGCTGCACCAGGTCGGGTAGCCGAAACCCCTCGTGCGCGGATATCGGTGCCAGGGCACCGATATCCGCGCACGGGCGGCGGAGCCGCTACACCTTGGTGAAGGCCACGGCGGCGTTGTGCCCGCCGAAGCCGAACGAGTCGCAGACCGCGGCCTGCAGGTCCATCTTGCGGGGCTCGCCCGCCACCACGTCGAGCTCGATGCCCGGGTCGAGCTTCACGAGGTTGAGCGTGGCGGGGATGATGCCTTCCTTGATCGAGAGCAGCGTGATGATGCTCTCGACCGCGCCCGCCGCGCCCACCATGTGCCCGAGCTGGGACTTCGGGGCCGTCAGCACCGGGTGGTCACCCAGCGCCTTGCGCACGGCCTTCGTCTCGCCCACGTCGCCGGCCACCGTGGAGGTGGCGTGGCAGTTGACGTGACCGACGTCCGACGGGTCCAGGCCCGCCATCCGGATCGCCGCGGTGATGGCGCGGGACTGCCCGCGCCCTTCCGGCTCCGGGCCGGTGATGTGGTACGCGTCGGCCGTGATCCCGGCACCGGCGATCCGGCCGTGCACGGTGGCCCCGCGGGCCGCCGCGAACTCGGCCCGTTCCAGGATCATGATCCCGGAGCCCTCCCCGAGCACGAATCCGTCGCGGTCGACGTCGAAGGGGCGCGAGGCCCGCTCCGGGTCGTCGTTGCGCAGCGACAGCGTGCGGGCCTGGGCGAACCCGGCCACGGTGAGACCGGTGATGCAGGCCTCCGCGCCGCCGGCGATCACCACGTCCACCTCGTTGGCCCGCAGCAGCCGCAGCGCCCACGCCAACGCCTCGGCACCCGACGCGCACGCCGAGACCGGGGCGTGCACCGCGCCCTGTGCGCCGTACTCGATACCGACCCAGGCCGCGGGGCCGTTGGGCATGAGCATCGGGACGGTGAGCGGGGAGACCTTGCGCAACCCGCCGGTCTCGAGCAGGTCGTCCTGGTCGAGCAGGGTGATGACGCCACCGACGCCGGTGCCGATCACCACGGCGAGCCGGGTCGGGTCGACCTGCTCACCGGGCTCACCCAGACCGGCGTGCTCCCACGCCTCCTTGGCCGCGACGAGCGCGACCTGCTCGACGCGGTCCAGTCGCCGGGCCTTGACCCGGGGTATGACCTCGGTGGGCTCCACGGCGAGCGGTGCGCCGATCTTCACCGGCAGATCGTGCCGGGTGACCCACTCGTGGGCCTCGTCGTCGATCCGCCGCACCCCGGACTTCCCGGCGAGCATGGCTTCCCACGTGGACGCGACGTCGCCACCCAGCGGGGTGGTGGCGCCGAGTCCCGTGACCACGACCTCCTGAACAGGGGTCGTCACTGGTTCTTCGCGATGTAGTCCACCGCGTCACCGACCGTCTTCAGCTCGGCCAGCTGGTCGTCCGGGATCTTCACGCCGAACTTGTCCTCGGCCTGGACGGCGATCTCGACCATGGACAGCGAGTCGATGTCGAGGTCGTCGACGAAGGACTTCTCGGTGGACACGTCGGCGGTGTCGATGCCGGCGACCTCCTCGACGATCTCCGCGAGCCCGGTGAGGATCTCTTCGTTGCTAGCCACGGTGAATCTCCTTCTTGGTGGGGGTGGTGGTCAGTATGGAATCAGGGAAAGACGATGACCTGTCCCGCATAGGACAGTCCCGCGCCGAACCCTACGAGCAGCACGGTGTCGCCGGATGCCACCCTGCCGTCGGCGCGCATGTGATCCAGGGCGAGCGGGATCGACGCCGAGGACGTGTTGCCGGAGAGGACGATGTCGTCGGCCACCCGCATGTCCGCGCGGGCGCCCTCCTTGCGGAGCTTCTTCGCGATGGCCTCGACGATGCGCAGGTTGGCCTGGTGCGGCACGAACACGTCGATGTCGGCGGGGGTGAGCCCGGCCAGCTCGACGGCCCGCAACGCCACCGGCGCGATCTTGGTGGTGGCCCAGCGGAACACCGACTGGCCCTCCTGGAACAGCGCGTTGTTCTCGGGCCTGATGAAGATCGTCGGGGCCAGGTCGCCCGCACTGCCCCATGTGACGGGGCCGACGCCCACGGAGGCCTCGTCCGGCGCCGGTCCGAGGACCGCGGCGCCCGCAGCGTCGGCGAAGATGATGGCCGTGGAGCGGTCGGTCCAGTCGAGCCAGTCCGAGAGCTTCTCCGCGCCGATGACGAGCACGTGGCGCGCGCTGCCGCTGCGGATCATGCTCGCCGCCGTGCCGATGCCGTAGCTGAACCCGGCGCAGGCGGCGTTGAGATCGAACGCGGCAGGGGCGGGGATCCCGATCCGGTCGGCGGTCTGGGCCGCGCCGTTGGGGATCGGGCTGGGCATCGTGCAGCTGGCGAAGATCACGGCGTCGATCTCGGCAGGCTCCAGACCGGAGTCCTTGACCGCCCGCTCGCCGGCCTCGGCGGCCATCTCGACCAGCAGGGTTCCGTCGTTGATCACCCGGCGGCTCTGGATGCCGACCCGGTCGCGGATCCACTGGTCGCTGGTGTCCATGGTCTTCGCGAGGTCGTCGTTGGTGACGACGTTCGTGGGCTGCGCGCTGCCGAACCCGAGCAGCCGGGCGCCCGCGGTGGTGGCGGGTAGGCGCAGAGTGGCCATCACTCTTCTCCCGAGTGTTCGCGGATCAGCTGGACGGCCTTGTCGAGGTCGTCCGGGGTCTTGAGGGCCAGTGTGGCGGTGCCCTTGAGCTCGCGCCGCACCAGGCCCACCAGCGCGCCCGCCGGCGGGAGCTCGATCACGGCGGTGACGCCGAGCTCGCGCAGGGTGGCCATGCACGAGTCCCAGCGGACGGGCAGCGTCACCTGGGCGACGAGCCGGGCGAGCGCGTCGGCACCGCCCGTGACCACCGCGCCGTCGGCGTTCGAGAGCCACGGGCGGGTGGGGTCGGCGGGGGCGACCGATGCCGCCTGGGAGCGCAGCGCTTCCTCGGCCGGGGCCATGAAGCGGGTGTGGAAGGCGCCCGCCACCTGCAGCGGGCGGATGCGGGCCCCCTCCGGCGGACTCGCTGCGAGGGCCTCCAGGGCTGCGAGCGTCCCGGCGGCGACGACCTGACCGGTGGCGTTGCGGTTGGCCGGGTCGAGGCCGAGCTTGTCGAGGGTGGCCAGCACGTCGTCGGCGTCGCCGCCCAGCACGGCGCTCATGCCGGTGGGCTCGGTGGCGCAGGCGGCGGCCATCTCCCGGCCGCGCACGGCCGTGAACGCCACTGCGTCGTCGGGCGCGAGCACGCCCGCGATGGCGGCTGACGCCAGCTCGCCGACGGAGTGCCCGGCGGTCGGCGCGCCGGCCGGTAGGTGGCCGGCGAGCCGGGCCGCGGCGAGCAGGCTCGCGGCGACGATCAGCGGCTGGGTGACCGCGGTGTCCCTGATCTCGTCGGCGTCGGCGGTGGTGCCGAGCCGTCGCAGGTCGAGCCCGATCGACGCCGACCACCGGTCGAGCGACTCCTCGGCGGCCGGGTCGTCGAGCCAGGGGGTCAGCATGCCGGGGGTCTGGGACCCCTGGCCGGGCGCGAGCAGGGCAATCACGCCGCTCAGCGAACACTGTCGTGACCCCCGGGCGTGATACCGGCACGCACCAACTCGACGGTCGAGATCTGTAGGTTTCCTACAACAAGTGGGCGCGTCGGCCGGGTGGTCGACGTCACTCCTTGTGGGATGGACCCACGTCAAGCCGGTCGACGACGAGCGCCGTACGCAGGACGAGCGCATCGCGGGGATCGGTGGGGTTGCGTCCGGTGAGCTCACTCACGCGGCGCAGCCGGTAGCGCACCGTGTTGGGGTGGACGAACAGCGCGCGGGCGCAGGCCTCCAGCGCGCCGCCGCCCTCGAGGTATCCGGCCAGCGTGCGGAGCAATTCGCCGCCTGCGGCCTCGAGTGGGTCCATGCACGCCTCGACCAGGCGGCGGTGCGCCGCAGGGTCTCCCGACAGGGCGCGCTCGGGGAGCAGGTCGTCGGCGTCCACGGGGCGCGGGGCGTCCGGCCAGCCGGGTGCGGCCCGCAGCCCGGCGAGGGCCTCCCGCGCGCTGGCGTGGGCGGTGGCGAGGTTCGGGGCCACCGGGCCGACGACGACGGGTCCGGGCCCGAACCCGTGGACGAGCCGGCCGATGGGGCCCGCACCCTCGCGCGGCTCGGACACCAGCACGATGAGCCGGTTTCCCTGCACCCCGACGAGCACGGACCGGCCGCCGCGGGCGGCCTCGCGGCGCAGCTCGCCGGGTTCCTCGGGGGAGGAGGCGGCCCCGCTGCCGACCACCACCCGCACGGCCGCGGCGGGGTCCCAGCCCAGCGCGGACGCCCGCGAGACGAGCGCGTCGTCGGTGCCACCGCCGTCGAGGCTCTGTCCGCGCACCACAGCATCGACGACGAGCGCCTCCTGCCGGGCGTCCCAGGCGCCGCGGGTCTCGGCCGCGCCGGCGTAGACGGTGGCGGCGGCGAACGCGATCTCCCGGCCGAAGCGCAGGATGCCCTCGACCAGTGCGTGCCGCTCCGACTCGTCGGCGGCCAGTGGCGGCAGGTGGCGCTCGAAGACGTCGGTGGCGATCCGGACGAGATCGACGGTCTGCCGCAGCGACAGGCGCCGCGCCAGGTCGCGCGGGGCGATCCGGAACGCCTCCGCGGTGAGCCGGATGGTCTCACCGCGCTCGCCGAGCCAGGCCACGAAGTTCGCGACGCCGGTCTGGGTCACCAGCAGCACGCCGGCCCGCTGGTCGGCGGCCAGCCGCGCGAACCAGGGCTGGTGCTCGTCCATCGCCACGAGGCACGCCGCGGCGAGATCGCCCGACGCGAGCTCGAGCCGGCGCAGCGTCGCGGCGGAGACCGTCATGTCGGGCAGCATGACAGGCGACCGGGAACACCGGACGGCGTCATGTTGTTGCAGAAGCAACTACCTAGGAGGCCCGTATGTCCACCGTCGACGTCCGACGCAGCGGCGACCGGTTCCACACCCGGATCGGCTGGCTCGATTCCCAGCACAGCTTCTCGTTCGGCCAGCACTACGACCCCGCGAACACCCACTTCGGGGTGTTGATGGTGAACAACGACGACGTCGTGGCGGCCGGCAGCGGCTTCGAGACCCACCCCCACCGCGACATGGAGATCGTCACCTGGGTGCTGGAGGGGTCGCTGGTGCACCAGGACTCCACGGGCCACTCCGGCCTGATCTACCCCGGTCTGGCCCAGCGGATGACCGCGGGCACGGGGATTCTCCACTCGGAGAAGAACGACTCCTGGCGGATCGACGCGGGCGCGAAGCACGACCAGGACGTCCACTTCGTCCAGATGTGGGTGGTACCCGACACCGAGAAGGTGACGCCCGGCTACGAGCAGCTCGACATCGGCTCCACACTCGACTCCGGCGAGCTCGTCGTCGTCGCGTCGGGCATGCCGAAGCACGCCGGTGACAGCGCGATCTCCATCCGGCAGGAGCACGCAGCGCTCTACGCCGCGCGGCTGAAGCCCGGTGCAGCCACCGTCGTGCCCACGGCGCCGCTGGTCAACCTGTTCGTCGCCCGTGGATCAGTAGATCTGGAGGGCGTAGGACAGCTCGGTACCGGTGACACCGCGCGCATCACCGTCGGGGACGGTCAGCGGGTGGTGGCCGGGCCGGACGGGGCCGAGGTGCTCGTGTGGGAGATGCACGCGACCCTGGGTCGGTAAATATCTCAGCGGTCAGGCCAGCGGGCTGACCTGCGTGGCCTGCGGACCCTTCTGACCCTGCTCGATGTCGAACGACACGCGCTGGCCCTCGTCGAGGCTCTTGTAGCCGTTGGTCTGAATTGCCGAGTAGTGCACGAACACGTCCGCGCCACCACCGTCGGGAGCGAGGAAGCCGTAGCCCTTCTCGCTGTTGAACCACTTGACGGTGCCCTCTGCCATCTCTTGCTCTCCTCGTACCGTGCGCCGGGGCTCTGCCCCCGGCATCGCGCCGCCCGGGCGCGATACCGTCCGCGCTCAGGTCGGGACGCCATACCATGCCCCTTCGAGCTGACGTCGGGCGGAGCGTATCGCGATATGGGCGCCCTGCCGAGACCCAAAATCCCTGATCGCAGCCCTGAATGCAGCAAAGCCACGTTCACGCAATCGTGCTGCGTGAACGTGGCTTTGCTGCAATGAGTGGTGGTTGTTACGCCACCCCGGAGTCACTCGTCTGCGGCCCGGCCGCCTGGGGGTCGTCGATCCGGTACTTGGCGGCCGCCTCGGCGACGACACCCCGGTCGAACTCCCCGCGCGCCGCCAGGCTCTCCAGCGCCGCCACCGTGATGCTCTCGGCGTCGACGTTGAAGTGGCGCCGCACCGCGGGCCGGGTGTCCGACAGGCCGAAGCCGTCGGTGCCCAGCGTGGTGAACTCCGCCGGCACCCACTGGCGGATCAGGTCGGGCACCGCGCGCATCCAGTCCGACACGGCGACGACGGGCGTACCGGCGTCCCCGAGCTTCTGCGTGACGTACGCCGTGCGACGGTCGGAGTCCGGGTGAACGAGGTTGTGCTGCTCGACCTCGACGCCGTCGCGGCGCAGCTCGCCCCAGGACGTCACCGACCACACCTCGGCCCCGACGCCCCACTGCTCGGCCAGCATGTCGCGGGCCCGCAGCGCCCACGGCAGGCCGACGCCCGAGGCGAGCAGCCGCACCTGCGGCCCCTCGGTGCGCGAGGTCTCCGCGACGCGGTGCATGCCGCGCAGGATCCCCTCGACGTCGACGTTCGCCGGCTCGGCCGGCTGCTGGTAGGGCTCGTTGTAGACCGTCAGGTAGTAGATGAGGTTCTCGCCGGTGAGGTTCCCGGCGTCGTCGCCCGTGCCGTACATCCGGCGCAGCCCGTCCTTGACGATGTGCGCGATCTCGTAGGAGAACGCCGGGTCGTAGGACACGACGGCCGGGTTGGTGGCCGCCAGCAGCAGCGAGTGGCCGTCGTTGTGCTGCAGGCCCTCACCGGTGAGCGTGGTGCGCCCGGCCGTGGCGCCCACGAGGAAGCCGCGGGCCATCTGGTCGGCGGCGGCCCAGATCGAGTCGCCGGTGCGCTGGAAGCCGAACATCGAGTAGAAGACGTAGACCGGGATCATCGGCTGCCCGTGCGTGGCGTAGCTCGTGCCCGCCGCGGTGAACGAGCCCACCGAGCCGGCCTCGTTGATGCCCTCGTGCAGCAGCTGACCCGACTCCGACTCGCGGTAGGCCAGCATCAGCTCGGCGTCCACCGACGTGTACTGCTGGCCGTTCGGGTTGTAGATCTTCTGCGTCGGGAACATGGAGTCCATGCCGAACGTGCGCGCCTCGTCGGGGATGACGGGCACGAACCGGCCGCCGATCTCCTTGTCCTTCACCAGCTCGCGCAGCAGCCGGACGAACGCCATCGTGGTGGCGACCTCCTGCTTCCCCGACCCCTTGCGGACGAAGTCGTAGACCCCGTCGCCGGGCAGCACCAGCGGCGTCGCCTTGACCCGCCGCGACGGCACGGGGCCGCCCAGGTTGCGCCGCCGCTCGTTCATGTACTGGATCTCCGGCGCGTCGTTGCCGGGGTGGTAGTACGGCGGCAGGTAGGGGTTCTCCTCCAGCGCAGCGTCAGTGATCGGGATGCGCTGCTCGTCGCGGAACTGCTTGAGGTCCGGCAGCGTCAGCTTCTTCATCTGGTGCGTGGCGTTGCGGCCCGCGAAGTGCGTGCCCAGACCGTAACCCTTGATCGTCTTCGCGAGGATGACGGTGGGCTGGCCGTGGTGCTCCAGGGCCGCCGCGTAGGCCGCGTAGACCTTGCGGTAGTCGTGCCCGCCGCGCTTGAGCTTCCAGATCTCGTCGTCGGTCATCGGCTCGACGAGCGCCTTCGTCCGGGGGTCGCGGCCGAAGAAGTGGTCGCGGACGTAGCCGCCGTCGTTGGCCTTGTAGGTCTGGTAGTCGCCGTCGGGCGTCTGGTTCATCAGGTTGATGAGCGCCCCGTCCCGGTCGGCGGCGAGCAGGGAGTCCCACTCCCGGCCCCAGATCACCTTGATGACGTTCCAGCCCGCTCCGCGGAAGAACGACTCCAGCTCCTGGATGATCTTGCCGTTGCCGCGGACCGGCCCGTCGAGGCGCTGCAGGTTGCAGTTGACCACGAACGTGAGGTTGTCCAGGCCCTCGGTGGCCGCGATGTGGATCAGGCCGCGCGACTCGGGCTCGTCCATCTCGCCGTCGCCCAGGAACGCCCAGACGTGCTGGTCGCCCTTCGACTCGGCCTTGTGGTCGTGGAACCCGCGTGCGTCGAGGTAGCGGTTGAACCGCGCCTGCATGATCGCGTTCATCGGGCCGAGGCCCATCGAGACCGTGGGGAACTCCCAGAAGTCCGGCATGAGGCGCGGGTGCGGGTACGACGGCAGGCCGGCGCCCGGCCCGCCGTGGCTGAGTTCCTGGCGGAACCCGTCGAGACGGTCCTCACTCAGGCGGCCCTCGAGGTAGGCGCGCGCGTAGATGCCAGGGGAGGCGTGACCCTGGATGTAGACCTGGTCACCCCCGCCCGGGTGCTCCTTGCCCCGGAAGAAGTGGTTGAAACCGACCTCGTAGAGGGTGGCGGACGACGCGTAGGACGAGATGTGCCCGCCCACGCCGATGCCGGGCCGCTGCGCGCGGTGCACCGTCATCGCGGCGTTCCAGCGGATGAGGCGGCGGTAGGCCCGCTCGGCCTCCTCGTCGCCGGGGAACCACGGCTCACGGTCGGTCGGGATCGTGTTGACGTAGTCGGTGCTGGTCAGCGACGGGACGCCGACGTTGCGCTCGCGGGCGCGCTGCAGCATCCGCAGCATCAGGTACCGGGCGCGCTGCTGCCCCGTGGCGTCGAGCACGGCGTCGAAGGAGTCCAGCCACTCGGCGGTCTCCTCCGGGTCGATGTCGGGCAGGTGGGCGGCGAGGCCGTCGCGGATGACGTGTACGCGCCGCGGCTGTGCCGACTTCTCGTGGGCGCCGTCGGTGGTCTGGCCGGTCAAGGGATCTCCCTGCGTGGCTGGAGGTGAACATCTGTCGGGGTCATCCCCTATCGTGCCCCTCGACGCGCGATCTCGTAACGAGTGGTTGCGCGTCGACGAGTCACGTGTTCGGATTCCGCATCCGGATGTAGTCGGTCGAAGCTTCAGTGAACATCGAGAGAGTGGGGTACACAGGCGTGGTCGCCGCGGAAGATGCCGGACGTCAGTCCGACATCGCGGGCAAGCTCGGCGTGGAGTCGGGCATGGTCGTCCAGGAAATCGGTTGGGACGAAGACGTCGACGAGACGGTACGGGATGCCGTTGAGGAACGGGCCGGTGACGACCTCCTCGACGAGGACGCCGTCGACGTCGTCGATCTCGTCCTGATGTGGTGGCGGGAGGGCGACGGTGATCTCGTCGATGCACTCGTCGACGCCATCGGTCCGCTCGCCGACAACGGCGTGATCTGGGTGCTCACCCCGAAGACCGGTAGACCCGGGCACGTGGAACCCAGCGAGATCGCCGAGGCCGCCCCCACGGCCGGCCTCTCGCAGACCTCCAACGCCACCATCAGCGACGGCTGGGCCGGCGCGCGCCTGGTGGCGCCGAAGGCGGCGAAGTCGAGGCGGTAGCCCGTTACCAGCGACAGCCCGTTACCAGCGACGGTGCAGGCGGTCCGACCAGGAGCGGCCGTCCGGGTCGTAGACGAGCCTGTAGACGGGCGCGGCCCACAGCCGCGTCCGGATCGGCATGTGCTCGGGACGGTGGTGGCGCAGCCGCCCCGGCGGTCGTGGGCCCGTCTTGCCGTTCCGCTCCCACGCGTCGAGCGCGTCGGCGGCCGCCACCAGCGCGCGGACCGCGTCGTCGGGATCGGCCAGGTCGGCGTCGTCGCCCGCCGAGCGGTCGAGGTGCTGGCGCATCAGCTCCAGCCGCAGGTCCCTGGCGTAGCGGCGCGCCCCGTCGCCACGACCGGCCGGGTCGGCCGGCTCGCGGATGTCGTGATCCTCGTCGAGCACCCCCACGGTCAGCTCGCTGTCGTGACTCCAGGAGCGGCGGTTGAGGTTGGCGCTGCCGGTGGCGGCCCAGACGTCGTCGATCACGGCCACCTTGGAGTGCACGTAGACCGCGGCGCCCGCGTGGTTCTCCACGTCGAACACGTGCACGCGGTCCGCGGCCTCCCGGCGGCACACCTCGAGTGCCTGCAGGCGGCCCACCAGGTTCGGCGGCAGGGAGAACCGGCCGTCGACGTCGGAGTGGCGGGGGACCACCACCACGACGTGCAGGCGTGGGCTACGGCGCAGGGCGTCGGCCAGCAGGCGGGCGATGTGGGGCGACCACATGTACTGGTCCTGCAGGTACACCAGCCGCCGCGCCCGACGCAGCGCTTTGGAGTAGCCCCGTGCCACCGATCTCTCGCCGTCCGGGGCGAACGGGTACCCCGGCCGAATCGACGGGTAGGTGCGCAGCACCTGCACGGTGGCGGTGCCGGCCGGCACCGGGTCCGTCGGCCGTTCCGGGAGCGGGCCGGCGGTCAGGTCGGCGTGCCGCAGCGAGTCCCGGAGCCGGGCGATCGGCGTGCGCAGGTCGAGCGGGTGCGGGTCCTCCCAGCGCTCGCGGAACACGTCGTCGAGCATGCCCACGGCGGGTCCGCGCACGTCGAGCTGCACGTCGTGCCACGGCGGGTTGTCGCCGTAGGCCGCCATCGGGAGCCCCTGCGGGTCCCCGTGATGGGCGCTGTCGTCGCGCCGGGAGTGGCACAGGTCGATGCCGCCCACGAAGGCGACGTCGCGCTCGGGATGGCCCGGGTGCCGCAGTACCACGAGCTTCTGGTGGTGTGATCCGGCCCGCCGGATCCGCTGGTCGAGCAGCACCTCGCCGCCGGCGTCGCTCACCTCGTCGCCGAGCTGCCGGTTCTCCTGCTCGCTGTAGGCGGCCTCGTCGGAGTGCGAACGCCACATCAGTCCCTTGACGACGACCCCGCGGCGGGCGGCGTCGCCGAACAGCTCGCCCAGCGTCGGCCCCTCCGGCGTCAGCTCCTCGTCGGCGTCCCCGCGCCAGTCGGTGAAGAACAGATGGTCACCGGTCCCCAACGCGCGGACCTCCGTGACGAGCCGCGCGAAGTAGGTCGCGCCGTCGACGAGCGGGGTGACGGTGTTGCCCGGGCACCACGCCGGGAGCCGGCACGCGGGGTTGCCGCGCTCGGCATCGCTCAGGAACCAGTCCTCGACGTCCATGGCCACCTCTCGGGCAGGTGTGGGCCCGCGCCGCTCACAGTAGGCGCCCGGCGCCGGCGGCACCGTCAGCCGCGGCCGGACCCGCCTCACGGGCCGGTTCGGCAGCCGGCGGTACGTCATCGCTGTCGGCCGGGTCGCTGATCCGAGGCGTGGGCGGTGGCGACCAACGGGTCGGCGTGGAGATCCGCGTCCCCCTGCTCGGCCTGGCCGAACGTGCCGGGCAGCTACCCGGGCCCGCCGGGCCACGTCCTCGACCCCTTCACCCTCGATGGCGGCTTGCCGGTCGGGGAAGCAGACCTGCCTCCGTTCTGATCACCCGGGCCTGCACGCACTAGGCTTCGCGCGACAGCAGCACACGAACGGCCAAGGAGAGACATGGCGCCCGAGGTGGGAACCGAAGCACCGGACTTCACGCTCAAGGACCAGAACAACCAGGAGGTCTCGCTGTCGTCGTTCCGCGGCGCCCGCAACGTCCTCGTGGTCTTCTACCCGTTCGCGTTCTCCGGCATCTGCACCGGCGAGTTGTGCGCGGTGCGCGACGACCTCTCGTCGTTCCAGAACGCCGACGTCCAGATCCTCGCGTTGTCCGTGGACCACCCTTTCGCGCTCAAGGCCTGGTCCGACGCCCAGGGCTACGAGTTCCCCCTGCTCGCCGACTTCTGGCCGCACGGCGACGTCGCCAAGTCCTACGGCGTGTTCAACGACGGTGCCGGTTTCGCCCTCCGTGGCACGTTCCTGGTCGACAAGACCGGTACGGTGAAGTTCGCAGAGGTCAACGGCCCCGGCGAGGCCCGGGACCAGGACGCCTGGAAGAAGGCCCTCGCGGCGGTCTGACGTCGTGTCGCACCGGGCGTGTCCCGGTGCCAGCGGGCGCGTAGCTCAGCGGAAGAGCACTCGGCTTACACCCGAGCGGTCGCAGGTTCGAACCCTGCCGCGCCCACCAGTTTGACCAGCAGTTATGTCGCAGCCTCACGGCGCTGCGCCTCCGGCGTGACACGAAACGTGACGCGAGTCTGCCTTACGCTCGGGTCATGGCCCGATCCACGGCGAAGCGGAACCGCACTCGCGGCGCGATCGATGCGCTGCCGAGCGGGGCCCTGCGGGTGCGGATCTACGCCGGGGAGGACCCGCTCACCGGTAAGCGCCATGACCTGATCGAGGTCATCCCACCTGGGCCGCAGGCCGCCGCCCAGGCCGAGGCCGCCCGGGTTCGTCTGCTCACCCAGGTCGACGAGCGGCGGAACCCGAGGACGAAGGCAACGGTCGATCAGTTGCTGGATCTCTACCTGGACAATGTCGACGTCGGCCGCTCGACGCACCGGATGTACACCGACTACCTGCGCAAGCATGTGCGGCCGTTCATTGGCCATCTGCGGGCGGGAGCGGTGGACAACGAGGTACTGGACTCGCTCTACCGCGAGCTTCGGCGGTGCCGTGCGCATTGCACCGATCGGAAGGGCACGGACCACCGGACTCCGCTGGAGCACGAGTGCGACGAGCGCTGCCGGCCGCACCAGTGCCTGCCGTTGTCGTCGACGACGGTCCGGCACGTGCACTTCGTGCTGCGCGGCGCATTCGAGCGGGGGGTGCGGTGGCGATGGCTCGGCGTGAACCCCGTGCAGTTCGCATCTCCACCGGCGGCGAAGCGTCCGGACCCGCGGCCACCGTCGGCCGAGGAGGCGGCTCGGATCGTCGACGCGGCGTGGGAATCACCGGAGTGGGGCACGCTCGTCTGGCTGACGATGACCACTGGCGCGCGACGGGGTGAGCTCTGCGGGCTGCGTTGGTCCCACGTCGATCTGCCGTCCGGCGTGCTGACCTACCGACGAGCCATCGCCCAGGACGGGCGGCATCGGGAGGAGAAGGACACCAAGACGCACCAGCAGCGGCGGGTGACGCTCGATCCCGAGACGGTCGCGGTTCTGACCGAGCACTGGGCGCGCTGCCAGGAGCGCGCAGCGTCAGCCGGGATGACGCTTACGCGCGACGCGTTCGTGTTCTCGAGATTGCCAGGGGACGCACGCATCTGGTGCCGTCGTCGGTGACGCAGCGGTACGGCCGCTTGGTCCGGCGACTAGACATCGACACGCACCTGCGCAACCTGCGGCACTATTCGGCGACCGAGCTCATCGCCGCAGGCGTGGACGTACGAACTGTCGCCGGCCGGCTGGGCCACAGTGGCGGCGGCGTCACAACGCTGCGTGTCTACGCGGCGTGGTTGGCCGAGGCGGACCAGCGCGCGGCCGGCGGGTTGCTTGCGCGGATGCCAGAACGGCCGGCTGCTGTGCCGTTGGTTCCACGCGCTCTGACCTCGCCGAAGACTCCCCGCGAGCGGATCGCCGCCGAGCTCCACACACGGATCGTCGGCGGGGAGTTTCCGGATGGAGGGCATCTGCCGGGCATCAAGGAGCTGGCGGGGGAGCGTGGGGTGGCGGTGAGCACCGTGCACAGGGCCTTCGAGTTGCTCCGGGGTTGGGGCGTCCTCGAAGGAGACCCGCGTGAGCGGGCGACTGTCCGTACGCCGACTGCGGAAGTGCCCCACAACATCCAGACGACACCCCAGCCTGCAGCAGTCGCCGTCCGCCGGATGCTCGACTTCCGGCTGCACTCCGCCGGTCGCGAGGTCACAGCCTTCAGCGCGGAGGCCGATCCAGACAGTGCTGCGGACCTCGGACCGTTACCGAGGTCTGCAGTTCGAAGGGCAGCGGGTCCCGAGGCGGACGTCGGCGACTACGAGTTGGAGGTGTTGGCAGACGGGACGGTCCTTCGGACGTTCGTCATGGCCTGCTGACCGTTCTCGCCACGCAGGTCAATTACGCGCAGTAAGGGGAAGGAGGGTCCCGACGAGGCCCAGGCCGTGGTGCGGCGGATTACCGGTGAGCTGGCCGGGCTGGCCGAACGCGCCGCGACCGAGGCCGAGCAGCTGCTCGCGAACGCCCGCCGGGCGCTACGCCGCGCCCAGGTGCAGATACGTCCCGCCGGCGAGATCACCTGGAGCTCGTCGACCGAGCCACGCCACATTCCGGGCCGCCTCAGCTGGGATCCGAGATGGCGCCGGGGGAGTTCGTGGAGCGCCTGAGGCAGCGTGTTTCGCCTTCCGGATCGGACCCGTCGCGAAACGGATGGCCATCTCCCTGATTCGGCCTAGCGTCCTAGATCACATTCAGCGTCGAGCGAAGGAACATTCGATGACCGAGACCCTTGACCGTTCCCAGGCGAATCGGACCGGCGCCGGCACCGAGCCGGATCCCGAGGTGATCGCCCGCGTCACCGCTCTAGTACCGCTGATCCGCGAGCACGCCGAGAAGTCCTCCGAGGAGCGTCGGGTCGTCCCCGAGGTCGTCCAGGCGCTGGAGGAGGCGGGGCTGTTCAAACTGCTGGTGCCGAGGCGCCTCGGTGGCCTCGAGACCAACCTGCGCACGATGATGGACTGCGTCGCCGAGGTTGGACGTGGCGACGGGTCCACGGCGTGGGCGGTCGCGCTGCTTAACGTGTGCACCTGGTTCTCGACGACGTTCTCCGACGAGGCCCAGCAGGACATGCTCTCCACCCACGAGGCGAAGGCATGCGGCATCTTCTCGCCACCGCTGAAGTCCGAGCGGGTCGAGGGCGGGTACCTGGTCAGCGGCAGGTGGGCCTACTCTTCGGGCTCGTTCGCCGCATCCTGGGCCACGTTGGGCATCGGTGTGGATGGCGAGGACCCGCGGGCACTGGCCCTGATCCCCTCGAGTGCCTGGACGATCGAGCCGACCTGGTTCGTCGCCGGTATGAAGGGCTCGGGCAGCGACACCATCGTCGTCGAGGACCACTTCGTCCCGGACCACCGGATCCAGCGTTTCATCGACATGGTCGAGGGCGACTTCAGGACCTCGCACAAGGCCGATGAGCAGAACGCCAACATGGCCTTCATCCCGGTCGCGGCCATCATTCTGGTCGGCGCTCAGCTGGGCCTGGCCCGCCACGCGATGGAGCGCACTCTGGCCACCCTGCCGAAGAAGAATGTCGCTTACACCTGTTACACGAACGCCCGGAACTCGCCGACCCACCAGGTCGGTGTCGCGGAGGCCGCGACCCGGTTCGACCAGGCCGAGATGCTGATGCAGCGAGCGTGTGCGGACGTCGACTCGGCCGCAGCCCGCGGGGTCCAGCTGGACAAGCTGACCCGGGCCCGCGTGCGCATGGACACCGGCATCATCGGCGAGCTCGTCAAGGACGGCCTGGACAAGCTGATGACCGCCAACGGCGCCTCGTCCTTCTCCGACGCCAACGTGATGAGCCGGATCTGGAGGGACTCCGAGATCGCCGGACGCCACGCGTTGGTGATGCCGGAGCTCGGCAAGGAGGCGTACGGGCGGATGCTGCTCGGTGCCGATGAGCCGTTGACCATCGACGTCTGACACCCTGGCACGGCGTCGGCTTCCACTCATTCAAAATGTCCTCGGGATCTGTCCGTCGGCTCATCGCCTGCCGGTCGGAGGCAAAAGCAGTGACGGCCGTCGTACGCGCGCACCGGCGTCCGACGGCCGTAACTGCGAATGCGCACGTGAGCGGCGAGCGGCCCGACGGGGGCTCCGGCGTCGGGGCTGGTGTTCCTCGACACCACCGCGTTGCCGGCCGTGCTGAGCAATCTCGCTCGGCCCTCGTCGGAGCCACCGCGCCGCGAACTAAGACGGTGCCACAGATGTTCATTCCGCGTCTGGTCGAACTCTGGGAGCAGGGTCGCTTTTCCGTTCGACAAGCTAAGCCGATCCTACAAGCTCGACCACATCAACACCGCCTTCGCCGATTCGGCGTCGGGTGCGACGGTGAAGCCCGTCGCCGTGTATCGATGTAGAGGAGCCCTTCCTGCTCGGGACTGTCAGATCTCGGCGAGCAGGCGGAAACGGCTGCCGTGGAAGACCAGGGGAGCTGCGTCGACGTCGGCATGAACCTGATGGATCTGCAGGAGCGCGATGGCGTGGTCGCCCGCAGGCAGCTCACTGTGCAACGTGCAGTCGAGAGTCGCGGTGGCCCCCTCGATGAAGATCGCGCCGTCGTCGCTGCGGGTCCACCGGACCCCGGCGAAGCGGTCACCGTATTTCGCCGACAGCGACCGGCACGCGTCGTCCTGACCGGCGGAGAGCACGCTGAGACCGATCCGCGCGGCGGATCGCAACCGTGGCCAGGTCTGTGAGCTGTTCTGCACGCAGACCGACACCAACGGCGGGTCGATGGAGACCGACGTGAACGAGCTGGCCGCCATCCCCACGGGTTCGCCGTCGACCTCGGCGCAGACTGCGGTCACGCCGCTGGGGAAACAACCGAAGGCCTGCCGAAGCAGAACGGCGTCGCCGGGCGTGGATTGCTGCGGGGGCAGCGCTGTCATCGCAGGCTCCTCGATTCGGTCCAGATCGCTCTGCAGAACGCGCCGTCGCTGACACCGGCAGGCGACGGGGCGGCACACCAGAACCTAGCCGTTCCCACTTCCGTGACCAGCCGGAATACGCCGTGGCACAGCCGCTGAGCGAAGCGCATGGGGCTTCGTTTATCGGATCGCCGGCACGCAATCCGGATCGTGACGCGAGGACGGTGTCCCTACCGTGGTCAAGATTCGAGCGAAGGAGCGACATGGTCGTCGAGCAGGCCTACATCACAGTGGTGGCGGGGAAGGAAGCCGATTTCGAGGCTGCGTTCGCCAAGGCGGAATCAGTGCTTGCCGGTGCGGCGGGATGTCGTGCGACGGCGCTGTTCCGTGACATCGAACGCCCTGGCGCTTACCTGCTTCGGGTGACGTGGGAGCGGCTCGGGGATCACCTCGAGGTGTTCCCGACGAGCCCGGCCGGGCAGGAGTTCGCCGCTCAGGTCGCTCACTTCTTCGACGGCGCGCCCGAGGTCCGGCACTTCGCCGCCGACCCGGTGACGGCGTAGGGCGGCCGTCATGGACTTCACGATCGACACCGCGACGCGGGCCGTCGCACAGAGCTTTGACGCGACACCTGATCCTCGGCTGCGCGGGGTCATGCAGATGCTGACGCGGCACCTGCACGACTTCGTCCGCGAGGCCTCCCCGTCGATCAGCGAGTGGAACACGGCGATCGAATTCCTCACCGAAGTCGGAAAGTGGTGCTCGGACACAAGGCAGGAATTCATCTTGCTCTCCGACGTGCTTGGGGTCTCGATGCTGGTCGAGACGCTCAATGGCCACGACGGCGGCACGGAGAGCACGGTGCTCGGCCCCTTCCACATGACCGAGTCGCCGAAGCGGTCGCTCGGTGACTCCATCGACATGCTCGGCGGCAGTCGGACCTGCGTGGTCTCGGGCCGGGTGCTCGGCGCGAGCGGTGAACCGCTGGCGAGCGCCGCAGTCGACGTCTGGCAATGCACCGAGGATGGTTTCTACGACGTCCAGCAACCCGACGTCCAGCCGGCCGGAAACGGGCGCGGACTGTTCCGGACCGACGAGCAGGGACGGTACTGGTTCCGCACGGTCGTCCCGTCCCATTACCCGATCCCGACGGACGGGCCGGTGGGGCTGCTGCTCGACGCCACCCACCGCCATCCCTTCAGGCCGGCCCACGTGCACTTCATCGCCGTGGCCGACGGGCATGAGGAAGTCACCACGCACGCATTCGTGGCGGGCAGCGACCACATCGACTCCGACGCCGTTTTCGCGGTCAAGAAGGGCCTGCTGGTGGACTTCGTAGAGTCCAGCGACGCCGACCTCGCCGCCCGCTTCGGGGTTGAGGCGCCGTTCGTGCACGCCGAGTTC
>JBBRLM010000007.1:0-181409 GCA_038231335.1 Mycobacteriales bacterium
CGTCGAGCACCTGGCGGCGGCTGGTCACCGATCCACTCTCGGGCGGGATCCTCGACTACGGCACCACCCGCTACCGGCCCCCACCGGATATGGCCGAACGGGTGATCACCAGAAGCCAGCATTGCCAGTTCCCGGGCTGCCGGGTGCCCGCACACCGCTGCGACCTCGACCACAACCAGCCGTTCGACCCCGGGAACGACACCGGCCCTACCAGCGACGCCAACCTCGGCCCGAAATGCCGCCCGCACCACCGATTGAAAGGGCTGCGGGGCTGGAACGTGCACCAGTACGCGGACGGGTCCATCGAGTGGATCACCCCGACCGGGCACCAGTACCTCGTCGAACCACCACCACTCACCGAACCCCGCGTGCCCGTCACCGACGACGAACCACCACCGTTCTGAGTTCAGAATCCACGGAAGACACCTTCGGCCTCGATCTCCGTCGGAGAACTCCTTCACACCGGGTCTGAGGCGTCGATGGCAGCCGAGCGGTACATCCTTGCTGTTGTTTAGGTCGGTGAGACCCATGGTGTGCCGCCGTTCGACCGTGATTTCTCCGAAACCCCCACGCCCCCGGCGGTGGGCTCGGCGGCGCCCCTTCTGCAGGGCGGAATGTTCACATGGGCGCCAGCCACACCCGCAGCGGCCCGAGACGGGTGAACCCCGTGTTCGTCGCGGCGGTCAGGGCCGGCCCGGCCTCGTAGCCGACCACCCGCCGATCGGCCGGGAGCCCCGAGAGAATCCCCGCCCAGGCCGCGTCGAGATCACCGTCGAGGGCTCTAACCTCCCCGCGCCGGCGCCCCACGAGGATGTGGACCGCGGGGAAGCCCAGCAACTCGGGACGGAACGGGCTGTCGGACCCCCACGCCGCCGACCACTCGGCGAGCCCACCGACCGTGTCGACCACCGACCACCGACCACGCGGCGGGCGACGACGGCGCACCGAGGCCCGCGGGGCGGCCGATCCAGGTCGCGTCGATGATCGGCTCGAAGCCCGCCGCCCGCAGGTCGAGGCAGGCGACGCTGTCCTTGATCGACATCCCCCGGCGAGATCGACGGCCGCGAGCACCGCGGACTGATCGACGTCGGGACGCCCTAACCTCGATCCCGTGACCGTCCATGCGCTCACCCTCCCCGAAGCCCGTCGCATCGCCGTGCAGGCGCAGCTCCTGGACAACCCACGCCCCACCGACCTGCTCGACGTCGTGCGCCGCCTGACCCTGGTCCAGATCGACCCCACCGCCGCTGTCGCGCCGAGCGCCGATCTGGTGCTGTGGAGCCGGCTCGGCTCCTCCTACTCGCCGCACGAGCTGGCCGACGCCCTGGCCGGGCGGGCGTTGCTGGAGCTGCGCGGGATGATCCGGCCCGCCGAGGACGTGGCCCTCTACCGCGCCGACATGGCCACGTGGACGCCCCGGTACGGGCGGGACAACTGGGTGCAGGCCAACGATGCGTGCCGGCGCGACATCCTCGACCGCCTCGACGCGGTCGGCCCACAGACCTCCCGCGAGCTCCCGGACACCTGCGACGTGCCGTGGCGGTCGACAGGGTGGACGCACCACCGCAACGTCACGCAGATGCTCGAGTTCATGGTGGTGCGCGGGGAGGTCGCGGTGGCCGGGCGGAAGGGGTGCGACCGGCTGTGGGACCTGGCGGCCAGGGTCTACCCGCACGACGCCGCCGTACCCGCCGACGAGGCACGCCGGGCGCGGGACGAACTGCGCCTGCGGTCGCTCGGCATCGCCCGCGCACGAGGGCCGGAGTGCCCGGTCGAACCGGTGGACGTCGGGGACGCCGGAGAGGAGGCCGTGATCGAGGGTGTGACGGGCACCTGGCGGGTGGACCCGGCGTTGATCGGGCAGCTGTTCACCGGTCGCGCGGCGCTGCTGTCGCCGTTCGACCGGCTGATCTCCGACCGCAGGCGCATGGAAGAGCTCTTCGCGTTCGACTACCAGCTCGAGATGTACAAGCCCGCGGCCAAGCGCCGTTTCGGGTACTTCGCGCTGCCGTTCCTGTACGGCGACCGGCTCGTGGGCAAGCTCGACGCCGCCGCCGACCGGAGGGCGGGGGTGCTGCGGGTCGACGCGATCCACGAGGACGTGGCCTTCACCCCGACCATGTCGGCGGCGCTCGCTCACGAGATCGACGCGCTGGCGCGCTGGCTGGGGCTCGAACCCGGCGCGTAATGGACGGGTGGGGGCGATCAGCAGATCAGCCTGGGACGCCCTCCGGCAACCGGTTTGCGTGGACCCTGCTCAGGAACCGGTGCACCGCCCGCACCATGTGGCCGGTGCGAGCGGTGGGGAACTCGTCGAACGAGTGCTGGGCGTGCGGGAGCTCGGCGAAGTGCACGGGCGCGCCGACCTCGCGCATCCGTTGGACGAACCGGCGCGACTGCCCGACGGCGACGATCGTGTCGGCGCTGCCGTGGATCACGAGGAACGGCGGGGCGTCCGGGCCCGCGCGGTGCAGCGGCGACGCGGCACGCCAGGTGCCGGGGTCGTCGGCGGCCCGGGTGCCGATGAGGCTCTTCTCCACCGTGTGGTGCAGGCCGTGATCGTCGACGCTGAGGTCGTGCACCCCGTACAGCGGCACGGCGGCGGCGAGGGTGGTGTCGGCGTCGGCGAAGCCCGGCTGGAACGCCGGGTCGTTCGGCGTCAACGCGGCGAGCGAGGCGAGGTGCCCGCCCGCGGACCCGCCGCTGATCGTGACGAACGAAGGGTCGCCCCCGTGCGCGGCGATGGTGTTCTTGACCCACACGATCGCGCTCTTGACGTCGATGATCTGGGCGGGCCAGCGGTGGTCGGGGCCGAGCCGGTAGTCGACGGTGACGCACACCCAGCCGCGCTCGGCGAGGTAGGCCATCAGCGGGGACGCCGACGTCGCGCGGGAGCCGCCGGTCCAGCCGCCGCCGTGCACCTGGACGAGCACCGGGGCCCGTCCCGAGAGATCGAGATCGGGCCGCGCCCAGACGTCGAGCCGCTGGGCGGGATCGTCACCGTAGGCGACATCGGCCAGCCGCAGGTACCTCTTCCGGGCGGCGCGACCCGCCACGAGCCGACCCGGCGGCGGTGCGGGCGCCGGTCCGCCGAGAGCATCCGCGAGCGCGGCCGCCGAGCGGTCGGCGTCACCCCGCAACCCGGCCAACGCGGCCACGGCGGCGACGTTGACCAGCGGGCCCAGCCGCCCCCCACGCAGCAGCGCCAGCCCGCCGACCGCCGCCTGCACCGTCATCAGCACCCCGGGCAGCTCGGACGAGGGCAGGCACGGAACCGCCTGCACGATCGACAACGGCCAGCGTCGCAGAACGGGACGCCGAGCCCCCGCCGCCGCCAGTACCCCCGCCAGCCCCACCAGAAGCGCGGTGCGCCGCATGGACTCGCCTCCTCCTCGGCCCGCCGGGCGGGCCACCTCGGCGAGGCTACGCGGCGGTAGGGGTACCGCCGGACGACGGAGCCCGACTACCCGGCGTGATCGGTTTTCGCCGTGAGAACGACAGCAGAACCATAGAAGTCCCCCCTATCGGGTGACGTCGCCGGTTACTCCACACCGCGCCCCCGAAACGGTCCGTTGGATCATCGGGGTGGCGCTGCACGAGGAGGTGGAGATCGAGTGACCGGAGCACATTCGACCCGTTCTCCCGAACGTCCCGCACCGATCCCCAGCCGCCCGAATCCCAGCCGCCCGATCCCCAGCCGCCGGGCGCACCCCGAGGCCGTCGGCTGGTGGCGCCCACCGGCCGGCCGCAAGCAGCCCGGGGGCCCGGAGGACTCCGCCCGCCACCGCGTCCCCGACGCCACCGAGGTCATGTCCGCCGTGCCCGGCCGCGGTCGGCGACGCTGCCGGCCGGCGCGGGGTCCGCAGAGCCGGCGGCGCTGGATCCGGCGCGCGCTGATCGCCGCGGCCGCGACGGTCGTGCTGGGCCCCGTGCTGGCGTTCGTCCTCGGCTACCTGCTGTTCTCGGTGCCCAGCCCCGACGATGCCGTCAACAACCAGGTCGCACTGATCAACTACGACGACGGCAGCGCGCTGACGAAGCTCGTGCCCGAGGCGGGCAACCGGATCAAGGTCCCCATCGAGGCCGTGCCGGTGCCGGTGCGGGAGGCCGTGCTCTCGGCGGAGGACCGCTCCTTCTACTCCAACCCGGGCTTCGACCTCACCGGCATCCTGCGCGCGGCCTGGAACCAGCTGCGCGGCGGCGTCGGGGGCGGCTCGACGATCACGCAGCAGTATGTCAAGAACACCCTCGTCGGCGACCAGCAGACGCTGTGGCGCAAGTACAAGGAGATCATCCTCTCGGTCAAGATCTCCCAGGAGAAGACGAAGGACCAGATCCTCGGCGACTACCTCAACGCCATCTACTTCGGCCGCGGCGCCTACGGCATCCAGGCCGCCAGCCAGGCCTACTTCGGCAAGAACGTGCAGGACCTCACCGCCACCGAGGGTGCGGTGCTGGCGGGGGTGATCCAGTCGCCGTCGCGCTGGGATCCCGCCGTGAGCCCGGAGCGGGCCGTGCAGCGCTGGACGTTCGTGCTCGACGGCATGGTCAGCCAGGGCTGGCTGACCCCCCAGGGCCGGAAGGCGGCCCAGTTCCCCGCCACCGTGCCCCGCACCTCGACGGCAGGTGGAATGCCGTCCGACGCCAGCGGCCACATCGCCTCCGCCGTCACCGCGGAGCTCGGGGACCTCGGCATCACCGAGCAGGACCTCGCCCAGCAGGGCCTGCGGATCACCACCTCCATCGACCCGGCCCGGCAGAAGGCCGCCGTCGACGCCGCGCACAACACGCTCACCGGACAGCCGGTGAACCTGCGCAGCGCCGTGGTGTCGATCGATCCGCAGACGGGCGGGGTGCTCGCCTACTACGGCGGCGACAACGGGCTCGGGCTGGACTACGCCCGCGTCGAACGGCTGGCGGGTTCCACGTTCAAGCCGTTCGTGGTGCTCGCGGCGTTGCAGCAGAGCCCGCCGATCGGCCTGGGTGAGACGTTCAGCGGTGAGCCGGTGTCGGGCTTGCGCAACGACGACGGCGCGAACTGCGCGAAGTGCGACCTCAAACAGGCCATGACGATCTCCAACAATGTCGTGTTCAACTCGCTGGCCCAGAAGGTCGGGCCAGAGAATGTGGCGGCCGCGGCCCGCTCGGCCGGCATCACCTCACCGCTGGACAACCCGACGTCGGGCATCGCTCTGGGCAACAAGGAGATCACCCCGTTCGACCTGGCGTCGGCGTACGCGACGATCGCCGCGGGCGGCGTGTGGCACCAGCCGCACCTGGTGACGTCGGTGACCACCGCGGACGGCCGGGTGCTCTACAAGGCCCCCACCGACGGCGAGCAGCGCTTCCCCGATCGGGTGGCCCGCAACGTCACCGAGGCGATGCTCGACGTCGCGCCCGCCGACGGCCTGGCGCTGCCGGGCAACCGCCCCGTGGCGGCCAAGACCGGCACCGTCCAGTCGCGGTTCCAGGGCCAGAACAACGACGCCTGGATGGCGGGCTTCACGCCGTCCGTGGCGACGTCGGTGTGGATGGGCACGGACATGAACTCGCCGATCCGCACGGCGTCGGGCACCCCGATCGAGGGCAAGAGCCTCCCCGGCGACGTCTGGCAGATGGTCATGAAGGCCGCCGTCGCGGACCAGCAGGTGCAGGACTTCGCCCCCTTCCGCGCGATCGGCGAGGCCCCGTCGGATCTGGCGCCCGGGGAGCAGCCCACGCCGACCCGGGTGGCCGCCCCGCCTCCCGTGGTCCCCCCGCCTCCGGCCCCCGGCACACCTGCTCCCGTCGCCCCGCCGGTGCCGCCGAACGGAGCGGTCGCCACCCCGGCGCCCGGGGCACCGCCGGTGGTCGCCCCCACCCCGGCGCCGCCGACCGCGCGCCCCGAGTGCACCCTCGTCAACCCCTGCGGGTAGCCGCATCCGGCGGCTACCGTGGGCGGGTGGCAGCCGCGGACGCACGCACCTTCCAGGTCGTCGCGTGGCTCGCCGACCGCCGGCTGGTGCTCTACGTGCCCGAGATCGAGGCCGCCACCAGCGTCTCAGGCATGCCCGAGGCCGACGACGCGGCGCGGGCCCTGATCGCCGAGCTGACGGGGCTGGCCGCAGAGGCCATCCACTGCGACATCCGGGTCGGGCGCGCCCCCGGTTCCGTGGACCGGCTCCCCCGCACCTAGAAACGCTTGTGGTTGACGTTGGGTCAACTCCTACTGTCCCTCTCATGCGCTGGTCCACCGCCGATGTCGCCCGGATGTCCCGGGTCTCCTCCCGCACGCTGCGGCACTACCACCACCTCGGGTTGCTGCCGCCCGCCCACACCGGGTCGGGCGGGCTGCGCTTCTACGAGCGGCCGCAGCTGCTGCGCCTGCAGCACATCCTCGTGCTGCGGGAGCTGGGGCTGGGGCTCGACGACATCGGCGCGGTCCTCGACGGCGACGCCGACGAGGTGGCGGCCCTGCGCCGGCACCGCGAGCGACTGCTGTCGGAGGCCGACCGCCTGCGCACCCTCGCCGCCACCGTGGCGGCGAGCATCCAGGAAAGAGAGGACGGTACCGAGATGGCAGCCGAGAAGATCTTCGACGGCTTCCGCGACGACCCGTACGAGGCCGAGGCGCGGGAGCGCTGGCCTGAGGCGTACGAGCAGGCCCACCAGCGGGTCCGGACGTGGGACGAGGCCACCGCGGGCGGGGTGCAGGCCGAGGGCGACGCCGTCAGCCGCGACCTCGCCGCCGCCATGGCCGCCGGCACCCCGGTCGACGACGCGGATGTGCAGGCGATCATCGCCCGCCACCACGCCTGGGTGAGCCACTTCTGGACGCCGGGCCGCGAGGCCTACATCGGGCTCGGGCAGCTCTACACCGACGACGACCGGTTCACCGCCACCTACGCCGCCGTCGCTCCGGGGCTCGCGCCCTACCTGCGCGACGCGATCGCGGTGTGGGCCGGGGCGAACCTCACCCAGGAGTGATCGTGTCCAGCACCGCGGCCGGGACGACCAGGTCGGCCCGGCCGCGGGTGGCCTCCACCAGCTCGGCGTTGGGTGCGTCCACGGACTCCACCCACGACTCGGCGTGGCCGGGATCCTTGCCGAACGCGACGTGCCGGGCCGTGAGCCGGGCGAGCCGCAGCGCCGGGTCGGGGTCGCAGAACCACACCTCGTCGAGCAACGGGCGCACCTGCGCCCAACCCCCGGCCTCCAGCAGCAGGTAGTTGCCCTCGGTCAGCACCAGCCGGGCCGAGCGGGGCACGGCGATGGCCCCGGCGAGGGGCTGTTCCAGGTCCCGCTCGAACGCCGGCGCGTAGATCACGTCCTCGGCGTCGGTGTGGATGCGTCGCAGCAACGCCACGTATCCGCCGACGTCGAACGTGTCGGGGGCGCCCTTGGCGTCGCGGCGGCCGAGGGCGGTCAGCGCGACGTCGGCGAGGTGGAACCCGTCCATCGGGACGTGGGCCACACCGGTTCCCAGCTCGGCCAGCAGGGCTTCGGCCAGCGTGGACTTCCCGGCTCCGGGGCTGCCGGTGATGCCCAGCACCGCCCGCCCGCGGCCGGCCGCGAGCGCCCGGGCCCTCGTCACGAGATCGTCGATGGTCATGTGTGCACCCTCAGAGCCAGTACCGCGATGTCGTCGCCCGTGTCGGCGGTGTTGGCGCGCACCAGCTGGTCGCAGAACATCGCCAGCGACAGGTGCACGCAGGAGGCCACGAGGGCGATCAGGTCGGCGCCCGCCCGGTCGTCGGGGTCGTGGCGGCGCTCGATGAGGCCGTCGGTGTAGAGCAACAGGGTGGACCCCGGAGGGAGGTCCACCTCCAGGTCGTGGCGGGTGCTGTCGGGATCCACGCCGAGCACGACGTCGGCGCCCCCGAGCAACCGTGGCACCCCGTCCGCCTCCACCAGCAGCGGAGCGGGGTGCCCGGCGTTGGACCACCGGAACACGGTGCGGCCCTCGCGTCGCGAGAGCCGCCCGTAGATCAGCGTCGTGAACGCAGTGACGGCCAGCCCGCACGCGACGCGGTCCAGCCGGCCCACGACGGCCGACGGGGCCCCCTCGGAGTCATGGGCGAGTCCCCGCAACATGCTGCGCAGCTGCCCCATGGTGGCCGCCGCGCGCAGGTCGTGCCCGACGACGTCCCCGACCCCGACGGCGAGATCACCGCCGGGCAGCGGGAACGCGTCGTACCAGTCGCCCCCGACCTGCAGCTCCGCCACGGCCGGCAGGTAACGCGCCTCGACGTCGACGCCGGGGTGGGCCGGGGGGTCCGACAGCATCGCGCTCTGCAGCGCGACCGAGATCTGGCGGCTGCGCTGGAACGTCACGGCCGCGTCGACCACGACGGAGGCCCGCTCGGCGAGCTCCGCGACCAGGGCGAGATCGTCGGCCGTGTAGACCGGTCGGTCGCCGCACGCGCAGAACACCACGACGGCCACGACCTCACCCCGCGCGGTCACCGGGGCCACCAGCATCGCGTTCATCCCGATCGCAGCCCCCCAGCTCTCCTGGTCGGGCGTGCTGCGCCACGGCAGGGACGGGTTCGCCACCAGGTCGACGAGGATCGCCTCCGCCGTCCGCGTGCACACGGCGATCGGGTGGTTCGCGGCCAGGGAGAACCGATCGCCGCGCGGTGGCGCCGCGCCGATGTCGTCCGACACCCGGGTGACCGCCCGCCGGCCGGCGACGGCACCGGCCGCGGTGCGCAGCGGGGCGGGATCGGGCAGGTAGACCCGGCAGACGTCGGCGAAGTCCGGCACGACCGCGTCGGCGAGCGCCACCAGCTCGCCTTCCGGTTCCAGCGCCGCCTTCATCGCGTACGTGGCCTTGGCCAGCACGTCGAGCCGGTCGCGGGCGCGCATGGCCTCGTCGATGTCGGTCTCGGTGCCCACCCACTCGACGACCCGCCCGCCCGCGTGCACCGGCACCGCCCGGGTCCGGAACCAGCGGTAGCCGCGGTCCGCGGTGCGCAAGCGGTAGGTGCGGACGAACACCGCGGCCGGGTCCGCCGTGGCCGCGGCCCGCCAGTCCTGGTCGAACCCGGCGCGGTGGGCGGGGTGCACGGCGTCGAGGAAGCCCCAGCCGCTGTGCTCGGCGGCACTCTGGCCGGTGATGGCCCGCAGCCCGGGGGCGTCGGCGACGGCACTGCCGTCGGCGGAGCGGATCCACACGGCGGCGCTCGTGGCCTCGACCAGGCTCTGGTAGCGGTTGAGCGCGTGCTCGCGCTGGGCCGCGACCTCGGCCAGCTCGTGGCGGTCCCGCTCGGCCGCCGTGACGTCGATGATCACGACGCCACCGCCGACGATCGCCCCGTCCGGCGAGCGCACGGCGTAGTAGTTCGTCCGCCACTCCTGGTACGGGCCGCGCCCGTGCCACGTGTGGCCGCTGATGGGCACATCGGTGCGGGTGCAGCCGTCGGACAGGGTCGCGTGGAGGCCCTCGGCGATGGCCGCGCCGACCTCGCCGTGCACCTCCTCGAGCGTGCGCCCGATGCGCTCGTCGGCGGTGCCGCCGTCGATGTCGATGACGGCGCCGTTCACCCGGCGGTAGCGGCCGTCGGTGTCGAAGTAGGCGAGCCCCACCGGCGCGGTCTCCCACAGCGCGTCGAGCAGCGCGAACGCCTCGTCCTCCGCGACGTGGTCGGCGACGTCCTGCATCATCCCGACGATCGTGTCCCCCGGCCCGGGCGCGGCCCGGAAGTACACGTTGCGGCCCGTGTCGGTGGAGGCGGGCAGGCGGCCGCTGAACGCCCGGCCCGCGCGCAGCTCGTCGAGGATGCGGCTCGCGCTGGGCGCGTCGAGGTTGGTGCCGGAGACGTCGTGGCCGACCACCCGCTCCGCCGACCAGCCCGTGAGCCGCGCGGCCGCGGCGTTCCACAGCAGCATGTGGCCGGACGGATCGATGGCGAAGATCCCGACCGGGAGCGCCTCGACGACCCCGGCGAGGCTGCCACCCTCGTCCACGGCATCAGGGCGGTCCACGTTGCGCATCGTAGGTGGGCGCCACCGATGGGTGCCATCCTGTCCGAATGGACCAGTTCGTCCGCAGCCGGCCGCATCCCGCACTCGCGGGCCTGGTGGTCGACTACAGCGGCTACCGCGAGTCCAGCGCCGAGCCGGTGCAGCGCCGCCAGGCACCCACCGGGAGCTGCGCGATGATCCTCGGTCTGGGACCGCCGCTGCGGCTGCACGGGCCGGCCGGCCCCCTCGTGCCGACCTCGTTCCTGGCCGGGCTGCACGAGTCGGCCGTGGTCACGGAGTTCGTCGGGGAGCAACTCGGGCTGCAGGTGAACCTCACCCCCCTCGGGGTGTTCACGCTGCTGGGGCGCCCGACGTCCGATCTCACGAACCTCACCCCGCAGCTCGACGAGCTCGGCGTGCCGGCGCTGCACTGCCTGCCGGAGCGGCTCCGTCACGATTCCGACTGGACGGCGCGGTTCGCCCGCGTCGACGCCACGCTGCTGCAGTTGCTCGACGCCTCGCGTGCGCGTCCCGATCCCGAGGTCACGTGGGCGTGGGGCCGGCTCGTGGACACATCAGGAGCGGTGGGCGTCGCCTACCTGGCCGCGGGCACCGGGTGGAGCCGCCGCCACCTGCTCACGCGGTTCCGCAGCCAGATCGGCTTGCCCCCGAAGGCCGCCGGGCGGGTGCTGCGCTTCCAGCGGGCTGCCGAGCTGCTGGTGCCGACGCTCGCCGCGGGCGGGCCGGGGGCCAGAGACACCGGCACGATCGCCGACGTCGCCGCCGTCTGCGGCTACGCCGACCACGCCCACCTCGACCGCGAGTTCCGCGCGCTCGCCGGCTGCACGCCGACGGAGTACGTCGCCGGATGGGGCGGAGTTCCCATTCGTTCAAGCCCAGGCGTGGGTGCCGTCCCTACGGTGATCACATGACGATCCACGCGACCCTCCGCTACGACGACGCCGACGCGGCCCTCACGTTCCTCACCGGGGCGCTGGGCCTGACGTCGCAGGACACCCACCGGGACGCCGACGGCCGGATCAGCCACGCGACGCTCGCCCACGAGGGCGACGTCGTGATGGTCGGCACCCGGTCCGACCCGCCCGGCGCCTTCGACCCCGGCCGCGCCGTGCTCTACCTGGCCACCGACGACGTCGATGCCCACCACGCCCGGGCCGTCGCGGCCGGCGCACCGGTGATCATGGAGCTGGTCGACCAGCCCTACGGTTCGCGCGAGTACGCCGTCACGGACCCGGAGGGCAACGTGTGGTCGGTGGGCACCTACCGCCCTGCGGTTCCGGCGTGAGCGACGATTCGCTGCCCCGTCTGCGGGCGCTGTGCCTCGCACTGCCGGAGGTGACCGAGAAGGTCAGCCACGGCGAGCCGACATGGTTCGTACGCAGGGTGTTCGTGTCCTACGCCGACCACCACCACGACGACCGCGTCGCCTTCTGGTGCGCCGCCCCGCCCGGGGCGCAGGAGGCGCTGGTGGCCGCGCACCCCGACCGGTTCTTCCGCCCGCCCTATGTCGGCGGCCGGGGCTGGCTGGGGGTGTGGCTGGACGTGGACCAGGAGTGGGACGAGCTCGCGGAGATCGTCGCGGACGCCTACCGGGTGATCGCCCCGAAGAAGCTGGTGGCGCTGCTCGACCGGTCATGATCGGCGGCTGCGGCGCGGACAGCGATCATGGCGGGCGATCTAGGCTCGGACGGTGCTTCCCACTGTTGCGGTACCCGGCGGCCGCGTCGAGTACGAGGACGTTCCGGGCGACCCCGGGTTGGCTCCTCTGCTGTTCCTGCACGAGGGGCTCGGCTCCGTGGCGCTGTGGCGGGGGTTCCCGGCCCGGATCGCGGCCGCCACCGGGCGCCGGGCGGTGGCCTACTCGCGGCTGGGCCACGGGTTCTCCGACCTGCCGCTCAGCCGGCGCACCCACACGTTCATGCACGAGGAGTCCGACGTCGCGCTTCCCGCGCTGTGCGACGCCCTCGGGCTGGTCGACCCGGTGCTCGTCGGGCACAGCGACGGCGGGTCCATCGCCCTGATCCACGCCGCCACGCACGCCGTCCGCGGGGTGGTGGTGCTGGCCCCGCACGTGCTGGTGGAACCGGTCGGCCGCGAGGGCGTCGTCGCCGCCCGCGAGGCCTACACCCACACCGACCTGCGGCAGAAGATGGCGCGGCGCCACCGCGACGCCGACGTCACGTTCCACAACTGGAACGACGTCTGGCTCTCGGACGCCTTCGCCGACTGGGACCTGCGCCCGCTGCTGACCGGCATCGCCGCCCCGGTGCTGGGGATCCAGGGCACCGACGACCCGTACGGCACGGTCCTGCACGTCGAGGCGGTACGCGACGCGGCCGAGGGCCCGGTGGAGCTGCTGGTGCTCGACTGCGGCCACGCCCCCCACCTGGACGAACCCGAGAAGGTGGACGAGGCGGTCACGCGCTTCGTCGCCAGCCTCCCCTGATTGTCCCTGGCCCACCGCACCGGAGGGCCGCCCCGGGGCGCGCGCCCGCCGAACCAGCAGGAACGGTGGCGCCCAGCAGCGCGCTCCGAGGGGCGCGAACGTGCGACGCGTTCCGATCACGGTCCCGCGCGGCTACCTGCCGATCACGAGGCCGACCAGCCGCTCCAGCGCGTCGGGGTGATCACCACGACCACCCCGTCGGGCGGGGCCGCCGCGTAGGGCCCGTACTTCGCCACCAACGCCGCGAGGGCCCGGTCGCGCGGCACACCCTCCTCGTGGACCTCGGCCGTGCCGTCGATCCGCACCCACCACAACGCCGACCAGTCCTCGGCGTAGTGGTCGACGACCAGCCCGACGCGGGGGTCTCGGGCGATGTCCGCCAGCCGGGCGAGGCGGGTGGTGGTCTTGGGCTTCACCTCGTCCACGGCGAAGCAGACCAGCCCGTCCACCAGCACGAACGTGACGGGAACCAGGCGCGGGGAGCCGTCCGCGCGCAGGGTGGCCAGGCGCCCCACGCGCGCCCCGGCCACCCGCTCCTGGAACCAGGTCACGCCGCGGGGACCCCCACCCGCGTGGACAGCAGCGCCGCGTCCCGGGTGTCGCGCCGCTCGTGCTCGGCGAAGCTCGGGGCAGTGCAGAGGAACAGGGTGCGGCCGTCGTCGCCGCCCAGCGCCACGGCGAACACACCGGTGCCGGCGTCCACGGTCTGCACGATCTCGCCGCCCTTCACCCGGATCGCCCGGTTGCCCAGGGCGTCGGCGGCCCAGACCGCACCCTCGGCGTCGGCGCAGAGGCCGTCGGGGCCGACGACGAGCTGGCCGAGCACGTCGGCGAACGCGGTGGCCGTGGGCGGGTCGCCGAACCGCGCCCAGTCGCGCCGCTCCCCCAACGACCCGTCGGGTGCGATCGGGAAGGCGCTGATCCGGTTGGCGAGGGTCTCGTTGACCACCAGGTCGTCACCGATGATGGCCGACCCGTTGGGGAAGTAGAGGTCCGACGCGACCTCCCTGGCCGTGCCGTCGGGATCCACCCGCACGACCGACGCGGTGCGCAGGTCACCGCCGCCCATCAGGTCGAATCCGAAGTTGCCGACGTATGCGCGGCCCGCGGCGTCGACGACCATGTCGTTGAGGTGGCCCGTGCAGAACGACGACAGGTCGGCGTGCACCACGAGCTCTCCCGACGGCTCGCGGCGCAGCAGCGCCTCGTCGCGCATCGAGACGATCAGGAGCCTGCCGTCGGGCAGCCACCCCAGCCCCGACGGCTGGTTGGGCACCTCGGCCTCCACCCGCAGATCGGTGCCGTCGGCCTGTGCCGACAGCACCTGGTGGGTGTAGAAGTCGGAGACCCAGACGCGCCCCTCGTGCCAGCGGGGGCCTTCGAGGTAGGAAAGCTTGTCGAGCACCACAGCGAGCTCAGTCATACGCGCATCCTGCATGCGGGAACATGGGGAGCGCGAGCGCTGTTCTGACGAACGTAGTTGCTTGCTCAACAATCTGGAGGGCATGATGCCAGCCGTCACCGTTCCCGACGTCACCGTCCTGCCACGCGTGCCCGAGCCGGGCGAGGCGGCGGTCGATCGTCCGGTGAAGTCCGTGACCACCGCTCCGTCGGGATTCGAGGGCGAGGGCTTCCCCGTACGCCGTGCGTTCGCGGGCGTCGACCTGCGCGATCTCGACCCGTTCCTGATGATGGACCAGATGGGCGAGGTCGAGTACGCGCCCGGCGAGCCCAAGGGCACCTCGTGGCACCCGCACCGGGGCTTCGAGACCGTCACCTACATCATGGACGGCGAGTTCGAGCACCAGGACAGCCACGGCGGCGGCGGGTCCATCACCAACGGCGACACCCAGTGGATGACGGCCGGCAGCGGGCTGCTGCACATCGAGCGGCCGCCGGAGTCCCTCGTCGCGAGCGGCGGGCTGTTCCACGGCCTGCAGCTGTGGGTGAACCTGCCCAAGGCCGACAAGTGGCTGGAGCCGAAGTACCAGGACCTCCGCGGCTCGCAGTCGGCGCTGCTCACCACGCACGACGGTGGCGCGCTCATCCGGTTGATCGCCGGCGACCTGGGCGGCCATTCCGGCCCCGGCTCCACCTACACCCCCATGACGATGGCCCACGCCACCGTCGCTCCCGGTGCCACGGTCCGGCTGCCCTGGCGGCAGGACTTCAACGCGCTGCTCTACGTCCTGTCGGGCAGCGGAACGGTCGGCAGCGACCGGCGGCCCGTGCGCACCGGCCAGGCCGTCGCGTTCGGGCCGGGCGACACGATCACCGTCGCCGCCGATCCGACCCAGGAGTCGCGCCTGAACGGGATGGACGTCGTGCTGCTGGGCGGGCAGCCCATCAAGGAGCCCATCGCGTGGGCCGGGCCGTTCGTCATGAACACGAAGGCCGAGGTCATGACCGCGTTCGAGGACTACCAGAAGGGCAAGCTGGGCGTCGTGCCCGCCACGTACATCCCGCACTCCGGGGCGCGGGGATGAGCCCGCTCGCCGACGTACGTCCTCCCGCGGAGGCGTCATGAGCCCGAAGCCCATGATCCTCGACGTGGCCGAGTGGTCGCGGTTCGAGATCCACGTGGACGGCAAGCTCGCCGGCTACGCGAACTACCGCCTCGAACCGGGTGCGATCGCGTTCACCCACACCGAGATCGACCCGCTGTACGCCGGGCACGGATTCGGTGGAGAGCTGGTCCAGGCGGCCCTGGACCAGGTCCGGCGCCGCAAGCTCGCGGTGCTGCCGGAGTGCCCCTTCGTCCGCGGCTGGCTCGCGAAGCACCCGGACTACCAGGACCTGGTACGGGGCTGAGACCCCAGCACGGTGCCCCCAGCACGTGCCCCCAGCACGGTGATCAAGGCGCGACGGTCGCCCCCGGTGATCCACTGACGACCATTTCGCCTTGATCAACGCCGGGGGCGGGCGGGGGCGCGAGACTGTCGCGGGCCGCTCGTAGGGTGGTCGTGTGCTCGCCGTCCATGCTCTCTGGTCCCCCGGTCGTGGGGTGCTGCTGTGGGCCGAGGACGGCGAGCGGCCGGCCACCTCCAGCGCGCGGTCGCTGCGCACGGCCCGCCCGCACCCCTTCGCGGCATCGGCCACGGAGCTGGGCGCGCTGCATCCCGGCAAGCCCGCCACCCTGACGCTCCTGCTGCCCTCGCGCGCCGGCGGGCCGGTGGCCTCCCCCGAGCTGGTGCGCAGCGAGAGCCGTGGGGGGTCGGCCCGCAGCGAGCCCGTGCTGCGGCCGTGGACCGTCGCGGCGCTGGCCGTCGACGTCGCGGAGCTGGGCGATCCCGCCGACGAGGCCCGCTACGGCGCCTCGGTGGCCCACCTGCGGGCGCTGGCCGAGCTGGCCGACGATCTCGCGGAGCGCGGCAAGGTGCTGCCCACCCTGGCCCGGGAGAGCGGTACGGCGCATGCGCGGTGGCGGCCCGTGGTCCGGGGGCTCGACGTGGTCGCGCTCGACGCGCTGGTCGCGGCGCTGCCCCCGGTGGCCCGGGCCGAGCAGACCGGCCCCCGCGACGTCCTGGGTGCCGATCCGCGCACGCTCGTGGAGGACGCGCTGGCCGTGCTCACCGATGCCGCGGTACGCGACCGGCTGGCCCGCAGCGGCGAGCCCGTCGGGATCGTCCCGGCCCGGCGGCCCACGCGCACGGTCCCGATCACCGAGGCCTGGCTCTCGGCGCTGCTCACGCCCGACGGCCACGTCGAGGCGTCGGCGCGCGATCTCGACACCCTGGCGGCCTCGCTGGAGGAGTGGGACGCGTTCGGCACCCTCCCCACCGGTGAGGGCCGCGCGAGCTTCCGGCTCTCGGAGGTCCGCACTCTGCACGACCCGTCGGATCCGGGCGGCGATCCCGACGACCAGACCGGCGACGGCACCCGCTGGATCCTGGAGTTCTTCCTGCAGTCCACGGCCGACCCGAGCCTGCTGGTGCCCGCAGCGCAGGTGTGGTCCGGGCGCGCCGAGCGGCTCGTGGCGGAGCCGCAGGAGCTGTTGCTCGGCGAGCTCGGACGCGCCGCGCTGGTGCTGCCGGCCCTGGCTCCGGCGCTGCGCTCGGCCCGGCCGGAGTCCCTCGAACTGGACATGGGCGGGGCCAAGCAGTTCCTCACCGTCGACGCGCCCGTGCTGGTCGAGTCGGGTTTCGGGGTGCAGCTCCCCTCGGGCTGGGACGGATCGCGCCGCGTCGGGCTCACGCTGTCCGCCCGCAGCACCCCGGCCGACCGCGTCCTCACCCGCGGCGGGCTGGGCCGCGAGGAGCTGGCGGACTTCCGCTGGTCGGTGGCCGTCGGCGACGAGGAGCTGTCGGAGGAGGAGCTCACCGAGCTGGTGGCGGCCAAGGCCGAGCTGGTGCGGGTGCGGGGCCGCTGGGTCACGGTCGACGCCGAGCGGCTACGCGCCGGCCTGGAGTTCCTGCAACGCGGACGCAAGCGGCGCACGCCCACCGTGGCGGAGGTGCTGGCGCTTGCTCAACGCCACCCCGACGACTGGGCCGGCGACGACGAGGTCCCCCTACCCGTCACCGACATCCGGGCCGAGGGCTGGATCGGCGATCTGCTGAGCGGGAACGCCGAGCGCTCCATCGCCCCCGTCACCACCCCGCCGGGATTCCTGGCCACGCTGCGCCCCTACCAGGGCCGGGGGTTGGCCTGGCTGGCGTTCCTGTCGTCGCTCGGGCTGGGCGCGTGCCTGGCCGACGACATGGGCCTGGGCAAGACGGTGCAGCTGCTGGCCCTGGAGGCCTACGAGCGCAGCGCAGGCGGAGCGGGCATCGACACGGTTCGGGCCGAGCCGCAACAGGGGCCGACATTGCTGCTCTGCCCGATGTCGCTCGTCGGCACCTGGCAGCGCGAGGCCGCCAAGTTCGCCCCCGAGCTGCGGATCCTCGCCCACCACGGCCCCACCCGGCTGCACGACGAGCCGCTGGCCGAGGCGATCCGCGCCGCCGACATCGTGGTCACCACCTACGCCACCGCCGCCCGCGACGCCGACGAGCTCGCCGCCGTCGCGTGGCGCCGGCTCGTGCTCGACGAGGCCCAGGCGATCAAGAACAGCCGCGCCTCCTACGCCCGGGCGGTGCGCCGCTTCGACGCCGAGCACCGCGTGGCGCTCACCGGCACGCCGGTGGAGAACCGCCTGTCGGAGCTGTGGTCGGTGATGGACGTCCTCAACCCCGGCCTGCTCGGCACCGCCGATGCGTTCCGCGCCCGCTACGCCATCCCCGTGGAGCGCCACGGCAACGTCGAGGCGGCCGAGCGGCTGAAGACCGTCACCCGGCCCTACCTGCTGCGCCGGGTCAAGACCGATCCGACGATCATCGACGACCTGCCCGAGAAGATCGAGATCAACCAGCACTACAAGCTCACCGCGGAGCAGGCGTCGCTCTACCGCACCGTCGTCGACGACATGATGGAGAAGATCGAGGACAGCCAGGGGATCCAGCGGCGCGGCAACGTGCTCTCGGCGATGGCCAAGCTCAAGCAGGTCTGCAACCACCCCGCCCAGCTCCTGCACGACGGCTCGGCGGTGGGCCGGCGCTCCGGCAAGGTCATCCGGCTCGAGGAGATCCTCGGCGAGATCCTCGACGAGGGCGACCGCGTGTTGTGCTTCACGCAGTTCACCGAGTTCGGCCACATGCTGGTGCCGCACCTGTCGGCGCGCTTCGACACCGACATCGCGTTCCTGCACGGCGGCACCACCAAGAAGCGCCGGGACGAGATGGTCGCTCGTTTCCAGGCCGGTGAGGGTCCGCCGGTCATGCTGCTCTCGCTGAAGGCGGGCGGCACCGGGCTGACGCTGACCGCGGCCAACCATGTCGTCCACCTGGACCGCTGGTGGAATCCCGCGGTGGAGAACCAGGCCACCGACCGCGCGTTCCGCATCGGGCAGCGCCGCAACGTGCAGGTGCGCAAGTTCGTGTGCCCGGGCACCGTCGAGGAACGCATCGACGCCATGATCACGAAGAAGAAGGCGCTGTCCGGAATGGTCGTCGGTGAGGGCGAGAACTGGTTGACGGAACTGTCCACCGACACCCTCCGCGACATGTTCGCCCTCGATTCGGGGGCTGTCGACGATGACTGACGACGCACTCCGTCCCGCGGAGTCAGTATGAGCACCGATCCCTGGTGGATGGACGCCGAGCGCACCACCCCGCGCCGGGTCGAGGGCGGCATCCAGATCAACAGCACCCGGGGCGAGGTGGCGCGTACCTGGTGGTCCAAGCGGTTCCTGGCGGTGCTGGAGACCATCGGCGTGGGCGGCCGGATGGCCCGGGGGCGCACCTACGCCCGGGCCGGCCAGATCGTGTCCCTGGACGTGGCCGCGGGCGGCGCCGTCGCGCAGGTGCAGGGCAGCCGCCCGAAGCCCTACGCCGTGCGCGTCGGGGTGCCGACGTTCGGCAAGGCCGAGTGGGCGCTCGTCGCCGACGCGCTGGTGGCCGACTCCTCCCACACGGCAGCACTGCTGGCCGGGGAGATGCCGCGCGAGATCGAGGCGGTGTTCACCGCCGTCGGGTTGTCGCTGTTCCCGGCATCGGCGCGGGATCTCGCCCTGGACTGCAGCTGCCCCGACCAGGCCGTTCCCTGCAAGCACCTGGCCGCGGTCTGCTACGTGCTGGCCGAGCAGTTCGACGCCGACCCGTTCGCGATGCTCGCGCTGCGCGGGCGCGACCGCGAGACGCTGCTCGACGACCTGCGCGCCCGCCGCGCGGCCGCCGGGCCGGGCGGGCCCGCCGACGGCGTGGTCCCGCTCGCCGACGCGCTGACCGGGTTCTTCGTCGCCGGGCCCGGGCTCGCCGACGCGGCCAGCACCCGCGCGTCGGGGCCCACCACAGCGCCGGACGCGCTGCTCGACCAGGTGCCGGAGTTCCCGATCGGCATCCGTGGCCGCGCGGTCGCCGACCTCCTACGACCGGCCTATCAGGCGCTCGCGGCCGAGAGCTGATCCAGGTGCCCGGCGCGTCGGACGAACAGGCCGCCGTGGATCGGTCCGAAGACCTGCACCCCGATCTCGCTGACACGCAGGATCCACTTGACGAACATCCCGACGAGCAGGCACGCCCAGGAGCAGGCCTCGGCGACGGCGACCACCCGGAACGCCCGGGCCACGAGAGCTGGAGTCACTCCCCCACTCTGCCCGGCGGGCCCGCCCGATGTTCTACCGGGTGTCGAAGGTCGCGGGATGGGGCATGATCACGCCATGACTCGCTGGGTAGGGATCGTGGTCGGCGTCCTGCTGGCCCTCATCGGTGCGCTCTGGACGCTGCAGGGCGCCGGGGTGGTGACCGGCAGCTTCATGACCGGCTCGCGCCTGTGGCTGATCATCGGCGTGGTGGCGCTCATCGCCGGCATCGGCCTGCTCGTGGGTACGCTGCGGGGGCGCCGCCCGGTGGGCTGAAGCCCAACGGGTGCACACTGGACCCGTAGAGCGCAGTCGAAAGGGGAACGCACAATGGGCGAACTGAGTCCGTGGCACTGGGCGATCGTGATCGTCATCTTCGTCGTCCTGTTCGGTGCCAAGCGGCTGCCCGACGCGGCCCGCAGCCTGGGCCGCTCCGCGCGGATCCTCAAGGCCGAACTGAGCGGGGACACCACGAAAGCGGCGGAGACCACGACACCCGCCGCCGTCGTCACGAGCGATGCGACGGCCACCCCCGCGACAGAGGCTTCGACCACCGCTCCCGCGACCGCCGGTGTCGACCCCGTGGTGCCCCCGGCGCCCGTGCAGGAACAGCCGCAGACCGCCCAGCACTGAGCTCATGGGGCGGCTACCGTTGAGGGCGTGACCGCCCCCAAGGTTCGCATCGGGTTGGGCTCGATCTCGCTGGGCTCGACGGACGGCGCCGGGGCCCCAGGGCCCGAGTTGGCCGACCTGATCGACGCCTGCGAGGCCTGCGGAGCCGACTCCATCTGGCTCGCCGACCAGGCCTCCGGCCCGACCATCGACCCCCTCATCGGTCTGGCCTTCGCCGCCGGCCGCACCACGTCGCTCAAACTCGGCACCGGCGTGCTCGTGCTGCCGGGCCGCAACCCCATGCTCGTCGCCGCACAGCTGGCCTCGCTGGTCGCGCTCGCACCCCGGCGCATCCTGCCGACCTTCGGGCTCCGGCCCGCCACGCCACACGAGCGCACGCTGTTCCCCGTCCCCGAGGGCGAGCACGCCGCCGTCTTCGACGAGTCCCTCGAAGTGGTGCGCCGACTCCTCGCCGAGCCACGGGTCAGGCACCACGGCCGCTTCTTCCATCTCGACGAGGCCTCGGTCGGCCCGCTGCCGTCGAAGCCGCTGGACCTGTGGCTGGGCGGGAAGGCCCCCGCCGGGCTGCGCCGCGTCGGGCGGCTCGCCGACGGCTGGCTCGGCAGCTTCATCACCCCCGACGAGGCGGCGGAGTGCCGGCTGGCGATCGAGACAGCGGCGGCAGCGGCCGGCCGCGAGATCGAGGACGACCACTACGGCACCAACATCGCCGTGATCCCGGAGGAGACCGACACCGCCACCCGCGACGCCGCCCTCGCCGCCCTGGGCCGACGCCGCCCCGACCTCGACGCCCGACTGCTGGTGGCCGACGGCTGGGACGCGGCCCGCGATCAGGTGCGCCGGTTCGTCGACGTCGGCCTGTCGAAGTTCGTCCTGCGCCCGGCCGTGCCGGTGCCGTCGTGGCGCGGGTTCCTCGACCGCTTCACCCACGAACTCCTGCCGTTGCAGACCTGATCACCGCATGGTCCGACTTGGGTCCGCAACCCGTAGCCCGATAAGATTGACGTTTGGGTCCAGTGTTGCTGTAGTGGCGCCTGGGGTCTCTCATCGGGGGTACACGCATGCGCTGGTCCGGATCGAACAGCACGCGCGTGCTGCTGGGGGTGCTCGCCGTCGCAGCGGTGGCGGTCACGGGCTGCACCGTCCCCACCGCAGCGGCCACCCCGCCGCGGCCGGCCGCGGTCGCCGCACCCGTGGCGCCGACCGTCAAGGTCGTCCCCGCCGACGGCACCACCGACGTCGCCCCCGCCGACCCGATCACCCTCACCTCCACCGGCGGGGCGCTCAGCGGTGTCGCACTCACGGCCAAGGACGGCACGCTCATCCCGGGCACCGTCTCGCCCGACGGCCTCACCTGGAAGGCGACGGCCCCGCCGGCCTACGACACCGACTACACATTCACCGGCACCGCCAAGGGCGCCGGCGGCGTCGCCCCGGTCACGGGGAGGTTCACCACCGCCGACCCCGCACGCCTGTTCCGGGCGTCCACCAACATCGGCGACGGCGCGGTCGTCGGGGTGGCCGCGCCGATCGAGATCCAGTTCAACCGGTCGATCCCCACCGCCGACCGCGCGGCGGCCCAGCGTGCGCTGAGCATCACCACGTCCACGCCGGTCACCGGCTCGTGGGCGTGGCTGCCCGACACCGCCGACGGCTCGCGCGTCCACTACCGGCCGCAGGCCTACTGGCCCGCCGGCACGAAGGTCAGCGTGGCCGCCCACCTCTACGGCGTGAACCTGGGCAAGGCCGGCTACGGCTCCGGGGACCTCAGCACGTCGTTCACCATCGGCCGCTCACAGATCGTCAAGGCCGACGCCCGGACCCACCGCATCCAGGTGGTGCGCGACGGCACCACCGTCCTCGACCTGCCCGCCAGCTACGGGCTGGAGAGCGACCCCGGCCGCGTCACCCACAGCGGCACCCACGTGGTGCTGGGCAAGTCGGAGACCGTGCTCATGACCAACCAGGCCTACGGCTACACCGACGTGCCCGAGCACTGGGCCGTGCGCATCTCCAACAACGGCGAGTTCATCCACGCCAACCCCCTCACGAACGGCGTGCAGGGCAAGCGCAACGTCACCCACGGCTGCATCAACCTGTCCACCCAGAACGGCAAGGCCTACTACGACACCGCCATCTTCGGCGACCCGGTGGAGGTCACCGGCACCACCGTGCCGCTCTCGGCCACGGACGGCGACATCTACGACTGGACGATCTCCTGGGCCGACTGGCAGAAGATGTCAGCGCTCGCCTGACTTCTCCCGCAGCACGAACTTCTGGATCTTGCCGGTGGAGGTCTTCGGCAGATCGCCGAACGTCACGGTCTTGGGCGCCTTGAACCGCGCCAGCCGGCCGCGCACGTGCTCGATGATCTCGGCCTCGGTGGCCGTCGCGCCGGCGTGCAGGGTGACGTAGGCGGCCACGACCTCGCCCCACTTCTCGTCGGGCACCGCGATGACGGCGGCCTCCAGCACCGCCGGGTGGTCGGCGATCACCTGCTCGACCTCCACCGAGGCGATGTTCTCCCCGCCGGAGATGATCACGTCCTTGCTCCGGTCCTTCAGCTCGACGTAGCCGTCCGGGTGGACGACGCCCAGATCGCCGGTGCGGAACCAGCCGTCCGGGATCGCGGCAGCCGTCGCCTCCTCGTCGTCGAGGTAGCCCAGCATGACGTTGTTGCCGCGGAACGCGATCTCGCCGACGGACGTGCCGTCGGCGGGGACGTCGGTGCCGTCGGACGCGATCACCCGCGCCCGACACGAGATCATGTTCCCGACACCCTGCCGGGACTTCAACCGCGCCTGCTCCCCCGCGTCGAGGTCGTTCCACTCCGGGCGCCAGTCGCAGATCATCACCGGGCCGAACGTCTCGGTCAGGCCGTAGAGATGCGTGACGTCGAAACCCAGCTCGCCCATCCGGCGCAGGATCGCCGGGCTCGGCGGCGCCCCGCCCGTCGCCACCCGCACCGTCGGCGACACCGGACCGGCCTCGGGCGCGTACGCGAGCATCGACAGCACGGTCGGCGCCCCGTTGAGGTGGGTGACGCCCTCCTCGCGGATGAGCCGCCACACCTCGGTCGGGTCCACCTTCGGCAGGCAGACGTGCGTGGCGGCCGCCGCGGTGACCGCCCAGGGGAAGCACCAGCCGTTGCAGTGGAACATCGGCAGCGTCCAGAGGTGCACCGCGCTCGGCGACAGCCCGGTGTGGCCCACCATGGCCAACGCCTGCAGGTAGGCGCCGCGGTGGTGGTACATCACGCCCTTGGGGCGGCCGGTGGTGCCGGACGTGTAGTTGATCGAGAGCAGCGCGCGCTCGTCGTCGGGGGTGATCGCCAGCGGCGGGGCGTCCGCGATCAGGGCCTCGTACTCCTCTCCCGCCCGGATCCGCGTCGGCGGGTGCTCCATCGCGGCGAACGCGGCGTCCACCAGCTCGTCGAACACCGGGTCGTGCACCAGCACGGAGACCTTCGAGTGCTCGAGGATGTAGGCCACCTCGCCCGCCGCGAGCCGGGTGTTCACCGCCACCAGCGGCACGCCGGCCCACGGCACCCCGAAGTTGGCCTCCAGCAGCACGTGCGTGTTGGGGGCGAGCACCGCCACCGGCCGCCCCTGCGCGAGCGGGGCCAGCGCCCCGGCCAGGCGCCGGCAGCGGTCGTGGAGCTCCGCGTAGGTCCACCGATGCTCCCCGTCGACGACGGCGGTGCGGTCGCCGTGCGCGGCGGCCGCGCGGTCGAGGTAGGACACCGGCGTCAGCGGTTCGAAGGAGTGCTCCACGCCGGCCAGCATCTCCCCTCTGGATCGACGCCGCCCGTCGTGGCACCGTGCAGGCATGGCGTGGGACTTCTCTACCGAACCCGAGTTCGAGACCAAGCTCGCATGGATGCGGCAGTTCGTCCGTGACGAGATCATCCCGCTGGAGACGCTCGACATCGACCGCGAGACCTATCGGCGGATCACCGCGCCGATGAAGGAGCAGGTCAAGGAGCAGGGTCTGTGGGCCGCGCACCTGCCCCCGGAGCTCGGCGGCGGGGGGTTCGGGCAGGTCAAGCTGGGTCTGATGCACGAGATCCTCGGCCAGTGCCGGTACGCGCCGGGCATCTTCGGCAACCAGGCCCCCGACTCGGGCAACGCCGAGCTGCTGGCCATCGGCGGCTCGCCGGAGCAGAAGGAACGCTGGATGTTCCCGCTGCTGCGCGGGGAGATCCGCAGCTGCTTCTCGATGACGGAGCCGGGCGCGGGCGCCGACCCCACGCTGCTGTCCACCCGCGCCGTCCTCGACGGCGACGACTACGTGATCAACGGGCACAAGTGGTTCTCGTCGAACGCCTCGCACGCCGACTTCCTCATCGTCATGGCCGTCACCGACCCCGACGTCTCGGCGTACCAGGGCTCGTCGATGATCATCGTGCCGGTGGAGACGCCGGGCGTCGACATCGTCCGCGACATCCCCGTCATGGACCACCCCGTCACCGGCGGGCAGCTCTACGGCGGCCACGCGGAGATCATCTACACCGATGTGCGCGTGCCGAAGGAGAATCTCGTCGGCAACCCCGGCGACGGCTTCCGGCTCGCCCAGCAGCGCCTGGGCCCCGGCCGCATCCACCACGCCATGCGCTGGCTGGGGCAGAGCAGGCGCGCGTTCGACATGCTCTGCGAGCGCGCCGTGAGCCGCTACACCCACGGCTCGGTGCTGGCCGACAAGCAGATGATCCAGGACATGGTGGCGCTGTCGGCCGCCGAGATGCAGGCCGCCCGCCTGCTCACGCTGCACGCCGCGTGGACGATGGACCAGGTCGGGGCGTCGAACTCGCGCATCGAGATCGCAATGATCAAGTACTGGGGCGCGAAGGTCCTGCACGACGTGATCGACCGCGCTATCCAGGTGCACGGTTCGCTGGGCTTCTCCGGCGACCTGCCGCTGGAGGAGATGTACCGCGCCGCCCGGGCCGCCCGCATCTACGACGGCCCCGACGAAGTGCACAAGGCCACGGTGGCCCGCCGCATCCTGCGCGGGTACGAGGCCCGTGAGGTGCCCACCGAGCACGTTCCCACCCGCACCGCCGCGGCACACGAGAAGTTCGCGGGCTACCTGGAGGCGGCCACGGCGAACCTGTAGGTCGGGCGGCTGGAGCGCGATCCCGGTTAGTCTCGGGCCCGTGGACGCACTCGTGGGACGGTGGATTCCGGTGGACGGCGCGGGCAGCGGGGCGCTGAAACCCCCGTTCGTCGAGCTCGCCGAGGACGGCACCTACACCGGTTCGGACGGGGCCAACGGCACCAGCGGGAAGTGGTCGTCCGGGCCCGCCGGGACTCTGGAGGTCACGGTCGGCCCGTCCACCCGGATGGCCGGGCCGGACATGGTGCCGGTGCCCACCTGGTTCACGAACGCCACCCGGGCGCGGTTCGACGGCGAGGTGCTGGTGCTCCTCGACGCCGACGACGCGGAAGTGGCCCGCCTGCAGCGTCCATGATCAGCGGCTGGGTGCGTTTCCGGCCACATATGGCCGACAACGCGCCCAGCTGCTGATCATGACCCGGTGACGAGGGCCGCCCGGATCTCCCCCGGGAAATACTCGGGCCGGGTGGTCAGGTCGTGCCAGGTGAACCGGAGCAGGTCCCACTTCGCCCGCACCAGCGCGTTGCCCTTGTGCCGGTCGGCTCGGAACCGCTCCACGTCCATGTGCCACGCCCACCCGTCGACCTCGACGGCGACCTTCGCCGCGGGGAACGCGAAGTCGATCACCCAGCGGCCGAAGGGCAGGCCGTGCTGCCAACCGGTGATACCGGCGCCACGCAGCAGCGTGATCAGCAGCCGTCCGGCCGCGGAGTCCGCCCGGTTGGCCGCGGCGACAAGCAGGTCCCCGACCTGCCCGAACCCCTGCGCTCCCATGTTGCGGCAGTAGCAGCGGTACGCGGCGTCGAACTCCACGTGCCTCTGCAGCGCGCGGTCGAGGAACACCGATCCCTCCGGCACGGCGACCGCCGACTCGAGGGCCGTCAGCGGGCGGTCGGTGACCCGGATGCCCCGGACGCGGGACAGGTCCACGGGAGACAGGTCCCGGCGCCGGACCGCGACGCCGTCGGTAGCCCGCAGCCCGCACCGGCGCGGGACGGTCACGGGCACCTCGGCCGGCGCCTCGGCGTACATGCCGAGCCAGAACGCCGCACCGGGCCCCGACACCGCACCGCGGTCACCCGCCCAGAGGCCGGCGGCCCGCACCCGGGTGGAGCCGGTCAGCGGGTGACCGCCGGCCAGGAAGATCCGCGGCGCCAGCCGGGACCACCCGTCGACCTCGACGCGGCGGCGCAGCGTGCGCTCCGACATCCCGTGCCGTGCGGCCTGGGCCGAGGTGATCAGCCCGTTCTGCCGGGAGAGCAGGTCGAGGATCGCGTCGCCCGAGGCCATACCGGGAGGATGCCGAACCATCCCGGCCGCCCGTGGTCGTTTCGCCGAACTCACGCACCTTGATCAGCGGTTCGGTGCGAAAACGGCCAGATCTGACCGATAACGCGCCCAGACGCTGATCACGACAGGGCGCTGGCCTGCGCCTGCTCCACCCGCTCGTGCAGGCGGCTGCGGATCTCCTCCGGCGTGTAGGCGCGGCGTTGCCGCTCCGCCCGCACCGTCACCGCACCCGTGGCGACCACTCCCGCGAGCCCGGCCAGTCCCACCAGCTTCCACCACTTCATCCCGCTAACCTTACCGCCCGTGGCTGGAAGCGTGATCACCCTCGACCGGGCCGTGGAGCTCGCCCGCACCGGCGACATCTGGGTGTTCCGCGGCAGCAGCGGCGCCGACCGCGCCATCCGCAGCCTCGCCAACGCGCCGGTCAACCACGTCGGGATGGCCGTGGTGATCGACGACCTGCCGCCGCTGATGTGGCACGCCGAGCTGGGCCGATCGCTGCCCGACATGTGGACCGGCGCCCACCAGCGCGGCGTGCAACTGCACGACCTCCGCGACGCCGTGCTCCAGTGGGGGCGCCGCTACGGGCAGCGGGGCTGGCTGCGCCAGCTCGACGGGGAGCTGACCCGGGAGCACGAGGACGCCCTGCTCCGCACGGTCGCCCGCCTCGACGGCACGCCGTTCCCGTCGACGGCGTCGCTCGCGGCGCGCTGGTTCCGCGGCCGGCTGCCCACCCTGCCCGGGCGCACGCCCCCACCCGGCGCCGGCCTGGAGACCGCCTACTGCGCGGAGGTCGTGGCCGTCACGTACGAGGACATGGGACTGCTCACCGAGCACCACCGCCCCAACTGGTACGACCCCGGCCGCTTCTGGAGCGGTGACGAGCTGGACCTCGCGCCCGGATTCCGCCTGGGCGGGGAGATCGAGGTGGCCCTGCCGCCCGCCGACGACGAGGAGCCACCGGTGCCCGTCGAACACCGGCCGGGCCGGCTCAGGAGGGTGCTGCGTCGCCCGTGACGGCCGCCCGGTGTTCGGCCATCAGCACGTTCATCTCGCCGAGGAACCGGCTCACCGCCGCCAGGTCCTCGGGCGGGTAGCCGGCGAGCATCGCGTCCATCCGGGTGCCGAGCGGGCCGAAGAACGCCCCGCCGACGGCCGCGGCGGCGCTGCCGTGGTGCAGCGTGACGCGCCGGCGGTCGCGGCCGTCGCGGGTGCGGTGCACGTGGGAGGCGCGTTCCAACCGGTCGATGACGGCCGTGGTGGCGCCCGAGGAGAGGCCGAGATGGTGGCCGAGCCGGCCCGGGGTGAGCGGGGCCCCGTCGGCGTCGGCCTGCATGACGGCGAGCAACGCGTGCAGGTCGGTGGGGTGCATGCCGTTGCGCTCGGCGAAGACCTGACCGAGCCGTTCGGCCTCGACCGCATAGTCCTGCAGGAGCCGAACCAGCTCGTTGCGCACGCCGTCCCCGTCCACAGCCGCAGGTTACCCTAACCGGACGCTCTTCTCGGTTGTCGAGATACTTCCCTGTCGAGTCAGCGTCCGGTCCAGCGGGGTTCGCGCTTCTCGCGGAACGCCGCGATCCCCTCGGCCATGTCCGCGGAGCCGGCGATCGCGCCGTGGGCCGCGTCGGTGGCCTCCCATCCGCGCTCGTCCTGGTCGGCGAACACGGCTGCCACCGCGCGGAGCGACGCGCTCTGGGCCACGGGAGCGTTCGCACAGACCCGCTGCGCCAGCTCCAGCCCCGAGGCCTCCGCCTGCCCGGCGTCGACGAGCCGGTTCACCAGACCCAGCGACCACGCACGTTCGGCGTCGAGGGGCTCCCCGGTCAGCAGCATCTCGTGCGCGATGTTGCGCGGCAGCGCCCGCGGCCCCCGGAACAGCGCGCCACAGTTCGCGACGAGCCCCCGCGCGGTCTCCGGCAGCGCGAACCGCGCCGAACGCGACGCCACCACCATGTCGCAGGCGAGCACGATCTCGAACCCGCCACCGTAGGCCGGGCCCTCGACCGCGGCGATCAGAGGAGTGCGCCGGTCGCGGCGCACGACGCCGTAGTTGCCGCCCCGCGCCGTCGGCTCCCCCGGACCCGCGACGAGGTCGGTGCCCGCCGAGAACGCCTCGGACGTGCCCGCCAGCACACCGGCCCACAGGTCCGGGTCGTCCTCGAGCTCGTTGAGCGCGGCGTCCAGGCCCTCCGTCATGGCCGGGTCGATCGCGTTGCGCCGGGCCGGGCGATCCATGCGCACCAGCAACACCCGCCCGAGCCGCTCCGTCGTGATCGTCATGGGAACAACCCTAGGCTGGCCCGGTGATTCCCCGTCTGGTCGGCGCGGCCGTGCTGGTCCTGTTCGCCCGAGCCGCCCAGGGGGTCCCGCGGGCGATGGGCGCCCGCCGGACCCGGCTGCGGACCGCGGCCGGGACCTCACCGCACGCGGCGGGCGGGCTGTTCCGCAACACCGAGCCCGGCGTCGTGATCCGGCCGGGCAGCGGCCCCACCCTGCTGCGGGCCGCCCTCACCCGCGGTCGCACGGGGCGACCGACCGGGCCCGTCCCGTTGGCCGCGTCCGACCTCGGTGCGCCGGCCGGGGCGCTTGCCGTCACCTGGTTCGGGCACTCCAGCGTGCTGCTCGAGATCGACGGCCACCGGGTGCTCGCCGATCCCGTCTGGGGCGAGCGGGTGTCACCGTCGCGACTGCTCGGGCCACGGCGCCTGCACCCCGTGCCCGTGCCGATCACGCAGCTGCCCGCCCTGGACGCCGTCCTGATCTCCCACGACCATTACGACCACCTCGATCTGCCGACCGTCCGCGAGCTGCTGAAATGGTCGGCCGCACCGTTCGTGGTCCCGATCGGCGTGGGGACCCACCTGCGCCGATGGGGCGTATCGGAACGGCGGATCATCGAACGCGACTGGGACGGTTCCGTACAGATCGGGGATCTGACGATCGCCTGCACCGAGGCCCGGCACTTCTCCGGCCGGGGCCTCACCCGCAACACCACGCAATGGTCGTCGTGGGCCGTGATCGGCCCGTCGCACCGCGCGTTCTTCGGGGGCGACACCGGATACACCAGGGCGTTCGCGCAGATCGGGCGGCGACTCGGGCCCTTCGACGTGACGATGGTACCGATCGGGGCCTACTCCGACCGCTGGCCCGACATCCACATGACGCCGGAACAGGCCGTGGACGCCCACCGGGATCTGCGCGGCCGGACCCTGATGCCCGTGCACTGGGCCACGTTCGACCTGGGATTCCACCGCTGGGCCGAGCCCGTTGAGCGACTGCGTTCCGCCGCGGCCCGGGCCGGGGTCCCGCTGGTCCTGCCGCTGCCCGGGGGCCGCGTCGACCTGCGGTCGGAGGCCGCCGTGCAGGATTGGTGGAGCCCGATCTCGTGATGGAGCGGTTCACACCGATCCGACACCACATTCCGGCGACACACCGCAGATCCGACCCCGATCGACAATGCGCATGTCCTTCCATTAGTATCGCAATCACACATTCACTTCCCCAGCACTTCCCCGCACCTGCGGAACCTGGACGGGCCGACCACACCGCGGGATCTTCGGCGCATCCGGATCATCAACAAGAAAGGATCCGCACGTGGCAAAGCAGACGACCGTCACCCTGGTCGACGACATCGACGGCAGCGAGGCCGACGAGCAGGTCGAGTTCGCGGTGGACGGCCGCTCGTACGAGATCGATCTGTCGGCCGCCAATGTCGCGAGATTGCGCGACGCCCTGGGCCCGTTCGTTTCCGCGGCCCGCCGCACCGGTGGCCGTCGCAGCTCCGCCGGCGGTGCCGCACCGTCGCGTCCGAGCACCGACCGCGAGCAGAACCAGGCTATTCGGGAATGGGCGCAGCAGCAGGGCATGAAGATCTCGGAACGGGGCCGTATCCCGTCCAACGTGCTCGAGGCCTACCACCAGAACCACTGATCTGCAGCGACCACGAGCACATCCAGTTGCAGTGACGGCCGTCGGGGTCCTGCTCCCACAGGGGCCCCGACGGTCTACCGTTCTCCTCCCCGGCACAGTCGCCGCCCCTTCCAGAGGAAGAAGCGCTTGTGACCGATGATGCCGCCACCCGGGCCCACCCCTCGTACGGCACGTGCGGGGGCTGCCAGCAGCTCAAGCACGTGACCGCCGACGGTCTGCTCCGCGACCACAACCGGTTCGAGGCCACCGGCACCGTCGTGTCGCCGTCGCGCTGCAGCGGCTCGGGCACGAGCTACATCGAAGCAGCGACCGACACCATCTAGCGGGGCGTCATGCGGATCGCGCCGTCGAGGCGGATGACCTCGCCGTTGAGCATCGGGTTGGCCACGATGTGCACGACCAGCGCCCCGAACTCGTCCGGGTTCCCCAGCCGGGCGGGGTGCGGCACCTGCTTGCCGAGCGCCGCCTTCACGTCCTCCGGGGCACCGGCCAGCAGCGGGGTGTCGAACAGGCCCGGCGCGATCGTCACGACGCGGATGTACATGCTCGCGAGGTCGCGGGCGATCGGCAGGGTCATCCCCACGACGCCCCCCTTCGACGCCGAGTAGGCCGCCTGCCCGATCTGGCCGTCGAACGCCGCCACCGACGCGGTGTTGACGATGACCCCACGCTCCTCGCCCACCGGGTCGTGTCGCACCATGCGGTCGGCCGCCAGCCGGATCACGTTGAACGTGCCGATCAGGTTGATCTCGACGATGCGCCGGAAGTCGGCCAGCGGGAAGGGACCCTTCTTGCCGATCGTGCGGATCGCGTTGCCGGTGCCGGCGCAGTTGATCGCCGCACGCAGCGGGCCCAGCCCGTCGGCGACGTCGAGGGCGGCCGCGACCTCGTCCTCGTCGCGGACGTCGGCCGCCGCGAAACGCACGGCGTCGCCGAGCTCCTTCGCGATCTGCTGGCCCGCAGAGGTCGGCAGGTCGAGGATCACGACCTTCCCGCCCGCTGCGAGCAGCGCCTTCGTCGTGGCGAGGCCGAGCCCGGAGGCTCCACCCGTGACCAGTGCGACGCCGTCGGTGATGTCCACGTTGCGCTCTCCTCGTCCTGAAACGGTCAGTACTGACCGTTCATACCACGGGCGCAGAAGATTACGAGTCGGTGCGTCATCCTTACGAAACGGGTTTCGATGCAGCGCCGGGGCCCGCGACCCGTTGTGATCAGCGGAGCACGCCTTCCGCGAGGAGACCTGATGATCGACGACACGCGCCTGCTGCGGGAGAACCCGCTGCAGTGGGTGAACGAGCACCCGCCGCCCGGGCCGTTCCGGCGCCGGTTCTGGCGCAGCCCCGTGCGCGGGCCGTGGCTGACAGCCGTGCTCGGGTCGATGCTGCTCGTGGGCCTGACGATCATGATCGTGACGGGCCTGCTCTCCTACGCCGCGTACAACCCGCTGCTGCCCGGCAACGACGCCACGCCGGCCCACGGGCTGCTCGGCTTCTACCTGTTCGACTGGCCGACCGGCCCGTCGTGGCTCTACCGGGTCACCCAGGGCACCCACGTCGCGCTCGGCATCACGCTGGTGCCGATCGTGCTGGCGAAGCTGTGGTCGGTGATCCCGAAGCTGTTCGAGTGGCCTCCGGTGCGGTCGGTCGCACATTCCCTCGAACGGCTCACGCTGCTCATGCTGGTGGGCGGCCTGCTGTTCGAGTTCGTGACGGGCCTGCTGAACTCCCAGCTCGACTACCTGTTCCCGTTCTTCTTCTACACCGCCCACCTCTACGGGGCGTGGGTGTTCATCGGCGGGTTCGTCGGGCACGTGCTGGTGAAGTTCCCCGTGATGGTCCGGTCCCTGCGGCGCGGCCCCGGGCAGTCCTTCCGTCGCACGTCGGTCGCCGACACCCGGTCCGAGCCGGTGGAGAGCGAGCTCGTCGCCACCGAACCGGCGCCCCCGACCGCCTCGCGCCGGGGCGTGCTCGGCTTCGTCGGCCTCTCGTCGGTGGTACTGCTGGGCACCTACATCGGCTCGGTCCTCGACGACCCGCTGCACGGGCTCACCCTCTTCGGTCCGCACGAACGCGGCAACGGTGTCGGGGTGAACCACTTCCCGGTGAACAAGACGGCCGCCACGGCAGGCGTCACCCCGGCCATGACGGGCGCGGCGTACCGGCTGGAGATCGTCGGTCCGGCCGGGACCACCCGCTTCTCCCGCGACGACCTGCTCGGGATGGCGCAGCACACCTACTACCTCCCGATCGCCTGTGTGGAGGGCTGGTCCATCGGCAAGACGTGGACCGGGGTGCGGCTGGCCGACCTCGTCGCCCGCGCCGGGGGCCGGCACACCGACCGGCTGTTCGTCGAGTCCATGCAGAACGGCGGGGGGTTCGGCGCCGTGAGCCTGAGCGTCGGCCAGAGCCAGGACGAGATGTCGCTGCTCGCGCTCAAGGTGGACGGCGAGGACCTCGGGCTCGACCACGGTTTCCCGGCCCGGACCATGATCCCGGCCGCGCCGGGCGTGCACTGCACCAAGTGGGTCAAGCGACTCACCGTCGTCGACGGGAGCATGTGATGCGCCTGCCTTCCCTGCCCACGCTGCCCCCGCCGTCGATGCTGGCGGGCCTGTTCCGGAAGCGGTACGGGGAGTCGCCGCTGCATCTGTTCGCCCAGATCATCACGATCGCGCTGGCCGGGTACGCCGCGAGCCGGGTGCCACTGGAGAGCGACGTCTGGTTCAAGATCCTCATCTGGTTCGTCGGCGCCGCGCTGGGCCACGACCTGGTGCTCTACCCGCTCTACGCCATCGCCGACTCCGCCGCGCACTTCCGGCTCTTCCGCCGGGCCCGTCCCCTGCCGCACCTGGCCGGGGTGCCGTGGATCAACTACCTGCGCGTGCCCGTCGGGCTGTCGCTGCTGCTCCTGCTGGTCTGGTGGCCACTGATCACCAACGACGCACCGGGCACGTTCTTCGCCGCGACGGGCCTGACCACCGACGTCTACCTGCCCCGCTGGCTCGGCATCACCGGAGTGTTCGTGCTGGTCTCGGCGGTGCTGTATGCACTGGCGGTCCGCCGCGCAGGGTCCCCCGACGATCCGGGGCGGAGGTGGGCGCGGCTCACCAGACCGTGAACAGCAGGTGGTTCACCGCCAGGGCCAAGGCGGCCTGGGCGAGCAGCCACCACGGCGCGTACCGGCGGGGCAGCAGTGCGCACGCCACCACCAGCCACACTCCGAAGGGCAGCCAGATCCGCTCGACCTCGGCCTTGCTCAGGCCCGAGAGATCGGCAGCCGCGACGGCCAGGACGGCCGCCGCCACGAGCAGGACGGCGGCAAGCGCGAGGGTTTTCGGTGACGCGACGACGCGACGCAGCCCGGCCAACACCGCCGGCCCGGTGGCCAGCACCAGCGCGGCGAGGTTCGCCCACACGAAGTAGGAGTAGGGCCGGTCCTTGGCGGCGCTCAACGCGTAGATGACCTTGACGTCCTCGTAGCCGGTGATCCACCAGAACCCCGACGCGGTGAACGCGGCGGCCACGGCCAGGGCACCCACCACCGCGAACGCAGCCGCCCGCCACGGCCACGCCCCGGACGCCAGCCGCACCCCGACCGCGACCGCCACCGGCAGCAGGCCGGCCAGCGCCAGCCCGTAGGAGAGATAGAGCGTGTAGCCGAGCAGGACGCCCCCGGCCAGCGCGGCGCCGTCGGCGCGCCGACCGCGGCCGATCGCGCCGACGGCGAGCAGCGCCACGCCCCACGCCAGTACGGCGGCGAACATCCCGTCCGCCGAGACGCCGACCCACACCGCGCCCGGGAACAGCACCGAGAACGGAACCACGGCCCGGGCCGTCGACTCGTGGCCCAGCGCCCGCAGCGCCACCGCGACGGCGGCGCACGCCGAGGAGCCGGCCAGGATCACCACGAGCCCGGACGGGCCACCGCCGCCGAGCCCGATCCGGTCGAGCCAGACGACCAGCAGGAACGCCCCGGGCGGGTGCGCACCGACGTGCGTGACCCAGAACACCGGCTGGTCGGTGAGTATGTGGTCGGAGAAGGTCCGCAGCATCTCCCCGATGTCGCGGACCTTGGGGACGTCGTGGAGATACTCCTGATCGCTGGTCAGGCGCTCGACGATCCCCTTCTGCCAGCCGTCGACGAGCGCGAGCCCGAGCGTCCACACGAACGCCGCGGCCCAGGACACGAGCAGCAGCGGCCGCCAGGCCAGGCGCTCGGCGAGGCCGGGACCCCGGGTCGCGACCAGCACGGCGACCACCACCGCGATCGGCGTGCCCGGCCCGACGTGCGGCATCCACGTGGCCAGCACCGGCGGGAAGCCCAGGATGATGTCCTGACCGGCACGGATCAGGCGCCAGCCGTCCAGGGAGGCGAGCAGGACCAGCAGGGCCCCGGCGCCGACCGCGACGAGGTCGCCGATCAGCGCCCGGCGGGAGGGTGGTGCCGCGACGTCGGTCACGACACCATGATCACAGCCCCGGCCCGCGGGGCCCGCACCACGTCCCCGATGGGTAAGGACTTCAACGGCCGCCCAGCTCCAGCGCCACCTCCAGGGCGGCGGCGCTGCGCTCGGCCGGGTCGGACACGAGGTCGCGACCGAACGCCCCGAAGTTCAGCGCGACCAGCGCGAGCCGGCCGCGGAGCTGGTCGGCGGCCGAGGCGTCCGGGTCGACGAGCATCGCGGCGAGCCGCTCGAAGCGCTCCCGGATCCCCGCCGCGGCGGCCAGCTCCTTCATCGAGGTCTGGTTCTCCTGCATGAAGCGGATGAGCTGCGACCCGTCCTTCGCCATGTCGGCGAGCTGCGCGCTGTAGCGCTCCAGCACTCCGCGCCGGCGCTCCCGCCCCGGTGGCTGGGCCTCGGCCCACTCCACGACGGCGTCCATCCCCGCCAGGTGCTCGTCGAGCAGGCTGGAGAGGATCTCCTCCTTCGTGCGGTAGTGGTAGTAGACCGCCGCCTTCGTGACGCCGAGCCGCTCCGCGATCTCGCGCAACGACGTCTTCTCGTACCCCTGTTCGGCGAACAGCTCCAGCGCGACCGCCCGGATCTGCTGCCGGGTGTCGGTGCGCCGCTCGTCGGTACCTGCGCTTGTCATGGGTCACAGCTTACTTGACGCCCGGCTAGTGACAAGTGCTAGCCTGTCGACAAGCAAACACTAGCCGGCCGGCAAGCCGGTCCGGTTCACGAGGAGAGACATGAGCGAGACGATGACGGTGGAGACTCCACCCGTCACGCGCACCAGGCGCGAGATCTACACGGTCATGAGCGGTCTGATGATCGCCATGCTGCTAGCGATGCTGGACAACACGATCGTCGGCACCGCGATGCCGACCATCGTCGGTGACCTGGGCGGGCTCGAGCACCTGTCCTGGGTGGTCACGGCGTACGCCCTGGCCACGGCGGTCTCCACCCCGGTGTGGGCCAAGCTCGGCGACCTCTACGGCCGCAAGGGCGTCTTCATGACGTCGATCGTGATCTTCCTGGTCGGCTCGGCGCTGTCGGGCCTGTCGGCGAGCATGAACGAGCTCATCGCGTTCCGCGGCATCCAGGGCATCGGCGCCGGTGGCCTGATGGTCGGCGCCATGGCGATCATCGGTGACCTCGTGCCGCCGCGTGAGCGGGGCCGCTACCAGGGCCTCATGGCCGCGGTGATGCCGCTCGCGTTCATCGGCGGTCCGCTGCTGGGCGGCTTCATCACCGACAACCTCAGCTGGAACTGGGTCTTCTACATCAACCTGCCGCTGGGCGTCATCGCGCTCATCGTCGTCTGGTTCACGATGAAGCTACCCGCAGCGCGCCGCGACGCGCGGGTCGACTGGCTCGGCGCCGGCCTGCTGGCCGTGGCCATCGCCAGCCTGACGCTGCTGACCTCCTGGGGCGGCAGCACCTACGCCTGGGGCTCGTGGCAGATCATCGGCCTCGGCGTCCTGACCGTCGTCGCCACGTTCTTCTTCGTGCGGGTCGAGAAGCGGGTGGACGAGCCGATCCTCTCGCTGGACCTGTTCCGCCGCCCCAACTTCTCGGCGGCCACGGTGCTGACGTTCCTCACCGGTTTCGCGATGTTCGGCGCCGTGACCTACCTGCCGCAGTTCCAGCAGTACGTGCAGGGCGCGTCGGCCACCAACAGCGGCCTGATGCTGCTGCCCCTGATGGGCGGCATGCTCGTCACCTCGCTGCTGGGTGGGCAGCTCGTGAGCCGCACCGGGCGCTACAAGTGGATGCTCGTGGTCGGGTCGCTGGCGATGGCGGCCGGGCTGGGCCTGATGTCGACCATGGGCGTGGGCACCGCGGGCCTGACCAGCTCGCTGTTCATGGTCACCCTCGGCGTCGGGATGGGCTTCCTGATGCAGACCACGAACCTCGTGATGCAGAACTCCGTGGAGCAGCGCGACCTCGGCGCGGCGAGCGGCGCGTCCACGCTGTTCCGGACGATCGGCGGGTCGCTGGGCGTCTCGCTGCTGGGCGTGTTCTACACCAAGAGCCTGACGGGCAGCCTGACCTCGCAGGTCGGGGCCGAGCAGGCCGGGAAGCTGGCCGGCGGCCAGCTCACACCGGCCACGCTGGGCGGCCTGCCCGCTGCGATCGGTGACGCCTACCGCGCCGCCGTCGCGAGCGGCGTCACCACGGCGTTCCTCTGGGCCGCGGTCGTCGCACTGGTGGCCGTCGTGGCCGCGTGGCTGATCCGGGAGGTCCCGCTGCGCGGGAGCGTCGAGATCGAGCAGGTCCAGCCGGTCGAGCCGGTCACCGTCGGGGCGCTCGTCGCCCGAGCCGACGCCGGGCCGCGCCACGCCCGTCCCGAGCGCGAGCCGAAGCACGCGCTCACCGACGCCTGAGAGTCGGTTCGCCAGCGGGCCGCGTCGATCTCCTCGACGCGGCCCGTTCGCGTGCGGTAGACCGGACCGATGTTCCCCGGGACGTTCGCCGCGACCACTCCCGACAAGCCCGCCGTGATCATGGCCGGGTCCGGCGAGACACTCACCTACCGCGAACTGGAGGACGGATCGGCGCGGCTGGCCCGGTTCCTCGTGACCGGCGGTCTCCGGCGCGGCGACGGGATCGCGCTGCTCGCCGACAACTCCCCACGGGTGTTCGAGGTGTACTGGGCGGCGCAGCGGGCCGGGCTCTACATCACGCTGGTCAACCGGCACCTGACGGCGGCCGAGGTCGCCTACATCGTGGCCGACTGCGGAGCGCGGGTGCTCGTCGCGTCGGCCGCCCTCGCCGACGTCGCCGCCGAGGTCGCCCCGCAGGTGCCGGCATGTGAGATCCGGCTCGCCTACGGCGGCCCGATCGACGGCTTCGACGACTACGACGCCGCATTGCACGGCCTCTCCGCCGAGGCGCTGGCCGACCAGCCGGCCGGCGCCGCGATGCTCTACTCCTCGGGCACCACGGGCCGCCCCAAGGGCATCCGGGTGCCGCTGCCCGACCGCCAGATCGACGAGCCCGGTGACGGCTACGTCACCGTGTTCGTGCCGATGTACGGCTTCGACGCCGACACGGTGTACCTCTCCCCCGCGCCGCTCTACCACGCCGCGCCGCTGCGGTTCACCGCCACGGTGCAGGCCGTCGGCGGCACGGTCGTGGTCATGGAGCGGTTCGATCCGGAGGGCGCGCTGGCCGCGATCGAGCGGTTCGGGGCCACGCACAGCCAGTGGGTGCCCACGATGTTCGTCCGCATGCTGAAGCTGCCCGCGGAGGTCCGCACGCGTTACGACGTGTCGTCGCTGCGGGTGGCGATCCACGCGGCGGCGCCGTGCCCGGTGGACGTCAAGCGGGCGATGATCGACTGGTGGGGCCCGGTGCTCCACGAGTACTACGCGGCGTCCGAGGGCATCGGCATCACCTTCATCGACTCGGCCCAGTGGCTGGAACGCCCGGGCTCGGTGGGCCACGGAGGGATCCAGGGCGACCTGCGGATCTGCGACGACGCGACCGGCGAGGTGCTCGCGGCGCGGCAGGTCGGCACCGTCTACTTCGCGCGCCCCGGCGCCGACCTGTTCGTCTACCACAACGATCCCGACAGGACGCGGGGCTCGCGACATCCCGCCCACGACGACTGGGCCACCGTCGGCGACCTCGGCTACCTGGACGAGGAGGGCTTCCTGTTCCTCACCGACCGCAAGGCCTTCATGATCATCTCAGGCGGGGTGAACATCTACCCCCGGGACGCCGAGGACGCCCTGGCCCTGCACCCGGCGGTGCTCGACGTCGCCGTGATCGGGGTGCCGGACGACGAGATGGGCGAGGCGGTGCTGGCCGTCGTCCAGCCCGCGGAGGGCGTGGTGGCGGGCCCGGAACTGGAACGCGAGCTCATCGCCCACACCCGCGGGCACATCGCGCACTTCAAGGCCCCGCAGCGCGTGGTGTTCACCGACGACATGCCGCGCACACCCACCGGCAAGCTGGTCAAGCAGAAGCTGCGCGACCGCTACGCCCTGCGCCCGTAGCCCCCCTTGCCCGTGTGACGGGCGCGCGACAGAGTGGGGAGATCGTTCCGTCCCCGCCGTCGAGGAGCCTGATGTCCGACAGCCCCGCGCCCACCGTCTCCGGACGGGGTATGACGATGAGCGACCTCATCGCCCGCTACTCCCGCACCTCCCCCGACGCGGTGGCGTTCCGCGACGGGGAGCTGACCCTGAGCTGGGCGCAGACCCACGGGCGCATCACGCGGCTGGCCTCGGCGCTCGCCGAACACGGCGTCGGGGCGGGTGACCGGGTCGGGGTCATGGGGCTCAACAGCGTGCCGCAGATCGAGGCGATGGCGGCGATCCTGCGGCTCGGGGCGATCTGCGTGCCGGTCAACTTCCGGCTCGTCGCCGACGAGGTGGCGTACGCGCTCACCGACTCCGGGGCGACGGCGGTGGTCGTCGACGACATGTTCGCGCCCGTCGTGGACGCCGCCCGGGCCCAGGCCCCCGACGTGCGCGCGGTGCTGTCGATCGGGGTGGCCTACGGGGAGCTGCTGGCGTCGGGGTCGCCCGAGTACACCGAGCTCGCCGTCGGCGACGAGGAACCCGCGTTCATCATGTACACCTCCGGCACCACCGGGCGTCCCAAGGGCGCGGTGCTGACCCACCGCAACCTGCTGTTGCACGCGTTCAGCAACGTCGCACACGCGGGTATGAGCAGCGACGACCGCGTCGGGATGTCGGGGGCTCCGCTGTTCCACATCGCCGGCGTGTCGGGCTTCTACCTCAACCTCGTGGTGTGCGGCGCCACCGTCCTCAGCCCCTCGGGCGGCTTCGATCCCGCCGCGATGGTCGACCTGCTGGAGCGCGAGCGCATCTCGTCGGTGTTCTTCGTGCCCGCGCAGTGGGCCGCGATCGTCGCGCTGCCGGGCATCAGGGAGCGGGACCTGTCCGGGCTACGCCGCGCCACCTGGGGTGCCGCCCCGGCATCCACCACGTTGTTGCGCACGATGATCGACACGTTCCCGCACGCCGAGATCGTCACGGCGTTCGGGCAGACCGAGTGCAGCCCCGTCACGTGCGCGCTGCGCGGCGAGGACTCCATCCGCAAGATCGGCTCGATCGGCACACCGATGATCAACGTCGAGGTCCGCGTCGTGGACGAGGACATGAACGACGTCGCCCAGGGTGACGTCGGGGAGATCGTCTACCGCGGTCCCACGGTCATGAGCGGCTACTGGAACCGGCCCGAGGAGACGGCCGACGCGTTCCGCGGGGGCTGGTTCCACTCCGGCGACCTGGTGCGGCAGGACGAGGACGGCTACCTCTACGTCGTCGACCGCAAGAAGGACATGATCATCTCCGGTGGCGAGAACATCTACTGCGCCGAGGTCGAGAACACCCTCGCCGCACACCCGAAGGTGGCCGAGGTGGCGCTGATCGGCGTGGCCGACGCGAAGTACGGCGAGGCGCCGCTGGCCGTGATCGCCCCGCGGGACCCCGCCGATCCCCCGACCGCGGAGGACATCGAGGCGTTCTGCCGCGAGCACCTCGCCGCCTACAAGCGCCCCCGCGACGTCGTCATCGTCGCCGGCCTGCCGCGCAACCCGAGCGGCAAGGTGCTGAAGACGGCGCTCCGCGAGGAGTACGGCGCCGCGCGCGTCGTCGCGGCCCCGGCGGTCTGAGCGTGCCGCGCGCGAGCGTCGGGTGAGCGCCGAGCTGGATCCCGAGGAGTTCCGGCGCCTCGGCTACGCCGTCGTCGACTGGATCGCCGGCTACCGTGCGGACGTCGCCGATCTGCCCGTGCGGCCTTCCGTCCCGCCCGGGTCCGTGCGGGCGCAGGTGGACGGGCCGCTGCCGGAACAGCCCCGCCCGCTCGACGACCTGCTCGGCCTGCTCGACCAGGTGGTCGTCCCGGCCACCACGCATTGGCAGAGCCCGAACTTCTTCGGGTACTTCCCCGCCAACGCGTCGCTGCACTCGGTGCTCGGGGACATGCTCTCGGGCGGGCTCGGGGTGCAGGGGATGTTGTGGTCCACCTCCCCCGCCGCCACCGAGGTGGAGCAGTCGCTGATGGACTCCCTCGCCGGCGCGATCGGGCTCGATCCCCGGTTCACCTTCGACGGCGGGGGTGGCGGCTCGATCCAGGACTCGGCGTCGTCCGCGGCGCTGGTGGCCCTGCTCGCGGCCCTGCACCGCTCCAACCCCGGCTGGCGCACCGACGGCGTGGACGGCCTGGAACGCGTCTACGTCACGGCCGAGACCCACTCGTCGCTGGCCAAGGCCGTGCGCGTCGCGGGGCTGGGCGAGCGGGCGCTGCACCTGGTGGGGCCGTCGCCCGGCACGCTCGCGATGTCGCCCCGCGCGCTGGCCTCGGCCATCGAGGCCGACATCGCCGCCGGTCAGCGGCCCGTGCTGGTGTGCCCGACGATCGGCACCACCGGCACCGGGGCCGTCGACCCCGTGCGCGAGGTCGCCGCCGTCGCCGCGCCCCACCGGGTCTGGGTGCACGTCGACGCCGCCTGGGCCGGGGTGGCTGCGCTGTGCCCGGAGCACCGGGACCTGCTCGACGGCGTGGAGCAGGCCGACTCCTTCTGCACCGACGCCCACAAGTGGCTGCTCACCGCGTTCGACGCGTCGCTGCTGTGGGTGCGCGACGCCCGCGCGCTGCCCGCTGCGCTGTCGATCACGCCGGAGTACCTGCGCAACGCCGCGACGGAGTCGGGCGCGGTGGTGGACTACCGCGACTGGCAGGTGCCGCTCGGCCGCCGCTTCCGTGCGCTCAAGCTGCTGGCCGTGATCAACGGCTACGGGCTGGAGGGCCTGCGCGCCCACATCCGCGGCCACGTGGCGCTCGCCGGGCAGCTCGCGGGGTGGGTGCGTGACGATCCCGGCTTCGCCCTCGCCGTGCCGCCGTCGCTGGCCCTGGTGTGCCTGCGGGTGGTGACCGGCGACGGCCCCGAGGCCGACGACGAGGCGAGCCGCGGGGTGCTGGAGCGTGTCAACGCCTCGGGCGCGGCGCTGCTCACACACACCGTGGTCGAGGGCCGGTACGTGATCCGCGTGGCCATCGGCGCGACGACCACGGAGCTCCCCCACGTCGAGGCGCTGTGGGAGTGCCTGCGCAAAGAGCGCGGTTCCCTCCGATGAGCCGCCCCCTGGTTCAGGAAAGCCACTGTCAGGACGCCTCAGGACAGCAAAGTGGCTTTCCTGAACCTCGGGTGGGGCTTCGGGCCGCCGCTCAGATCAGCGGGGGCAGCACCTTGTTGCCCAACGCCGGTAGCGACGGGAGGCATGGCGGCGCCATCGCCTCGGCCGGGTCGAGGGCGTTGAGGATGATCTGGCCGGTGCGGGCCGTCGAGATGATCGACAGGTGGTCCGACAGGTCCACCGCGCAGCCGTCCTGCACCACGATGTTCGTCGCGTTCAGGGCGTCGAGCCGGCCGCTGGTGTAGGGGATCACGAGCTCGTCGTAGCGGGTCATGACCGTCGTGTAGGTGACGCCCGGCACCGCCGGGCCGCCGGGCTGGGCGTTCATCCGCTTCACGTACGGAGAGCCGGCGATGAACTGCGGGCACGACCCGCACGCCAGGCCGACCACGGCGGAGGCCGGTTCGCGCACGCCGAGCGCGTCGGCGAGGGCGGCGGTGGGCAACGGCTCGGTCAGCGTGCCCTGGTAGAGCGGGGTGACGGCGACGTACTTGTCGGTCTTCGCGGCGCCACCGAGGAACTGCAGCCAGTACTCCGGCATGATCGTGCCCTCGGAGTGCCCGACGAGATCGACCTTCGACGCGCCGGTGGAGTCGAGGACCCGGCTGACGAACGCGTCGAGCTCCTGCGCGCTCTGCTCCATCGGCAGCAGTCCGCCGATCTGGTTCTGCGGGAAGACGTTCGGCGCGGGCACGCCGTAGGTCAGGGCGTAGACGCAGTAGCCGTTGTTCTTGAGCAACGGGGACACGGTCTGCCAGTTGGTGGTCTTCGAGGCCCCGAGGCCGTGCACCAGGACGATCGGCTCCGGGTGTTCCCCGCTGGGCCGACACGACCAGTCGTTGGACCCCGGCGGGTCGGAGTTCGGCGCCGTCAGCTCGGCCGTGACCGCAGCGGACAACCCGTACGGCACGGGCAGATCGGGCTCACCCGCCGCGATCGCCGGAGTGGCGAGCGCCGCCAGCGCGACCACCACTCCCCCGAGCAGTGCCAGTCCACGACGACCCGCCATGCGATCCCCCATTGATCAGTGGTCAGCTACTGGTCGAACGAGGGAGTGTGGCGTTGGTTACGCACTCTCTCCGGCGGGATCCGGGGGAATGCGGTGCCGCAGCAGCACCCGGCTGCCCCGGTCGTCGTAGTGGATGAGGACGGACTCGGACATCACGTTCATCAACGCGATGCCCCGGCCGCCGCTGGCGGGGACGGCATCGGGCGTGCGCCAGTGGCCGTGGTCGACCACCTCGATCGACAGGGTGCCGCCCTCGGTCCAGAGGGTCAGCTCGACCACGCCGGACCTGTCGGGGCCGTAGGCGTGGCGGACGGCGTTGGACGCGGCCTCGTCCACCGCCAGGACGACGTCCGCCGTCTCGTTGTCGGTCAGTTGCAGGGGGGCGAGCCACCCGGCCAGCTCGTGGCGGATGACGGACAGCTGTTCGGAGTCGGCCGGCCAGCTGCGGTGCAGGAACTCGATGTGCCCGGGGGCAGGGGCATCCGTCATGACTGTGTCTTCCACGTTCGACACCAGCCTCAAACCCCACCCACCGCTGACCGGTGCACGCTCGCCCGTTCGTCGCGGCCCAGACACACGAGGTGGCCGTTCTCGGCCGCGGCCCACACACTTCCGTCCGCGGCCACCGCGAGACCGTGCGGCTCCTCGCACCCGGGTGCGAGGTCGAACTCCTCGACGCGGCCCTCGGCGTCGGTCCGGCCGAGCCGGTTGCCCGCCCAGGCCGCGTACCAGCACGATCCGTCGGGGTCGAGCGCCACGGCGTGGGGCCGGCACTCCCGATCCGGCAGCGGGAACTCGGTGACGACCCCGCCCGGGCCGAGCCGGCCGAGGGCACCGGCGCCGATCTCGGCGAACCAGATGCTCCCGTCCGTGGCGGCGGCGATCCCGACCGGCGCGGCGCCGGCGGTGGGCAGCGGGACCGTCGTGATCTCACCGTGGACCGTGATGCGGCCGACCGCATCGCCCTGGTTCAGCGTGAACCACAGCGCACCGTCCGCGCCGGAGACGATCATCGACGGGAAGGCGGCCCGGTCGGGCAACGGGAACTCGACCACCGTGCCGTCCGGGTCCATCCGACCGATCGCCCCGGCGTTGATCTCCGTGAACCACAGCGCCCCGTCGGGGCCCGCGGTGATGCCGTAGGGGCCGGCCTCGGGTGTGGACAGCGGGAACGACGTCGCGTCCCCGTCGATCGTGATGCGCCCGATCCGGTGGTCGCGATAGCGGGTGAACCACAACGCCCCGTCGGGCCCGCACGTGATCACCGTAGGTCCGGATCCGGGCGCGTCGAGATCGAAGCGGGAGACATGACCGTCCGGCGCGAGACGCACGATCGCGCCCGCGTTCACCAGAGTGGCCCACGGCACGCCGTCGGGGCCGATCGTCACGCCGTAGGGGCCGTCGGCCGGGTCGGAGACGCGGAAGGACTGCACGGACCGATCCTGTCAGCCCACCGGATGGGAGGTGAGATAGCCGCCCATGTGCGGGAAGTACTCGACGGCGTCGAGCTCGCGGCCGTCGTCGAGGCGGACCCGCTCCACCAGCAGACCCGGGTTGCGGCCGTGGCGTGCGTCGGCCCCGGCCACGATCACGACGCCCCGACCCCGCCGGATGAAGATCCGGCCCGGGGTGCCGCCGTAGGGGGCGACCGTGGCGCGGGCAGCGACGATCCGCAGCCGCGTGGTGCCGTGGAAGCAGTAGGCGTTGGGGTACGGGTCGAGCTGCGCGCGGACCAGGTTGAACAGGTCGCGGGCCGGCCAGGAGAATTCGATGCGGTTCTCCTCCTCGGTGCGGCGGTGGAAGTACGAGGCGGCGCGGCGGTCCTGGGGCACCCGGTCGGCGCGGCCCGACTTGATGAGCTCCAGCGCGTCGACCGTGATCGGCCCGAACATGGCCAGCGTGCGGTCGAACAGGTCGGTGATCACGTCGTCGTCGGTGATCGGGGTGGCGCGCTGCAGCACGACGTCGCCGGCGTCGAACTCGGCGTTCATCATGTGCGCGGTGACGCCGACCTCGGGCTCGTCGTTGATCAGCGCCCAGTTCAGCGGGGCGAACCCGGCGTAGGCGGGCAGCAGGGCGTCGTGGACGTTGAGGGTGCCCAGGCGCGGGACTCCGAAGACCTCGGGTGGAAGCCACGTGCGCCAGTTCGACACCACCATGATGTCCGCATCGGCCGCCGCGATCGCCGTCTTCAGCTCGTCGTCGTCGGCGCGGTTGCAGATGAGGACGGGGATCCCGTGGTCGGCGGCGAGCTCGGCCACCGACTCGTTGAAGATCTTCTCGTAGGCGTTGTCGCTGTCCGGGTGCGTGACGATCAGCGGGATCTCGTGGCCGGCCGCGAGCACCGCCTCGATCGTCCGGCGGCCCCAGGTCATGTAGCCGAACGCGACGACGCGCATGCAGATCTCCTCTGGTCGTTCGAAGTGAGGGCAGGATAACCTCTCTTAGCCTGCCCTACTCAAACGAGGAGTGTCCCTTCGTGAGGTCATCCATCCGTGCCGTCCTGGGAGCCGCGCTGGCGCTGTCGCTGACGGCGTGCGGCGCCACAGCCCCTGCTCCGGTACCCGCCGCCGAGCAGACCGGCGCGTTCCCCGTCACGATCACCCACGCGTTCGGGACGACGACGATCCCGGCCGAGCCGAAGCGGGTGGTGGCGATCGGGTTCAACGAGGCCGACTTCGTGCTGGCGCTGGGGGTGGTGCCGGTCGGGGTGCGCGACTTCACCGGCGAGTACGACGAGACGAAGCGGCCGTGGGCGCAGCAGGCGCTGGCGGGCGCGCAGCCCGTGGTGGTCGGCGGCAACGACGTCGACTTCGAGAAGGTGGCCTCGCTGAAACCGGACCTGATCCTGGGCGTCTACTCGTTCATGGACCAGGCCACGTTCAGCACGCTGGAGAAGATCGCCCCGACCGTCGCGCAGCCGTCGGTGGACGGGGCGTCGGCCACCTGGCAGGAGCAGACCCGCACCACGGGCAAGGCCCTGGGGCGCGACGCGCAGGCCGAGCAGGTCATCGCCGCCACGGAGCAGAAGTTCGCCGACGCCAGGGCCGCCTACCCCCAGCTGGCCGGGAAGAACGTGGCCGTGGACCTCGTCGTGGACGGTGTCCCGTACCTGCTCGGCGCCGACGACCTGCGCTCGCAGGTGTTCGCGGGCCTCGGCATCGCGGTGCCCGCCACGACGGCGACGCTGAGCAACGAGACGCAGTCGCAGCTCGACAAGGACGCGATCGTCGTCATCGGCCAGACCAAGGAGCAGCTGGCGGGCAACGCCGTGTTCCAGGGGCTGAAGGCGGTCAGGGCCGGCAAGGTCGTCTACACCGGTGGCTACGGCAGCGAGTTCGCCGGCGCGATCGGCTTCGGCAGCCCGCTGAGCCTGCCCACCGCGATCGACGACATCGCGCCGCAGCTGGCTGCAGTCCTGAAGTGAGCGCTGCCCTCCTGCGCGGCTCCGTCGGGGCCTTCCGGCGCCCGGTCACCCTCGCGACGGTGCTGTTCTGCGGGCACCAGGCCGGCGAGGCGATGGTGCCGGTACTGGTGGGCGTGGTGATCGACGACGCCGTCACCACCGGTGACCCGTACGCGCTCGCGTTCTGGTTGCTGGTGGTGGCGCTCGACTTCGTCGTCCTGTCGTTCAGCTACCGTTTCGGCGCGCGTTTCGCGTGGCTCGCGGACGTCCGGGCGGACCAGCGGCTGCGGCACCTGGTCGCCGACCGCGTGCTGGATCCCGGCGGCGGCGCCGAGACCGGGCGGCTGCCCGGCGCGCTGGCGTCGATCGCCACGTCCGACACCAAGCGCGTCGGCATCGTCAACTTCGCCCTGCCGCTGGGCATCGCCGCGGTGGCCGCGCTCGTGGTGGCGGCCGTGGCGCTGCTGCGCATCTCGGTACCCCTGGGGCTGCTGATCCTGCTGGGCACCCCGCCGCTGCTGGGGCTGGTCCGGTTGCTGGGCCGCCCGCTGGAGCGCCGCAGCGGGCCCGAGCAGGAACGCGCCGCGCAGTCCTCCGCCGTGGCCGCCGACCTCGTGGCCGGGGTGCGGGTGCTCAAGGGCATCGCCGCCGAGCCCGCGGCCGTGCGCCGCTACACCGCCATGAGCCGCGACGCCCTGGGCGCCACGCTGCGGGCCACCGGCGCGCAGGCCTGGTACCAGGGCGCCGTGCTGGCCGCGAACGGACTGTTCCTCGCCCTCGTCGCGCTGGTGGGGGGCCGGTTGGCCGCCGAGGGGTCGATCAGCATCGGCGGGCTCGTCTCGGCCGTCGGGCTGGCGCAGTTCCTCGTGGGGCCGTTGCAGGTGTTCGGCTGGGTCAACGGACGGTTCGCCCAGGCCCGCGCGTCGGCGGCACGGATCGCCGAGGTGCTGGACTCCCCACCCGCGGTGCGTGGCGGGGACCGGGAGATGCCGGAGGTGTCCGGGGCCCTGGCGGTGCGTCTCGACGGCCTGGCCCTCGACGTCGCGGCGGGCGAGCTGCTGGGCGTCGTCGCCCGCGATCCGGCCGACGCGACGACGCTGCTGGCCTGCCTCGGTCGCGAGGTGGACACGGCCGGGGTCGAGCTGGACGGTGTGCCGGTGGGCGCCTACCCGCCGTCCGCCGTCCGGGCCGCGGTGCTGGTGGCCGCACACGACGCCGAGCTGTTCTCCGGGACGGTGGCCGAGAACGTCGGGCCGGACGCGGAGCGGGCGATGGTGGCCGCGCGGGCCGACCAGGTGGTGGCCGCACTCCCCGATGGTGCCCGCGTCTCCGAGCAGGGCCGGTCGCTGTCGGGCGGCCAGCGCCAGCGGGTGGCGCTGGCCCGGGCCCTGGCCGCCGATCCCCCGGTGCTCGTGCTGCACGACCCGACCACCGCGCTCGACTCCGTCACCGAGGCCGGTATCGCCGACGACCTGCGCGACCTGCGGAAGGGCCGGACCACCGTCGTGATCACCACCAGCCCGGCGCTGCTCGCCGTGGCCGACCGGGTGGTCGTGATCGCCGACGGCCAGATCACGGCGACGGGCACCCACGAGGAGCTGCTGGCCGCATCCGACTACCGGCAGACGGTGCTGTCGTGAGTCGCGTACTGCTTCCCGTCGCCGGTGGGGCCCGGGTGCGCAGAGCCCTGCGCGATCTGGTCGGCCCGCACCGCGGACGGGCCGCCGCCGCACTCGTCGCGCTGGTGGCGGGGGCGGCGGTCAGCCTGCTGACCGCCCCGTTGCTGGGCCGGATCGTCGACCTCGTGGCGTCCCGGCAGGGCGCCGACGCCGTCACCGGGCCGGTGCTGCTGCTCGTCGGCGTCGCGCTCGGGCAGGGACTGCTCGCCGTGGTCGGTGTCCGGCTCGTCGCGCGGGTCGGGGAGACGATGCTCGCCACGCTGCGCGAACGGTTCGTCGACCGCGCCCTGAACCTGCGCCTGGAACGGATCGAGGAAGCCGGCTCCGGTGACCTGACCTCCCGCGTGACGGGCGACGTCGCGCAGGTCGGCGAGGCCGCGCGGGAGGCCGTGCCGGAGTTCGCGCGGGCGGCGCTGATCATCGCGCTGACGCTGGTGGGGCTCGCGGCCCTGGACTGGCGGTTCCTGCTCGCGGCCCTGCTCGCCGTGCCCGTCCAGGTGCTGACCGCGCGCTGGTACCTGCGCCGCTCCACCTCGCTCTACGCCGAGCAACGCACCGTGCAGGGCGCCCAGCAGCAGCAGCTGCTCGACACGGCCGGGGGCGTGGCCACGGTGCGCGCGTTCGGGCTCGCCGCCGACCACGGGCGGCGGGTGCGGTCGCGGTCCGAGGACGTCGTCACGCTCGCGATGCACGTGCAGCGGTTGCAGGCGGGTTTCTTCGGGCGGCTCAACCTCGCGGAGCTGATCGGGGTGGCGGCCGTGCTCACGGCCGGGTTCCTGCTGGTGCGCGACGGCACCGTGTCGATCGGCGTCGCCAGCGCGGCGGCGCTGTACTTCATCAACCTGTTCGGGCCGATCAACGAGGTGCTCTTCCTGCTCGACGTCGCCCAGGCCGCCGCGGCGAGCCTCGCCCGCATCGTCGGGGTGGCGGACCTGCCGGCCACGGACCCACCCGGGCACCGCGCGGGCGCCGGCGTCCGGACGGTGGGGCTGGGCCACGCCTATGTCGACGGCCACGACGTGCTCGACGGCGTCGACCTCGACGTCGCCCCGGGCACCCGCGTCGCGCTGGTGGGGGCGAGTGGCGCCGGCAAGACGACGCTGGCCAAGCTCGTGGCGGGGATCCACCGGCCCACCCGCGGTGAGGTGCACGTGGGGCGCTCGGCGCTGGTCACGCAGGAGGTGCACGTCTTCGCCGGCTCCCTGGCCGACGACCTGCGCCTGGCGGCACCCGACGCGTCCGACGCGTCGCTCGACGCCGCGCTGGAGGTCGTCGACGCGCTGGCCTGGGCGCGGGCGCTGCCCGAGGGCCTGGACACCGTCGTCGGCACCGGCGGCCACTCGCTCACCGTCGTGCAGGCCCAACAGCTGGCCCTGGCGCGGCTGGTGCTGGCCGACCCGCCCGTCGCGATCCTCGACGAGGCGACGGCCGAGGCCGGCAGCGCCGGAGCGCGGGTGCTGGAGGCGGCGGCCCTGCGGGCGCTGGAGGGCCGCACCGGGCTGCTGGTGGCCCACCGCCTCACCCAGGCCGCGACCGCCGACACGGTGCTCGTGCTGGACGGAGGGCGCGTGGTGGAGCAGGGCACCCATGCCGAGCTGGTGGCGGCGGGCGGCCGCTACGCGCAGCTGTGGGCGGCCTGGTCGGGCCTGCGGTAGCGGCTGCGCCGCCCGCGGGGGGTCACCACATCACGGAGCGGGGGGTCCGTTCCGCCGGTCAGGGCACGAGGGTCATGGTGCGGAGCTCGGTCAGGAGGGCCGCCACCAGGTTCGCCGTCGCTTCGGGGTCGAGGGCGGCCAGGCGGTGGGTCAGCTCCACGTGCACCGGCTCGCCGGCGGGTGAGGTGTAGAAGCTCACCGTGACGTCGGCCGTCGCGCCGCCGGTGGGCAGGGCGTCGAGCGTGCCGAGGGCGCCCTGTTCGGTCTCGGCCCCGGCCTCGTCGTGCTGCACCAGCAGCACGGGGGGCCGCTGCAGGCCGGTGGTGTCGGCGACGTGGGCGAAGGCGGTCTCCTGGTGGTCCAGCGCGGCCAGGTTGCCCTCGCGGATCTTCTCGAGCGAGTCACCAGCGGGCAGGGGGAGCACGTTCGCCACGCAGCCGACGAGGTCGGACAGCGCCGCATCGCTGCGCCCGGCGGCGAAGGACACGACCGGCCCCGGCAGGACCGTGAGCAGCGCCGCCTGCAACACCATGAACATGCTGGTCCGGGTCCGCAGGGCCAGCTCATCGACGGCGCGGCGCAGGGTCGGGTCGAGCACGAACGGCCGCGTCTCGGCCGCGTCCGGGCCCTCCGGCGTGCTGTGGCCGGCGCCGAGCGTCTCGCGCCAGAACCCCAGGGCCGCCTCGTCGTGCAGCTGCGCGGCCCAGCGGGCGTAGTCGCCGTAGCCGACGGGCAGCGGCTCCCAGCCGGGCGCCCTCCCGGCCAGGCGGGCGGCGTAGGCGGCGCCGAGGTCGCGGATCAGCGGCACCACCGACCACTCGTCGACGCCCAGGTAGTGCAGCACCAGCACCAGCTCGTGGGCGCCGTCGGGTCCGATCACCAGGTGGGCCCGGAACGGGGGCTCGGCGGTGAGGTCGAACGGTGCGCGGGCGAGCTCCGCGGGCGACCGGGTCGTCAGGTCCAGTCCCCCGCCGAGCGGCCGGACCACGCGGCCCCGGGGTCCCGGTGGAGGTCGCGGCAGTGAACACCGTGCGCAGCGGCTCGTGCCGCTCGACCACGTCGTCGACGGCCGCGGCCAGCGCCGCCACGTCGTACGGGGCATCCGGGCGCAGGACCAGCGCGTGGTCGGGGCGGGGCTCGATCCGGTGCCGCCGCCACCGCCACAGCTGCGCGGGGGCCAGCGGACCGGCCGTCTCCCGCGCCCCGCGCACCAGGGCCGGGCGCCTCGACGGGCGCTGCTCCAGCAGCTCGGCCAGCGCAGCGACGGTGGGGGCGTCGAACACGTCGCGGACGGTGAGGTCCGCACCGAACCGGGCCCGGACCCGCGCGATCAGCCGCATCGAGGCCATCGAGTGCCCGCCGAGGGCGAAGAAGTCGTCGTGGACGCCGACCTCGGGGAGCCCCAGGACGGCCGCGAACAGCTCGGCGAGCCGCTCCTGCCCGGGTGTCTCCGCCGCACCGCCACCGGTCAGGTCCGACCGGTCCGGTGCGGGCAACGCACGGCGGTCGAGCTTGCCGTTCGGGGTGAGCGGCAGCGGGCCCTCGAGCGGGACGACGATCGCGGGCACCATGTACTCGGGCAACCGCCGCGCCACCTCGGCGCGCAGCTGCGCCGGGTCGCGGCCGGTCACGGCGTAGCCGACGAGGCGGGTGACGTCGCCGTCGCGCTCGGTGACCACCACCGCCTGCCGCACGCCGTCGCAGGCGTCGAGCGCGGTGGCGACCTCGCCGAGCTCCACGCGGAACCCGCGGACCTTGACCTGGTCGTCGTCGCGGCCGAGGAAGTCGAGGTTGCCGTCCCGGCTCCACCGCGCCCGGTCACCCGTGCGGTAGAGGCGGGTACCGGCAGGTCCGAACGGGTCCGCGACGAACCGCTCGGATGTCAGTCCGGGGCGGCCCAGGTAGCCGCGGGCCAGGCCGCGGCCGCCGACGTACAGGTCGCCGACCACACCGGGCGGCACGGGCCGCAGCCGCTCGTCGAGCACGTAGGCGGTGGTGTTGGGGTCGGGCTCGCCGATCGGTGCGGGGCCGGTCCAGGACGGCTCGGCCCGCCACAGCGTCGAGTTCACAGTGGCCTCGGTGAGCCCGTAGGCCACGAGCAGGTCCAGCCGCTGCGCCCACCGCGCGATCACCTCCGGGGGCACGGTCTCGGTCCCGACCAGCACCGTCATGCCCTCGGGCAGCTCGGAGCCGGCGGACAGGGCCGCCACCAGTGACGGCGGAAGGATGCTGTGCGTGACGCCGTGCCCGGCCAGGAAGTCGCACAGCGGCGGCCCGGCCACGCGCGCGTCGTCGGGGATGATCACCATCCGGGCGCCCAGGCCGAGCGACATCGTCAGCTCGAACGCGGCCACGTCGAACCCGACGGACGCGAACTGCAGCACCCGGCTCTCGGCGGTGACGCCCATCCGGTCGACGGCGGTGGCCGCCAGGCTCGCGATGCCGTCGTGGCTCACGACCACGCCCTTGGGGCGGCCGGTGGAGCCGGAGGTGTAGATGACGTAGGCGGCGTGGTCGAGGCCGTCGGGACGCGTGCGCGGGCTCGGGTCGGCCGGGCGAAGGTCGGGCACGATCCGCGCGGCGCCCACCGGAAGCTGCTGGTCCGGGGTCGCCACGACCGTCCGCGCGCCCGAGTCGGAGATCATGTAGGCGATCCGCCCGGCCGGGTGCTTGAGATCCAGCGGCAGCCAGACCGCGCCCACCTTCATGATCCCCAGGATCACGGCGACCATGTCGGCGGTACGCGCCATCGCGACGCCGACGACGTCCTCGACGCCGACGCCGTTGTCCGCGAGCAGGTTCGCAGCGCCCTCGGCGAGGGCGTCGAGCTCGGCGAACGTCAGCGTGCGGTCGGGACCGACCACCGCCGTCGCGTCGGGGGTGGTGCGCACCCAGCGCTCGAACGCGTCGACGAACGTCTCCTGCGCGACCTCGCGACGGTCGCGCCGCCCGGCGAAGCGCTCGAGGACGGTCGCGCGCTCGCCGTCGAGGAGGACGTCCAGGTCGTCGACGTGCGTGTCGACCGTGACGGCGTGGATCAGCGCCGCGAACCGGGCGCCGATCGCCTCGGCGGTGGCCCGGTCGAACAGGTCGGCGGAGTACTCGAGATGCAGTGTGAGCCCCCTGGAATCGGCTCTGCCCCCGGCCACGCTGAACACCAGGTCGAACTTCGCCGTGGTATCCGGTGTCGGCTCCTCGGTGGCGTCGATGCCGGGCAGATCCAGCAGGTCGCCGCTGCGGTCGTGGTGACCGATCATCACCTGGAACAGCGGGTTGCGGGACCGGGACCGCTGTGGGTTGAGCCGTTCGACGACGGCCTCGAACGGCACGTCGGCGTGCTCGAACGCGGCGAGATCGGCCTCCCGGACGCGCTCCACCAGCTCACCGAACGTCGGCGATCCGGACACGTCGGTGCGCAGCACGACGGTGTTGACGAAGAACCCCACGAGGTCGTCGAGGCGCTCGTCGGTGCGGCCGGTGACGGGCGCGCCCAGGGGGATGTCCGCGCCCGCTCCGAGGCGGTGCAGCAGCGTCGCGACGGCGGCCTGGACGACCATGAGCATGCTCGCGCCCGTCTCCCGGGCGACGGCGCGCAGCGCGGCTGCCTCGAGGGGGACGTCGACGACGCCGCCGGCGAACGTGGGCCGGGCGGGGCGGGAGCGGTCGGTGGGCAGCACCAGATCGTCGGGGGCGCCGTCGAGGGCGCGGGCCCAGAAGTCGAGCTGGCCTGAGGCGAGCCCGTCCAGTACCTCGGCGTGCCAGAGCGTGTAGTCGCCGTACTGGACGGGGAGCGGTGCGAAGTCCGGCGCCGCGCCGGCGCCCCGGGCGCGGTAGGCCAGCGCCAGGTCGTCGAGGAACGGGCGGTCGGACCACTCGTCGGTGGTGATGTGGTGCAGCAGCAGGACGAGCACGTGCTCGTCCTGCGCGATCTCGATCAGCGTGACCCGCAGCGGGATCTCCACAGCGAGGTCGAACGGGCGGGCCAGCTCGGCCGCCACCACCGCCTCGGAGTCGCCCGTGACTCGGCGGAACGGCACCGGCACGGCGTCCCGCACCCGCTGGGTCCCGTCGCCCGGAAACACCGTGCGCAGCGACTCGTGCCGGGTGACGACGTCGTTCAACGCCGCCTCCAGGGCATCGACGGCGAGCGGTCCGCGCAGGCGCAGCACGATCGGGAAGTGGTAGGCCGCTCCCCCGCCGAGCTGCTCGACGAGCAGGAGCCGCTGCTGGGCGGCCGCGAGTGGGAGCACCGCCGACCGCTCGACGGCGCGCAGCTCCGGCCGTAGTCGCGCCGCCCCGCGGTGTCCGGCCCGGACCGCCAGTTCGGCGGGGGTCGGCGCGTCGAACAGGTCCCGCAGCACCAGCTCGGCGGACAGCGCCGTGCGGGCACGGCTCAGCAGGCGCGTGGCGAGGAGGGAGTGGCCGCCGAGATCGAAGAAGTCGTCGTCCGGCCCGACCCGTTCCAGGCCCAGGACGTGCGCGAACACCTCACACAACGCGGTCTCGGCCGCCCCGCGCGGAGCACGCCCGGTCCCGGAGGCGAACTCGGGGCGGGGCAGCGCGGCGACGTCGAGCTTCCCGTTGACGGTGAGGGGCAGGTGGTCGACGCGGATGATCGCGGCGGGTACGAGGTGGTCGGGCAGCAGTGCGCGCAGGTGATCGCGCAGCCGGTCACGCTCGCGTTCCGGCCCGACGCTCGCGTCCGGACGCGAGCGGGGGGTCGACAACGCGCGCGTCGGCTCCGATCCGGAGACGTGCACGGGGTGGTCGGCGCGCGTGGGCACCACGTAGGCCACCAGGCGGGCCACGCCGCCGGGGCCCGAGCGGTCCGCGACCACCGCCGAGCGTTCCACCGCCTCGTGCACGTCCAGGACCGCTGCCACCTCGCCGGGTTCCACCCGGTGGCCGCGGATCTTGACCTGGTCGTCGGTGCGGCCCAGGAAGTCCAGGTTCCCGTCGGCACGGCGGCGCACCAGGTCGCCGGTGCGGTACATCCGGCCGCCCGGCTCGCACGGGTTCGCGACGAATCGGCCGGCCGTCAGCCCGAACCGGCCCAGGTAACCTCGCGCCAGGCCCGCGCCCGCGATGTACAGCTCGCCCGCGACGCCGTCGGGCACCGGGCGCAGCCACGGGTCCAGGACGTGGGCGCGGGTGTTGGTGATCGGGCGCCCGACCGTCGGGGTGGCGCTGTCGTCGGTGCCCGCGCCGAGGGTGTTGATCGTGTACTCGGTGGGGCCGTAGAGGTTGTAGCCGGTGGTGCCGGGGGTGTCGCGCAGGGTGGCCCAGACCGCGTCGGACACGGCCTCGCCGCCCAGCAGCACCAGCGGGGGCCGGTGCCCCCCGTCCAGCAGGCCGGTCTCGAACAGCGCGGCGGCGTAGGTAGGCGTCACGTTGATCACGTCGACGGCGTGCGCGTCGCAGTAGGCCACCAGCGCCTCGGCGTCGCGGCGCAGGTCCTCGTCGCAGATGTGCACCTCGTGGCCCTCCACGAGCCAGAGCAGCTCCTCCCACGACATGTCGAACGCGAAGGAGACGGTGTGGGCGATCCGGAGCCGCCGCCCGCCCCCATCCCGTGCGACTGCGGCGACCACTGGGTCGAAGATCGCCGCGCGGTGGTTGAGCTGCATGTTCGTCAGGCCGCGGTAGGGCGTGACGACACCCTTGGGCTTCCCCGTGGAGCCGGAGGTGTAGATGACGTACGCCGGGTGGTCGAGGCGGGCGGGGTCGTCCGCGGCGAAGGGCGCGACGGCGCCCGGGTCCAGGGTGGCCCGCTGCGTCGCGGTGGCCGGGTCGTCGAGGACGACGACGGGTACGGCGGCCGGGGCCAGCGAGTCGGCGACCCGGGCGACCGTCAGCAGGCAGACCGGTGCCGCGTCGCGCAGCGTCTCGACCAGCCGCGCCGCGGGGTGGTCGAGCTCCAGCGGCATGTACGCCGCGCCGGTGCGCAGCGCGGCGAACAGGGCCACCACGGTCTCCACCGAGCGCGGGATCGCCAGTGCGACGATCTTCTCCGGGCCGGCGCCGTGCTCCTGCAGCAGCCGGGCGGTGCGGTTGACCGCGGCGTCGAGCTCCGCGTAGCTGAGCTGCTCCGCCCCCGAGACGAGCGCGGTCTCGCCGGGCACGCGGGCGGCGCGGTCGGCCAGCAGATCGGCGATGGTCGCGGTACCGATGGGGATGTCCGGAACGACCGGGGCCCTGGGCCGGTCGTCGAGGCGGGCGGTGGGTGTCGACGGGTCCTCCAGGATCCGGTCCAGCAGCCGGGTCACGCGGTCGAGGAACGCCTGCGCGGCGGCGTCGTCGAGGGTGTGGGCCAGCGTGAGGCGGAACCGCTCGCCCGGCGTCACGATCAGGTTGGCCGGGTAGTGGGTGGCGTCGGCGTTGCTCATCGCGGTGATGCCGTGCTGCGCGCCGAGTTCCGCGATGCGCTCGTCGCCGCCCTCGGGCCGGTAGACGAACAGCGTGTCGAACAGGATCCGGTGACCCGAGGCCCGCTGGATCTCACCCAGCCCGAGGAACTCGTAGGGGAGCAGGGCGAGGCGCTCGTCCTGGACGCGACGCATGAGGTCGGCCACCGGCTCGTCCGGGCGGAACGTCATGCGCGCGGGAACGGTGGTGAGGAACAGTCCGATCGCCGACTCCACGTCGGGGATTGCGGCGGGCCGCCCGGCGGCGGACGTGCCGAACACGACGTCGGTGCGGCCGGTGGCGGTGCCGAGGGCGAGACCCCACACCGTGGAGAGCACGCTGTTGGCGGTGACGCCGTGGTCGCGGGTGAAGGCGCGCAGCCGGGAGCTGACGTCGGTGGGAAGTTCCCGGTGGAGCTCCCGTGCCATGCCGGAGCCGGGGCCCACCAGGGTCGGCTCGTCCAGCCCCGCCAGCGCCGTGCGCCACGCGGAACCGGCGACCTCGGTGTCCTGCGCGGCGAGCCACGCGAGGTGGTCGCGGTAGGAGCCGGCCGGGGTGGCCGGCTTCCCCGCGTAGGCCGCGAACAGCTGCTCGACGAACAGCCACGCCGACCAGCCGTCCCACAGCAGCAGGTGCCTGTTGACGACGAGCCGGTCACGATCGCCCAGGCGGATCACGATCAGCCGGAACAGGGGCGGACGGTCGAGGTCGAAGTGGGCGGCGCGGTCGGCGGCCATCACCTCGTCGAGCCGGTCGGGGTCGGCGGAGAGGTCGATCTCGGTGACCGGCGGTTCCAGCGTGGCGGCCACGAACTGCACGGGTTCGGTCGTGAATCCCGCCCGGAGAGCGGCGTTGCGCGCGAGTACCTCGGCACACGCGGCGCGGAGCCGGTCGAGGTCCAGGCGGTGATCGACATCGATCGCTTCCTGGATCGTGTAGACGTCCGCCTCGACGCCGTCGAGCGCGGCATGGAAGACGAGGCCGTCCTGCAGCGGCGAGAGCGGCCACACCTGTTCCACCGGGATGCCGGCCGCGCGCTGCACCTGGGCGAGCCGCTCCGGCGACACCTCCGGCAGCGTCGCGACGGCGTCCGCCGTGCCGGCGCGCCGCGCGATCGCGGCCGGGGTGCGGCCGGCGAGCACGTCCTGCGGGCCCAGCGCCAGCCCGGCCCGACGGGCACGGCTCGACACGGAGATCGAGGAGATGCTGTCGCCGCCGAGGACGAAGAAGTCGTCGTCGGGGCCGCAGTTCTCCCGGCCCAGCACGTCGGCGAACGCGGCACAGAGCACGCGCTCCGCCGGGGTGAACGGCTCGCGGTGCGCGCTCTCGGCCACGCCGGGCGCGGGCAGGGCCTTGCGGTCGAGCTTACCGCTGGAGGTCAGCGGGAGCTCGGCGAGCTCCACCACCGCCGAGGGCACCATCGCCGCGGGGAGCCGGTCGGCGAGCGCGGCCAGGTCGGCGGACCCGACCACGTAGGCCACGAGCGACTGCCCGGTCCCTTGGCGGCGCGCGATCACAGCGGCCCGGGTGACGCCGGGCTGCTCCAGCAGGGCGGCCTCGATCTCCCCCAGCTCGATGCGGTTGCCGCGGATCTTGACCTGGAAGTCGGTGCGGCCCAGGTACTCGATGTTGCCGTCCGCGCGGCGACGCACCACATCGCCGGCGCGGTAGAGCCGCTCCCCCGACGCTCCGAACGGGTCGGCGACGAAGCGGGCGGCGGTCAGGCCGGGGCGGGCGTGGTAGCCCAGCGCGAGCTGGACGCCGGCCAGGTACAGCTCACCGGCCATCCCGTCGGCCACCGGGCGCAGGTCGGGATCGAGGACGTGGAGCCGCGTGTTCCAGACCGGCCGCCCGATCGGCACGGGGTCGTCGTCGGCGGTCACCGGGAAGTACGTGACGTCGACGGCGGCCTCGGTGGGGCCGTAGAGGTTGTGCAGCGGCACCCCGGTCAGCTCCCGCCAGCGGGCGGCCGCGGCGGCGGGCAGGGCCTCGCCGCTGCAGAACACCCGGCGCAGGCCCACGGCCCAGGACGGGTCTGCGGTGACCGCGTCGGAGGCCAAGAATCCGTCCAACATGGACGGAACGAAGTGCAGCGTAGTGATCCGCTCGCGCTCCACCAGCCCGGCGAGGTACTCGGGATCACGGTGGCCGTCCGGGCGCGCGAGCACCACGGTGGCGCCCTCGCACAGCGCCCAGAAGAACTCCCACACCGACACGTCGAAGCTCGCGGGGGTCTTCTGCAGGACCCGGTCATCGCTGGTCAGGCCGTGTTCGTGCTGCATCCAGGCCAGGCGGTTGGCGATGGCCGCGTGGCTGACGAGCACCCCCTTGGGCCGACCCGTGCTCCCGGACGTGTAGATCAGGTACGCGGCTTCGCCGCCCGTGCGCGCATGACGTTGTTCCGGCGGTGATTTGCGCGCACGAGTGTTTCGCAGCATCTCGGCCGTCACGACCGTGTCCACGCCCGCGTCGTCGATCATGAATCCGCGGCGGTCGGCGGGGAGGTCGAGGTCCAGCGGCAGGTAGGCGGCTCCGGAGCGCAGCACGCCCAGCAGCGCCACCATCAGGTCGGCCGAGCGGGGCACCGCCACGCCGATGATCCGGCCGCGCCCGTCGCCCAGGTGGTCGGCGAGGGCGTCGGCGCGGGCCAGCAGCTCGGCGTAGGTGAGCGTGGCGTCCTCGGCGACCACTGCCGTCGCGTCCGGGGTGAGCGTGGCCTGCGCGGCGATCCGCTCGGGAAGCGTGTCCGGGGCGACCTCCCGCGCGGTCCCGGCCTCCGGGATCCCGAACCGCAGCGGGATCGACGCGGCGGGCGCACCGAGGTCCGTGGCCAGCGCGGACAGGGTGCGCTGCAGCTGCGCCACCACCAGCGCCGCGGCCTCGTCGGAGACCCGGCGGGGGTCGTGCTTGAGGGTCAGCTCCAGCTCGTCACCCGTGGCGACGATCAGGGCGAGCGGGTAGTGCACGGCGTCGATCACCTCGACGCCGTGCAGCACCAGCCCGTCGGTGCGCTGCGTGCGCGGGTAGTTCTCGATGACGACGAGCGAGTCGAACAGCTCGGGCAACCCGGCGAGGCGGTGCAGGTCGCCCAGGCGCACCTGCTGGTGGTCGAGCACCGCCGCCTGCGCGTCGGCGAGACGACGCAGGGCGGCCGAGACGGGCTCCCCCGGCGACCACCGCAGCCGCACCGGCAACGTGGAGATGAACAGCCCGACGGCGTCCTCGATTCCGTCGACGTCGGCGTCGCGGCCCGACACCGTCGACCCGAACACGACGTCCCGCTCGCCGGTGAGCGCACCGACCACCAGGCCCCAGGCCCCGTGCAGCACGGTGCCCAGCGTCAGGCCGTGGCCGCGTGCGCCGTCCCGGAGGGCGGCGGTGGTGGCGGCATCGAGCGTCAGTCGGATCGCGCGGTGCGGACCGGAGCCCGAGCCGACACCCGGGAGCACCGGTGACAGCAATGTCGGCTCATCCAGGCCTGCCAGCTCCGCGCGCCAGGCCGCGTGCGCGGCGTCGGTGTCGCGGGCAGCCAGCCAGCGGAACCAGTCGCGATGCAGGGCGGCCGGGATCGGGAAGATCCTCCCCGCGTAGCCCGCGAGCAGCTCGCGGACCAGCACCACCACCGACCAGCCGTCGATCACGATGTGCGCGAACGTCAGCACCAGCCGGACCCGGCCGGGCCCCACCGGCAGCACAGCGACCCGTAGAAGAGGTGGGCGGGCGAGGTCGAACGGCTCCTCGCGCTCGGCGGCGATCCCGTCGTCGTCGCTCAGTTCGGTCCACGGCAGCTCGACGTGCGCGGCGACGGCCTGCACGACCCGGCCGTCGGCGCGCTGGGCGAACCCGGCGCGCAGCTGCGGGTGCCGGTCGAGCAGCGCCTGGGCGGAGGCGCGCAGGACGTCGAGGTCCACCGGGGAGCCGTCGGGGGTGGCGAGGTCGAGGACCTCCTGGATCGTGTACACCTCCGGGTCGATCGCGGCGTGGAAGAAGAACCCCTCCTGCAGCGGCGAGACCGGCCACACCTCGCTACCGCAGTGGTCCAGCTCGATCGTGGGGCCGGCGTGATCAGCGGCGGAGGCCCGGACCGTCACGACCGGCGCCAGCTCCGCCACCGTCCGGTGGGTGAACACCTGCCGCGACGTGACGTCCAGCCCGGCCGCCCGTGCGCGGACGACGAGCCGGATCGAGACGATGCTGTCGCCGCCGAACGCGAAGAAGTCGTCGTCGACCCCGATCCCGGGCACGCCCAGGACCTCGGCGAACAGGTCGCACAGCAGCTGTTCGCGGGCGCTGCTGGCGGGCTTCCCGCCGACCTGGGCACTGAGGTCCGGCACGGGCAGGGCGGCCCGGTCGAGCTTGCCGTTGGCCATCACCGGCAGCGCGGGCAGCGCGACGACGGCGGTCGGGACCATGTAGTCGGGCAGCCGGTCGCGCAGGTGCTCGCGCAGCATGCCCACCAGCGCGTTCACGTCGCGGAACGGCGCGGGCCGGTTGGCGAGGACGCCCGCAGCACCTGGCCGGAACACCGGCCCCGCGTCGACCCCGGGCTCGGTGACCACCAGGTCGAACCGGCCGTCCCCAGAATCAGCGGTCCACGTGACCTCGGCCCGGTAACCCAGCTCCTCGGCCGCCCGGCACAGCTCCTCGGGATCCGCGGGCGCTCCGGTCACGGCGGCACCGCCGTCGATCCGGCGCAGCACGGCCAGGTCGGCGGCGAGGCGGGCGTTGGGGATCCCGGTCACGCGCAGGGCCCGCGGCCGCTCCTCGAGCCGGGCGGCCAGATCCTCGGCGCCCGACCAGTCCACGACATCGGCGACGGTTCGCGGCGGTCCACCGACCGCCCGCAGCACCACGTCGTACCGGTAGCGGCTCAGCTCGTCGTGGGCCACGGCACGCTTGATCCGCAGGTCGGCGGACGCCAGCCCGTCGATCCCCGAGGTGAAGAGCTCGGGCGCGCACAGCAGCTCCCCCTCCCACGTCGCGGATGCGTCGACGGCCCGGCGGAGCGCGGACGGATCGGACACCCGGACCGCCTCCACCCCCGCCCGGAACGTGCGAAGCAGCCCGTGATGCCGGACATCCCCGACGAAGATCGCGCCGCCGGGCGCGAGCAACGCGGCTGCCTGTCGCAGCACGTCGAGCAGGTACTTCACGTCCGGGAAGTACTGCGCCACCGAGTTGACCACGATGGTGTCGAACGGCCCCTCGACGCCGTCGAGCTCGTGGGCGGCGCGGGCGTCGAGCTCCACCCGGCCGGCCAGCGCCGGGTCCGCCGCCACCCGGCGCGCCAGCGCGGCGATCCCCTGCTCGGACACGTCGAGACCCCGGTAGAGCGAGCACCCCGGCGCGAGCTCGGTGAGCAGCAGGCCGCTGCCGACCCCGATCTCCAGTACGCGGTCGGGGGCGAGCTCCCGGATCCGGGCGACGGTGGCGTCGCGCCAGGCCTGCATGTCCGCGCGCGGGATCGGGCTGCCCTCGTAGGTGGAGTTCCAGCCGTCGAAGCCGTCCTCGTCGTCCGCCACGGCCGCGTAGAGCAGCTCGTGGACGTCGCGCCAGTCCGCCACCTCGGGCGCCGCGGCCAGATCGGGTACGACGTAGGCGACGAGGCGCCCGTCGCGCACCTGCACGGTGGCCTGGTCGACCGACGCGTGACCCAGCAGCACCGACTCGATCTCGCCCGGCTCGATCCGGTAGCCGCGGATCTTGACCTGATCGTCGACGCGGCCCAGGAAATCCAAGGACCCGTCGGGGGCCTGCCGCACGACGTCGCCGGTGCGGTAGAGCCGCTCGCCCGGCGCCCCGAACGGGTCGGCGACGAACCGCTCCGCCGTCAGGGCCGGGCGCCCGAGGTAGCCCCGCGCCAACCCCGGTCCGCCCAGGTACAGCTCACCCTCTGCCGACGGGCGCAGACGCGCGTCGAGCACGTGCACCGTCGTCATCGGGTCGGCGACACCGATCGGCACGGTTGCGCCGACGAGCCGGTCGGGGTGGCTCTCCCCGAGCGTCGAGTTGACGGTGGCCTCGGTGGGGCCGTAGGCGTTGAACATCCGCCGGCCCCGCCCCCAGCGCGCCACGAGCTCCGGCGAGACCCGCTCGGTGCCGGCCAGCAACGTCGCCGACGGCAGCGTGACCTCGGACGGCATCGCGGCGAGCAGCGCGGGCGGCAGGATCATGACCGTGATGCCGTGGGCGTGCGCGTAGTCGGCCAGCTCCGGCCCCGGCAGGCGCCGCTCGGTGGGCACCACGACGAGCCGCCCGCCCGACAGCAGCGCCATGCACAGCTCCCAGAACGCGACGTCGAAGCTGGGCGAGGCGAAGCCCAGCACGTGGCTGTCGGGGCCCAGGCCGAACCGCTCGGTCTGCGTCGCCACCAGCTTCGCCACGCCGGAGTGGGTGAGTACGACACCCTTGGGCCGGCCCGTCGAGCCCGAGGTGTAGATGACGTAGGCGGCGCCCTCGACGTCCGGCTCCGGGAGCTCGGCGTCCACATCGGACAGATTGGTGAGTCCGACCGAGGGCACCGGGAAGTCCCCCGACCCCACCACCAGCACCGGACGCGCGTCGTCGATCATCCACGCGATCCGCTCGGCCGGGTGGTCGAGGTCGATCGGCAGATAGGCCGCGCCCGCCAGCAGCACCGCCACCTGCGCCACGATCATGTCCAGCGAGCGCGGCACCGCCAGCCCGACCACCCGCTCCGGCCCCGCCCCCCGCGTCACGAGCACCCGGGCGAGGCGCCGGGCCCGGTCGTCGAGCTCGGCGTAGGTGAGGGTCTCGTGCTCGAAGACGACGGCGGTCGCCTCGGGGCGGGTGCGCACCTGCTCCGCGAACAGCGACGGCCAGGTGGACAGCAGGGTCGTGCGGGTCACGATCAACTCCAGGAGGCAGTGCGGGGGGAAGGTCAGCGACCCATGCGCTCGACGAGGCTGCGCGGGCGCAGGTCGGTCCAGTGCTGCTCGACATGGTCGAGGCACGCCCGCCGGATGTCGGGACCGTGGGCCACCGTCCAGCCGGCCGGTACCTCGACGAACGTCGGCCACAGCGAGTACTGACCCTCGTCGTTCACCAGGGCGAAGAAGGTGCCGGTCTCGTCGTCGAAGGGGTTCGTGGACACGGGATCGCTCCTAGGAGTGGGTGGGGGCGAGGTGGCCCGAACGGACGGAGGCGGCCACCGAGGCCGCGATCTCCCCGGAGCGGACGGCGACGTTGGACAGCAACGTCGACGACAGGCCGTGGGTGTGCTCGGTGGCGCCCTGCACGTAGATGCCGGCGGCGATCGCGGGATCGGTGGCCACGCGGTAGTCGCGGCACATGTCCAGCCGCCCGTCGGCGTCACGGCGGCAGCGGGCGGCGAGGCCGCCGAGCAGCCGGCCCGGGTCGGCCGAGCGGTACCCCGTGGCGTAGACGACGAGATCGGCCGAGAGCACGTCGCGTGCCCCGTCGATCAGGGACTCGACGGCCAGCTCGACCCGGTCGTCGGTCTCCACCGCGTCTGCGACGCGGCTGACGTTGCGGAACTCCAGACGCTCCCGGCCGCTGACCCGCTCGTGGTAGTGGGTGCGGTAGAGCGACTCGATCAGCTCCGGATCCACCACGGAGTAGTTGGTGTTGGCGTGGTAGCCCAGGATGGCGTCCTTCACCCCGGACGGCGCGCGGAAGAAGTCGTCCACCGCGGCCGGGTCGAAGACGCGGTTGGCGAACGCGCTGTCGTCGGCCGGGCTGTAGCCGTAGCGGGCGAACACCGCGCACACCTGGGCGTCGGTGAACGTGCGGTGCAGGTGGTCCACGGCCTCGGCGGCGCTCTGCCCGGCCCCGATCACCACGACGCGCTGCGGCGCCGTGCCGCGGGCCAGGGCCGCCTCCGTGCCGGGCAGCAGGTCGCGGCTGTGCCAGACGCGCTCGCTCGCACGGACCCCCTCGGGCAGCCGCGGCACGAGCCCGGTGGCGAGCACGACGTTGCGGGCGCGCAGGACCCCGCCCGAGGTCCGGACGTCGAGCAGCCCCGGCTCACCCGCGACGGGCTGGATCGCCGTGACCTCGCAGTCGTACGCGACCTGGTCGGCGAACGCCGCGGCGACCCACTCCAGGTAGTCGTGGAACTCCAGGCGGGTCGGGAACGCGCTGCCGTAGTTGATGAAGTCGGCCAGCCGGTCGCGGTCGTGCAGGTAGGACAGGAAGCTGTAGGGGCTGGCCGGGTTCCGCAGGGTGACGAGGTCCTTGAGGTAGGAGATCTGCATCGTCGCGTCCTGCAGCAGCATGCCGCGGTGCCAGCCGAACCGCTCCTGCCGCTCGACGAAGCGCGCGTCCAGCCCCTGCTCGGCGGCGGCGATCGCCAGCCCCAGATTGGAGGGGCCGAAACCGACCCCCACGACGTCGTGGACGGGCAGGTCGGGCTCTGCGGAATCGGACATCATGTGGACAGCCTTACCTAAGTAAGGCTGTCTTACAAGTGCCGATCACGTCACCAGAGGTCACCGTCACGCCAGTCGCACACCAGTACGGCGGCGGGGTCGAGCACGGCGGTCACGGGCAGCACCATGATGCTGTGCTCGTCCGGGGTCGGACGGATGCCGTCCGGGGTGAGCGCGGCGGTCGGGCCGGTCCACGTCGTCCAGCCGAGCGACGCGTAGAGCCCCACGGCCTGCTCCGACGCCGCCAGCGCACCGAGTTCGTACCCGCCGCGGAGCAGCCGCTCCAGCTCCCGCATCAGTGCCGCCGCGATCCCGCGGCGCCGGTGCGACGGGCACACCGCGACGGCCTCGACGTAGCCGGTGCGCAGCCCGCGGCCCCCGTGCAGGAGGCGACGCTGCACCAGCGCCGCGTGTCCGACGATCTGCCCTCCGTCGCGGTAGAGGGCGTGCATCCCGCCGAGCGCGTGCTCCCAGTCGGAGTCGGCGAAGTCGCGGGCGAAGGCGGCGTCGAGCAGGTCCCGGACTGCGGACCGGGTCGGGACGTCCAGGTCGGCGGTGTGCTCGACTGTGATCACACCTGGAGATCCTGGCACCGCGCCCCCGGCCGTGCCGGTTATGCCAGGATCGGCCCCGTGCAGTCGTTCCGCCTCAACGGGTCCCGGATACTGGAGATCGACCTCCACGGTGACGCGGTCCGCGCCGCCACCGGCGCGATGATCGCCTACACCGGCGACGTCACGTTCAGGAACGCGGGCCTCGGCGGGGGTGGGGGCCTGCGTGCAGCGCTGAAGCAGAAGGCCACCGGCGAGTCGGTGTCGCTGATGACCTGCTCCGGCCAGGGCACCGTCTGGTTCGCGAAGGACGCGATGGAGGTGCTGGTCGTCGAGCTGAACGGCGAGACCCTAAGGGTCGAGTCCGAGCAGCTGCTGGCCCTGTCGGACAAGCTGAAGACCGACGTGGCGTTCGCCGGGCTGCGCGGCGCGTCGTCGGGGCAGGGGTTGTTCACCACCACCGTCACGGGGTTCGGGGCGGTGGCGCTGCTGTCGTCGGGCGGCCCGCCGATCGCTCTGGAGGTCTCGCCCCAGTACCCGCTGGTGGTGGACCCCGACGCGTTCATCGCCAGCCAAGGGCGGCTGAACCAGACCTTCGTCACCGACGTGTCGTGGCGCAACCTGATCGGCGAGAGCTCGGGCGAGGCGTTCTCCCTGCGCTTCGACGGCAGCGGGGTCGTGTACATCCAGCCCGAGGAGAAATGACGTGAGCCTCGTGAGGCAGACCCCGGCCGTCAACGGCACCCGCGTCCTGGTCGGGAAATAGGATGGGCGTCTTCGAGCAGGTCAACGGCAAGGTGATCACTGCACCTGTCTCGCCCGGCCGGGAGATCCTGGCCCGGCGCGGCGCGATGCTCGCCTACACCGGCGACGTGGGCTTCTCCCCCGTCCATATGGGCCCGGGTGGCGCCGGCGGCATGGTCGGACGCATGGTGCAGGGCGAGCAGGTGGCCATGATGGTGGCCCAGGGCCAGGGCACCGTGCACTACGGCTACCGCGGGCTCTACCTCACGATCATCGAGGTCGACGGCTCCGGGCCGCTGTCGGTGGAGGCCGACCGTCTCGTCGCGCACGAGGCGGCGTTGCAGTCCACCGTCGTGTTCCTGGGCTCGCAGGGCGGCATCCGCGGCGCCGTGCGCGGTGCCGTCAGCGGGCAGGGACTGTTCACCACCCAGCTGCACGGCTACGGCTGCGCCGCCGTGCTGTCGCACGGCGGCACCATCGCGATCCCCGTCGACGGTTCGCGCCCCGTGGCGGTCGACCCCCAGGCCTACGTCGCCCACGTCGGGCAGGTGCAGGTGGACATCTCCGCGTCGGTGGGCTGGCGCGACGCCGTCGGGCGCGGGTCGGGCGAGGCGATCCAGCTCAAACTCAGCGGCCACGGCACCGTCTACGTCCAGGCATCGGAGCAGAAGCTGTGACGACCCCGCTCAACCCGTCGACGTTGCCCGACAACGACAACATCCCCGGCAACCACTACGCCTACTGCGTGCGGCTGGAAGGCCGGCTGTTCATGCAGACCGGGCGCATGATCGCCTACTATCCGGCGCCCCACGGCCAGGGCATCCGGTTCGAGCCGCTCTCGTCGGCGTCGCTCGGCGGGTTCGTGGCCGAGCGCTTCTCGGCGCCGCTCTACACCCGCGACTGGGTGGTGGCGAACGGCTCCGGGCACCTGATCCTCGGCGACCGCGGCTACGACATCAACAGCTACGACCTCGAGAACGGCAACCTGACGCTGCGCGCGGCCAACCTGCTGGCGTTCGACTCCACGTTGGAGCTCAAGCAGTCGATCGTCCCCGGGTTCCTGACATTGATCGGCACGGGCAGGTTCCTGGCGTCCAGCTCCGGCCCGGTGATCTTCGCCGAACCCCCGATCCGCGTGGACCCGCAGGCGCTGGTCGGCTGGGCCGACTGCCCGTCGCCGAGCCACCACTACGACGCGCGCTGGATGAGCGGCTTCCTGTCCACGGCGATGGGGCTGCTGGGCAGCAACTCGGGCGAGGAGCGTCAGTTCGACTTCACCGGCGCCGGCACGGTGCTGATCCAGTCGTCGGAGCGCAGCGTGAGCGACCCGCACCTGCTCAGGCAGCTGGAAGGCCAGGTCGGCACGCTGGACGCGAGCGGCCTGGCGCGCCTGCAGCAGGTGATCGCCCAACGCCTGGCGCAGCAACAGCGCTGATCCCCCATTGCAGCAGAGCCACGTTCACGCCATCTGATTGCGTGAACGTGGCTTTGCTGCAATCAGCGGTCAGGGGCGGTCGGTGATGCGGACGTCCAACGCCGCCAGGAGCGCCGCTCCTACCGGGACCAGTTGCTCCGCCCCGATCCTGCAGCCGCGGAGGGCCAGGGCACCCTGGACGTCGGCGATGGTGGAGCCGTGCAGGTCCGTACCCGCGAGCTGCGCGTCCTCCAGGACCGCCTCCGTCAGGTCGCAGCCCAGCAGCGCCGTGTGGGCGGCGCGGAAGGAGTAGAAGTCGGCACCGCGCAGGCTCGTGTCCTCCACCAGCAGGAACGACGCGCGCGCCATGCGGAACGCGGCGAGATCGGCCGTGCAGCCGGAGATCCGGACGTCGGTGAGCTCGGCGCCGCTGAACACTGTGCCGGTGAGCCGGCAGTCGGTGAACGTGACGCGGGTGAGCACGGCGTCATCGAGCACCGCACCCGACAGGTCGCACTGCACGAACTCGGTGTCGCGAACGCGCAGCGCGCCGAAGCTGCGCCCCGACAGATCGGCGCCGGTCCAGCGGCACTCCTGCAGGCGCAGGTCGGCAACGTGCTCGGGCACCTCGACGTCCGGACCCGCCTCGACGCCGTCCCACACGTCGCCGGACCCGATCTGCGCCGGCGCCTTCTCCCACGTCGACGGCAGGTCGGGGGCGTCGGGGAGCGACTTGCGCTTCACGGCTGCGCCATCCACGCGAACCCCAGCCCGGGCAGCACGAGACGACCCCGGTGCACCAGCGGCGGGCCGTCGCTCGCCAGCACCGTCTCCAGCTCGCCCAACCCGCCCAGGGCGCGTGGGTCGATCGAGACGGCGTGCTCGGCGAAGTTGACCATGCCGACGAAGTTACCGCTGCGGGGGTGGCGCCGGCGCCAGGCCAGCACGTGCGGGGAGTCGACCTCCAGCACCGCCGACTCCCCCGCCGCATCCAACGCGAGGAGCGACGCGCGGGTGGACGCGAGCGCGTGCATCCAGCCGAACACCCGCCCCTCGACGGTCCCGGGGTCGTGGCGGTACGTGGCAGCGGCCTCGTCGAAGTACGGGCGGTGCATCCAGCGGTTGTCCCCGGCCAGCGCGGGATCGTCGCGATAGGACGTGTCGTCGCCCTGCGCCAGCTCGTCGCCCATGTAGATCAACGGCACGCCGCCCCACGCGAACGTGACGGCGTGCAGCAGCACGAACCGCCGGATCGCCGCCGCGCACGCGAGCGGGTCGTCGCGGTTCCGGGCGTCGGTGATGCCGCAGAGCGCGGCGGTGGAGCCGGACATCCGTGCGTCACCGGTCTCCGGGTTCTCCCCGAACCGTGCCCCGCGGGCGAACGACAGCGGGAACTCACCGGAGAAGAACGCGTTGAGGAAGTCGCGGTGCGCGAACGGGTCGTAGCCGACGGCGCGGGCGTCCTCGTCGGACACCGCCCAGCCGATGTCGTCGTGGCAGCGCACGTAGGTGGCCCAGGACGTCTCGGCCGGGATGGGGCCCAGCCGCCGCAGCGACTGCACAGCGAGCCGCGCGTCCTTCGTCGCGATGCCCGACCACAGCAGCACCATGAGCTGGTTGTGGTAGGCCAGCTCGCACTCCGGGCGGTAGCGGCCATTCTTGATGTCACCAGCGGCGCCGAGGTAGGCGACGAGGTCGTCGGGGGCGACGATCGCCTCGGCCTTGAACACCGTGGCCGGCGCGGCGAGCTTCACCAGCGCGTGCAGCGCCTGGACGATGTCGTGCACCTCCGGCTGGTTCATGCACGTCGTGCCCAGCCGCTTGCCCATGAACGGCACCGCGTCGAGCCGGAAGATCTCCACGCCCCGGTTCGCGAGCCAGAGGATCTCCCCGAGCATCGCGGCGAACACGCGGGGGTTGGTCCAGTCGAGGTCCCACTGGTAGTCGAAGAACGTGGTCCACACCCAGCCCCTGCCCTCGACGCGGGTGAACGAGCCCGGGGCCTCGTGCGGGAACACGTCGATGATGGTGGCCTCGTACGCGTCGGGCAGCGTGCGGTCCGGGAAGGCCAGGTAGAAGCCCTCGAACCCCGGCTCACCGGCCAGCCAGCCCCGGGCCCAGCGGTGTTCGCGGGCGGTGTGGTTGACCACCATGTCGACACACAGGCTCATGCCACGCCCGCGCAGCCGGCCTGCGAGGTGTTCGAGGTCGTCCATCGTGCCCAGCAGTGGGTCGACGGCGCGGTAGTCGGCCACCGCGTACCCGCCGTCGTTCTCGCCGTCGCGCGGAGCCAGCAGCGGCATCAGGTGCAGGTACGTGACGCCCAGCTCGGCGAGGTGGTCGAGCCGGTCGGGGACGGCGTCGAGGGTCCCGGCGAACCGGTCGGTGTACGCGACGTAGCCGATCATGGACGGGTGCTGGAACCAGCCGGGATCGATCTCCCGACGCCGGTCGAGCTCCCGCAGTTCGACGGGCCGCTCGGCCGCGGCCCGCAGGGCGCCGCGCACGAGCCCCTCCACCACGTCGGCCCCGTACAGCGCCTCCACCGGGACGTGGACGTCGGCGAACCACCGGTCCAGCCGCGCCAGGAACCCCACCGACTCCGCCCGGCCCAGACAGCGCTCGGCGTCGAGCGCCAGCGCGGGCCGCAGGCGGGCCAGTTCCTCCGCAGCACGGCTGCGCCGCTCGGCGTCGGTGCCCGGGTCGTTCGCGATCACCCGCACATCCTGCCCGCAATCACCGCCATCCGGTCACCGGAGTGTCTTTCGCGTGTTCCACCCCGAACCGGACGTCGGCCGTCCAGGTGGCGCCCGCGTCGATCTGCGCGACCCACTCCGCCCGGCCCAGCTCGTCGCGCTCGGCCGGCTCCGGGGCGAGCAGCACGTCGACGATCTTCACGTCGGCGTGCCGGGAGACGGGCACGCGGTCGCGGACAGTGACCCGCGCGGGCGTGGTGCGGCCGTTGGTGACGGTGATGCGCCAGCGCTCGACGGCGCCGCGGGTGCTGCCGAACCGGGCCTTGTGGGCGGTGCGCTCCACCAGCTCGCGCTCGACGGTGACCTGGTCGTCCACGCCCAGCGCCAGCTCGATCTCACCGCCGGGGGCGGTCTGCTCGATCGTCGTGGTGCCCACGAACGCGTCGTCGAGGAACGTGGAGACGGGCCCGGCGAGCAGGGTGCGGCCGGTGTTCGTGACGACCGCCCGCAGGTGGGCCTCGGCGCCCAGCGCGGGCGCGGTGACGTGGTCGAGGCGGGCGGGCAGGTCGAACGACGTGATCGTCGTGCGGTGCGGGGTGCCGTCGCCGGGAACGGCGGTGGGCCGGGCCAGCCGCCAGGACGCTGACACGGTGGACTCGACGGCGATGGCCTCCACCGCCTGCACGGACTTGCTGGCCACGGCGCGCTCCGGGCCTCCCGCGGCTGCGCCGAACGACCGCGCCACCGCGGCCATCGGCATCATCGGCGGCCGGACGTCGACCCACCACGGGTCCAGCTCCGGCACGCCCGTCGCCACCGCCGGGCGGGCCGTCGACAGCGTGAGCTCGCACTCCGGCCAGTCCTCGCCCGTGCTCTGCGTGACCATCCCGAACCAGGCGAGGGCGAGGGTCTCGCCGGCGAGCCGGGCGTCGTAGGCGGGCGACCAGCCCGCTCCGTGCACGACGTAGTCCAGCTCCAGCTCCAGCTCACCGGCGGCGTCGGCCTCCACGGCGACCGCCACCTCCCGGCGCTGCCGGCCGGAGTGGCGCAGCCGTTTCAGCTCGGCGCGGGCGGCGTCGATCGCGCGCTGGCCCTCGCGGCGGCGCTCGGCGTTGGCGCGACGGCTCGCCGCAACCTCCACGAGCTGCGCCGAGACCGCCGTGCCGATCTCCGCCACCCGCGCGATGCCGGCACTGCCGTCGGCGAGCGCCGCGGCGAGCCGGTCTCCCGAACGCAGACTCAGCCGCTGCAGCATCTGCTCACGGGCGGCGTCCCCGGCGTCGGCACCCTCCAGGGCGAGAACCTCCGCCAGGGCGTCACGCTCGGTGGCCTCGGCGGCGCGCACGCGATCGTCCGCGGCGTCCACGAGATCCCGCCAGGCGACGTCGACCCCGACCACCCGGACCGCGACCCCCGACCGCCCGGCCACCCGCACCGAGTCCTCCAGCAGCGAGACGGGCAACCCGGTGACCACGAGCTCGGTGCTCCCCGCCGCGAGCTCCACCCGGCCGCGGCGGGTGACGCGGGCACGCTCGGGATGCACGGTGACGGCGACGATCGGCGCGGTGACCTCCATGATCGTCAGTCCTCGTCACCGACGACGTGCACGGCGGCCTCCTCCGCCGACGCCCCCGCCCCGTCGACCCCGATGTCGGACGCCCACGCCTCGTCGTCGGTGTCGCTCACGCCGCCCTCGTCGGACGCGACGAGCCGGCCCGAGCGGCGGTCGCCGACCTGGTCGTCACGTAGCTCGCCGTCGGTGTCGGAGGTGTCCCCCAACCCATCGTCCTCGTCGCTGATGTCGGGGACCTCGCGGGCGAGGCGGTGGTCGAGGTCCTCGCCCTCGGCCTCCTCGCGCGCGGTGGTGCCGAAGTCGTCGACCGCCCACGGGCGCTCGGCGGGCGAGTAGCCCTCGTCGAGGGGATCGGCCACGCCCCGGTCGTCGAGGGTGTCACCCTGGTCGAGCTGGGCGTCGCCGTCGAGGTCGTCGCCCCTGTCGGGATCGAAGCTGTCGGGATCGAAGGTCATACTGCCCAGCCTGTCAGGGGTCCGACGACCGCGTCTCGAGGGGTGGGGACGCGGCCGCCGGACACACGGGCGGCGTACGGGGGGTACCGCCGATCCCGTGCTACTCCACGGTAACCGCGGGAGCGGGTACCGGGGGATCTTGACGGGCACTAGGTTCACGATGTGCCGGAGGCCACGCCGCTCGACGACATCGCCGACGAGCTCTACGCGACCAACCCCGACGACTTCGTGCCCGCCCGGGACGACGCCGTGGCCCGCGCCAAGGACGCCGGCGACAGGGACCTGGCCCGTGCGGTGGCCCGGCTGCGGCGCCCGACCAAGGCGGCGTGGCTGGCCAACCTGCTCGCCCGCCACCGCGCCGAGCAGCTCGACGGGCTGCTCGCGCTGGCCGGGGACCTCGCCGACGCCCAGCGCACCCTCGACGGTGCCACCCTGCGCGCGCTGTCGTCGCAGCGCAGCCGGCTGGTCGCAGCCATGGCGCGGGAGGCGGGGCGGCTCGCGTCGCAGGCCGGGGACTCCGCGGGCGACTCCGTGATCCGCGACGTGTCGGGCATACTCGAGGCCGCGCTGGCCGACCCCGGAGTGGCCGAGGAGGTGCGGGCCGGGCGCCTGACCCGCACCGTCAGCTACAGCGGCTTCGGCCCTACCGCGGAGCCGGGCACGGTCCCGGCCCGCCGGCCCCCTCCCGCGCTGCCGGTCGAAGCACCGCCCGCGGACGACCACGAGCAGCCGGACCACGAGCAGCCGGATGCCGACCGGGTCGAGAGGGAGCGGGCCGAGCGCGCCGAGCAGGAGCGGCTCGTCCGCGAGCGCGAGGAGCGCGACCGCGCGGTCGCCGACGCCGAGGCGGCCGAGAGCCGGGCCCGCGACCGCCAGCAGGCCGACGATGCCGCCCGCGTCGAGGCCGAGCAGGACCACGCCGACGCGCGGTCGCGGGTGGCCGACCTCGCCGCCGAGCTCGACGCCGCCCGGGAAGGGGAGCGCACCGCCGCGGCGGCCGCACGGGAGGCCGGGGTCACGGCGCGGGAGTCGGCCCGCGTCGCGAGCGCGGCGGCCACCACCGCCTCCCGCGCACGAGCGCACCGCGACGAACTCGGTCCTTGATCACCGCCCGGGTGAGGGCGTGACCGACCGCCCCGTGATCACCGCAGGTGGGCAGCGGCGGCCACATCCGGCCGCGCTCGACCACTCCTGACGATCAAGACCGGTCGGCGGCCGCCGCGGGCACGGTGAAGCGCACCACCGTGCCCTCGTCGGAGCCCGCCACCGACACGGCCGTGGTGATCCGGTCGATGATCAGCAGCCCGCGCCCCCGGTAGCCGGGGTCGGCCGGGGGCGGGCGCCAGTGACCGCCGTCGTGGACCTCCACCGCCACACCGCCGTCGCTCGTCATCTCCACGCCGTAGGTGACGTCTCCCGCGGGCCGGCCGCGGTAGGCGTGCTCCACCGCGTTGGCGACGGCCTCACCGAGCGTCAGCTGGAGGTCCTCGAGCTGCTCGTCCGGCAGCGCCGCGATGCTGGCCCACTTCCGGATCTCACGCCGCACCCGGGCCAGCTCCGCGGGATCGGCCCGGCGCCGCCGGCGCAGCGGGGGCGGCAGCAGCCGGATCACGACGACCGCGACGTCGTCGGCGGGACCGCCGCCCAGGCACCGGTCGAGCAGGGCGGTGGCGAACTGCTCCGGCGCGAGGTGCCGCAGCCGCTCGGCGGCGCGCTCCAGGCGGTCGAGCCCGGCGTCGATGTCCTCACCGCGCCGTTCCACCAGGCCGTCGGTGTAGAGCACGACACTCGCCCCCGGAGTGAGCACGGTGCGCTCCTCGGTGAACGGCGGCCGGCCGCGCACACCCAGCACGGTGCCCGAGCCGCTGTCGAGGAACCGGGTGCCGTCCGCGTCCACCACCAGGGCGGGCACGTGCCCGGCGCGGGCCCAGCACATCTCACCCGTGCCGCGGTCGAGCACCCCGCAGGCGACGGTGCTGGCCGCGGCTCCGTCGACGCGGCGGGCGAAGCGGTCGAGCCGCTCCAGTGCCTCGGCGGGGCCGTGGTCGTCGAGCAGGTAGGCGGCGAGCGCGCTGCGCAACTGCCCCATCACGCCGGCCGCGTTCGGCCCGTGCCCGACGACGTCCCCGACGACGATCGCGACGCGCGCACGGTCGAGCGGGATGACGTCGTACCAGTCACCCCCGGCCTGTGCGCCGCGTCCGGCGGGCAGGTAGCGGGTGGCCACGGCGAGCCGCTCCAGCCGCGGCGATGCGGCGGGCAGCAGCACCCGCTGCAGCGTGACCGCCACCTCGTGCTCGGCCTGCTGCATGCGGGCGCGGGCCAGGGCCAGCGCGCCCTGCCCGGACACCGTCTCGATCACGGCCCGCTGCCCCGGAGCCGGCGGATCGCCCGCCCACACGATGCCGAGGCTGCCCGTCCGGATCCCCGCGACGATCAGCGGGAGCACCGAGTGCACCGGGTAGGGCTGCGCGGGGGCACCCCACTGCGGGCCCGGGGTCACCGTCCACGCGGGCTCGGTGCGGTCGGCGACCAGCGGTCCGGCACCGGTCAGCCGCCGGGGCGGGTCGCCGGGGAAGCCGACGGCGGCCACGACCTCGACGTGTTCCTCCTCGTGCACGGTGACCACGGCGGCCACGGCCCCAGCCGCGACGGCCTGCTCCACCAGCACGGCGGCCACGGCCGGCAGGTCGACAGCCGCCGACAGGGCCGACAGCGCCGCCGACAACCGCACCGCGTCGCGGCGGCCGTCGCTCTCGGCCTGCAGCAGCCGGGCCCGCGCCACGGCCTGCGCGCACTGCTCGACGAGCGCGGCGGCCGTCGCCCGCTCCTCCGCGCCCAGCGTCCGCGGTCCGGGGAACCCGGCGGCGACGGCGCCCAGGCACTCCCCCGCCACGACGAGCGGCCAGACCGCCAGGCTGCGATATCCGCTCGCCGCGATGACGTCCTGCAGGTGCGGGTAGTGGCGGGCCCAGTCGTCGGCTCGTTCCAGCAGCACGGTGCGGGGACCGCGCGCGGCGTCGGCCACCGGCGTCGCCCCCGCGAGCGGCAGCGACGTCCAGTCCCGCACGACGGCAGGCCCCCAGCCGTCCATCGCGGACGACCGCAGCACGCCGCCGCCGGTCTCCCAGACCGCGACCGCGGGCGTGGCGAGCAGGCGGGAGAGGTGCCGGCGCGTGACGTCGACGACCTGGTGCGGGGTCGCCGACGCCGACAGCTCCGCCGTGGCCCGCTGCAGCAGCTCCAGACGGCGGGCGGTGGCCGGTGTCGTGGAGCCGGCGAGCAGCGTCGCCACCTGCGCGGCGACGGCGTCGAGGAAGGCCAGGAGCTCGTCGTCGGGCTCCCCGTCGAGGCCCAGCACCAGCACCCCGACCGGATCGGGACCGGGCCGCAGCGGCAGCAGGAGGGCGTGGGTTGCGGGACCGTCCGCCGGGAGCAGGACCGGACCGGCGGCGGCGTCCCCGAGCGGCCACCGGGGCGACTCCTCGCCGGCCCGGAACACCTCGGCGGAGACGATGTCGGGGGCCGTCCGCAGCAGGATCGCGGGAACGGGCCCGGCGGCGCCGTCGGGGATCCCGATGAGCTCCAGCAGGGCGTCGAGGCGACGCTGCGCGGGGGCCCGCAGCGTCGGATCAGCGGCACGGAAGAGCGGCGTGACTCCCGTGGTGCCATCTCTCACGGCCGGAGCCTGCCGCCCCGACGCCGGGAGGGCAAGCCGGGGTGGTCAGCCCTTCCGGGCCGCGAGCAGCCCCAGGAGGTTCAGGGCGCCCCAGCCGACGCCCACGCCGATGGCCTTCCGCTTGGCCTCGGGGCTCTCGTTCGGGCTGACGGCGAAGGTCAGGGCGTCACCGAGGTCGGCGGCGATGCGGGCCATGACAGCCAGCCGCAGCGCGGGACCGGCCGGCGCGACGGCCATGGCCACGCCGTTCGCGACGTCGCGGACCCCGACAGCGCGCACGAGGACCGCGACGGGCACCGGCGGCTCGTCCCCGGAGAGCCCCGCGGGCTTGCTGAAGATCGTCGGCTTCACCAGCGTGGACAGGCCGTAGACGGCGGTGAGCGCGCCGAGCGTGCGGGGCAACCAGGTCATACGTGTGATCCTTGCACCTGATGCACCTGCCCGCCGATCTGCCCGACCTGCCCGTCCGCGCCGCACTCGACACGGTGACGGGCACCCTGGCCGCGCACGGGACCGCCGTGCTCGTCGCGCCGCCGGGCACCGGCAAGACCACGCTCGTCCCCCTCGCTCTCGCCGCCGCGCTCCCGGGGCGGGTGCTGGTCGCGGAGCCGCGGCGCCTCGCCGCCCGGGCCGCCGCGACCCGCATGGCGTCGCTGCTCGGCGAGCCGGTCGGGCGGTCGGTCGGGTACGCGGTGCGCGGTGACCGGAAGGTCTCGGCGGCCACGCGCGTCGAGGTGGTGACGTCCGGGCTGCTGGTGCGCCGCCTCGCCGGCGACCCGGAGCTGACCGGGGTCTCCGCGGTGCTGCTCGACGAGTGCCACGAGCGCCACCTCGACGCCGACCTGCTGCTCGCCCTACTGCTCGACGCCCGCGAGGGCCTGCGTCCCGACCTGCAGCTGCTCGCCACCTCGGCCACGGTGGCCACGGGGCGGCTGTCGGAGATCCTCGGGAAGGCGCCCGTGCTGGAGGTCTCGGCCCGCACCTTCCCCGTCGACGTGCGGTACTCGCCACCCGCACGCGGCGAGAAGATCGAGGCGTGCGTGGCGCGGGCGGTGCGCACGGCACTGGACGGCGGCGACGTGCTGGTGTTCCTGCCGGGAGTGGCGGAGATCCGCCGCACGGCCACCGCACTGTCGGGTCTGGACGCCGACGTCCTCCCGCTGCACGGCCGGTTGTCGGCGGCCGAGCAGGACGCCGCGCTGCGCCCCGGGGCGCGCCGGCGGGTGGTGCTGGCCACCGCCGTCGCCGAGTCGAGCCTCACCGTGCCGGGCGTCCGCGCCGTCGTCGACGCCGGGCTGGCCCGCACCCCGCGCGTCGACCACCGCCGCGGCATGGCCGGGCTCGTCACCGTCCGGGTGTCGGCGGCGGTGGCCGACCAGCGCGCGGGCCGCGCCGGACGCGAGGCCCCCGGACGCGTCTACCGCTGCTGGCCGGAGGGCGAGCTGCTGCCCCGCTACCCCGAGCCGGAGATCCGCACCGCCGACCTCACCCGCCTCGCCCTCGACCTCGCCGACTGGGGCACCCCCGACGGCAGCGGCCTGCGCTGGTGGGACGCCCCGCCGGAGGGTCCGCTGCAGGCCGGGCAGGAGGTGCTGCGCGCGCTCGGCGCCCTCGACGGGGACGGGATCACCGCCCGCGGCCGACGGATGGCGGGACTGGGCCTGCACCCCCGCCTCGCCCGCGCCCTCCTCGACGGCTCCGACGCGGTGGGTGTGCGGCTTGCGGCAGAGGTGGTGGCCCTGCTCGACGACGACACCCTGAGCCAGGGGACGGAGGTCTCCGCCGAGCTGGCGGCTCTGCGCAACGGCTCCGCCCCCGCCGCCGGGCGCTGGCGTGCGGAGACGGCGCGGCTCCGCCGCCTGTGCGCGGATAACGCTGTTCCGGCAGCGATATCCGCGCACGACCCAGCCGCATCCCCCGCCGACCGCGCCTCACCGCCCTCGCGAGGGCGCCGCCGCGCGGACGATCACGATCACCGGGGCGGGGACGCCGCGTTCGTCGTCGCCCTCGCGCAGCCGGAGCGCCTCGCCCGCCGTCGCTCCCCCGGCTCACCGCTCTACCTCATGGCCGGGGGCACCGCCGTCGAGCTCCCGTCCGGCAGCCCGCTGGCCGCCCAGGAGTGGCTGGCCGTCGCCGACGCCGAGCGCACGCCGGGCGCGCAGAACGGGCGGGTCCGGCTCGCCGCGGCCACCGACCGGGAGACGGCGGAGGACGCGGCTCCCGCTCTGCTCTCGGACGCCGACGAGGTCGCCTGGACGGGCGGCGACGTCCTGGCGCGGCACGTCCGGCGGCTCGGCGCCATCGTGCTGGAGGAACGCGCGCTCGCCCGGCCCGATCCCGCCCTCGTGCGCGCGGCACTTCTCGACGGACTGCGCGCGGAGGGGCTGGGACTGCTGCGCTGGACCTCGCATGCCCGCGCCCTGCGCGACCGCCTCGCCACCCTGCACCGCGTGCTTGGTGAGCCATGGCCGGACGTGGCCGACGCGGCCCTGCTCGCCGACCCCGACCGCTGGTGGACCGGCGCGCTGACCTCCGCGCGGCGCCGGTCGGACCTCTCCCGCATCGACGCCGGACCGGTCCTGCGCGGCCTGCTCGGCTGGTCCATCGCGGGCCGCCTCGACGAGCTCGCCCCGGAACGCCTCGAGGTGCCCACCGGCTCGCGCATCACGCTCGACTACTCCGGCGACCAGCCCGTGCTCGCCGTCCGCCTGCAGGAGGTGCTGGGCTGGACCGCCACCCCCACCGTGGCCGACGGCCGGCTCCCCGTCGTGCTGCACCTGCTGTCGCCCGCCGGGCGCCCGGCCGCCGTCACCGCCGACCTCGCGTCGTTCTGGGCCGGCCCCTACGCCCAGGTCCGCTCCGAGCTGCGCGGGCGATACCCGAAACACGACTGGCCTGCGGACCCGCTCACGGCCACCCCGTCACGCCGACCCCGACGATGAGCGATCGAACGCGCGTTCTATCCTCTGCGACTGTGGACGACACGCAGAGCACCGAGCCGGTCACTCTCCCCGCTACGGAAGCGGCAGACACCGCCCCCGTCGACTCCCCGCCCAAGCGCGGCCGCGGCCGCCCCAAGGGCTCCACCGCGCGCACCACCCGCACCGTCGAGCTGCACCTCACGGTCAGCGGCACGGCCGACGGCGAATGGCAGGCCGAGCTCAAGCAGGGCACCACCTGGATCGAGCGGGGCCTGCCGGTCACCGCCGCCGCCGTGCTCCGCGCCGCGCAGGAGCTGCACGCGCAGCTGGCCGCCCCCATCGACGCCGTGATCGGTGCCGCCCGGGAGCAGGCCGCCGCCCGGGTCGCAGCGCTGGAGGCCGAGCTGGAGCAGGCGCGCAAGGCGCTCGCCGAGATGGAGGAGTGACCCCCGTACCCTGGGGCCCGTGAGCGCGATCGATCCCGACAAGTTGGCCACCTGCCTGCAGGTGATCGCCGACGTCGAGGCTCTCCCCCCGGAGCACCCGGACGCGGTCGCGATCCGTCGCGCCACCGCGGGCGCGTGGAAGTCGGTCAAGATCGCTCGCCGGCACGCCAAGCGCGACGCCGTCGCCGCCGCGGACGACGCCGTCACCGCGGCCACCGCCACCGGCGCGCCCGGCCGCATCGACGACGAGACGCAGGGCCTGCCGCTGGTGTCCACCACCGTCGGGGCCAGCGCGGGCACGTTGCTGCGCTCGCGCGCCTGCTACACCTGCAAGAACCGCTACACGGTGGTCGATGCGTTCTACCACCAGCTCTGCCCGGACTGCGCGCTGTTGAACCGCGCCAAGCGCGACGCCCGCACCGACCTCACCGGCCGTCGGGCGCTGCTCACCGGCGGCCGGGCCAAGATCGGCATGTACATCGCGCTGCGGCTGCTGCGCGACGGCGCGCACACCACCATCACCACCCGTTTCCCGAACGACGCCGTGCGCCGTTTCGCCGCGATGGACGACAGCGCCGACTGGCTGCACCGGCTCCGCGTGGTGGGCATCGACCTGCGTGACCCGGCTCAGGTCGTCGCGCTCGCCGACTCGGTGGCCGAGCAGGGCCCGCTCGACATCCTCATCAACAACGCCGCACAGACGGTGCGCCGCTCCCCCGGCTCGTACTCGGCCCTCGTGGAGGCCGAGCGCACACCGGCCCCCGAGCTGGTCGACGTGATCACCTTCGACCACGTGAGCGACGCCCACCCGGCCGCGCTCGCCGGGAGCCTCGAATCGACGCCCGCGGTGACCCACCTCGCCCTCACCGCCCGCAGCGCGTCCCCCGAGCGCATCGCCGCCGGCACGGCCATCGACGCCGGCGGCCTGCTCCCCGACACCGCTGATGTCAACAGCTGGACCCAGCGCGTGCACGAGGTCGACGCCCTGGAGCTGCTCGAGGTGCAGCTGTGCAACCAGACGGCGCCGTTCATCCTGGTCAGCCGGCTGCGCCCGGCAATGGCGGCCGCGGCGGCGAGGCGCACGTACGTCGTCAACGTCTCCGCGATGGAGGGCCAGTTCAGCCGTGCCTACAAGGGCCCCGGCCACCCGCACACCAACATGGCGAAGGCCGCGCTGAACATGCTCACCCGCACCAGCGCGGGCGAGATGCTGGAGCGCGACGGCATCCTCATGACCGCCGTCGACACCGGCTGGATCACCGACGAGCGGCCCCACCCGACGAAGCTCCGACTGGCCGAGGAGGGCTTCCACGCCCCACTCGACCTCGTCGACGGGGCGGCGCGCGTCTACGACCCGATCGTCCGCGGCGAGGCAGGCGAGGACGTCCACGGCTGTTTCCTCAAGGACTATGCGCCGTCGAACTGGTAGAAATGCGTTGAACCGGGCAATTCGACAGCTCCGCTGATTGCGCGTTCATTTTGCGTTCGCTTAAGGCTCGTACTGTCCGCGGCGCCGTGCATTCCGTCACTGCACCTGCCCACTGAGGACGGCCCATGGACCTCTCCGCCATCGTGATCGCGGTCGTGATCACCGCCCTGGTCTTCGACTTCACGAACGGTTTCCACGACACCGCCAACGCGATGGCCACGTCCATCGCGACCGGTGCGCTCCAGCCACGGGTCGCCGTCATCATCGCGGCCGTGCTGAACCTCGTCGGCGCGTTCCTGTCCGTGGCGGTGGCCAAGACCATCTCCAGCGGCCTGGTCGACGACACCAAGATCACCCCGGTGGTCATCTTCGGCGGCCTGGTCGGCGCGATCCTCTGGAACCTGCTGACCTGGCTGCTCGGCCTGCCGTCGAGTTCCTCGCACGCCCTGTTCGGCGGCCTCATCGGCGCCACCTGGGTGGCCGCGGGTGCCGACGCCATCAAGTTCGCCGGCGTCGTCAGCAAGGTGCTGCTGCCGCTGGTGCTCTCCCCGATCGTCGCCGGGCTGGTCGCGCTGGCCGCCACCTACCTCGCCTACCGGATCACCGCGCGCGGCGAGGAGGGCACGATCAAGCAGGGCTTCAAGGTCGCGCAGATCATCTCCGCCTCCATGGTGGCGCTGGCCCACGGCACCAACGACGCCCAGAAGACGATGGGGATCATCACCCTCACCCTGATCACGGCCGGCTCGCTGCCGGAGAACGCCGGTCCCCCGCTGTGGGTGATCGCCACCTGCGGCATCGCGATCGCGCTCGGCACCGCGATCGGCGGCTGGCGCATCATCCAGACGCTCGGCAAGAAGATCAGCGACATCCAGAGCCCGCAGGGCTTCGCCGCGGAGGCCACCAGCGCGGCGGTCATCCTCACCTCGGCGCACCTGGGCTTCGCGCTGTCCACCACCCAGGTCTGCACCGGCTCGATCTTCGGCGCGAGCGCCGGCCGCAAGCTTGCTTCCGTCCAGTGGGGCGTGGCGGGCCGGATGGCGCTGGCATGGCTGTTCACGCTGCCCGCCGCCGCTGCCGTCGGGGCGCTGGCGTCCTGGGTGGCCGCCACCGGCACCCTCGGCACGGTCATCGTCGCCGTCGTCGGCGTCGCGATCGCCGCCGGCATCTACGCGGCCTCGCGCCGTCAGCCCGTCACCGCCTCGAACGTCAACGACGTCGAGGCCGAGCCCGTGCCCGCCGGCGTCTGAGGGAGTCGTTCATGAACATCGCCTGGGGTTCCCTGCTCATCGTGCTGGTCGTGTCGCTCGCCGCGTCCGTGCTCGTCGTCTCGCTCGTGTCGTTCGCACTGGTCGGGCTCGGCGCCCGCGCCGCCGGCCTGGACACCCGGCCGGCGACGATGTCACCGGGCACCGGCACGGCAGTGGCCGTCCTCTGCCTGGTGGCCGCGGCCGCGATCGTCCTGTATGGGCTGTATATCATCGTCGGCTGAGAACGGGGTCATGCCCGACGGGCCGCTACCTCGGGATCACCGGCCTCGCACCACCGCACCGCAGTGTTGCGAGGCCGGATGTCGGCCGTCGGGTCGCTGCCGCGCCGCAGATCGTCGAACAGGGCACCCCACCACTGCAGCGGCGGCCCGCCACGCCGGTGCAACTCGTTGAGCACCACCGCGGCCGAGTATCGGACATGATCGGCGAGCAGGTCGCGGTTGATCCGGCTTTCGGCATCGGCCCCGGGGTAGCTGAGGTCCGCGTCGTGGTGGTCGACCCAGATCACCGGGTGGGTCTCGTTGATCCTCTGCACCACGTTCCGGACTGCGGTTTGCGAGGCCGTCACATCGTCCTCGCTGCGCCGCCACGCGAGCGCGGCGGTGGCGGTGAGCGCAGAGCCGTAGGTAATCCAGACGATGTGGTGGTGGCCCGCCGCCGCCACGATGTCGTCAGCGATCTCCTTGACGAACGTCGCATCCTCGGCGATCGCCCATGCGTAGTGGGGAGCCTTCTCGGCGAGCTTGTCCCGGCTGAAACGACGCTTGTCCTCCAGCTCGGTCTCGTCCCGGAACCCCTGGTAGCGCAGGTCGTAGCTACCCCAGTTCAGCGCGCTCGCCAATGATGCGGCCAAAGGCTCCGCGTGGCCCCACAGACCGGAGAGCACCAGGGCCCGCGATGGGCTGAGCGACGCCGGCGGAAGCTCGCCGGGTTCGCGGTTGCGTTCCTCCACCGGCATCTCGATCAGCAGCGTGGAGTTCTCCGACGCCGACCACTCGAGCGGCTGGGGATACCTCCAGCGCAGGCCGAGCGACCGCCAGAGCCCCTCGGTCAGGACCTCGTCACGGAAGTACGCCCGACGGCGGTCCTCGGGGAGCTGCTCGATGCGACCGGTCCGGTCCCGCTGCCGGGCCACGTTGCTCTCCACGGGCTCGATCGAGATCCACGACCGCGAGTGGAGCGCCTTCGCCGCGCCGCGAACCACCGGCCAGACGGTGACCTTGTAGTCGAGGTCGTGGTGGAGGATCCGGTCGACGATCAGCGCCTCGCCGGCACTGGCCAGCCCCACGTCGAACAGCACCTGCGAGGCGTGGCGGGTGGCCGCACGGAACTCGCGGGCGGCCACCGAGAGCGACATCGTCATCTCGGTCTCGGGCGGCAACAGCTTGGCCACGTGGTAGAGCTGGTACTCCTTGACCTGCAGAATGTCGGCCAATGCCGGCACGCACTCAAGCAGCGACGCGGTGGGCGGCTTCGGCTCCTCCTTGCGGAACCAGCCGTAGAACGTCGCCCGGGACACTGGCGAACGCCCGTCGAAGCGCTCCTCCATCCGGACGAACAGGTTGTTGATCCGGTAGGCCGGCACGTGCAGGTTCCCATCGCCCTCGATCAAGCGGTTGATCTCGTCGCGCAGTGCGATGAAGTCGGCCATGTCGGATCCTCGCTGTCTCTCCACACCGCCAACTCGTCCAGATCGTCGCGATGTCCAGTTTCAGTACAACGATCATGTCCAATCTGGAGACATCTCACCTCTAGACTGGACACTGTTCTCGGTCCTACGCTACTGCTTCTCACCTCTCCTGGACACAGCCATCCGGATCCTTCTCGACGTCCTCCGATCGGTGACGTGGCGGCCAAGCGGACTGCACCACGGTCCGGCCGCTGGATGTGTGTCCACGACACCCGTCGTGGACACCGGTCACGACGACGCGGAGGTCGCTGTGCAACGAGAAGTCATCCCTGCCCGGATACTGCGCCCCATCCTCCTGCTGGCCCTCCTCCTCGCCACGGCGGCGTGCGGCACAGCGGCAGCGACCACACCGACGACGACACCTGCGGTGTCGGCCCCCGTGGTGTCGGTTCCGGTGGCGGCCGGAGGCGCCGTTGAGGTCGTGGTGAGTGGGACCCCCGACGAGCCCCTGCCGACGCTGACCGCGAGCGCCCGCCAGGCGCTCCGGCAGACCGCAGAGGACACTCCGGCCACCGACGGCCCCGGAGGCCCGGGAAGCAGCGCGACGGTGCGGTCCGCCGACGGCGGGACGCACGCCGTCATCGCCCTGACCCCCCGGCGGGCGAACGGCGCAGTGGAGCACGGACCACGCCGCGGAGTGCTCGTCGACGACGCTGTCGGCGCGGTGGCCGGGGCCGTCACCACGACGACGGCCCCGGCCGGTCCGGCCCGGCTGGACCTGCTCGACGGGCTGGACCAGGCCACCCGCGGTGGCGGGGGCGGCCTGCTCGTCGTCGTCTCGAACGGCCTCAGCATCAGCGCGGGGTTCGACGTGCGGAGCACGGGCTGGCTGGCCGACCCCGACGTCCTTGCGGCCGACCTGCACAGCCGCGGCCTGCTCCCGGACCTCACGGGCTGGAACGTCCTCTGGACCGGCCTGGGCGCCGTCGCGGGTCATCAGACGCCGCTCCCAAAGCCGATCCGCACGCACCTGCAGGCCTACTGGGCGGCGATCTGCCGCGCTTCGGGTGCGGCGACCTGTGTGTTCGACGATGCGGTGACCGCATCGACGCCACCGGCCGCGACCGGCGACTGGCCGACCGTCGCGATCCCGGCCGTCGAATCCTTCACCGGGCCCTCCGGGGACGTCACCGAGACCTTGCCCGACGCCCTGCTGGGTTTCCAGGGTGATTCGGCAGCACTCACCCCGGAGGCCGTCGAGATCGTGGGGGCCCGCGCCGCTGCGATCGAGGCCGCGCTCGCCGCCCGGCCCGACGCGACGGTCTCCGTGGTGGGCCGGGCGGCCGACCCGCCGGGCAGCACCCTCGAGGGCCGCCGCGCCCTGTCCTTCGCGCGGGCCCGGGCCGTGGCCGACGCACTGGCCCGGGCCGGCCTCACCCACCCGATCACGGTGGTGGGCGAGGGCACACCCGCCGGTTCCACCGCCATGCACAACGGAGTCTTCGGCGACACCGCAGCTGACCAGTTGCGGGTGTGCGTCATCAGGTACCGGACCGGTGCCTGAACCGAGGAGAAGGAGAATCCCGATGCCCCCCTACCGACCACCTGTAGTCCTGCCACCCACCGAACAGGACAGGGCCGCCGAGAAGGCCGCCCGTGCCGGTGAGCTGCGCAGGCTCGTCGACCGCGGGGCCGTCCGCATCGTGCGGGGCCCACGCCGGCAGCTGCTCACCGTCGGCGACGCCCAGGAACGGGCCGACGCCCTGCAGACCGTCCTCGATCTGGAGGAGGAGGGCGGCAGCGTCCGGCACCGGCCGGCTGCACGCCTGCACAAGCTGCTGGCGCTGGCCGTCGTCTCCCTGGTCGACCTCCCGGTGATGCTGTGGGTCACCGTCGGCGTGTTCAACGTGGACCTGACGCTGCCGGCGGCCAACAACCTGCCGCTGTGGATCAGCGTGGTGGTGGCTGTGCTCGCCACCGCCGGCGTCACCGCCACGCTGCAGCACCTCGGACACGATCTGCGGCAGCACAAGAACGCCCGTCGCCACCTCGATGTCGTCGCCCTCCCGCTCAGCTCGAAGCTCGCTCTGGTCGGTATGACGCTGCTCGTGGTGGCCGTCGCCCTGCTCGCGTTCGCCCGTGTCTACACCGAGGGCGTTCTCAGCGGCGCCGACGGGCTAGGCACGCTGCTCGCCGTGCTGGTGGCGCTGGTCATGCTGATCTCAGCGTGGCTCGTGTTCTGGACCGCCTTCGCCGACGGGTCCCCCGAGGGCGACGACCTCGTCCACTACGGGAAGGTGATCAGGCCGCATCTCGTCGCCGGACAGCGGTGGGAGGACGAGGCCGACCGCCTCGAGCGCGAGAGCATTCTGCTTACCGACCGGGACCGGCGCAACACGGCCCGGCTGGAGACGGTCTGGATCGAGCGCGCCGACCGGCGCCGGCGGGGGGCGCTGGGCGCGGGAGGTGCAGACCCGGACAAGCGGGAGTGAGCTCAGGCCACCTTCTCCCCACCGTTCCCGACGGCCGCGTGCTGGCTCACCAGCGTGCGGCCGTCGCGGAACCGGACGCCGTCCGAGCACCGCACCTCGACCTTCCCGCCCGCGAACTGCTCGGTGTAGAGGCGCGCGTAGAGGCCGTCCAGCGCCAGCAGCTCCGCGTGGGTGCCGCGCTCCACCACCTTCCCGCCCTCGACGGCCAGGATCACGTCCGCGTTGAGGATCGTGGAGAGCCGGTGGGCGATGGCGATCGTGGTGCGGCGCTTCGTCGCGTTCTCCAGGGCCTGCTGCACCAGGCGCTCGCTGGTGGTGTCGAGCGCGCTGGTGGCCTCGTCGAGGATGAGGATGCGGGGGTCCTTGAGCAGCACCCGTGCGATGGCGAGGCGCTGCTTCTCCCCGCCCGACAGGCGGTATCCGCGCTCCCCGACCACCGTGTCGTAGCCGCCCTCGAACGAGACGATCCGGTCGTGGATGTTGGCCGCGCGGGCCGCGGTCTCCAGATCCTCCTGGGTGGCGTCGGGCTTCGCGTAGCGCAGGTTGTCGGCGATGGTCGAGTGCAGCAGGTAGGTGTCCTGCGTGACCATCCCGATCGCGTCGGCCACCGAGGCCTGGGTCAGTTCACGCACGTCCTGGCCGTCGATCAGCACGCGTCCGCGGTCGACGTCGTAGAGCCGCGGCACGAGGTAGGACAGCGTGGTCTTGCCGCCACCGCTGGGCCCGACGATCGCGGCGAGCTGCCCGGGCTCGACCGTGAACGAGACGTCGGAGATGGCGTAGACGGGGTTCGTCGGCGCCTCCGGAAGCGCCTCACCGGCCACCTCGCCCGCCGGATAGGAGAACCAGGCGTGGTCCAGCTCGATGCGCCCGGCCGCGGCCACCAGGGCCCGTGCGTCGGGCCGGTCGACGATGCGCGGCGTCAGGTCGAGATAGTCGAAGATCCGCCCGAACAACGCCAGCGACGTCTGGACGTCGAGCGAGACGCGCAGCAGGTTGACCGTCGGGAACAGCAGGCGCGTCTGCAGCGTCGTGAACGCGACGATCGTGCCGGCGGTGACGGCCGTGCCCGAACCCATCACGATCAGCACGCCCGCCACCAGGTACACCAGCGCCGGCGTGATCCCCAGGAACGTCTGCACGACGGCGAAGAACGACTGGCCCGTCATGGCCTGGCGCACCTGCAGATCGACCTGGCGGGCGTTCTCCTCGCGGTAGCGCTGGATCTCGTAGGACTGGCGGTTGAACACCTTGGCCAGCAGCACGCCCGACACCGACAGCGACTCCTCGGTGATCGCCGTCATGTCCGACAGCGACTCCTGGGTGCGCCCGGCCAGCTTGCGCCGCACGCGGCCGACCCTGATCTGCAGCACGACGAACAGCGGCACCAGCACGACGGCGACGATCGTCAGCTGCCACGACAGCACGAGCATCGCCACCAGTGCCGACGCCACGGTCACGACGTTGCCGAGGATCGAGCTGGCCGTCTCGCTCAGCACCGACTGCACGCCGCCCACGTCGTTGGCCAGCCGCGACTGGATGGCGCCGGTGCGGGTGGCGGTGAAGAACGACAGGTCCATGCGCTGCAGGTGTTCGAACAGCCGGCTGCGCAGATCCGCCATGACGCGGTTGCCGAGCAGGGTGGTCTGGTAGGTCTGGAACACCCCGATCAGCGCGGTCACCACCGGCACGGCCACCATGCCGCCGACCAACCAGGCGAGCAGCGACAGCCGCACGCCGCCGCCGCCGACGGGGAACAGCGCGCGGTCGAACACCGCCTGCGTGAGGAAGGGGGTGAGGATGCCCAGTCCGCTCGACAGCAGCACCGCCACAACGATCGCGACCAGCATCGCGCGGTAGGGCGTGAACAGCGCCCACACCCGGCGGCCCAGTCCGGAATCCCGGTTCTTCGCCATGCCGGGAAGTATGTCGAGACCGGGTGCGGCCCGCGCGCCGGCCGGGCATGATCGGCAGACGTGCCCACCCACACGCTCGTCCAGATCACCGACCTGCACATCGGCCCCGACGGCCCGCCCGACGGCCTCGGGATCGAGACCCACCCCGTCGTGGCGGCCGCGCTGCGCACCGTCGAGGAGTCGGGACTGACGCCGGACGCGCTGGTGTTCACCGGCGATCTCGCCGACCACGGCGCACCCGAGGAGTACCGGCGGCTCCGGGCCCTGCTGGCGGCCACGTCCGTTCCGACGATCTTCGCGGCCGGGAACCACGACGACCGGGCGGCGCTGCGCCGATACCTGTTGGGCGAGCCCCTGCTCGGTGCGGAGGTGTGTGCAGAGCCCTACGACCACGTCGTCCGGCTCGGGGACCTGCGGGTCGTCGTCCTCGACTCCTCGGTGCCCGGCCGGGCCTACGGCGAGCTGCGGCCCGGGCAGCTCGCGTGGCTGCGCGCCGAGCTGGCCGAGGCCGCCCCGGCCGGGACGGTGCTGGCGCTGCACCACCCGCCGCTGCCGAACGCGTTCCCGCTGGCGGCGGCCATGGAGCTGCAGAACCGCGGCGAGCTGGCCGACGCGATCGCCGGCACGGACGTGCGCATCGTGCTGGCCGGGCACACCCACGTCGTCAGCGCGGGGGCGATCGCCGGCGTCCCGGTCTGGACGGGCGGCGCCGCCCCGTACCTGATGGACGGCCTCGCCCCCGCCGGCGGGGGCCGGGCCCTGCGGGTGCCGACGATCAGCCGCATCGACCTCTTCGACGACGCGGTGGTCGCCACGGCCGTCCCGATCGACGCCCCGGGCCTGGGCACCGCCCCCGCGGCGGTGGTGGAGGCGCAGACCGCGCGGATGCTGGCGGAGCTGCCCGGGCGTTCCTAGGAACGCCCGTCCAACCAGGCCAGGACCGCCTCCGTGTGTTCGCCCACCGCGGGGATCGGGTCCAGGCGCGGTTCGCGGCCGGGGAGGGTGATCGGGGGCAGGAGGGTGCGGATCGGGCCGACCGGCGAGCCCACCTCGCGCCAGCGGTCCCGCGCCGCGAGCTGGGGATGCTCCAGCACCTCCGCCACCTCGCGGCGCCGGCCGTAGGCGATGCGGGCGTCGGCGAGCCGGCCCGTCAACTGGTCACCGGTGAGCCCGGCCAGCACCGCACCGATCTCCGCGTGCAGGGCCGGCCGGTGGGCCACCCGCCGCGCGCCGGTGTCGAAGCGCTCGTCGGTCGCCAGCTCGGGCCGCCCCAGCACCCCGGCGCAGAACGCCACCCACTCGCGCTCGTTCTGGATGCCGATCACCACCTCGGTGCCGTCGCCCGCGGCGAACGTGCCGTACGGGGCGATGGCGGCGTGGCTCGTGCCCTGGCGCTGCGGGGGCGCGCCGCTGCCGGCGGTGTACTGCAGCGGGAAGCCCATCCACTCCACCAGCGCGTCGAACAGGCTGATCTCCAGGTGCGTGCCGACGCCCGTGCGCTCGCGGTCGTAGAGGGCGGCGAGGATGCCGGAGAACGCGTACATCCCGGCCCCGATGTCGGCGGCGGGGATGCCGGCCTTCGCCGGCGCGTCCGGCGACCCCGTCACCGAGACGAGACCGGCCTCGGACTGGATCAGCAGGTCGTAGGCCTTCGCGTCGCGGTAGGGGCCGTCGGGGCCGTAGCCGGAGATCGAGCACGTGATCAGCCGGGGGTGCCGCTCGCGCAGCTCCGCCGCGCCCAGGCCGAGGCGCTCGGCGGCGCCGGGGGCGAAGTTCTGCACGAACACGTCGGCGCGCTCGACCAGCCTCGTCATCACGCCGTGATCGTCCTTGAGGTCGACGGCGATCGACTCCTTGGAGCGGTTGAGCCACACGAAGTGGCTCGACAGGCCCTTCACCGTCTCGTCGTAGGCGCGGGCGAAGTCGCCGTCGCCCGGCCGTTCCACCTTGATCACCCGCGCGCCCAGCTCGGCGAGCTGGCGCGTGGCGAACGGCGCCGCGACGGCCTGCTCGCACGAGACGACGACGATCCCATCCAGAGGCAGCACGTGCCCGATCATGCCCCAGCCGGTCGTGCGCGGAAATCGCTGTCCTGGCGACGATTGCCGCGCACGGGCGGCGGAGCCGCCGGCGCTCAGCCGCCCAGCGCGACCACCTCGTCCAGACCCGCCTGCAGCCCGGCCAGCAGCACCTCGGGTTCCGTGACCGCGCCCGCGTCGACGTTGACGCCGATGCAGCACGTGCCGTCGTGGGTGATCAGGGTGATCATCGCCGCGCACCCGGGCAGCGGCCCGAACGGGAACATGCGGGTGATCCGCGAACCCGCGATCCAGACCGGGTAGGAGATGCCGGGCAGGCTGCTGGCCTGCACGTCGTTGGCCGCTGTCATCCGCCCCGACATGGCCCCGACCACCACGCCGGGCAGCAGGCGCAGGGCGGGCGCCAGCAGCCCCACCGGGTCGACGGAGGTGCCGCCCTTGGCCTCCCGCACGAACTCGTGCACCGCCCGGATCCGGGCCGCCGGGTCGGTCTCGGCCAGGGGCGCGGCGAAGCGGGCACCGGTGAACCGGTTGCCGCCCTGGGGGTCGTCCTGGGTGCGCAGGCTGATCGGGATGCCGACCGGCAGGGTCTGCACATCGCTTGCGCCGCAGTGCTCGTGGTAGCGGTGGAAGCCGCCCAGGATCGCGGCGAGGAAGCCGTCGTTGACCGACCCGCCCACGGCCTTCGCCCCGGCCTTGAGTGCCCTGAGAGGCACCTCGAGGGTGTCGAAGTGCCAGTCGCCCGTGCGGTGCGCCAGCAGCGGCGACCCGTCGGGCGGCGGCTCCACCACGCGCCCGAGTGCCCGTACCGCGTTGACGGCGTCGGACGCCGCGGTCAAGGGATGCGTCAACGCCCCGACCCCGCGTCGCAGCGCCTCCCCCGGCGCGGCGCGGACCGTGCGCTCGATCTGGCCGGTGAGCAGCCCGACGGGGGACGCCGCGGTGGGCGCGGGCCGGGGCGGCTCGGGGCGTTCGGGATCGTGCTCGGGCCCGCGGCTGTGCAGCTGCGCCATGAGCTGCACGGCGCCGAGGCCGTCGGTGGCCGAGTGGTGGGTGGTGACGACGTAGCCCGCGGTGCCGTCCGCGAGCCCCTCGACGAGCAGGACCCGCCACAGCGGTCGCTCGCGGTCGAACGGCGCCTCCGCGAACTCCGCGACCACGTCGAGCAACTGGCGCCGCGACCCGGGAGCGGGCAGCGTCACGTGGTGCACGTGATGGTCGAGGTCGATCCCGTCGACCGTGACCCAGGTGGGTGCGCCGACCCCCAGCGCCGGGTCCACCACGCGCTGGCGCATCCGCGGCACCATCCGCGACGCCCACTCGTGCGCCGCGCGCAGCCGCTCCCAGTCGGGGGCGTGGTCGAGCATCTCCAGCAGCGTGACGTTGGAGCGCAGCCGGGCGTCGCCGGTCTCGCCGCGCCACATCGCTGTCTCCAGCGCGTTCATCTCGGTGGAGGTGCCCCAGTCCAGCGGAACATCCGTGTCATTCCCCACCCACCCCGTCGACGGCCCGTCGGTGACCTGGACGGCGCGCTCGCCCCACCGACCGAGGGTCTCGACGTAGAGGTCGCGCACCATCTCGACGTGCTTGTCGATCTCCTCGACCGCCCAGTCGTCGGTGGGGATCGGCGGCAGCACCGTGACCTGCACGGTGCCCTCCCGCACGGTCGACGCCCCGCGCCACATGAGCTCACCGGCGTTGCGGATCACGATGGGCACGATCGGCACGCCCGCCTGCATGGCGACGTGGAACGCGCCCTTCTTGAACCGGCCCAGCGCCGGTGTGGCCGAGCGCGTGCCCTCCGGGGCGACGACGAGCGAGATCCCCTCGCGCAGCCGCGCCACGGCCGGTTCGAGCGCCGCCTTCGCCGAGGTGGTGTCGGTGCGGTCGACGAACGCGACGTCGGCCAGCCGGAACGCGAGCCCGAACCCCGGGATGTTCGCCGCCTCCTTCTTGGCCACGGCGGAGAACCCGGTGCGCAGCAGCTTCGCGAGGATGATCACGTCGAGCTGGCTCTGGTGGTTGAACAGGAACACCGCGGGCCGGGCGTCGACGAGATGCTGCGCCCCGCGGACGTCGAGCTTCACGCCACCCAGCGCGGTGCCGAACTCGCCGCCCAGGGTGAGCGCCAGGTCGACCGCGTCACGCCGGGTACCCGCTCCGAGCAGCGCGTTCACCGCGCCGAGCGCGATGCCGGTGCCGAACCCGCCGAGCGTGCCGCCGATGGCGCCGACGGTGCGGGCCACCTCACGGGCGCCCGGCCGGCCCCGGGACCGGAAGTGCGCGATCGGCCAGCTCTTGCGGGCCGCCTCGGCCGCCAGCCCCGACTCGGGGTTGAGCGCCCGCGCACGGCCGACGGTGCCCAGGAACGCGACGTCCTCGTTCCCGTTGGAGTACGCGTAGCTGTTGATCATGTCGATGTCGTGCGCGGCCCCGAACGCCCGGACGGCGGCGGCCTTGCCCGCGCGCCACAGCGGCGGCCCGCCCGGTCGCCCGGTGCACAGCCCGTTCTCGAACTCGACGGGAGTCACGAGCACGTGCTCGACGCCCATCGCGCGCGCCGCCGGCTCCACCTGGAACCGCGTGGCCGAGGACGCCAGCACCACCGTGTGGCCGGCGTTGCGGTGCGCCTCCACCAGCCGCCACGCCTCCGGGTAGAGCGAGCCGGCGATGCCCTGGCTCCACAGCCGCTCGCCGAGCTGCGTCAGCTCGTCCTCGCTGCGCCCGGCCCACGAGCGCATGCCGAGGACGAAGAACTCCTCGAAGTCCTCCTCCGTGGTGACCCCCCGCAGGCCGACGAGCAGCATCCGGCCGATGTCGACGGGCGTGACGTGGCCCGAGCGCAGGTGGTGGCTGGCGAACGCTCCCAGCGAGTAGCCGTCGATCAGTGTGCCGTCGAAGTCGAAGAACGCGGCGATCTCGGGTCCCTGGGGCCCCGCCTCGACGTCCGCGATCAACCGGGCTTCGTCCCAGTCCCCGTCAGCGCTCATGTTCGACTCGCAAGCTCGTCTCAGGGCTCAACACCCACCACCTCCCGCCGCACCGCGGCGTCGATCTCGTCGATCCTCGTGACCCGGGCCACCGCGCCGCGCAGCTGCGTCGCGAACACCTCACGGCGCTCCGCCAGCTCCTCCCGGCCCCCGTCGACCAGGTCGCGGTTGACCGCCAGCTTCAGCGCGCTCGCGAACAGCTCCCGCGAGAGCGACTCGGGCCCGTGCAGTCTGCCCTGCAGCACCATCTGCTGTCCGACGCCACCGCACTCGTCGAGGAACTCCTTCTCGACGACCGGCCGGCGGGGATCCCGCGCGGCGAGCCGCAGCGCCACCACCAGCTGCGCGTCGACGAACGAGCGCAGCACGCGGTGGGCGATCAGGAAGTCGGCACCCGCGAGCGCGGCCTCGCCGTCCTCGCTGTCCCACGACGCCCCGAGCCGGGCCAGCTCGGCCGTCAGCTCCTCGCGGTAGGTGTCGCGGTCGGGGAAGAAGAACTCGAACTTCAGCAGGTCGCGCAGGGTGAGCGCGTGCTCCCAGCGGTCGGCGGGCGCCGACAGCAGCACCACCTCCGCGACCGCGCGGTCCACGAAGTGGTGGATGGCGCTGTTGCGGTAGAAGGCCGCGATGAGGTGCTGCCCGCGCTCGATGGAGTACACCGCCTCCTCGCCGCCGGTGTAGGTGGTGACCACCTTCGACTGGGTGAGCGCGGCGAGCACGCGGCGCACCCCGGCGTCGCTGTGCAGGGCGTCGCCGGACGCCACGAGCCCGCGCTTCTCCAGGTAGGCCTGCACCGGTTCCAGGACGCGCCGCACCTGCCCGAGCGTCAACGCCCGGTCACGGACGCCCAGCAGGGCCAGCGTCACCAGCGCGGTGGCGACCACCGGCGTGACGCGGTTGATGCCGACGGAGACCTCGAACGCGACCTTCTGCAGCGCCAGCCGTCGAGCTGCCTCGTCAGAGGGGTCGGCCGGTAGTGCCCCCTTCAGCGAGATCGGGTCCGCGAACCGCACGTACGCCGAGCCGATCGGGGAGAGCTGCGCCTTGGCGTAGCGGGCCAGCCACGCCAGCCCCTCCCCCTTCTTGGGCGCGCCCACCTGTTCTGCAGCCATCGCGGTGACCTCGCGCAGCTGGTCGTAGGTGATCGACACCGGCACCAGGTAGACGTCCGCGGTGCGGCCCTGCTCCACGGCCTCGGCGACGTTGGCCAGCAACCCGTAGCGGGGCGGGCGCAGCTTGCCGGTGCGTGAGCGGCCGCCCTCCATGTACCACTCCATGTTGAAGCGCTTGGAGAGCAGGAACGCGAAGTACTCGCGCACGGCGAGTTTGTAGATCTCGTCGTCGCCGAAGCTGCGGCGGATGAACACGATGCCCGCGCGCTTGGCCAGTGGCCCGAGCGGCCAGAAGCTCAGGTTGTCGCCGCCCAGCACGTGGTTGCGCGGGAAGTCGTGGTCGGCGAGGACGTCGGCGAGCAGCAGCGGGTCGGTGTAGGAGCGGTGGCTGGGCAGGAACACCAGCGCGTGGCGCTTGTTGATCTCGCGCAGCTTCTCCAGCCCGGACTCGTCGACGTGCACGTCCCACGCCCGCGAGTGCAACGGCCGCAGCACGCCCGAGAGCAGGTCCACGGCCATCGGGCTCATCGACGCCACGAGGCCGTGCAGGTCGGCCGCGGCCTTCTCCGCGACCTCGGCCTCGGGCAACTCGAGCCGCGCGGCCAGCTGCCGGATCTCCCGGCGGAACTGCGGACTCCCGTCGACGGCCTCGACAATGTGCTTGGGCACCTTGTAGCGGTCACCCACCAGCGCACGCTCGGCCCGTTCCAGGGCGAGGCCGGCCTGGCGGGCGACGAAGTCGGCGAACCCCGCGTCCACGCCGACGATCCGCCGGCCGTAACGGCGGCTCAGGTCGCCCACGGTGGCGGTCTCGGCGGCCACCACGACGGCCCGGTCGGGTTCGCGGCGCGCGATCCGGGCCTGAGCCCGTGCGGGTGGGTGCCGCGGGTTGGTCAGCGCCGCGACGTCGGCCCAGCGCACGCGGCGCTGTCCGTTGCGTTCGCGGGGCAGCCAGGCCACGCGGACCGGCGCGATCACGGTGTCGTCGTCGAGGCCCGAGAGCGGCTGCGCGAGCGCCACCCCCCGGACCGGCAGCACCGCCGCCGGCTCCAGACCCTCCTGCGCCATCCACTCCTTGACCAGACCGCGCTCGACCACGGTGACGGCGTCGACCACCACGACAACGGGACTTCCTGCCATGCGCCCATCCTGTCCCATCCGGTGACCGCGGTCACCCACTCGTGCTGGGCCTTTCGTCCGGTACGCCGTGATCCCAGGTCAAGACTTGATCAAAGGGCCAGCCGGGGGGCCGCGACAGGGCTACTTTCCGGGCACGAGGACGGGGGAGGTGAGGACCGTGGGAACCGACCACTCCACCGTGGGCCGCGTCGGAGTCATCACCCACGCGACCCGCGGCCCGGCCGGGGCCGGCGAGGTGCAGATCTCCATCCGCGGTGGATCCGAGATCTTCCTGGCCTGGTCCGACGACCCGCTCCCGAAGGGCACGACGGTGCTCGTCGTCGCCTCCCGGGGAGCCCGCGCCCTGGACGTCGTTCCGTGGACCGCACAGTCGTGGACCGCACAGTGAGGAGAAGCTGATGTTCGGATATCGAGTACCTGCGCCCGACGAAGCCATGTTGATCTCCGGGGGGAAGGGCGGGGCGGGCGGCAGCCCGTTCCGGGTCGTCACCGGGCACGGGGCGTTCGTCCTGCCCTTCTTCCGCAAGGCCAGCTTCCTGACCCTCGCGATGTGCGAGGCGGAGGTGGCGGAGGCCTGCGTGACCCGCCAGGCCATCGCGCTCAACGTCCGCGCCGTCATCGCGTTCAAGGTCGGCAACGACGACGAGAGCATCGTCAACGCCGCCCGCCGGTTCCTGTCCGACCAGGACCAGATGGCGATCCTGACCGGCCGGATCTTCGCGGGCCACCTGCGCTCTATCGTCGGCTCGATGACGGTGGAGGAGATCGTGACGGAGCGGCAGAAGCTCGCCGGGGAGGTGCTCGACGGCTCGAAGACCGAGATGGCCGCGCTCGGGCTCACCGTCGACTCGCTGCAGATCCAGTCGATCGACGACATGAACCTCGGCTACATCGCCGCCATGGCCGCCCCGCACAACGCCGCCATCCAGCGCGAGGCCCAGATCGCGCAGGCCCAGGCCGACCAGAAGGCCGCGGAGGCCAACCAGCAGTCACAGCGCACCCAGGCCGAGTACGCCCGGCAGACCGCCGTCATCCAGGCCCAGTACCGCGCCGAGATCGAGACGGCCCAGGCGCAGGCCGGCCAGGCGGGCCCGCTCGCGGCGGCCCAGGCCACGCGCCAGGTCATCGCCGCGCAGACCGAGCTCGCACAGCGCGCCGCCGAGCTGCGCCAGCAGCAGCTGATCGCCGAGGTCGTGCGGCCCGCCGAGGCCGAGGCCGAGCGCGTGCGCATCCTCGCCGTCGCCGACGCGGAGAAGATGCGGATCCAGGCCGAGGCCGCAGCGTCCAACGACCGGGTCGCGCTGGACCGGATGCTCATCGACCAGCTGCCCGAGATCGTCAAGCAGGCGGCGAGCGGGCTGGCGGGCGCCAACGTCAACATCCTCAACGGCGCCGACGGGCTCGGCGAGATCGCGGCGGGCCTGGTCGGGCAGGGTCTGGCGATCCTCGAATCGGTCAAGAAGGCCACCAACTCGCCGGTGGCCGACGAGAACCCGAAGGCGAATCCGGACGATCCGCGGGCAATCTCCTCCTGACGTCGCGGAGGTAGGGTCCACGATCGAGTGACGACCCCCTACCCACCGGAGTGGCCTGTGAAGATCGCCCATCTCGTCCCGACCCTGCATCCCGGAGGACCCGAGATCGGCCTGAGCGACCTGGCCGGGGCCTCCGGGGAGGCGGGATTCGGGATGGTGGTGATCGCGATCGCGTCGACGTCGGAGACCTCCGAGCTCAGCGCGCTGCACCGCACCGGCACGCCGGTGGTGGAGCTGGGCCTGGCGCCGTGGGACCCGCGGTCGGCGACGAAGGTGGCCCGGGTCCTGCGCGAGCACCGGATCGACCTGGTGCACACCCACCTGCCCCCGGCCGACGTCGTCGGCGCCGCGGCCGCACTGCGCAACAGGATCCCGGCCGTCTCGACGCTGCACATCATCGGCGACCAGCCCGCCGACCGCGTCGACCGGCTCAAACGCACGGCCCGCATCCTGGCCCGGCAGCGGTTCATGGCCCGCACCATCGCGATCTCCCAGGTGCAGAGCGAGTGGTACCGCAAGCTCTCCGGCCACGACCCGAAGCTGCTGGTCGTGCCCAACGGCGTCGCCGATCCGGGGCCCGTCGACGAGGCCGTACGGGAGCGCCGGCGCGCCGCGCTGGAGATCCGCGACCACGAGGTGCTGGCCCTGAGCACCGCCCCGATGCGCCGCGACCAGGGCCACGAACTGCTGCTCGACGCCGTCGAGGCGCTGCCCGACGGGCTGCCACTGGTGGTCGTCCTGGCCGGGGACGGACCACTGCGGCCGTGGCTGGAGTCCCGCGTGGACGCCAGCCCGGCACTGGCCGAGACCGTGCGGTTCGCCCACCGCGGCGCGGACCTGCTGGCGGCCGCCGACCTCACCCTCCACACGTCCCACGTCGGAGCCCAGCCCACGGCCGTGCTGCGCGCGATGGCCGCGGGAGTCCCGACGATCGCCACCCGCGTCGGCGGGATCCCCGAGCTCGTCACCCCGACCACGGGCGTCCTGGTGCCGTCGTCGGCCCGGGCGCTGACCGACGCGCTCGTCTCCCTCACCGAGGACGCCGACCGCCGCGAGCGCCTGGGCGCCGCGGCCCGCGACCGGTTCCTCGCGGGGTTCGAGGCCGTCGGCTGGGCGCGGCGGCTCAAGGACGTCTACGCGTCCGTACTGGCCTGAAACCCGTCGACGCCGGCCCCGGTCCCGACCAGACTCCCTGTCCGTGAACCCCGTGCTGCGCCGCGCCACCGCTGACGACCTGACGCCGATCTCCCTGCTGGACGGGCGGTCCTTCGGCTACCAGCACACCGCCGAGGACCTCGACGATGCCCGCAAGGTGATCGAGCCGGAGAGATTCCTCCTGGCCTGCGACCCGGACGACGGCGAGATCCTCGGCGTCACCGGCTCCTTCGACATGACGTTGACGCTGCCCGGCGGGGCCCGGCTGCCCTCCCCCGGCGTGACCTGGGTGGCCGTGGCCGTCACGCACCGCCGTCGCGGCATCCTGCGCACGCTGCTGACCGAGCAGCACCGAGGCTTCGTCGCCGACGGCCACGCCGTCTCGATGCTGACCGCCAGCGAGGGCACCATCTACGGCCGCTTCGGGTACGGCCCGGCCACCCTGGAACGCCAGGTGACGATCGACCGCAGGCGCGCCGTGCTGCGGCCGGACGTCGCCGACCCCGGCGGCGTCCGCTACGTCGAGACCGACGGAGCCCGCAAGCACGCCCCCGACGTACATCGACGCTGGAGCGCGGTCAGCCCCGGCGCGGTGTCACGCAGCGACCCGTGGTGGGACACCCTGCTCGTCGACCGCGAGTACCGGCGCCACGGCGCGTCGGGCCTGTTCCACCTGGTCCATCCCGACGGCTACGCGTCCTACCGGATCAACAACGACGACTCCTCGTGCCGGGTCGTCGACTTCTTCGCGGCCACCGACGAGGCCCACCTCGCCCTGTGGCGGGTGCTGCTGGCCCTCGACCTGGTGGAGAAGATCACGGTCTTCGACATGCCCCTCGACGACCCACTGCCGTTCCTGCTCACCGACCCGCGCCAGGTGCGCACGACTCTGCTGCCCGACGGCCTGTGGGTGCGCGTCCTGGACGTGCCCGCCGCGCTGTCGGCCCGGCGCTACGCGGTGGAGATCGACGTGGTGCTGGACGTCCACGACCCGTTCCTGGACCGGGGCGGCCGGTTCCGGCTGCGCGGCGGGCCGGACGGCGCCGTCTGCGAGCCCACCGACGCCACCGCCGATGCGGAGGTCGAGATCCGGGCGCTGGGCTCGCTGCTGCTGGGCGGCCACCGCGCGGGCACCCTGGCCCGCGCCGGACTGGTGACGGGCGCAGCCGCCCTCCCCCGCCTCGACGCGGCGTTCGCCGCGGAGCGGGAGCCGAGGTTCGCCACCCACTTCTGATCGGGGGAAGTGCCATCACCCCGGAGGCGATCGCGTCGGTGCCCGACACCGGTACCGACGACACCGACACCTCAGACCTGGCGTTGCAGCACCTATCCGAGGCAGAGCTGGCGGACCAGGTGCTGTGCTGCCAGGGCTCGACCCCACTGCCGGCCGACGACAGCCGGTCGGCCAGGCCGCCCGTGCTGTACCGCCATCAGCGGGCGCGTACCCCAGGGATCCCGCGCGTCACGGGTGCAGCGGGGCCAGGCACAGGACGGTGCCGGGCTTGCCCTCGACGCCCTGCCAGAAGGAGCTGGTGGCGGTGGGGAAGTCGGAGCAGGCGAAGAGGCTCGCGGCGATCATCGTCTTGCCCTCGACCTTGCCCGCCACCTTGAACTGGGCCTTCGGCTCGCCGCAGCCGACCACCGCGACCTGGTCGTTGCCGGTCTGGGCCACGCAGTCGCCCACCGCCGCGGTGACGGGCGAGGGCCCGCCGAACGTCACGTACCAGCCGACGCCACCGAGGGCCGCGAGCACGACGACCACGGCGATCCACCGGCCGACCCGCCCACGGCGGCGCGGTGCCGGCGGTGCGTCGGCGACCGGGGCCGGGAGCACGGTGCCCAGCGGCGGCCGGGCCGGGCCGGGCATCGGCTGCTGGTGCGGCCCCGCGTACCGCGGCCCGACGTGCTGGGGCCCGACGTGCTGGGGGCCGACGTGCTGGGGGCCGACGTGCTGGGGCCCGACGTGCTGGGGACCGACGTGCTGGGGACCCACGTTCTGCGGCCCCGTCTGGTACGGACCGGCCGGCCGGCCCGCAGCGCGGGGGTCGTGGGTCTGGGGGCCGGGATGCCACTGCTGCTGGGGCTGGTAGGACCGCTGGGGAGCCGCCACACCCACGGGCCGCCACGCGCCCCGCTCCGACGCCGCGCCCCGGCGGCCGTGGTCCGTGGTCGGCAGGTCGCTGCGTCCGAGCTCGTTCATGGCGTCTCCCCTGGTCCGCGCCCCGATCGGCGCCGTGGAACAAGGATCGGCCAGCGGGCGATCGGGCGGGATCGCCGCAACGGCCCGGTTGAGGTGCCGACCGTGCAGGGTTTGCTTACCGTTCGGAAAGGATCAGCACATACAGTCGGTGACATGAGCCCCCGCCCCATCGAGGACGAGATCGTGCGCGACTTCGGGACTCGCCCGGAGGGCCGTGTCAACCTCTCCTATGGCGCCTACCTGCACCTCGACGAGCTGCTGTCGGCCCAGCACCCGGTCAGCCGCCCCGAGCACCACGACGAGCTGCTGTTCGTCATCCAGCACCAGACCTCCGAGCTGTGGCTCAAGCTGATGCTCCACGAGCTCCGGGCGGTGCAGGCGCAGCTGGCCGCCGACGACCTGCGGCCCGCGCTCAAGGGCCTCGCCCGCGTCAAGCACATCCAGCGCACGCTCACCGACCAGTGGTCGGTGCTGGCCACCCTCACGCCCTCGGAGTACGCGGAGTTCCGCAGCTTCCTGGGCACGTCGTCGGGGTTCCAGTCCGACCAGTACCGCGCCGTGGAGTTCGTGCTGGGCAACAAGGACTCGGGGATGCTGGAGCTGTTCGACCACGATCCGAGGGCCCGCGCGCAGCTCTCCGACCTGCTGGAACGGCCCAGCGTCTACGACGAGTTCCTGCGCTACCTCGCCCGCCACGGCCACGCCGTGCCGGCGGCACTGCTGGAGCGCGACGTCACGCAGGCCCACGTGTTCGCCCCCGATCTGGTGCCGGTGTTCCGGGCGATCTACGAGGACGCGGCCGCGCACTGGGAGGCCTACGAGGCGTGCGAGGAGCTGGTGGACCTCGAGGAGAACTTCCAGCTGTGGCGGTTCCGGCACCTCAAGACGGTGGAACGGGTGATCGGCGTCAAGCGTGGCACGGGCGGCTCCAGCGGGGTGGCGTTCCTGCGCCAGGCGCTGGAGCTGACGTTCTTCCCGGAGCTCTACGCGGTGCGGACGGAGATCGGGGCATGAAGGCCGCAGACCTGGACGCCGCCGATCCCCTCGCGCACTTCCGCGACCGGTTCCTCCCCAGCCCGGACGTCGTCGCCTACCTCGACGGCAACTCGCTGGGCCGCCCGCCGATCGTCACGGCCGAGCGCATCGAGGCGTTCGTCCGCGAGGAGTGGGCGGGCCGGCTCATCCGCGGCTGGACCGACGGCTGGATGGACTGGCCCGGGCAGGTCGGCGACCGGCTGGCCGCGGCTGCGCTCGGCGCCGGGCCCGGACAGACGGTGGTCGCCGACTCCACCACCGTGCTGCTCTACAAGCTCGCCCGCGCGGCGGTCGATGCGCAGCCCGAGCGGCGCGAGATCGTCGTCGACACCGACAACTTCCCCACCGACCGCTACGTCCTGGAGGGCATCGCGGCCGAGCGTGGGTGCACGCTGCGCTGGGTCGAGACCGACCCGGCCACCGGGATCACGCCGGAGCAGGTGGCCGCGGTGGTCGGGCCGGGCACCGCGTTGGTGCTGGCCAGCCACGTCGCCTACCGGTCGGGCTGGATCGCCGACGCCGCCGCGATCACCGCCATCGCCCACGACGCCGGTGCGCTCGTGCTGTGGGACCTGAGCCACTCCGTGGGCTCGGTGGAGCTGGAACTCGACGCGTGGGGCGTCGACCTCGCCGTCGGCTGCACCTACAAGTACCTCAACGGCGGGCCGGGCTCCCCCGCGTTCGGCTACGTGCGCCGCGGCCTGCACGACACGGTCCGCCAGCCGATCCAGGGCTGGATGGGCCGCCGCGACCCCTTCGAGATGGGGCCCGGCTACACCCCCGCCGCCGGCGTGCGTGGCGTCGTCAGCGGCACGCCGCCGATCCTCGCGATGGTGCCCCTGCTCTCCGGGCTGGAGATGCTGGAGGAGGCCGGGATCGCGGCGGTGCGCGCCAAGTCGGTGGCGCTCACCGCGTTCGCGCTGGAGATCGTCGACGCCGAGCTGGTGCCGATGGGCGTCGAGGTGGTCTCACCGCGCGACCCGGCCCGCCGAGGCGGCCACATCACGTTGCGCCGCAACGGGTTCAAGGACGTGCTCGACACGCTGTGGGAGCGTGGCGTGATCCCCGACTACCGCGAGCCCGACGGCATCCGCATCGGGCTCTCCCCCCTCTCGACGAGCTTCGCCGAGGTCGAGCGGGGGTTGGGCCTCCTGGTCGAGGTGATTCAGAGCGCCTCGTAGAACGCCGTCAGGTAGGCCTCCGCGTTCTCCGAGCCGACGAGGCCGGGCTGCATCCGGTTCATCACATAGGCGATGGTGACGCGGCGGTCGAGGTCGTTGACCACCATCGACCCGCCCCAGCCGCCCCAGAAGCAGAGCCGGCCCTCCGGGATGTAGGGCACCGTCTGCGGCGTCGGCAGGGCGTAGCCGACGCCGAACCGCATGGGTGCGCCGAGCACGAGGTCGACGCCGTCGGCCTGCAGCTCGAAGATCGTCTCGATCGTCCGTGGCGACAGCAGCCGCACGTCGCCGACGGCCCCGCCGTGGCTCACCACCGACTGGATCCGTGCCAGTGACCGCGCGTTGCCGTGCCCGTTGGCCGCACCGATGTCGGCCGCGCGCCAGGCGTCGGTCCAGGCCACGGAGGCATCGGGCGCGGGCCCGGTGAACGTCTTGACGACGACGCTGTCCGGGTCGAGCGCCGCCAGGTCGACGGGCAGCGGCGGCGGGGGCACCACGTCCGCCACGCGCGCGTACTCCGACGGCGCCACACCGATCGTGAAGTCCGCACCCAGTGGCCCGGCGATCTCCGCGGCCACGAACTCCTTCAGGCTCTGCCCGGTGATCCGGCGCACGACCTCGCCGACGAGGTGGCCCATGTTGAGCGCGTGGTAGCCCGACGCGGTGCCCGGCTCCCACCAGGGCTCCTGCGCGGCCAGCATCGCCGTCGAGCGTTCCCAGTCGTAGATGTCCTCCACGACCACCGGCTGCGCCCATCCCGAGACGCCCGACGTGTGCGACAGCAGGTGCCGGACCTCGACCGCCTCCTTGCCCGCCGCACCGAACTCCGGCCAGTACTTCGCGACCTTCGCGTGGACGTCGAGCTCGCCGCGGTCGACCAGCAGCAGCGCCGCCAGCGCCGTCACGGTCTTGGTGCACGACCAGACGTTGGTGATCGTGTCGCGTCCCCAGGCCGTGGTGTCGTCCTGCCGGCCACCCCAGATGTCCACCACCGGCTCGCCGTCGGCGACCACCGCGATCGACGCACCGAGCTCGTGGTCGGCGTCGAGACGTTCCTGCAGGACCTCACGCAACCGGCCGAAACGCTCGCCGCACACACCCTCGACAGCAGTCATGTCCGGGACGCTAGCGCCCGGGACCCGACGGGCACGACAGCCGAACGGCCTACGCTGCACCGGTGCCCGACGACGACCTCGACTACTGGTCGTTCATCGACGTGGCCATCGAGCGCACGGCCCGCGACCAGCCCGGCCTCGACGCCGCGGCGATGCGGCTGGTGCTGAGCCTCTACCGGGCGTCCAACGCGATCGTCTACGACCTGGAGTCCACTGTGCACCGGCCGCGGGGCTGGTCGTGGCCGGGGTTCCGGGTGCTGTTCGTGCTGTGGCTGACCGTGCCGATGGAGGCCAAACGGGTGGCGCAGCTGTCCGGGATGAGCCGCGCGGCGGTGTCGGCGCTCGTCAACACGCTCGAACGGGACGGGCTGGTGTCACGGCGCAAGGCCGGGCACGACCGGCGTGCGGTCGAGCTGTCGCTGACCGCAGCCGGGCGCGCGACGATGAGCAGCGCGTTCGCCGCCCACCACGAGCGCGAGCGGACGTGGGCATCGGCCCTGGACGACGACGAGGTGGCCACCCTGACCCGGCTGCTGGACAAGATGATGGCCTCGCCGGTGGCGCGGGCGGCGAACCGGCGACACTGATCACGTGACGGTGCTCCGGTCGATCCTGCTGTTCCTCCTGGCGGCCGTCGCCGAGATCGGCGGCGCCTGGCTGATCTGGCAGGGTGTGCGCGAGCACCGTGGCATCTGGTGGATCGGGGCGGGCATCGTGGCGCTGGGTGCCTACGGGTTCGTCGCCACGCTGCAGCCGGAGGCGAACTTCGGCCGGATCCTCGCGGCGTACGGCGGCGTGTTCGTCGCGGGCTCGCTGGCCTGGGGCATGGTGGCCGACGGCTTCCGGCCCGACCGGTTCGACGTCATCGGCGCCGCCGTGTGCCTGCTCGGCGTCGCGGTGATCATGTACGCGCCACGGCCCGCCTGACGTCGGCGAGCAGCGCGTCGGCCGCGTCGAGCGTGGCGGTCAGCTCGGCGGGCGACGAGCCGGTACGCGCGAGCAGCCGCTGCGCGCGGGCGGCGAAATCGGTGGGCGCGCCCGGCAGCCTGCCGGCCGCCGCGACCAGCCCCTTCTCGTTGGTCACCCACCGCGCGGCGTGCGCATGCAGGGCGTGGGCGCACAGCCCGACCACCCGGAACAGGCACCCCGCCACGTAGGCGCTGTCGCCGCGGCCGACCACCTTGCGCGCGATCGTGATCGTGAACTCCGCCTCGTCCAGCCGCCCCACCAGCGAGCGGGCCAGCAGCGCCGGGTACATGCGCGCGTCGCGGTGCAGGGCCGTCAGCTCGCCGGTCGGGTCCGCGAGGACCGCGCCCAGCGCCGCCTCCCCTGCGTAGGCGACGTCGAGGAATCCCAGCGGATGCCCCACCTGCGCGTGCCAGGCGTGCCGTCCGCCGCGGGCGGCGCGCCAGGCGGCCTGGACGCGGTCGACGTCGCGGAGGATCCAGTCGACGGCCGTGCCGTCGATCCGCAGCCAGGCGCCGCCGTCGACCCAGGGGCCCCACGCCCCCGGCGAGGTGACCGCGCCCCACGGCGCGGCCAGTGTCCGCAGCGCCGCGACGTCGAGGGGCGGGCGATAGTAGACGCCGAGGTCCACATCGGAGTCGGGCGCGTGGTCGCCGCGGGCGCGGCTGCCGCCGAGCAGCACGGCGACCACGCCGTCCACGGTGACGAGCCTCTCGGCGATCTCGCGGAGCCGTGCGTCGGAGATCACCGGGTGAGGATGGCAGGGTGTCGCCATGGCTGAAAGACTTCCTGGGACTACTACTTCTGCTGTCGTCACAGGCGCCGCCCGCGGCTTCGGCCGTGAGATCGCCCGCCGCCTCGTCGCCCGGGGCCACCGGGTGCTCATCACCGACCTCGACGCCGACGCGGTCGGCGCCACCGCCGACGAGTTGGGCGCCACCGGCATCGCCGCCGACGCGCGGCTGGCCGCGGACCACCGGAAGGTCGCAGCGGCGGCCGCCGAGCTGGGCCCGGTCGGGGTGTGGGTGAACAACGCGGGCGTGCTGCGGGCCGGCAAGGCCTGGGAGCACCCGGACGACGACGTGGCGCTGATGATCGACGCCAACCTGCTCGGCGTCGTCCACGGGTCGCGGGCCGCCGTCGAGGCGATGCGCCAGCGCGGCGGGCATCTGCTCAACATCGCGTCGATGTCCGCGCACGGGCCGGTGCCGGGCCTGGCGATCTACGCGGCCACCAAGTCGGCCGTCCTGAACTTCACCACCAGCCTGCAGGGCGACCTGAACCTGGAGCGCATCCCGATCCGGGTGCACGCCCTGTGTCCCGACGCCGCCGACACGGCGATGGTGCGCTCGGAGCAGTCCCACCGCGACACCGCGATCCTGTTCTCGCAGAAGGGCGGCCTGCTCGCACCGGCGGCCGTCGCGGACGCCGCGATCGGGCTGCTGGACGGCAAGCGGATCGTGCGGTCGATCCCGGCGACGCGGGCCGGCCTCGCCCGGGTGGGGGCCCTGCTGCCCGGCGTCGGGCTGTCGGTGCTGGCCCGGATGCGGGCCCAGGGCGACAAGAAGCGCCTGTCGGATTCGTGAGCCGGCGCCACGACCACGACGCCGGCGGGGACGCCGGGCTGCTCGCGGCCAAGGCCGGGCTGCGCGACGAGGTGTGGACCGCGCTCACCGAGGCCCGCGTGGCTCGGTTCCCCGGGGCCCGCAACCGGATCTCGAACTTCACCGGCGCCGAGGCGGCCGCGGAGCTCCTGAGGGCCACGGACGCGTGGACGGCGGCCCGGACGATCAAGTCCAATCCGGACTCCGCCCAGCTCCCCGTGCGGCAGCGGGCACTACAGGACGGCAAGACGGTCTACATGGCGGTGCCGCGCCTGGCCGGGCCCGAGCCCTTCTTCCTGCTCGATCCCGACCACCTGGCCGACCCGCCGCGCAGGGCCGCCTCGATCGCCGGGGCCACCCGCTCGGCCCGCCGCGTCACGGTGGCGGAGCTGGCGCCCGTCGATCTCGTGGTCACCGGTTGCGTCGCCGTCGGCGAGGACGGCGCCCGGCTGGGCAAGGGCGGCGGGTTCGCGGACCTGGAGTTCGCACTGGCCACGGCGGCCGGGCTGATCGGGCCGGACACGCTCGTCGTCACCACGGTGCACGAGCTGCAGGTGCGCGCGGCCGGCGTGATCCCGACGACCACGCACGACGCGCCCGTCGATCTCGTGATCACACCCGAGCGCGTGCTGGACTGCCGGGGCCTGCGCGGCGAACGGCCCACCGGCGGCATCCGGTGGGCCGAGCTGACGCCGGAGAAGATCGCCGCCATCCCGCTGCTGCAGGCGCTCCACGTCTGATCAGACCTCGGCCAGCACTGCGTCGGCGCGCGCCGGGCTCCCCTCGGCCAGGCCGCGGTCGATCGCCCGGCGGGACGCGAGCCACAGCCCGAGCCCGACCAGCAGCACGAGGCCCTCCGTCGTGGTCAGCGCCCAGATGATGCCGGCCAGCCCGAACCAGAGGTTGCCCAGCAGCACGATCGGGACGAACAGCACCCCCTGCGTCACCGACATCACGGTGGCCGCGGCTGCCCGACCCGTCGCCTGGAACAGCGACGTGATGAGACCCGTGACACCGTTCGCGATCATGGCCACGAGCTGTGCCGTCAGGATCGTGACGCCGATCGCGAGCACCGAGGGGTCCGCCACGAACGCGGTGAACACCTGGTCGCGGAACAGGAACACCGCCGCCGAGAAGGTCCCGACGATGCCACCGACCGTGATCGCCGACGCGCGCAGCGCCGCCGTGAGCCGGGCCCTGTCGCCCTTGCCGTAGGTGTAGGCCAGCAGCGGCAGCACGCCGAGCGTCACGCCCATCACCAGGAACTCCGGCACCTGCGCGATCCGGACCGCCACGCCCATCGCCGCCAGCGGGCCGTCGCCGTAGGCGGCCGCGAGGTTGTTGAGCACCAGGACCGTGACGATCAGGAAGCCGGACTGGAGCAGCTCGCCGATGCCCACGCCGAAGACGGGCCCGACCACGGTGCGCCTGAGCGTGAACCACCGCGGCGCGAGGCTCACGTGCTCGCTGTGTCGCCCCAGCCAGACGGCGAAGTAGGCGACGAGGCCGACGTTGGACAGGCCCATCGCCAACGCCGCGCCGGCGACGCCCCAGCCCAGCACGAGGATGAACAGGACGTCGAGCACGACGTTCGCGACGGTGGACGCGATGAGCCCGATCATCACCTGACGCGCCGCGCCCTCCGCCCGCACGAGCTGCTCGAGGCAGACCGCCGCGGCCAGAACGGGCACGAAGGCGAGTATGACGGCGACGTAGGCGCTCGTCGCGGGCACGGCGGCGGAGTCCGCGCCGAGCAGCGACACGAGCGGGCGCAGCAGGAGCAGCCCGATACCCCCGACGACGGCACCGGTCAGACCGGCGCCCCAGACGGCGAACGACGCGACGTGCCTGATCTCACCGGCCTTCGAGGGCTCGTGCTCCGCCGCACCGAGCAGGCGCGAGATCAGCGCGCCGCCACCGACCCCGAACACGCCGCCGACGGCCATGACCAGGCCGAGGACCGGTGTGCCGAAGGTGACCGCGGCGAGCAGCGCGGTGGCGTGGAGCGAGCCGATGAAGCCCGCGTTGATGAGGTTGTAGACGGCGCCGACGATCATCGCCGCGGCCATCGGCACGCAGAGGTGCACGAGGGCGCGGACGATCGGGGCGGACGAGAGGTACCAGCGGTTGGATCCAGGGCGCGTGGTGGTCATGGCTCCTCCTTCCGGGCAGGGTCGAGCGCGCGCCGGCGGACGCCGGCACGGCAGGGTGTTCTGGAGAGGTGCGGCTACCGCGTCGGTTGCGGCAGCTCCGCGGTGATCTTCGTGAGCAGTGCGTGCAGGGTGGCGCGCTCGGACTCGTCCAACGGGGCGAGGATGGTCTCGTCGGCCGCGGCCATCGCGGTGTCGAACCCGGCGATGAGCTCGGCCCCCACCGGGGTGGCGTGGACGCGCTTGCTGCGCTCGTTGCCGGGATCCGTGCGCCGCTCGACGAGGCCGCGGCGCTCGAGCCCCTGCAGGAGGCTCGAGACGCTGGCCGCGCTCGTGCGGGTCATCTGCGCGATGTCGCGCTGGATGGCACCCGGGTTCTGGACCAGGTAGCCGAGCACGAAGGCCTGCTCGTGGCTGACCTCGCGCTCGCGGATCCAGTCCTCACCGGCCTTGCGCTGGGCCCAGCCGATCCAGCGGACGAGCCCGAGTGGACTGCTGAGCTCCGGTGCGTCCATGTTCAGGAATCTAACTGTTAATGCTCTAACTGTCAACGCTCGTACTCAACTGGGCTCGCCCGCCCGCGGGCGCAGTGTCATGCTGCGGCCATGACGGAAGCAGTGCTGGTGGGCGGCCCGTGGGACGGCCACCTCGAAGCGGTGGCGCTCGGCGCCGACGGCCTCCCGCCGGCGCGGATCCCTCGCCACCGCGACACGACGATCTGGACCGAGGACACCGGCCACATGCCGGTGCGTATCCCGGAACGGGCCTACCGCCGCCGGGGACCCGACCCTGCGGACCCCAGCGGCGAGCGCTGGATCTACGAACCGGACGTCACCGACCCCCTGAGCTGACGGATAGGCCACCACCGACGTCGCAGCCCGTGTGTCGTCCTCGCAGCGCGCCGGCACGCTGCGACAAGCACGACAGGCTGCGAGGTGGGGGCGCACGCCGTCAGGTCAGAGGGCCAGCCACACCGCACCGTCGACCGGGACGACGTCCTGCACCGGCACCGACGCCACCAGCACCGACGCGCCGGGCGGCAACGCGACCGGTTCGTCGGACAGGTTGACGAGGCACGCGACGCCGGGGTCCCGGGTGAACGCGAGCACGCCCGGGGCACTCGGCAGCCAGGTCAGCGGCCCGTCGCCCAGGGCAGGCCGCTGCTCGAGCGCCGTGCGGTAGAGCGCCAGCATCGAGGCGGGATCGTCCTCCTCCGCGGCGGCGGTGACGCCCGCGAAGTCGGCGGGCTGCGGAAGCCAGGGCGTGCTCCCCTCGGGCCCGAAGCCGAACGGGCTCGCCGTGCCCGACCACGGCAGCGGGACGCGGCAGCCGTCCCGGCCGCGGTCGGTGTGCCCGGAGCGCTCCCAGGTGGGGTCCTGCAGGAGATGCTCAGGCAGGTCCTCCACCTCCCACAGGCCCAGCTCCTCGCCCTGGTAGACGTACGCGCAGCCGGGAAGGGCGAGCATCAGGAGCGCCGCGGCGCGGGCCCGGCGGGTGCCCAGTTCGCGGTCGAGGGTCTCGGCGGGCGACATCTGGGCCAGGGTGTGCCCCTTCACTTCGGGGCGGCCCAGCCGCGACACCGTCCGGGCCACGTCGTGGTTGGCCAGCACCCAGGTGGCGGGCGCGCCGGCCGCGGCGGCCTCGGCCAGCGCCCCGTCGATGCCGGCCCGCAGCGCGGAAGGATCCCAGCCCGCGTCCAGCAGGGCTCCGGTGAACGCCGTGTGCAGCTCGTCGGGACGCAGGTAGCGGGCGAGCCGGCCCGGCGCGGGCACCCAGGCCTCGGCGACGAAGATCCGGGGGTCGTCGTAGGAGTCGGCGATCGCCCGCCAGGTCCGGTAGATCTCGTGCACCCCGTCCTGGTCCCAGAACGGGTGGCCGTCGACGTCGGCCGCCGTCAGGTGCTGGCTGTACGCGTCGCCGAGGTCGGGCAGGCCGTCGGCCTTGACCATGCCGTGGGCGACGTCGACGCGGAACCCGTCGACGCCCTGGTCGAACCAGAACCGCAGGATGTCCTCGAACTCGGCGCGGACCTGAGGGTTGCTCCAGTCGAGGTCGGGCTGGGCGGAGTCGAACAGGTGCAGGTACCAGCTGCCGTCGGGCACCTGCGTCCAGGCGACGCCGCCGAAGACGCTCTGCCAGTCGTTGGGAGGGCCGTCCCCCCGGCCGGGCCGGAAGACGTAGCGCGCCCGCGCGCCCGGGTCTCCCCGCAGCGCCGCCCGGAACCACGCGTGCTGGTCGGAGCTGTGGTTGGGCACGATGTCGAGCAGCACGCGCATCCCGGCGGCGTGGATCTCGTCGATCAGCGCCGCAGCGTCCGCGGACGTACCGAACGCGGGCTCGATGCCGCGGTAGTCGGCCACGTCGTAGCCGGCATCGGCCATCGGCGACGGGTACCACGGGTTGATCCAGACGGCGTCGACGCCGAGGTCACGCAGGTGGCCGACGTGGGCGCGGATGCCGGTGACGTCGCCGATCCCGTCGCCGTCACCGTCGGCGAAGCTGCGGATGTAGAGCTGATAGACGACGGCGGAGCGCCACCAGTCGGTCGAAGAAGGGTGCACCCGCCCAGCCTGACACGATTCAGGCCGCGACTTTCAGGCGGGCGCGTTCCACCGGCGTACGACGCCGAGGACGACCCACATCAGGCCGAGCAGGATCCCGCCGATGGTCGCGACGGTGTCGAGATTCCCGATGTTCAGTACGGCCAGTACCGCGATGAGGGCGCCGAAGAGGATCGACACGACGATGGCGACGGACGTGAGCTGCTCGATCTTCACGGGAGAAGCGTGCGCGTCGCGCCCGGTGATGGGGCACCCTCCACCGGTGGGGACCGGTGTCCACCGACTGGTGGAGACCGGGACCCCGATGGGGGAGAGTGTGGCCGTGCAGGGGGAGCGTCACGCGTGGGAGGCCATGGACGGGGCCTGGCACGCCGTGTTCGGGCTGCTCGTGGCCGTCACCGGGGCACTGATCGTCACCGGCGACGGCCCGGTGGTGCTCAGGTCGGGCCTGCTCGGCGGCATCGTGGCGGCGTACGCGGTGGCCGGCGCCCGGGCCCTGCACCGGCCCGCGCCGTCCCGGCTCGGCGTCGGCTACCTGCTGGTGGCGGGCCCGCTGGTGCTCGCGTTGTACGCGTCCACGCCCTACGGCGCGATCCTGCTCTGCGGCCTGTTCCCGCAGATCTGGCGCTACCTGACCACGCGGTGGGCGATCGTGGCGACGGTGACGGTGGTCGCGACGGTCGGGGCATTGCTGGCCGGGGCGTCGGCCGGGGACGCACCCGCGATCCTGGGCTGGATGGTCCTCATGGTGCTGACCTCCGTGCTCCTGGGGCTGTGGATCTCCCGCATCACCGATCAGAGCATCGAGCGGGCAGCACTGCTCGCCGAGCTGGAACGCACCCGCGGCGAGCTGGCGGCGGCGAGCCGCGACATCGGCGCTCTCGCGGAGCGCGAGCGGCTGGCCCGGGAGATCCACGACACGCTCGCGCAGGGTTTCACCAGCATCCTGCTGCTGGCCCGGGCGGGCGAGGGCCGGACCTGGCAGCTGGTGGAGCAGACCGCGCGGGAGAACCTCGCGGAGGCCCGGGCGCTGGTGGCGGCGACCGGTCCGGCCGGGCTGGGCACGACGCCGCTGCCCGCCGCCCTGCGGCGGCTCGTCGACCGGTTCGCCGACGAGGTGGGCATCGCGGCCACCATGCGCGTCGAGGGCACGGAACGCCCGCTGCCGTCCGGCCAGGACGTGGTGCTGCTGCGGGTCAGCCAGGAGGCGCTGGCCAACGTCCGCAAGCACGCGGGGGCGTCGCGCCTCGAGCTGGTGCTCGCGTTCTCCGAGACGGGGGCGTCCGTCCGGATCAGCGACGACGGGCGCGGTTTCGACCCCGCCGCGCCGGGGAGCGGGTTCGGGCTCGCCGGCATGCGCGAGCGCGTCCGGGAGATCGGGGGAGCGCTCGACCTGCGCTCCGGGCCGGGTGGCGGCACCTGCGTCGAGGTGCGGCTCGCGTGATCAGGCTGTTGATCGTCGACGACCATCCGGTGGTGCGGGAGGGCCTGCGCAGCCTGCTCACCGCGGAGCCCGGTTTCGAGGTCGTCGGCGAGGCCGGTGACGCCGACGCCGCCGTTGCCGCCGCGCTGGCCACGGAGCCCGACCTGGTGCTGATGGACCTGCGGATGCCCGGCCGCGACGGCGTGGCCGCCACCGCCGACGTGCTCGCCGCCCGGCCGGCCACCCGCGTGGTCGTGCTCACCACCTACGACACCGACGGCGACATCCTGCGCGCGGTGGAGGCGGGTGCGTCGGGCTACCTGCTCAAGGACACGCCGCGGCGCGATCTGGTGGCGGCCGTCCGCGCCGCCGCCCGCGGCGAGACGGTGCTGGCCCCACCCGCCGCCGCCACACTGGCCGGCGCGGCGCGCGGCCCCGCCCGGCCGGCGCTCACCCCGCGCGAGAAGGAGGTGCTCGACGCCGTGGCCCGCGGCCTGTCCAACCCCGAGATCGGACGCGCCCTGCACATCGGCGAGGCCACGGTGAAGAGCCACCTGCTCAAGGTGTTCGAGAAGCTGCACGTCGGCGACCGCACGGCCGCCGTGACCAGGGCGATCGCGCTGGGGATCGTGGCAGCGCCCCGGCTCTGACGCCGGGCGCCGCTACCCACCTCCGCCAACGACTGCCACATGGCGTCTCGTGGCTGTCGTTGTGCATGTGGCGGTGGGGAGGCGTGCGGGCGGCGGGAGCCGCGGTCAGGTGACCGCAGCGTCGACCGCTTCCGGGGAGTAGACGCGGCGGGCCACGAGGCGGGCCAGACCGCGGACGGTGGCACGGTCGCCCAGTGAGCTGCCCTCCACGGTCGGCCGGGCGAGGTCGGCGACGGTGTCGTTCACCTGCAACCGCACGCGCTCGACCAGCGGGGCGAGTACGCCGAGCGAGCCGCCGAGCACCACGCGGTGGGGGTTCACGGTGGTGACGGTGGTGGCCAGCGTGACGCCGAGGACGTCGGCGGCCTCGGCCAGCGCGGCAGCCACGGCCGGCCGGGCGACCCTCGCGGTGAGGTCGGCGATGCTCGCGATCCCGAGCCGCTCCAGCAGCGCCCGCCCCGAGCTGTACGCCGCGAGGCAGCCGCGGCGCCCGCAGCGGCAGGGCGGAGGCGGGTTGGGGCCGGGCGCGCGGACGTGGCCGATGTCGCCCGCGACCCCGCCGGCCCCGCGCAGCACGTCACCCCCGACGACGATGCCGCACCCGATCCCGGTGGCGACCTTGACGTAGACGAGCGTCTCCTCGTCGGAGCGGCACTCCCCCACCGCGGCGGCGCGGGCGTCGTTCTCGACCACGAGCGGCAGGTCCCAGCGCGCCGCGACCGCTTCGGTGACGGCGTCGGCGGGCCAGCCCGCGAGCGTGGTGGGGTGCAGCACGGCGTTGGTCAGGGGGTCGACGGCGGCGGGCACGCCCACCCCGATGCCGACCAGCAGCTCCCCCGACCCGGACGCCACGAGCTTCTCGGCGTGGTCGAGCACCGGCCCCATCACGGCGGCGGCACCCAGTTCCACGTCCAGCGGCATGGCGGCACGGCGCAGCTCGGTGCCCACGAGGTCGGTGATGCTGATGCGCGCGTGGGTCTGGCCGAGGTCGATCGCGAGGACGACCCGGCCGCGGTCCTCGAAGCGGATGCGCCGCGCCCGGCGGCCGCCGGTGGCCCCGAGGCTCTCGGCCTCGTAGACCAGGCCGAGGCGCAGCAGCGTGTCGAGCCGCCCGAACAAGGTGCCGCGCGACATGCCCGTGGACTCCACCAGCTGCTGGCGCGACAACCCCCCACTGGAGCGGATGAGCTCCAGCAGGTATCCGTGGCTGGTGACCCCACTCATACGGCTCCTCCCTCACTGCTTCTTGACTTTACCCCGCTTCTGTCTTTCGATTGAACAGAAGTTGGCAGCGCCGCCGACCCACCCTCGTTCTGGCCCTGGAGGCCACTGATGCTTGGCACGATGCTCGATGTCGGGGTCCTGCGCCCCGCCGCAGTGGAGGTCCTGCGCCGCAACGACCTCGGCACGGTCACCACCGCGGCCCCCGATCTCTACCCCCACCAGTGGAGCTGGGACGCGGCCTTCGTGTCGATCGGGCTCGCCCGTGTGAACGTGCCCCGCGCGATCACGGAGCTGCGCAGCCTGCTCTCGGCGCAGTGGAGCACCGGGATGATCCCGCACATCGTGTTCTCCCCCGGTGTCGGCGACTACTTCCCGGGACCCGACCGCTGGGGCACCGACGACGTCGCGGCCAAGCCGGCCTGGGTGCGCACGTCGGGCATCTGCCAGCCACCGGTCCACACCATCGCCCTGCGTCACATCCTCGACCGCGGCCGGGAGAACGGCGGCGCCGACCTCGAGGCGGCCGAGGCCTTCGTGGCCGAGACGCTCGACGGTTGGCTCGCCTGGCACCGCTGGCTCGCCGAGGCCCGCGACCCCGAGGGCGTCGGCCTGGTGGAGATCCACCACAGCTGGGAGTCCGGCTTCGACAACTCCCCGCGCTGGGACGCGTCCTACGCGCGGATCACCCCGGGCGAGGTGCCCGCGTTCGTGCGCCGCGACACCCTGCACGTGGGCTCGTCGGCCGAGCGGCCCACCGACGAGGAGTACACGCGCTACCTGTGGCTGGTCGAGCAGATGCGGTCGCTCGGCTACGACGACGCGCGCATGCTCGACGCCGTCGACTTCCGCGTCCGTGACGTGTTCTTCTCCGGCGTCCTCGCCGCGGCCGCCGAGGTGCTGGGCGGCATCGCCGAAGAGTTCGGGCGTGCCGCCGACGCCACCGAGCAGCGGTCCATCGCGGCACGGTTCCGGGCCGGCGTGGCCGCCACCGTCGACCCGGTCACCGGGCTCGCCCGCGACTACGACGTCCTCGCGCAGGAGTGGATCGGCCCGCTGACGGTGGCCGGGTTCGCCCCGCTCGTGGCGGGCGGCGACCCCGACCTGCTCCACCGCCAGCGCGCGATCCTGCTGGGCGACGACTGGATGGGGCACCCGGCGCTGCGGTTCCCGCTGCCGCTGTCGACCTCTCCGGTGAGCCCGGACTTCCGCAGGCGCACCTACTGGCGCGGGCCGGTGTGGCCGTTCCTCAACCTGCTCCTGGGCTGGTGCTCGGCGCGTGACAGCGCGTGGGAGCTGCGCGGCCTGCTCCGCGATGCGTCACTCGAGCAGTTGGGCGACCTCACGTTCGCCGAGTACTACGAGCCCATCACGGGTGAGCCGCTCGGCAGCCACAACCAGGCATGGACGGCCGCGGCCGCGCTGGAGTGGCTGGGCTGAACCGGAGCGGCTGGGCTGAACCGGAGCGGCTGGGCTGAACCGGAGTGCTGGGCTGACCTCAGCAGGGCTCGCCGGGGTAGCACCGGCGGGCCAGGTCGGCCACGCCGTGCAGTGAGCACGGCCACGAGGCGGACGGCACCCCGGTGCCGCCCTTCGTGCACGTGCGGCAGCGGCCGGCCCCGTCGGGCACGTGCTGGTGGAGCATTCGCTGCCAGACGTCCACCATCGGCGCCAGTTCGGCGGCCAACCGACGCAGGTCCGTACCGCGTCCGCCGGACGGCGGCCGAGCCACCGTCGATGAGATGACCATGGGCGGCCGCACCACCGGCAGGCCATCGGTCCTGACGGAGGCCAGGCCGGCCCCCCACGAGTAGCTCATGGCTTCTCCTGTCGCGTTCCCGGTGTCGCGAGCACTGCGTGACCGACCACCCGATCGGGTGGACGTCACGACATGATCGTGTCGATTGAGGCTTGCATCCGCAAGTGCTGCTGCATGAACATCTGCACGTGCATCTCGGCGAGCCCGTCCTCCGCTGGCGTAAGAGCAGTGCGAGCAATCCCAGCGGAAACTGCGTCGAACTCGCAGAACTGGCAGGTGGGGACATCGCCGTGCGCAACTCCCGGCATCCGGCAGGCCCGACGATCGTCTACACGAGGGCGGAGATGGCGGCGTTCATCCGTGGCATCCGGAGTGGCGAGTTCGACGATCTGGCGGAGTGACGATAGGTCACGACCGAAAAAATCTTCCCGGACGTGTGAACCGGACCGCTCGTTGGTGCGAAGACCTCCCGATACCCTCTCGTGTCGGCAACGGGGAGAACATGAACGCGGTGGGCGGGCAGTGGCCAGGAAGATCGGGGCCGGAACGGTCGGAGGGGTCGGACGGTGTGGGGGACGCCGGTGGCGCGGGCGGGGGCCCCACGGTGCTGCGCATCGCGCTGGGGTCCCAGCTGCGGGCCCGGCGGGAGAACGCCGGCATCAGCCGCGAGGTGGCGGGCGACGCCCTCCGCGCCTCCACGGCGAAGATCAGCCGGCTGGAGCTGGGCCGCGTCGGCTTCAAGGAACGCGACGTCGCCGATCTCCTCACGCTCTACGGCGTGGTCGACCGGGAGGAGCGCGACCAGTTCCTCGCGCTCGCCCGCCGGGCCAACGCCCCCGGCTGGTGGCACCGCTACGCCGACCTGCTGCCGGCGTGGTTCGAGACCTACCTCGGCCTGGAGCAGGCCGCATCGGTCATCCGCTGCTACGAGCTGCAGTTCATCCCGGGGCTCGTGCAGACGCGCGACTACGCCCGGGCCGTGACGATGCTGGGCCACACCGACCCCGACGACGTGGAGCGGCGGGTCGAGCTGCGGATGCGCCGCCAGAAGATCCTGACCTCGCCCGGCGGGCCCACGTTCTGGGGCGTCGTGGACGAGGCCGCACTGCGGCGCAGTCTCGCCGGGCCCGAGCTCATGCGCGACCAGCTCGACCACCTCATCGAGGTCAACCGGCTGCCCAACGTGTCGCTGCAGATCGCGTCGCTGCGTCATGGCGGCCACCCCGCGGCGGGCGGGCCGTTCACGATCCTTCGCTTCGGCGAGCCGGACCTGCCCGACATCGTCTACCTCGAGCAGCTCACCAGCGCGCTCTACCTCGACAAACGCGCCAACGTGGAGCACTACGCGGTGGTCATGGACCGGCTGTGCGCGCAGGTCGACCCGCCCGCTGCCACGGAGTCGGTACTGACAGCGATCCGCAAGGAGTTCTGACCCCTTCAGGAAACTCGACTCCGTAGCCTGGCGCCGTGAGGCGCAAGCTCCGGTCCCCCCTGCCGCAACGGCACGGACTCGACGCCGTCCGCCTCCGCACCCCGGCGGACGGCCACTGGGCCACGATGCGCGACCACCTCGTCGAGCGGCTGCCCCGGGTCGACCCCGCCCGGATCGACACGATGCTCCGCGACGGGCTGATCGTCGGCACCGCCGGGCCGATCACACCGGACGCGCCGTACGCGCCGGAGTCGTTCCTGTGGTTCCACCGGGACCTGCCCGTCGAGGCGCCCGTGCCGTTCACGATCGGGATCGTGCACCGTGACGAGGACCTGCTCGTGGTGGACAAGCCACACTTCCTGGCCACGATCCCCCGCGGGCAGCACATCGTCGAGACCGCGCTGGTGCGCCTGCGCCGCGACCTCGACCTGCCCGCCCTGAGCCCGGCCCACCGGCTCGACCGGGTCACCGCGGGGCTGCTGATGTTCGTCGTGCACCCGGAGCGCCGGGGCGCCTACCAGACGCTGTTCCGCGACCGGAGGGTCCGGAAGACCTACGAGGCCGTGGCCCCCTACGACGCCGGACTGGAGCTGCCGCGCACCGTGCGCAACCGCATCGTCAAGGACCGTGGCGTGATCTGCGCGTACGAGGAACCCGGCGAGCCCAACGCCGAGACGCTCGTGGAACTGCTGGAACACCGCGGCGGGCTGGGCCGCTACCGGCTCTCCCCCACCACCGGACGCACCCACCAGCTGCGCCTGCACATGAGCGGGCTGGGCGTCCCGATCCTCGGCGACGACTTCTACCCGGTGCTCACCGACCGGCCGCTCGACGACTTCAGCCGCCCGCTGCAGCTGCTGGCGTCGACGCTGGAGTTCACCGACCCGATCAGCGGCGAGCCCCGCCGCTTCACGACCCGGCGGCGACTGCAGGCGTGGAGCGACCCGCGATCGCCGTCCCCAGACCCGCCAGCAGAGCCAGGACCCCCACCAGCGGGATGAGCGCGACGGCCGGCGGCCCGAGCAGCACCAGCAACGTGCCGCCCACTCCGACCATCGTGGCCGTCCCGAGCTGGTCGGCCACCTGCGCGGCCGAGGACGCGAACCCGACCTCGTGGGACCCGGACCGGCCCAGCAGCAGGTACGACACCGCCGAGAACGCCAGCCCCATGCCCAGGCCGGCCACGGCCCACAGCGGCAGCGCCAGCCAGGCCATCCCCCACGACGGCGTCACCACCAGCAGGCCGGCCGTGCCGAACGTCACACCGCAGAACCCGGCGCGCAGCAGAAGCACCCGGGAGAGGTCCGGGTGGCGTCCCTGCCACGCCGACGCCGCCGACCAGCCGAGCGATCCGACCAGCAACGGGGTACCGGCCGCGGCCAGCGACCAACGGTGGGTCGAGGTCAGCATCAGCGGCAGGTAGGCGTTGACGGTGAAGAACGTCCCCGTGAGCAGCCCCCGGCACGCCACCACGGTCGCCATGCCGCGACGCGCCCGGAACACGCCCACGGGCAGCAGCCTGCGCAGAGCGGGCACCAGCAGGGACACGGCCACCGCGGCCACGACGGCCGCCACCGCGCCGACGTTCTGCCCCGCCCAGCTCAGCGCGACCACCCCCACCGCGGCGCCGACCGCCGCCGCGACCAGGCCGCGACGCGGCGCGGGAACCTCGCGGTCGGGGTCGGGCGGGCCGAGCCGGCGCACCGCGGGCAGGACCAGGCCCACCGCCACCACCACGAGAGGCAGCAGGCCCAGGAAGACCCAGCGCCACGACAGGTGCTCGGTGACCAGCGCCGCCACCGGCTGTCCGACCAGGGACGGCAGCACCCAGGCCGACGAGATCAGCCCGAACACCGCAGGCCGGGCCCGGGTCGGGTACACCGCGGCGACCAGCACGTAGATGGCCACGCCCTGGCAGCCCGAGCCCATGCCCTGCAGCACCCGGCCGGCCAGCAGCTGCGTCATCGACGTCGCGGTGCCGGCCACGAGCAGCCCGGCCCCGAACAGCGCCGGCGCCGCGACCAGCGCCCCGCGCGGCCCCGCGACGTCGCACCAGCGGCCGCCCAGCACCGTACCGACCACCCCCGCGGCCATGAACGCCACGAACGGCCACGCGTAGAGGGCGACGGTGCCCAGTTCGGCCACCACCGCCGGCATCGCGGTGCCCACACCCATCGACTCGAACGCGACCAGACAGACCAGCAGCACCACGCCGATCGTCGTCGCGCGCCGGTCGCGTCCGAACAGCTCGGTGCGGACACCGCTTTCGGGTGGCGCCGGAGTCATCGGCACACTGTGCGTGGTGGCGTCGGACCATGTCAGCTCGTTTAGCCTTCATGGGAACGAAACGTCGTGGCACTCTGGAACGACGACATCACTGAACGATTGAAGGGGTAGCCTCCCCTTCCCGACCGACGGGTCGGGGTACTACGCGAACGGAGGCCGGTGTGCGGCCTGGCGACCACGGTGAGGACCCCTGGGAGGGGTCCGAGCCCGACCGCCCGATCGACATCGAAGCTCTTCGGGACGACGACGAGCTGATCGAGTCGTTGGTGGCCGGCGTCATCCGCGCACCCCGCGAGCGGTCGGGCGAGCGCGATCCCGAGGCCGAGCTCCGGGCGATGCTGTCGGCCTGGGTGGTCGACGTCCGTCCCGAGACCGTCACCACCACCGACCTCCCCGACGGGCCGGTCGAGCTGCCGGCTGCGTTCCGCGCTCCCGAGGCCGACGGGTCGGACGCCGACACCCCCGCAGCCGCGGTCCCGATCACGGCCGCCCGCCATCGCGCGTCGGCCCCACCGCAGTACGCGCGCCGGCTCGCCGTGGCCGCGTCGATGATCGTGCTGCTCGGGTCCGGCGTCGCCGTCGGGGCCTGGGACGCCGAGCCGGGCGGCACGCTGTGGCCGGTGGCCAAGGTGTTCTACGCCGAGCGGGCCAAGTCCATCCAGGCCGCCACCGATGTGGACACCGGCCTCCAACGGGCCCGTACCGCGCTCGCGGAGGGCCGCAAGGCCGACGCCGCTGCGGCCATCGCCACCGTCGTCGCCACGCTCGACCAGGTCGCCCCCGAACAGGGCCACGACCAGCTGGCCCAGCAGCAGCAGGATCTCGTCGGGAAGCTGGACGACCCGACGCTGCTCGCCCAGGCGATCGCGGCCACGCCAGGAGCGCCGGCCGCTGCCGACGCCGACGCCGTGCTGGCCGCACCCCTGCTGACCGACCGGGCCGCCGAGCACACCACCCCGCCGGCCACCCTGGCCGCGGCCACGCCGGCGCCCGTCACGTCCGACGCCACCTCGCCGGTGGTCCAGCCGGCCGATCCGGCGCCGCCCGCACCCCAGCCGGTCGCGCCCCAGCCCCCCGCACCCCAGCCGCCGCCCCCACCGCTGCCCGCGCCGCCCGCCGATACCCCACCGGCCGCTCCCGGCACCCCGCAGCCGGCCGACCCGCCCCCGCCACCGGTCCAACCCACGCCACCCGCCGACACCACGCCGCCGGCCGGAAACGGCTCCACGGGTCCGGGCGGTCCTCCGCCCGTCCAGCCGCCGGCAACGGTCGACTCCGCACCGCCCGCGGCGCAACAGCCCGCGGTCACCGACGCGCCCCCACCGCCGGCCGCGGCCGACCCGGGTACCCCTGCTCCCGCCGACGCCGCTGCACCCGCCGCTGCCCCGGCCGGCCCACCGCCCCCGACCGACGCCCCGATCCCCGCCGACAGCTCGACGCAGGCCGGCCCGGTCGTGGCCGGCGCGGCGACGGGCGCGGCGATGCCCGGCTCGGCTGCGGATGCGGCGGTAGTACCGGCACCGGCACCGGCACCAGCACCGGCCACGGACGCTCCCGCCACCGGCAGCGCGGCTCCGACCGGCGCACCGCCCGCAGACGTCGCACCCGCAGACGTCGCACCCTCGAACACCACCCCGGCGGACCCGACCCCTGCGGCGCCGGCCCCCGCCGACACCACCCCGGCCGGCCCGACCCCGTCGACCGCGGGATCGCCGAACGCGGGGCAGCCGAATCCCTCCGGGACCGACCCGAGCAGCTCCGTCCCGTCGGACGCCCCGTCCGCCGGCCCGTCCGCGCCCACGACCGACGCCCCCTCGGGCGGCGGATCGAGCACCACGTCGAACGCACCCTCCGGCGGCAGCTCGAACGGCGGCAGCTCGAACGGCGGCAGCTCGGGAACGTCCTCGCCCGGCCTCGTGCAGGGCCTGCTCGACACCGTCACCAGCATCGTCGGAGCGATCTTCAACTGATCGGTCCGGCCGGGCCTCCTGCCCCGGCCGGACCGGCGCTCAGCCGGCCTGCACCAGCGTGCCGACGGGCTTGCCCGCCAGCGCGTCGGTGAGCTGGCCCGGGACGAGACCGTTCACGATCTGGATCTCGGTGACGTGCTTCGCGCTACCCATCAGCTCGAGCACCAGCGGGTCCACCGGGGACGCCTCCGGGCCCATCGCGGCCAGCTCGGTGGCGGTGATGGTGGGCACGAGGTGTCCGTCGACCGCCACCCCGTCGACGTCCTTCACGTACACGGTGCGGGCGGCGCCGTAGGCGTCGGCCAGCAGGAACGTGCCCGCATCGGCCCGGTGCACCGGGATCTTGCCCGTGACCGGCGGGAACTCGTGCAGGCCGTAGGGCGGGAACCCGTTGGAGACGACGGCCCGCGACGCGGCGAGGTGCACGGCCAGCTGGTGGGCGACACCGCCGTGGGGCAGGTAGGACACGCCGTCGGCGGCGAGCAGCGCGGCGACGAGGTGGCCGTTCTGCTCCGCCTCGACGCCGGCCAGCGCGGCGAGCACCCCGGTGGGCAGGCCGAGGTCGAGTCCGACGCTCAGCACGTGACGCGCACGGATGCCGGCGCCGGTGAGCACGAGCATGCGGTGCTCGGGGAGCAGGCCGCGCAGCTCGTCGACCAGCGGGAGCAGCGCGTCGCGGCCGCGGTCGATGATCGCCCGGCCGCCGATGGACACGACGTTGAGCCACGGCATGAGGCGGATGACGGGGCGTTCGATCGGCTTGACCAGGTCCCGGTCGAGCAGGGTCTGGCGCATCAGCGCCGAGGGGACATCCTTGGCGGCGGTCACTTGCCACTCCTGATGATCGTGCCGACGTGCTCGCCCGCGACGGCGCGGGTGATGAGGCCGGGCTTGAGGCCGTTGACGATCTGGATCGACCGGACGTGCCGGGCGTGGCGCATGAGCTCCAGCACCGGCCGCTCGACGACGAGGTCGGGCAGGTCCATCTCGATCAGCTCGTCCACCGTGATCTCGGGGATGAGCGTCGCGTTCGGGTCGTTCTTGGGGTTGGCCGTGTAGAGGCCGTCCTCGTCCTTGATATAGATCATGTTCGCGCAACCGTAGGTCTCCGCGACCAGGTAGCAGCCGGCGTCCGTGCGGTAGGGCGGGATGACGCCCTCGGCGGGCACGCGCTGCCACATGTCGTAGGGCGGCATGCCGGCGAAGATCGCGGCGCCCGACTCCTGCAGGTAGAGCGCGAGCGTGCTGAACGCCCCGGCCCCGACCACCGGCACGCCGTGGCGGGCCATGAGGTAGCCGAGCATGGTGGCGTTCTGACCGGCGACCGCCGACCCGACGTCGCTGAGCACACCGGTGGGCAGGCCCAGCTCGGCGGCGAGCGAGTAGGCGTGGCGCGCGCGGGTGCCGCCACCGGTGCCGATCAGCAGCCGGTGGGTGCGCTTGAGCGCGACGAGCTCCTCCACGACCGGGTGGACCGCGGCGGCGCCCCGGTCCATCAGGCTCTGGCCACCGACCTTCAGCACGGTGACGTCCGGCAGGATCCGGTGGTCCGGCACCGCGTCACTGGCCGCGATCAACTCGGGGTCGCTGAGTGACCTCGTCATCAGCAACGACTCGAGGGTCGCCGTTCCGGCGGCCTCCGTCATGGGTATCTCCTACCTGTACAACACAGCTCTGACCTGCATGGACGTCCGCAGACTAGCGGGATCGGCGGTGGGGGCGATCGGATGAGGGATCCCGATCATGCGGAGCACCCGGCGGGCCGGCACCGCGTAGGCGGCCGCGCGGGGCGGGATCGTCCGCGACGGCGACCTCGCTCGGATCGATGTGATCTGAAACACACTTCTGCACGCTGTCTCGATCATCGAGTGGTCGACGGCGAGGTCGGTCCACGGGGGTGCGAGGATGGCGCGGTGTCCGTGGGTCACCACGCCGGTCCGGAACCACCGTCGGACTGGCCCGTGCCCGCGACGCGGCCGCCGGGCGCCGGCTCCCCCACCGCCGCCGTGGTGCTCGGTGTTGCCATCGCCCTGGTCGCCGTGGCGGCGTTGGTCACCGCGTCCGACGGCGTCGCCCGCGTCACGATCGCGAACGTCGCCGAGCTCGCCTTCGCCGCCGCCGGCGGGCTCGGCTGCCTGCGGGGCGCGCACCGCAGCACCGGGCGCACCCGCCGGGGTTGGGCCGCGCTGACCGTCGGGTGCTGGGCCTGGGCCGGGGGGCAGGTGGCCTGGACGGTCCTCGAGTCCGTGCTGGGCATCCCGTCGCCGTACCCGTCCCTCGCCGACCTCGGCTACCTCACGTTCCCCGTGGCCACTCTCGTCGGCCTCGTACTCCTGGCGCCGCCCACCTCGCGGCTGGCCACGCGTCGGCGCCTGCTCGACGCGCTCATGGTCGGCTGCGCGTTCGGGCTGTTGTCCTGGCTCGGCGTGCTCGCGATCGTCACGGACGGCACCGCCGAGTCGGGCCTCGCCCTCGCGGTGTCCCTGGCCTATCCCCTGGCCGACCTCGTGCTGCTCACGGTCACGGTGCTCACGGTCGCCGAGACCCGCGACGACCCGCTGCGCTGGGGTCTGCTGAGCGCCTCGGTGATCGCGATGTCGCTGTCGGACGGGGCATTCGCCGTCGAGATCGCCGCGGGCACCTACGTCACCGGCTCGGCCGTGGAGTGGGGGTGGTGGACCGCGTTCGCGCTGATGGGCGCGGCGGGCCTGGTGGTGTCGCGGCAGCCCGCCGCCCCGGTGGGCCTGGCCGGGCTGCCCCGCTCCCCGGCCCGCTCCGGGCTGCTGCCCTATCTGCCGCTGGCGGCAGCCGTCGTCGTGGCGGGGGCCCGCACCCTGCGCGGCGAACGCCTCGACGCCGTCGCGGTGGCGCTGATCGTCGCGCTCGTGGCGCTGGTGCTCGTGCGCCAGTACCTGACCGTGCGCCGCAACCAGGAGCTCGTGCGCACCGTCGCCGAGCGCGAGGTGCAGCTGCACCATCTGGCGTTCCACGACGGGCTGACCGGTCTGGCCAACCGGGCGCTGTTCCTCGACCGGCTCGACCACGCCATGGCCGTCGCGGCGCGGGAGGAGCGGACGGTGGCCGTGGCGTTCCTGGACCTCGACGGGTTCAAGGCCGTCAACGACTCGCTGGGCCACGCCGCGGGCGACCTGCTGCTGTGCCGGGTGGCCGAGCGGCTCAAGGGGGTGCTGCGGGAGTCCGACACGTTGGCGCGCCTGGGCGGCGACGAGTTCGCCGTCCTCGTCGAGCACGGGGCCGAGAACGGGGGCATCGCGGTGGTCGCCGGCACCATGGTGGCCGCGCTGGACGCGCCGTTCCCGCTGGAGGACCGGACGGTCGCGGTGTCCGCGAGCGTCGGCGTCGCCACCGTGGAGCCCGGCCAGGGGCCCTCCCAGGCGTCGAACCTGCTGCACCGCGCCGACGTCGCGATGTACGCGGTGAAGGCCGCGGGCAAGGGCGGCTTCGCCGTGCACTCCCCCGCGATGGCCGAGGCCGGGGCCGCCGACGCCGCGGCCGTCACCGGCACCCACGACGATCCGCGGCTGCAGCGGGCGTTCGTCGCCGCGCTCGACGCGGGCGAGATCCGCGCCGTCTACCAGCCGGTGGTCGACCCGGTCAGCGGCCGGATGGGCGCGCTCGAGGCCCTGGCCCGATGGCGGTTCGAGGGGTCCGACATCCCCCCGTCCACGTTCATCCCGATCTGCGTGGCCGCCGGACGCTCGGAGCAGCTCACGGCGCTGATGCTGGAGCACGCCTGCGGGCAGCTCGCGCAGTGGAACATCGGGCTGGGGCACCGGCGGCTGCGGATCGCCGTGAACCTCGATCCCGCCGAGCTCACCGACGCGGGGCTGCCCACCCGGATCACCCAGCTCATCACCCGCCACGGACTGGGGCCGGGCCAGCTGATCGTCGAGGTCACCGAGGTCGGCATGAGCAACCGGCCCGAGATGATGCTCGACGTGCTGACGCGGCTACGCGAGGTGGGGGTGCGGCTCGCGCTCGACGACTTCGGCACCGGCTACAACTCGCTGGCCCGCCTGGCCAGCACCCCGCTGGACACCGTGAAGATCGACCGCTCGTTCGTGGCCGACATCGACCACGACCTGCGCCAGCGACGGTTCCTCGTCGGGCTGTTCCAGCTCACCCGCCACCTGGGCCTGCGCACCGTCGCGGAGGGGGTGGAGCGGCCGGGGCAGCTGCGCGAGCTGGCCCGGCTGGGCTGCGATCTGGTGCAGGGCCACCTCATCGCGCGGCCCGCGTCCGCCGAGGATCTCACCCCGATGGTGCTGGCCGAGGGGCCGATGATCGCCCCGCACCTGCTGCGCAGGCCGGGCTGAGGATCTACCGGGCGGCCGACCAGCGCGCGGCCAGGTGGTCACGACCGGCGGCGGTGGGGGTGCCGTGCAGGCGCAGCCGCGCCATGCCGCCGTCGGGGAGGATGTTCAGCCGCACGGCCGTGACGGCAACGGCCGGCAGCCGGAAGCGGTGCCGGGTGTCGGGCTGCAGCGCCGTGATGGGCAGCAGGCCCCGCCACTCACCGGCGGCGTCGCGGCCCTTCAGGTTCGCCCAGCCGGGCGCGTTGTGCAGAAACCAGCTGGTGTCGAGCTCCGCCACCGCGATCGTGGACTCGGCGCCCAGGCCCACCTCGACCCAGTCGTTGCCGTCGTCGCGGCGGCGCGCGGTCTCCCACCCCTCCCCCATCGAGCGGGCCGGGCCGGGCAGCAGCAGGTTGTTCGGCGAGCTGTAGAACAGGTTGGAGCAGCCGGTGACCAGCCCGCCGTTCTCGATGGCGGCCAGGTCCACCGTGCCGAGCGCGTCGATCATCGCAGGGTCGGGCAGTGCCTCACCGTGCACGCGGAGCCGGGCCACCCCGCCGTCGGGGAAGATCCGCAGCCGGACGTGGGTGACGCGGCGCTCGCTCGTGACGGCGAACGCGTTCTCGCTGTCGCCCTTCACCGCGGTGCGGGCCACCAGCGGCTCCCAGTCGGTCCGCTCCTGCACCGCGTCGGTGTCCGCGGCATGGAGCCCCTCGACCGACACCTCCGGCGGGTAGTTACCGGTGAACCACGACGTGTCGACGACGACGCCGCGCACGATCCCCGGGGCACCCAGCCGGACGATCACCGCGTCGTCCCCCGGCTCGCGCCGGCGGCGGGTCTCCCAGCCGTCGTAGACCTTGCCCTTGTGCCCGAACGAGCTCGCGTCGAACACCGACGGGCCCGGGCTGATCAGGTTCTCCCGAGCGGCGAACGACTCGTCGTTGGCCCACACGACGCTGCCGCCGAGCGAGCGCACGGCGAGATCGGGCAACCGCTGCCAGTCCCCCATCAGCCCGGAATCCGGTGATCACGGGCACAAGGTCGCGAGTCGATCTCCAGGGGCGACCATCGGCCCTTGATCACGGTGCGGGAGCTCATGTCCGGTCCTCTCTGATCAGCAGGGTGCCTCTCGGAGAGTCTGCCACCACCTCGCCCCGCAGCCAGGTGCTCCTGACCACGCCGTGCAGGTCACGGCCCGAGTAGGGGGTGAGCGGGTTGCGGTGGTGCAGCGTGCCGACCGTGAAGATCTCGTCGGGGGCGAGCACCGTCAGGTCGGCGTCGTGACCGGGCGCGATGCGGCCCTTGCGGGTCAGCCCCACCAGGTCGGCCGGGGCCTCGGCCATCCAGCGCACGACGTCGACGAGGGTGTGGCCGCGACGGTGCGCCGCCGTCCAGATCACGGGCAGGCCCAACTGCAGCGACGCGATGCCGCCCCAGGCGTCGCCGAAGTCACCGGTGTCCAATCGTTTCAGGTCCGGGGTGCAGGGCGAGTGGTCGCTGACCACCATGTCGATCGTGCCGTCGGCGAGGCCCTGCCACAGCGCGTCCTGGTTGCCGGCCTCGCGCACGGGCGGGCAGCACTTGAACCGCGTGTCGCCGTCGGGCACCTCCTCCGCGGTGAGCGTCAGGTAGTGCGGGCACGTCTCGACGGTGACGCGGACGCCCTCGGCGCGGGCGGCGGCGAGCATCGGGAGCGCGGCGGCCGAGGACAGGTGCACGACGTGTACGCGCGCCCCGGTCTCGCGGGCGGCCGAGAGCAGCAGCGCGATGGCGGAGTCCTCCGCCGCCGTCGGCCGGGAGGCCACGAAGTCGGCGTAGTGCGGGCCCTTCGCGCCGGTGACCAGAGCGCCGTCCTCGGCATGGGCGATCATCAGGCCGCCGAACGTGGCGATCTCCGCCAGGGCGGCGCGGGGGTCGAGCAGCGGCGGGAACTCCGGGACGCCGGAGTCGATGAGGAAGCACTTGACGCCGAACACGCCGGCGTCGTGCAGGCCCCGCATCTGGTCCTTGTTGCCGGGCACGGCCCCGCCCCAGAACCCGACGTCGACGTGGCACTGCCCGTCGGCGGCCTTGCGCTTGATCTCCAGGGCCGGCACGTCGATGGTCGGGGGCAGGGAGTTGAGCGGCATGTCGATGATCGTGGTGACGCCGCCGGCAGCCGCGGCCCGGGTGGCCGTGGCGAAACCCTCCCACTCGGTGCGGCCGGGCTCGTTGACGTGCACGTGGGTGTCGACCAGGCCGGGGAGCAGCACCTCGTCGGGGGCGAGCACCACCTCCTGCACGCCGTCCACCACGGCGTCGCGGTCGAGGACGGCGGTGATCGTCGCGCCGTCGATCAGCACCGCGGCCGGGCGCTCCGCGCCGTCGACGATCGCGCGGTCGGCCCGGACGAGGATCACTGTGTCTCCTGGTAGGCGCGCCAGCTCGCGAGCGCCGAGATGTCGGTGAGCTCCGGTAGCTCCGGGTACTCACGGCGAAGGATCATGGCCAGCGACCCCGTGCCGTCGGCCAGCTCGATCACACCCAACTCCAGGCCGTCGGGCTCACCGGGCAGCAGCACCTCGCGCAGCTGGTCGTAGGTCATGTCGTAGACCTCGCCCTGCACCGCGGCGCCGCCCTCCCCCACGTCCTCCAGCGCCGGGTACCGGCCGCCGACGGCGTGGAAGCGGTAGCGCGGCGCTGTGGTGGTGGCGGCGACGAGCGGCGAGTCACCGACGAGGTGGTGATCGGCGCCGCCGGCCATGGCGGTGCCGTTGAGGAACATCAGGGGCACGAACCCTCCTTGAATCCGCCACATGGTCACATATGGCTGTTGGCAGTGGCCGTCGGACAGCCACGAGTGACCACGTGGCGGTCAGGTCTTCCCGAGCAGGGTGCGGTGGACGGCGGTGCACTCGCGGGCGAGCGCGTCGGTGTCGACGGTCAGCACGTGGTCGTGCTCGACGACCGGGTGCCCGTCCACGAGCAGCAGCTCCAACGGTGGCGGGGAACCGAGGACGAGCGCGGCCACCGGGTCGGCGACGTCGGCGTGCGCCAGGCCGTCGAGACGCCACAACGCCAGGTCGGCGAGCTTGCCGACCTCGATCGAACCGATCTCACCCGCGCGCCCGAGCACCGCCGCACCCCCCATCGTGGCCAACTCCAGCGCATCCCGGACCGTCAAAGCCGTGGGCCCGCCGGTGGCGCGGGCGAACAGCAGCGCGTGCCGCACCTCCTCCAGCAGGCTGCCGGCCTCGTTGCTGGCCGCGCCGTCGACGCCGAGCCCGACGCTCGCGCCCGCGTCACGCAGAGCACGGGTACGGGCGATACCGGCCCCGAGCCGCGCATTGGACGACGGGCAGTGCGCCACCCCGGTATGGGAGTCACCGATCTTCTTCACCGCCGCGTCGTCGAAGTGGATGCCGTGGGCGAACCACACGTCCTCACCGGTCCAGCCCAGGCCCTCCACGTACTCCAGCGGGGAACAGCCGAACCGCTCCCGACAGAACTCCTCCTCGTCGAGGGTCTCGGCGAGATGGGTGTGCAGCCGGACCCCCAGCTCGCGGGCCAACTCGGCGGACTCGCGCATCAGCCCGCCCGTCACCGAGAAGGGTGAGCACGGCGCCAGCGCCACCTGCAGCATCGAGCCCGGCGACGCGTCGTGCCAGCGGGACACCGCCTCGGCCGACGCGGTCAGGATCGCGTCCCGGTCCTCCACGACATGATCGGGCGGCAGGCCGCCGTCGCGCCGCCCGAGGTCCATCGAGCCACGGCACGGGTGGAACCGCAGGCCCACGTCCTGCGCCGCGCGGATCTCCGCGGCGAACACGTCGCCACCCTCACGGGGGAACACGTAATGATGATCGGACGTGGTGGTGCACCCGGTGAGCGCGAGCCGGGCCAACGCCCCACTCGCGGCGGTGTGCACCGCGTGCTCGTCGATACCGGCCCACACCGGATAGAGGGTGCCGAGCCACTCGAACAACGTGGAATCGACAGCCAGCCCGCGGGTGACCCACTGATAGAGATGGCTGTGGGTGTTGACGAAACCCGGCGTGAGCAGACACCCCCGCCCGTCCACGACGACCTCGCCCCCGGTACGCGGACCCGGGCCCGTACCGACCGCGGTGATCCGGTTGCCCTCCACCACCACGTGGCCGTCGACGTACTCCTCACCCGTCACGGTGACGACGTGTGCACCCTCGATGAGGAAGTCCATGAGGGAAAGTACAGCGCTCCCCTGCGCCGGGGTGAAGTCGCCATCGTGACGAACCGGTAGCCGATACGGCCCTGCACCGTTGTAGTTTCCTCCAGAGCGGGCTGGTCTGGCACCGCGAGCGGCTGAAGCTGCACGTCAACACGGTCCGTTACCGCATCGGGCGGGTCGAGGAGCTCACCGGCCGCGACCTGGGCGTGCTCGCAGACCGGGTCGACGTCGTCCTGGCCCTGCGTTGCCGATGAGCGGGCGGTCCCGATGATCAGGTCGGCACGACTCCACCGACGAGACCGGTCAGCTCGTGCGCGGTGTCGCGCTCGGCCAGAGCTGGAGCCGTCGCGACGAGCGCCTGTTGCGGGTGTTCGGCACAGCGGTCCGTGGGCTCTTCCGGGTGCTGTCGGAGCATCGGCGCCTGACCCCCGACGCCGCGGCCGCCGTGACGAGGGGGATCAGACCGACGAGCTAGCGGGCAGGGCGCCGATCTGGGCGAGCATGGTCAGCAGGTCGATGTGGTGGCGCTCCTGCACCAGCTTGCCGTCGTGGAAGCGCGCCCAGATCGTGGCCCAGGTCTCGAACGACCGCCCGGAGGGCGGCAGCACACCCGCCCCGGTCTCCATCGGTCCGGTCTGGGTTCCGCGCCAGACCACCTCCAGCACGACGGTGTCCCCGGCGAGGACCGAACGCGTGACCTCGCCGGCGCCGTCCGGGATCGCGGTCTTCCATGCCTGCAACCCGACGACCAGCTCCTCGGCCGAGGAGAACCGCTGCCCCGTTCCGGTCTCCTCGTACAGGAACGGCTCGCCGCAGTGCCCGGCGATCCAGCTCCAGTCGGAGCGGTTGAACGCCTCGATCGACTCGCGGGCCACGCTCTCGATGTCGTGCTCGGTCATCTGTGGGCTCGTTCTCTCGCGGGACTGATGTGGGCGACCGGTGGCCCGGTCACGACCGCTCCCCCGCACCGCCGGGTGGGGTGAACCGGGCCTGCACGGCCCCCGACCTCCCGAGCGCCTCCACCATGTCCTGCGGGGTGAGCAGGGTCTGGGTCTCGACGTGCGCGTACGCCCCCGACGCCGAGACGAGCGCCGACACGGCCGCCATGCCCACCTCGTCGGGCACGTCCACGATCACCATGCCGTCGTGCGGTCCGAGCACGTAGTACATCGCGACGAGCCGGCCGCCCACCGCCTCGAAGGCCGCTGCGACGGCGGCACTCCGGTCCTCGGGTGCCGTGATCATCCGCTGCCAGGTGGTGGCGGTGTAGGTGAAGGAGGTGCAGAAGAGCGTCATCGCCGGTCTCCGTCGCCGCCGTGCCACATCCGGTAGATCCGCGCCGCGGTGCGGCGGTGGGCCACCAGGGCCTCGCCCGGCGGGGTCACGAACACGGGCCCGTCCGCGCCCCAGAGCCGCAGCATCTCGCCGTCGGCCCCGAGATCGAGATCCAGCACCCCGTGGACGCGCGCCAGCTGCACCAGGAGCTCGTCCGGATCGCACCCGACCGCCTCGGCGGCCCGGCACAGCGTCGACGCGACGTCCGGGTGGCCGCCGGGCAGCAGGCTCGCGCCCAGGGCGCGGGCCGCCCGGCCGAGCACGTCGACGTCGTCGGCGTCGACCGTGAGGAAGCCCAGGCCCGAGTACGGCGCCGCCGACCTGATCGCGGCGCTGAGCCGCCCCCAGGCCTGCACGGCGTCCCGGAACCCGAGGTCGCGGACGTCCAGCAGCAGGCCGGAGATCTCGCCCAGCACCGGGCCCCACCGCCGCCCGAGCTGCGGCACGGCGCGCCGGACCGGCCCGAGGCGCACGGGAACCGCCGGGTCACGCACGGGCACGTCGTCGATCATGGTGCCCTCCTCCTCGACGGCGGGCACCGAACCTACGAAGTGCAGGCGACTCCGGCATCAGGGAAATCCCTAGCCGTGTATCTGGGCCGTACCCGGTGCACTCCTTGGGACCCGGGGCGCCAGGAGGGAGAGCCGTGCGCGGACGCTCGGCGGAGACCGCCGTCGTCGACGCCGTGCTGGCGGACGCCCGGCACGGCCGGGCCGGGGTGCTCGAGATCGTCGGTGAGCCCGGGATCGGCACGACCTCGCTGTGCGGTCACGCCGTCGACGCGGCGACCGCCGCGGTGCATGACGGTGCTGCACACGCTCGGCGTGGAGGGCGAGACGGAACTGCCGCTCGCCGCCCTGGTCGAGCTGCTCCGTCCGCTGCGCACGTCCGTCGACGCACTGTCCCCGGCCCACCGCTCGGTCGTGTCGGCGCTGCTGGACGGCGGCGACGCGGCGGTGGACCGCTTCACGCTCGGTGCCGCGACGCTCGCGCTGCTCGCCCTGGCCGCGGAGGACGCTCCGCTGCTGGTGGTCGTGGACGACGCGCACTGGCTCGACGACCTGTCCGGCGCGGTGTTGTCGTTCGCGCTGCGCCGCCTGGGCGCCGACGCGGTGGCCGTGGTGCTCGGGCGCAGGCCGGATGCGGGACGGCCGGTCGCGGGACCGTGGCAGGAGCTGCGGCTCGCGGGCCTCGGCCCCGCCGACGCCCGCGAGGTGCTGGGGATGGCTGCCGCACCGGTGGCCGCGGCCCTGCACGCCGCCACCGGTGGCAACCCACTCGCGCTGGGCGAGCTCCGGCGGGTCCTCAGCGCCGCGCAGCTCGCCGGGCGTGTGCCGCTACCGGATCCGCTCCCACTCGGCAGGCGCGGCACGGCGGCGTTCGGCTGGCGCTTCGCGGGGCTGCCCGTGGCCACCCGGCGCGCACTCACCGTGGTGGCCGCCGCCGGGGCGGGCGGCTCCGACCTGCTCGGAGCAGCTCTGGCGGATCTCGGTCTCACGGCGGCGGACCTGGAGCCGGCCGAGCGGGCCGGGCTGGTGGTCCTCGGCGCGGGCGAGGTCACCTTCGTGCACCCGCTGGTGCGGGCCGCGGCGTTCGCCACCGCCACCCCGGCGACGCGCCGCCAGGCCCACCGCGCGCTGGCCGACGCGAGCGCGGACGGCACCACCGGCGAGGACGTCCAGCGCCACGCGCTGCACCTGACCGCGGCCACGGCCGTCCCGTCGGAGAACGTGGCGGTGGCGTGCGAGCGGGCCGCCGACGAGGCGGAGCGGCGCGGCGGCCCCGCCGCCGGCGCGGCGGCCCGGATCGGGGCGGCCGCACTGTCGCCCGCCGGGCCCGCCCGCGACGTGCGCCGGGTCCGGGCGGCCGAGGCCTGCCTCGTGGCGGGCCGCCGCGACGACGCGCACCGCCTCGTCGGGGAGGTGCTGGCGGCGGGAGCGGGCAACGGGGTGCGGGCGCGCGCGCTGGCCGTGCGGGCGTCGCTGGCCGTGTGGAGCATCGGTGTGGTGGATGCGGTGCCCGATCTGTGGTCGATCTTCGACGAGCTGGCCGACACGGCCGCCGACCTGGCGGCGCTGGTGGCGATCCAGCTCACGATCGTGCTGGCCGGTGTCGGGCGGCTGGGGGACTCGCTCGAGCTGACCGGGCGTGCCCGCGGTCTGCCGATCACCGACCCCGTGATCGCCTATCTGCTGGAGTACCGCCACGCCCTCGCCTCGGTCTGGAACGGTGAGGACGGCGCACTGGAGGACGCGGAACGACGGTTCCCCAGCCACCACTACGCGGCCGAGGCCCGGCGCCGGTTCCCCCACCACGACCAGACCATGGTCCAGATGTGGACGCTCGCGGAACGCTACGACGACGCGCGGGCCGCCGCCGACGAGCACGTCGCCGCGGCCCGGCGGAGCAGCGCCCCGGCCAGTCTCCCGATGCCGCTGATGATGCGGGGCGACCTGCTCCTGCGCACGGGCGACCTGACCCGCGCCCGCGCAGATCTCGAGGAGGCGGTCGAGCTGGGCCTGCAGGTCGGCTACGGCGGGCTCGTCGGGTACGGCCACGCGTTGGTCGCCCGGGCGGCGGCGATACAGGGCGACGCCCGCACCGCGGAACGGCACGCCGACGAATCGCTCGCGGCATCACGGCGGGCCGGGCAGTGGCCGGTCGAGCTCTACCGCAGCCACGCACTGGGGCTGCTGGAGCTCGGTCGGGGAGATCCGGCCGCCGCCGCCGGGCACCTGGACGGCAACGCCCGCAGCCGCGGCGCCGCGGGGCCGGCGAACGCCGGCGCCCTGCCGTGGCAGGGCGACTACGTGGAGGCGCTGCACGGTGCGGGCCGGACCGCCGACGCGGCGGCCGCCCTCGCGGATCTCGACGCGGACGCGAAACGGTGCGACTCCCGGTGGGCGCGCTCGGTGGCCGGCCGTTGCCGCGCCCTGCTCGGAGCCGACGACTGGCCTGCGCTCTACGAGGCGGCCCTGGACGAGCAGGACGACCTGCCCTTCGAGCGCGACCGCACCCTGTTGCAGTACGGCGCCCGGCTGCGGCGTGACCGCCGGATCACCGCCGCCCGCGACGTGCTCGCCGCCGCGGCCGACGGGCTCACCCTCATCGGCGCCGCGCCCTGGGCGGCACGGGCCCGCGCCGAGCTGCAGGCGGCCGGCGGCCGCTCCCCCGGCACGACCCATCTCGCACCGACGCTCACCGCGCAGGAGCTGCGCGTCTGCCTGGCGGTCGGCGACGGGGCCACGAATCGCGAGGTCGCGGCCGCACTGTTCCTGAGCCCCAGGACCGTCGAGTACCACCTGGGGCGCGCGTTCGCGAAGCTCGGCGTGGACAACCGCGGGCAGCTCGCCCGGCTCGTGGCCGACGGCGGCCTCCGCTGACGCCCGGCTCCCGCACGCGGGGTGAGCAGGCCGAGCCGCTGCGCGGCCGCGTCGCCGAACGCGCCGCGGTGGACGCACTGCTGGCCGACGCCCGGCGTGGCCACGCCGGGGTCCTGGAGATCGTCGGCGAGCCCGGGATCGGGAAGACGGCGCTGTCCGGGTACGCCGTCGCGGCACCGGGGATGACCGTCCTGCACGCGCTGGGCGTGCAGGGCGAGGCCAGGCTGCCCCTCGCCGCACTCGACGAGCTGCTGCGGCCGTTGCGGGGCGACGTCGCGGAGCTCGCACCGGGGCAGCAGGCCGTCGCGCGGGCGTTGTTCGCAGGCGGTGGCGGCGCCGTGGACCGGTACGCGTTGGGCGCGACGACCCTGTCGTTGCTGGCGATGGCCGCGGAGAAGGGCCCGCTGCTCGTCGTCATCGACGACTCGCACTGGGTCGACGAGCTGTCCGGCGCCGTGCTGTCGTTCGCGCTGCGCCGGCTGGGCGCCGACGCGGTCGCGGTGGTGCTGTGCCGGCGGTCGGGGCAGCGGCGGCCGGTGGACGGGCCGTGGCAGGAGCTCACGTTGGGCGGGCTCGACGCCGGCGAGGCCGCCACGCTCCTCGGTGCCGACGTGGCTCCGTCGGTGGCCGTCGACCTGCACGCGGCCACCGGTGGCAACCCGCTGGCGCTGCGGGAACTCCGTCGCACCCTCACCGCCGACCAGCTCTCGGGCCGGGCGGAGCTGCCCGATCCGCTCCCCCTCGGCGAGCGCGGCACAGCGGTGTTCGGGCGGCGGTTCACCGAGCTCCCGGACGCCACCCGCAGGGCGCTCACCGTGGTGGCCGCGGCCGGGGCAGGCGGGGCCGGGCTGCTCGGTGCCGCCCTCACCGACCTCGGGCTCGCCCCGGGAGACCTCGAACCGGCCGAGCGGGCCGGACTGGTGGTCCTCGACGGAACGGCGCCACGGTTCCCGCATCCGTTGATCCGCGCGGCGGCGTTCGCGACGGCCGCACCGTCGGTCCGCAGGCAGGCCCACCACGCGCTCGCCGTGGCGAGTGCCGGTGTCGACGTCCAGCGGCACGCGCTGCACCTCGCCGCCTCGACGGTGGTGGCGTCGGAGGACGTCGCCGTGGCGCTGGAGCGGGCGGCCGAGGACGCGGAGCAGCGCGGCGGACCCGCCGCCGGCGCTGCGGCCCGGGCCGGCGCGGCGAGCCTGTCCCCGGACGGCCCCGCACGCGACGGACGCCGGGTGCGGGCCGCGGAGGCCTATCTCCTGGCCGGACGGCGCGACGACGCCGACCGGCTCGTCGCCGAGGTGCTCGCCACGGGACGGTCGGGCCCCGACCGCTGGCGCGCGCTGGCGGTGCGGGCGTCGCTGGCGATCTGGACCGGCGGGGTCCTCGCCGCCGTGCCCATGCTGCAGTCGACCATCGACGAGCTGGCCGACGGGGCACCGGACCTCGCCGCGCTCGTCGGGGTGCAGCTCGCCGTGATCCTGTCGAGCGTCGGGAGGCTGCGCGACGTCCTCGGCATCATCGGGCCGATCCGGGCGCTGGCCATCACCGATCCGGTGATCGCCTACCTCGTCGAGAACCGGTACGCCGCCGCCGAGGTGTGGTGCGGCAACCTGCAGGCACAGGACGAGGCCGAGCGCCGCTACCCCCGGGCGGTCCACGGCCCGGCGGCGCGGCGGCGGTTCCCGATGCACGACCAGCTCACGGCCCAGACCTGGACGTTGGCCGAACGGTTCGGGCTGGCCCACGCCGCGGTCGAGGAGGACCTGGCGGCGGCCCGGCGCAGTGCCGCCCCGGCCATGCTCCCGATGCCGCTGATGCTGCGGGCCGACCTGTTCCTGCACATCGGTGACCTCGTGCGGGTCCGCGCCGACCTCGACGAGGCGCTGGATCTCGGCGTCCAGGTCGGGTTCGGCGGGCTGATCGGCTACACCCACGCGCTGCGGGCCCGCGTCGCGGCGATGGAGGGCGACGAGCCGGCGTCCCGGTTGCACGCCGACGAGGCGCTCTCCGCGTCGCGGATCGCCGGGCAGCGTCCGGTCGAGCTGTACCGCAACCTCGCACTCGGGTTGCTCGACCTCGGCGCGGGACGCCACGCCGCCGCCGCCGAGCACCTCGGGGCCAACGTCCCGCTCCGGGAGCTCGGCGGGCTCGCCAACCCGGTGGCGATCCCGTGGCAGGCGGACCACATCGAGGCCCTGCACGGCGCGGGCCGCCTCGACGAGGCCCGCGACGCCCTCTCGGTCCTGGAGGGCACCGCGACACGCATCGGTTCACGGTGGGCCCGTTCGACGGGTCGCCGCTGCCGGGCGCTGCTGGGTGACGACGCCTGGCCGGAGCTCTACGCCGCAGCCCTCGCGGAGCAGGACGATCTGCCCTTCGAGCGCGGGCGCACCCTGCTGCTGTGGGGCACGCACCTGCGCCGGACCAGGCAGATCCGCACCGCCCGGGAACGGCTGGCGGCCGCGGCGGAGACGTTCGGCCGCATCGGGGCCTCCCCCTGGGCCGAGCGCGCCCGCGCCGAGCTGCGTGCCGCGGGCGTCCGCTCGCCCGGTTCCCCCCGGGCCGCGACGTCGCCCGTGTCGTCGCTCACCGGTCAGGAGCTGCGGGTCTGCCTCGCGGTGGCCGACGGGGCGACGAACCGGGAGGTGGCCGCCACGCTGTTCGTCAGCCCGAAGACGGTGGAGTACCACCTCGGGCGCGTCTTCACGAAGCTCGGCATGACCAACCGTGCCCAGCTGGCCCGGCTCGTCGCCGGCGGTGGGCTGGGTCAGACGGGTGCACGTGCGGCCGTCAACCGGCCGCCACCGTCTCCAGCAACGCCGTGACCGGGGCGGCGTCGCTGTACTCCTGGAACCGCACGAACAGGCCGCCGCGCAGCTCGATGACGTGCGCGAACTCCACCTCCACCGGCCGTCCGTGGATCACGTAACGATCCACCCCCACGACGAGCACGCGGTCCGGGCCGGCCGGGTCGGTGCGGGTGGGCCGGACCTCCACCGAGTCGACCGCACCGATCAACGTCGCGAAGAAACCCGCCACCTCGTCGTGGCCCGTCCGCGTCCCGCCCCACGGGGTGCCCTCCGGGCTGACCCAGACGATGTCCGGGTCGAACAGGGCGAGCAGGCCGGGCAGGTCCCCCCGCCCGAACGCCTCGTACGCCTCCTGAACCCGTGCCACGTTCTCATCCGGCATCTGGAGCCTCCTTCGTCGTCGCAGAGGCACACCGTAGGAATACCGGCCGGGCGTGGCATCCGGTGTTTCCCTAGGCTGGAGGCCAGTGAAGATCACCGCGATCCACCTCGACCGGTTGCGCCTCCCCCTGGACCCACCGTTCGCCGCGGCGTGGGACCCCGAGCCCCGGCGCCTGGTGGACGCGACGATCGTGCGGGTGGAGACCGACGAGGGCGTCGTCGGGATCGGTTCCGGCGACACCATGCTCGGCTTCGCCGGGCACGAGCCCCTGTTCCTGGGCCACGACCCGCGGCAGATCCAGCGGCACGTCCGGACGATCGAGTCGATCAACTTCCACGGCGGCCGCTGCTGGCCCCTCGAGGTCGCGCTGTGGGACATCCTCGGTCAGGTCACCGGGGTGCCCGTGGCGACGTTGTTCGGCGGGGCACTGGACCGGGTCCCCGCCTATGCGTCGTGCGGTTCCCTGCTGCCGCCGCAGGCCCGGGCCGAGTCGGCGCTCGCGCTGCGCGCGGAGGGCTTCCGGGCGCTCAAGGTGCGCATTGACCGGCACCGGGTCGACGAGGGCGTGGCCGCCGTGGCCGCGGTGCGGGACGCCGTCGGTTCGAGCATGGAGATCATGGTCGACCTCAACCGGTCGTGGCGGATGGCCGGTGACATCGAGCCCGCCCCGGATCTGCGCGCGACGCAGCGGCTCGTGGAGCGCCTCCTCGACCTCGACGTGTTCTGGATCGAGGAGCCGTTGCCCTACACCGACCGCGCCGGGCTCGCCGCACTCCGCTCCCGGACCGGCGCGCGGATCGCCGGCGGCGAGATGCTCGACTCGACCGACGCCGTGCTCGCCCACCTGGACGAGGACCTGCTCGACGTCTACCAGACCGACATGGTCCTGGCGCTGGGCATGTCGCGAGCCCGCACGCTGGGCGAGCTGGCGCTGCTGCGGAACCGCAGTTTCACGCCGCACACGTGGACGAACGGCATCGGGCTGCTCGCCAACCTGGCCGTCGTCGCGGGGATCGGGGGCGGGCCCTACCTGGAGTTCCCCTACGATCCGCCGGGCTGGACGCCGGCGCGGCGCGACTTCATGCTCACCGAGCCCGTGTGGATCGAGCCCGACGGGTCCGTGGCGGTGCCCGCCCGACCCGGCATGGGAGTGGTGCTCGATCCGGAGGCGGTGGACCGGTACCGGATCAGTCCCGGGTGACCGTCGCCTCGATCAGGCCGTAGGGGCGGTCGGCGGCGTAGAACACCTCGTTGGGGTTCTCCAGGCCGAACGGGGCGAGGTCGACGACGAAGTGGTGCCGGTTGGGCGCCGCGAGGCTGATCTCCGCGATACCCGGGTGGGCCTCCAGCACGGCGCGGCCCATCTCCCACAGGGTCTGCTGCAGCGCCAGCGAGTGCACGGTGGCGAACTGCTCGAGCAGGATCCGCCGGACGTCGGCCCAGGACTTCTCCCACTCGACGTCGACGCCGCTGTGGCGCCACGTGACGACGAGCGACGTCGACATGATCCGGTCGTGGGTCTCGGCGAGCGTCGTGAACTCGTCGGTGAGGAAGCCGGCGAACTCCGACCCGGTGGACTTGAGCAGGATCAGGTCCCGCAGCCCCGACACCACCCGCTCGCCGTCACCGTCGACCTCGACGATGGCGGTGCGCACCTCCGAGCCGCGGCGGGTCCAGGTGTGGTCGTGGCCCACACCGTCGACGGGCACGCGCTCCCAGCCGTACTCGTCCACGGCGATCCGCGCCCCGGTGACGGGCTCGACGTCGGCGACGAAGTGGCGGCCCAGCGACAGCGCGAAGTCCTCGATCGCGTGCAGCCCCTTCGACTTCGCGAACGCGTAGGCGGTGTTCTTCTGGGTGTCGGTGGGCAGGACCTTCGACTGGTCGCCCTCGAGGTAGGCGGCCGAGAAGTCACCGCGCAGCGCCGTGGAGACGTTGACGTCACGGATCTCGTGGCGGGCGGTGTCGCGGTAGATCCGCACGAGCCGGCTCTCGGCCTTCCCGTACTGGTTGGCCCCGAGGACGATTCCCATGGTGGTCAGCTCCCGCGGTAGGTGGAGTAGGCGAACGGTGCGAGCAGCAGCGGCACGTGGTGGTGCTGACCGGCGTCGACGACGGTGAACGCGACGATCACCTCGGGGTAGAAGCTGGGCCTGCCCGCGAAGTAGGTGGCGGTGTCGAAGACGAGGCGGTAGCTGCCGACGCCGATGTCGCCCAGCTCCAGGACGCGCCCGTCGTCGTCGGTGACGGCCTCGGCGAGGATCGTATCCCGACACTCCAGCCGGACCGGGATTCCGGCGGCGGGGCGGCCCAGCGCCGCGTCGAGGACGTGTGTGGAGAGGCTCACGCGATCAGTCCCCGGACCAGCAGTGCGGTCGGGACGCGAGCCGGGCCGGCATGGTTCATCGGAGCAGACCCTCCAGCCGGATCCGGTTGATCGCCGCCAGCTCCCCGAGCGCGACGGCCCGCTCGGTGGCCGGGTCGTTGCCCAGCCGGGAATGCAGCGTGGCGAGGAGGTCCTCGGCGCTGCGGCCGCTGGCGCACACCAGGTAGACGTGCCCGAACCGTTCCTCGTAGGCCCGGTTGGCCGCGGCCAGCGCCGCCCGGGTGTCGTCGCCGGACTCCGCGACGGCAGCCTGCTCACGGCGCGAGGCTCCCTCGGTCCGGTCGCCGATGCGCGGGTGCCCGGCCATCGCGGTCTCGAGGTCGCCGTCGGTCAGGGCCGCGGCGGCCGCGTCCTGCAGGGCCTCGGTGGACGCGTAGGGCCGGCCGGCCACCACCTGCGCCGCCCACCTCGGCGCCGCGCAGCAGGCCAGCAGCTCCCGCTCGGCGACGGCGGGCGCCAGGGCGTCGAACTCGTCGATCTTCATCGCACCCCTCGGGCCCACGAGCGTGAGCTGTGGATCGGTCTTGTGGGATCCGCCGGGTCGTCAGCGACTGTTCTCAGCGGCCGGACGAGCCGGCCGGCAGGGCCTCGAGCGTGATGTCCGGGTACTTGCGGAGGATCGTCTCCAGCCGCCACTTGTTGACGAACACCGCGAGCAGCGCGCCGTCGGAGCGCCGTTCCAGCACCTCGACCTCGGCTTGGCGGCCCAGCAGCTCGGCGCCCTCGGCGTCGGTACGCCGCGTGATCGAGTACCCCAGCGTCTCGAGCAGCACGGGCGCGCCGAACTCGTCGGCCATGCGGCTGGACACCACCTCGAACTGCAGCGGACCGACGGCGGCGAGCACCGGGCTCTGGTCGCCGCGCAGGTCCGAACGCAGCACCTGGATGACGCCCTCGGAGTCGAGCTGCTCGATGCCGCGCCGGAACTGTTTGAACCGCCCGGCGTCGGCGCCGCGGGCCACGTTGAAGTACTCGGGCGAGAAGCTCGGGATGGCCGGGAACAGCACGGGATCAGCGGCGTAGAGCGTGTCGCCCGGGCGCAGCGCGGTGGCGTTGACCAGCCCGACGATGTCGCCGGGGAACGCCTCCTCCACCGTGGTGCGCTCCTGCCCGAACACCGACTGCGCGTACTTGGTGGCGAACGGCTTGCCCGTGGCGGCGTGGGTGAGCACCATGCCGCGCTCGAACCGGCCCGAGCAGATGCGCACGAACGCCATCCGGTCGCGGTGGGAGCGGTCCATACCGGCCTGCACCTTGAACACCAGCCCGGACAGCGGGGTGTCCAGCGGGCGGGGGTTGCCCTCGGCGTCCTCGCGGGCCTCGGGAGCCGGCGCGAGATCCACCAGCGCGTCCAGCAGGCGGCCCACGCCGACACCGGCGAGCGCGGCCCCGAACAGCACCGGGGTGGCGATACCGGCCAGGAAGTCCTTCTCGTCGAACTGCGCGCCGATCTCCTCCAGCAGCGAGATCTCCTCCTGCGCGGCGGGCCAGTGGTCGGGCTCCTCGACGGCGGCCTGCTCGGGCGGCACGATCGTGACCTGGCCGCGCGTGGCCCCGCCCGCGGTGCGCGTGTAGCGGCGCAGCTCCCCCGTGCCGACCTCGACGACGCCCCGCAGGTCGCCCGCGATGCCCAGCGGCCACGTGACCGGCATCGGCCGCAGCCCGATGGTCTGCTCCACCTCGTCGAGCAGCTCCAGTGCCTCGCGGCCGGGCCGGTCCCACTTGTTCACGAACGTGATCACCGGGATGCCGCGGGCGCGGCAGACGTCGAACAGCTTGAGCGTCTGGGGCTCCAGGCCCTTCGCGGCGTCGAGCAGCATCACCGCGGCGTCGACGGCGGCGAGCACGCGGTAGGTGTCCTCGGAGAAATCGCCGTGGCCGGGGGTGTCCAGCAGGTTGATCACGTGGTCGCGGTAGGCGAACTGCAGCACCGCGGAGGTGATGGAGATGCCGCGCTTGCGCTCCATCTCCATCCAGTCCGACGTGACGCCCTTGCGGCCGGACTTGCCGTGCACCGCACCCGCGGAATCGATGACCTCGGCGTGCAGGGCCAGTGCCTCGGTGAGCGTCGACTTACCGGCGTCGGGGTGGCTGATCACCGCGAAGGTCCGGCGCCGGGAGGCCTCGTTGGACACGCGGGTCACGGTCACCACTCGCTTTCGATCGGGAGGGATCCCTAGCTTACGGCGCGTAGACATGATCGCCGCGGGCCGCACCTCGGAGCCCCGGACGGGCCCGTGGTGTGCGGCTCGCGGCGATCAACCGGCAGGTCAGTGGACCTTGGCGGCCAGCGCCACCGCCTTGTCGCAGTTGGCCTTGTCCGTGGAGAACGCGGCGGGGCCGTTGTCGCCGACCCCGATCTGCGGGATCGACGCCGCGCCCCCGCCCGCGGCCGTCGTGGACACGTAGATCAGCGTGTCGCCGCGGCGGACCAGTGCCCCGGCGGAGCCGAGCATGTCGCCGGTGGTGCAGAACGCCTCGTCGCCCGCCTGCACGTCCGGGCCGAGGTAACCGTCGGTCGAGACGCTCAGGCCGTTGCCCTGGTCCTGGGTGGTGCCCTTGGCCGCGGTCTTCTCCTTGGCGAACCGCGCCGTCGCGTCGGCACCGGTGTAGGTGGCGATGCGGGCGAGGCGACCACCGTCCCCGGTGGTGTCACCGCCGCTCTGCAACGCCCAGCAGCTGACCGGGGCGTCGCCCAGCACGCGGGAGTCGAGCACCGGGGCCGTCAGGCCGCCGATCGCCCCGCCCAGCTGGACCACGTCGTAGGTGCCGCCCAGTGCCGCGTTCACGTCGTCCGTGGAGACCGCGGCACAGGTGGCGCTCGTGCCCCCGGCGAGCCCGCCCACCTTGTCCGCGACGGTGCCGACGACCCGGCTCACCGCGAACACCCCGCCCGCGATCAGCACGACGAGCGCGATCGCGCAGATCGCGAGGATCTTGCCCGTGGAGCTCTTCCGCGGTGGCGGTGGAGGCGACGCGCCCGGACCGCCCTGCTGGGGAGGTCCGTACTGGGGAGGTCCGTATTGGGGAGGTCCGTACTGGGGGTGCGGCGGGTACTGGGGCGGGCGGCCGTAGGGGCCGGGCTGGGGTGGTCCGTAGGGGGCGCTCATGGTGGCTCCTCGATGGGTCGGGCCCCACGGCCCGGACCCCCGAATCCTGACCGGCCCCGCCACGCGGGGGTACTGCCCGGCGCAGCATCATCCCCTACGCGACGGGCAGGTGGATGTCACCTTTCGGCAACCCTCGTGGCCGTCGTCACTCCCCTCCGCTCCTTGCCGTGCGGGAGACCGGCCGATGTCGCCTTTCGGTGACGGCGCCCCGATACCGGACCGCCGTTTTGCCTGCGCCTAACTCTTACCGAACCGTCTCCTGGCAATTCGCACCCCGCATTTTCCGACGCGTATCACGCGAATTGCCGGAAAGTATTCCGCGCAGCTCCACCGCACGTCACCGGGCCGTTCATTCCTCGTTATCGTCGATGTACGAAGAACGTCGACCGGGGGTCGCTGAATGGTCACACGTCCGATGTTGCAGCTGGAACAACCGTTGTCGGCCGGGTTGCAGCTCACCGATCTCCTGCTCAGCCTCGACGAGGTCGGCGCGCGGCTCACCGCCGCCGCCGCGGCCTGCGAGTGGCTCGACGCGTTCCTCCTGGCGGCCGCCGCCGTGCAGATCGTGGAGGACCACCTGCAGCCCGAGACGCTCGCCCGGCGGGCCGCCGGCGTACTCGGCGGTCCCGTGGGGTGGGCGGCGCGGCGGACCGCCGACGGCGGCGAGCGGCTGCGCCGCGTCCGGGAGAGGGCATGCCTCGCGTGGCTCCGCGGGGCCGAAGCGTTGCGCGACGACCTCGCCGACGCGGTCATGACGGAAGGTGCCCCGGCGGCCGGGATCGAGGACGCCGCGGAGCAGGTCGCCTCGGGTGTGGCGGGCCTGCCCAGGGCGGCGCGGGCGGCCGTGCTGCGGCTGCCCTCGGCGTTCCGCGCGTTCGACCTGGCGCCCGCCGATGCGGCCACGCTGGCGCGAGGCCTGCGCGAACGCGTGGGTGCGGCGCCCGGTGCGGTCGTCGTGGTCGGCGTCCGCACGTCCGGGAGCTATCTCGGACCCCTGGTCGCCGCGACGCTGCGGGCCGAAGGATGGGCGGCCCGGGCCGTCACCGCGCGTCCGGGGCGGTCGCTGCTCCCGCCGGCGCGGCAGGTGGTGCGCCACGCCCTGTCCCGGCCCGGCCCCGTGGTGGCCGTGGTGGACGACCCGCCGGGAACGGGGTCGGCCTTCCGCAAGACCTGCTCGGTGCTGCGCGCCGCCGGCGTGCCGGCCTCCGCGACGACGCTGCTGATGCCGCTGTTCGGCGACGTCGCGCCCGCAGCCCTCGACGGCATGGCCGCCGTGACGCTGCCGTTCGGGAACTGGGTGGTCCACGCCCGGCTGGAACCGGTCGCGGTCGCGCAGGTGCTGGAGCGGTACTGGCACCGTCCGGTGGACGAGATCCGGCGACGCCCGGCGGACACCGCAGCGACCGGGCGCGGTCACGTCACGGCAACCTACGACGTCGCCTCGGGCGGCGAACGGCGGGCGGTCGAGGTCCGCGGCGTCGGACAGGGCCTGTTCGGCCGCCACTCCCTCGCGGTGGCCGCCGCACTCGGCCCGGCCCTGCCGACCGTCCACGGTTTCGACGCGGGCCTGGTGTACGGCGAGGCCCCCGTCGCCGCAGAGGCGCGCCCGGTCACAGGCCCGCAGGACGCGCAGGCACGGGCCCGCTACGTCGTGACGCGGGCCGCGGCGCTGCCCGCCCTCGGCGACCGCACCCGGGACATGGCGGGCCGCGCCCCGGCGTGGGAGATCGCCGCACGGCGGCTCGGCCGCGGCTACGGCCGGCTCGGCGACGCCCTGCGGGTGCCGGTGATCGACCCGGCCGTCCGCCGGATGTGCGCCACCGGGCGGCCGTCGGTCGTCGACGGCGCCACCGGCCCGCGGCACTGGCTGACCGGCGCGGCCGGGGCGCTGTACAAGGCCGACCCCGATACCCGGGACTTCTCCAACACCGACCGCTACTGCTACGACGCCGCTTTCGACCTCGCGGGCATCGCGCCGGGCCATCCCGACGACGCGGTGGTGGCGGCCCTGCGCGCGGCACTGCCGTGCACCGACGAGGCGTTCCTGCTCTACGAACTGGTGCATCTGGAGGACCCGGCCACCGGGCGGCCCACCGACGCGCTGGCGTGCAGCCGGGCGGTGCGCCGCTACCTGGCCCGCCGGCTGCCGCCACCGCCGGCCGGGACGGGACCGCTGTGCGCGTTCGACCTGGACGGGGTCCTCGACTCCACCGCGCTCGGCTTCGCGGTGACGACCCCGACCGGCGTCCGGGCGCTGCACGCGCTCTCCCGCCACGGGTACCGGCCGGTGCTGGTCACCGGCCGGTCGCTGGTCGAGGTGCAGGAGCGGTGCGCGGCCCACGGCCTGGCCGGTGGGGTCGCCGAGTACGGCGCCGTCGTCCACCTCGCCGGCGCCGGCACCACCGTCGAGCTGCTCACCCCCGACGACCGGGTCCTGCTCGACGGGGTCCGCGAGGCGCTGGGGGCCGATCCGCGGATCACCGTGCACCGCCACCACACCCGCAGCGTCCGCGTCGAGTTCGCGCGGGAGCCGGGCTCACGCCCGCGGCCCGTACCCGGGGCGGTGCTGCGGGACCTGCTCGGCCCGTCCCTACCCGACCGGGTCCGTCTCATCCACGGCGAGAGCCAGACCGACATCGTGACGGCCGCCACGAACAAGGGTGCCGGCCTCGCCGCGCTCGCCGCCGAGCTGGGCGGCCCGATCGACCTGGCCGTCGGCGACACCGCCGAGGACCTCCCGATGTTCGCCCTCGCCGGGCGCGCGCTGGCACCCGGCAACGCCGCCACCGCCGTGCGGGACGCCGGGGTGGACCGCACCGGCCGGCACTACGCCGACGGCGCCGCCGAGGCCGCCGGTCGGGTGCTCGGGCACCGGCCCGGGTCCTGCCCGGTCTGCCGCACAGACGCGCCCGCCGCTGCGGACGCCCGGCTCCTGCTCGCGCTGCTCGACGCCTCGGCCGGGGGCCGGCCCGGGCTGGCCGCCGCCGCGTGGCGGGCGGCCCGGGCGCTGGGTTCCCGATGACGTTCCCCGCGACCCTCCGGGAGGGGGTCATCCGACTGGCCCCGTCGCACCGCGACGGGCTGGCCCTGGTGCTGAGCTCCGGGCTGACGTCGGTGGTCGGGGTGCTCTACTGGGTGGTCGCGGCGCGGCTCGTCGCACCGGCGGAGCTGGGGCTCGACCAGGTCGTGCTGTCGACGATGATGTTCCTGGGCGGGCTCGCGCAGCTGAACCTCGGCTACGCCCTGCTCCGGTTCGTCCCGGTGGCGGGGCCGGGGGCTCGCCGGCTCGTCGCCGGCAGCTACGCCGTCGCGGTCGCCTGCTCGCTGCTCGTGGCGGCCGTGTTCGCCCTCGGCGCCGGGCTCTGGGCGCCGCGCCTGATCGAGGCGTTCGGCACCACCCGGCTTCTGGTGTTCTTCCTGGTGGCCACCCCGCTGTGGGCGATCTTCACCGTCCAGGACTTCGTCCTGACCGGCATCCGGCGCGCCACCGTGGTGCCGGTCGAGAACCTCGTGTTCTCCGTGCTCAAGATCGCGTTGCTGGCCGTGGCCGTGACCGCGGTGGTACTGCCCGGTGGCGTGGCGGTGTCCTGGGTGCTCGCCACCGGCGTCATCGTGCTGGTGGTCACCGTCTGGCTGTTCACCCGCGGCCTGCCCGGTCACGGTCTGGCGGCGCCCGCGCCCGCTGTTCCCGTCACGGTGGGGGCCGTCGCCCGGTTCGTGCGCGCGGACTACACGGGCGGCATCCTGTGGCAGGCCGCCCAGTTCGGGCTGCCGCTGATCGTGCTGGCCCGGGTCGGCGCCGAGCAGGCGGCCGTGTACGGCGTCGTCTGGACGATCACGCAGGGCCTGTACCTGGTGGCGGGCGGGATGAGCCAGTCCATGGTGGCCCACTCGGCCACCGACGTCGACGCGACGGAGGCGGCCCGCCGCCAGCTGGTGCGCCGCACCCTCACCCTGGTCGTGCCCGCCGTGGCCGTGCTGGCGCTCGGTGCGCCGTGGGTGCTGGCGCTGTTCGGCCCGCGGTACGCCCACGACGGCGGTCCGGTCCTCGTGCTGGCGGCGTTGTCGGCGGTGCCCAACGTGGTGACGGCGGCGGCCGTCGCGGCGGCGCGGGTGCAGCAGCGCGTCGTCGTCCAGTTCGGGGTGCCCTCGGCGATCGCGACGATCGTCATCGCCGTGTCGTGGGTGCTGCTGCCGAGCATGGGCATCACGGCGGTCGGTGTCGCCTGGCTGGTGGCCCAGCTCGCGGTCACCGCCGTGATCGCGCTCGCCACCGCGCCCTGGCTACCTCCCGGGCTGGCCCGGCCGGTCGGGGCCCTGCGGGCCGCGGCGCTGCTGCGCCGGGCCCGCGGCCTCGCCCGGGAACAGACCGGAGGCGGGCCCTGGATCGTGGGCGAGCGCCTCAATGGCGGGTCCGGCACCGTCGTGGTGGGTTTCGGCCGGACCGGCGACGTTCCCAGCTCACTCCTCAAGGTCAGCGACACCGCCCAGGGACGCGCCCAGCTCCGCCACCAGACCACGGTGCTGCGCCGCCTCCACGACGACGAGCGCCTGGGGCCCTGGCGCAACCTCCTGCCCCGGGTGATCGGGGACGGCGAGGGCCTGGGGACCTACGGCGTCGTGGAGTCCCGGCTGGCTGGCACGGGCGGGGGGACCGCTCTGCGCGACCCGGAATGCGGCGCTGCGTTCCAGGCCAACGCGGTCGCGGCCGTCACCGACCTGCACCGGCGGACAGCCGCCCGCGTCGTCGTCGGTCCCGACGAGCTCCGGGCGTGGGTGCACGACCCCATGGCGGCGGTGTCCGCCGCTCTTCCGCGCCGTGGGCGCCCCGAGGCCGCCACGCTGGCCGACCTGATGGCCGCCCGACTGCTCGGCCGCAGCGTCGCGGTCGGGTGGACACACGGGGACTACACCCCCGACAACGTGCTCGCCGACCCGCAGGGGCGGGTCACGGGAGTCGTCGACTGGGGGCAGTCGTGCCCGGACGGCCTCGCCGTCCTCGACGTCGTCACCTTCCTGCTCACGGCCCGGCGATCGACGGACGGGGAGGAAGTGGGCGCCATCGTCCTGCACCGCCTCGCCGAGACGGTCCCCGCGGAGGACAACCTGCTGCGACGGGTCCAGCGGAGCACCGGCGTTCCGGGGATCGACCCGGTGACCCTGACGCTGCTGGGCTGGCTGCAGCACGTGACGCAGAATCTCGCCAAGTCACCGGTGTTCGCGGCGAACCCGGTCTGGGTGCGCCGCAACCTGCTCGCCGTCGTCCGTGGGGCGTGCCGGTCCTACTCGAACCGTGACGGGTCGCCCGCGCCGTAGCGGATCACCTCGGGCACGTCGCCGGACAGGTCGACCACCGTGGTGGGCTCGGTGCCGCAGTCGCCGGAGTCGATCACCGCGTCGACGGCGTTGTCGAGCTCCTCCTTGATCTCCCAGCCCTGGGTCAGGGCCTCGGAGTGGTCGGGCAGCAGCAGCGTGCTCGACAGGATCGGCTCCCCCAGCTCCGTCAGGAGGGCCTGGGCCACCACGTGTTCCGGGATCCGCACGCCGACCGTCTTCTTCTTCGGGTGCAGCAGCTGCCGGGGCACCTCCTTGGTGGCCGGCAGGATGAACGTGTACTTGCCCGGCGTCGACGCCTTGACCAGCCGGAACACCGAGTTGTCGACCTTCACGAACTGGCCGAGCTGCGCGAAGTCGCGGCAGACCAGCGTGAAGTGGTGGTTCTCGTCGAGGTGGCGGATCTCGCGGATGCGGGCCAGCCCCTCGCGGTTGCCCAGCCCGCAGCCCAGGGCGAAGCAGGAGTCGGTGGGGTAGGCGATCAATCCGCCGCCACGGACGAGGTCGACGACCTGTCCGATCGCACGCTTCTGGGGATCCACGGGGTGCACATCGAAGTACCGGGCCATGGGCGCAGCCTAGAGGCGTTGACAATGGCGCCCTAGAGTGACGCAGTGCCCGGTTCACCCTGTCCCTGTGGTCTGCCGGCGCCCTACCCGTCGTGCTGCGGCCGCTTCCACCACGGGGACGCCGCCTCCACCGCCGAGCTGCTGATGCGCTCGCGGTACTCCGCGTTCGCGGTCGGGGACGAGGCCTACCTGCGCCGGACCTGGCACCCGACCACCCGCCCACGGCGGATCGGGCTCGACCCCGACACCCGCTGGACGGGTCTGGAGATCCTCGGGTCCACCGGCGACGGGGACGCGGCGACGGTGGAGTTCCGCGCCCACCACGACAGCGGGACCCTGCACGAGCAGAGCCGGTTCGTCCGCGTCGAGGGTCGGTGGCTGTACGTCGACGGCGACGTGACCGCCTGACCCGACCCGCCGCATGGTGGCGTTGGGGGGCGGGGGCCGCGTTACGTGTCGTAGTCGACCGTCACCGCGGCCGTCACCGGGCGGCTCTGGCAGGTGAGCACGAACCCGGCGGCGACCTCGTCGTCGTCGAGGGCGAAGTTGCGCCGCATCACGACCTCACCGCCGCTGACGTGGGCGCGGCAGGTGCCGCACACGCCGCCCTTGCAGGCGAACGGCAGGTCCCCGCGCACCTTCTGGGCCGCGTCGAGCACGCTCTCCGACCGGGGCAGGGTCAACGTCGTCGCCCGGCCGTCGAGCACGACGGTGACCTCACTCGTCTCCCCCGTGGCCACGTCGTCGGCGCGGGTGAGCTCCGGTGGCGGCTCGTCGACGTAGAACAGTTCCCGGTGCACCGCCTGGCGGGCCACACCCAGCTCCACCAGCACGTCCTGCGCGTCGGTGGTCATGCCGAGCGGGCCGCAGAGCCACCACTGGTCGATGTCGGTGACGTCCACGAGCGCGCCACCGAGCAGCGCCCGGAGCCGGTCGGCGTCGAGGCGCCCCGAAAAGATCTCCGCGGCCATCGGCTCGCGCGAGAGCACGTGGATCAGCTGCAGCCGGGCGCCGTGGCTGTTCTTGAGGTCGGCGAGCTCCTCGGTGAACATCACGGTGTCGGTGCGGCGGTTGCCGTAGATCAGGGTCACGGCCGTGTCGTCGTGGGCGGCCAGCACGCTCGCCGCGATCGAGAGCACCGGCGTGATGCCGGAGCCCGCGGCGATCAGGCCGTGGTGGGAACCCGGCTCGACGTCCGGCGTGAAGGAGCCCGACGGCGGCGCGACCTCGATCTCGTCGCCGGCGGCGAGCCGGTCCACCAGCCAGGCGGAGAACAGCCCGCCGTCGACGCGGCGCACCCCGACCCGCGGCGCGGAGCCGGCCGGCGCACAGATCGAGTACGACCGGCGCTCCTCCACCCCGTCCACGATCAGGCGCAGCGTCAGGTACTGCCCGGGCCGGAATGCGAACGCCGCGCGCAGGTCGTCGGGCACGTCGAACGTGACGGCCACGGCGTCGTCGCAGAGCTTCTCGACGTCGGTGACGCGGAGGGGGTGGAATCCGGTGCGGGAGACGGTGGCGGCGGTCATCAGATCTCCTTCACGTGCTCGAACGGCTCCCGGCACGCGGTGCAGCGGCGCAGGGCCGTGCAGGCGGTGGCGCCGAAGCGCGAGAGCTCGTCGGTGGCGGGTGAGCCGCACTGCGGGCAGCGAACCACGGCCGCAGGCGCGACGAGCGTGAGCGGGACGGGACCGGATGCCTTCAACCCGATCCGGTCGGGCGGCGCGATCCCGTGCTCGTGGAGCTTGCGGCGGCCGCCGTCGGAGATCCAGTCGGTGCTCCACGGCGGCGAGAACACCGTGCGCACCTCCACGTGGGCGAACCCGGCGCCGGTGAGCGCGAGGCGCAGGTCGTCGCGCATGACCTCGATGGCGGGACAGCCGGAGTAGGTCGGCGTGATCGTGACGGTGACGGCGTCCCCGTCGGTCTCGACGCCCCGGATGACGCCGAGGTCGTCCAGGGTCAACATCGGCATCTCCGGGTCGACCACCGCCGCTGCCGCGGCTCGTGCGCGGCGATCGTCGCCCTGGCGGCGATCGCCGCGCACGGGCGGCGGAGCCGCCTCCGTCACCACGTCGCACCCGGATGCTGACGGGCGAGGCTCTGCATCTCCGCGAGAACGTGCCCGAGGTGCTCCGTGTGCACACCCTGGCGGCCGCCGCGGCCGGCGATGGTGCCGATCGGGGGACGCTTCGGGCGCTCCAGGGTGGCGGCCGCCAACACCTCGTCCAGCACGGCGTCGACCTCCACGCGGGTGTCGGCGGGGTCCACCGCCACCCCGGCCCCGGCCAGCCGGCGCTCCACGTCGGAGGTGCGGAACAGTTCCTCGACGTAGGGCCACACCCGTTCCAGCGCGTCCTGCATCTTCGCGTGGGAGACGTCGGTGCCGTCGCCGAGGCGCAGGGTCCAGCGGGCGGCGTAGTCGCGGTGGTAGGCGAGCTCCTTGACGCCCTTGCCCGCGACCGCGGCGATCACCGGGTCGGTGGACCCGAGCAGCCGCTGCAGGACCGCCAACCGCCAGCTGGAGAAGATCAACAGTCGGGCGATGGCGCGGGCGAAGTCGAGCTCGTCGCCGATCTCGGCCATGGCCACGTTACGGAACTGCGCCTCGGTGCGCAGGTAGGCCAGCGCGTCCTCGTCCCGTCCACGTCCGGTGGAGCCTGCGGAACCGGCCATCGAGCTCAAGCCCTCGACGTGCCCGGCGCGCGAGAGCAGCACGCGGGCCTGGCCGAGGAGGTCCAGCGCGGTGTTGGCGAGCGCCACCTCCTCCTCCAGCTCGGGCGCGTTGCTCACCCACTCCGAGAGCCGGTGGCCGGTGACCAGCGCGTCGTCGCCGAGCATGAGGCAGTACTCGGCGAGATCGGCCGGGTCGACGCCGTCCGGGACCGGCGAGGTGATCTCCGCGGCCACGTCTTCGATACCGGTGCCGAAGGCCCACTGGGCGTCTGCGCCATGCTCCTCGGTGAGCGCGTCGTACACGTTGTCACTCACAGGTGTGGCACGTCCTCGGGAATGACGTAGAACGTCGGGTGGCGGTAGACCTTGTCCCCGGCAGGCGCGAAGAACGGGTCCTTCTCCGCCGGACTCGACGCCGTGATCGCGTCCGCGCGCACCACCCAGATGCTCACGCCCTCGTTGCGACGTGTGTAGACGTCGCGGGCGTTGTGGAGCGCCATCTCGTCGTCGGCGGCGTGCAGCGACCCGACGTGGACGTGGTTGAGGCCGCGCTTGCCGCGCACGAACACCTCGTAGAGGGGCCAGTCCCTGCTCACGCCGCCACCTCCCGCCTGGCTGCCTGCTTCGACGCGTACGCCGTCGCGGCCTCGCGGACCCAGGCCCCGTTGTCGTGGGCGGCCTTGCGGTGCGCCACGCGCTGGGCGTTGCAGGGGCCGGAGCCGGCGAGGACCGCGGTGAACTCGTCCCAGTCGGGCTCGGTGTAGTCGTGCGCCTGCCGTTCCTCGTTCCAGACCAGGCCCTCGTCCGGGAGCGTGATCCCCAGCGCGGCGGCCTGCGGCACGGTCATGTCGACGAAGCGCTGGCGCAGCTCGTCGTTGGTGTGGCGCTTGATGTTCCAGGCCATCGACTGCGCGGTGTTGGGCGAGTCGCCGTCGGACGGGCCGAACATCATCAGCGACGGCCACCACCAGCGGTTCACCGACTCCTGCACCATCTCGCGCTGCGCGTCGGTGCCGGCCGTCATCGCCAGCAGCAGCTCGTAGCCCTGGCGCTGGTGGAACGACTCCTCCTTGCAGATGCGGATCATCGCCCGCGCGTAGGGGCCGTAGGAGCACCGGCACAGCGGCACCTGGTTGCAGATGGCCGCACCGTCGACGAGCCAGCCGATGGTGCCGATGTCGGCGTAGCTCAGCGTCGGGTAGTTGAAGATCGACGAGTACCGCTGCTTGCTCGCGATGAGCTTCTCGGTGAGCTCGGCCCGGTCGACGCCGAGAGTCTCGGCGGCGGCGTAGAGGTACATGCCGTGCCCGGCCTCGTCCTGCACCTTCGCGAGCAGGATCGCCTTGCGGCGCAACGACGGCGCCCGCAGGATCCAGTTGCCCTCCGGCTGCATCCCGATGATCTCAGAGTGCGCGTGCTGGGCGATCTGGCGGATCAGCGTCCTGCGGTACGCCTCCGGCATCCAGTCGCGGGGCTCGATCCGCTGGTCCGCCGCGATGGTCGAGTCGAACTGGGCTTCGAGCTCCACGAGTTCCTCCTACCGAATGTTCGTTCGGGACAATGGTGCCCCACGGCGCCGCCGGGCGCAAGGCGGCCGATCGTGCAGAGCAGTTGGTCACGGTGCAGAGGCCTTGACGTCTGCACGGTCACCACCAGGTCTGCACGGTCAGCGGTGCAAGCGCAGCGGGCTGGGCATCACGGCCCTGAAAGCGCCCGCCACCGTCGGCGCCGGGTCGGCGTGCAGCCACGCGCAGCCGGCTGCCGTGGCCAGGCGGAGCGCCTCGGCCACCAGCGCCCCGCCGGTCCCCCGATGCTGACGGTCCGGCACCACCAGCACGTCGACGAGGAACGCGTGCACCCCGCCGTCCCAGGCGAGGTTGGCGAAGCCGATCATGCGGTCACCCTCGAACGCGCCGAGCCAGGTGAGGCTGTGCCGCTCCAGCTGCGCGCCCCACGGCCGCAGCCGCGGCGTCTCGTCGAAGGCGGCGGCGTGCAGCATCGTCAGTGCGACGTCGTCGATCGCGCACCGTTCCCGCAGGGCGACGACCATCAGTCGGCCGCGGGGAGGATGCCCTCGAAGGCCGCGCGGGCGACGTCCGCGGGGAGCTCGGCCGCCCCGGGTCGACCCGGGCGGTACCACTCCACCACCGAGTTGACGAGCCCCGACAGCAGCCGCGCCGCAAGCGCGGGCTCCACGCCCGTGCGGACCTCCCCCGCGTCGACAGCCTCCTTCACGAGCGCCGCGATCCGGCCGTCGAAGGTGCGTCGCTGCTCCAGCGCCCAGCGCTCGCTCCCGGTGTTGCCGCGCACCCGCAGCAGCAGCGTCACGTACGGCAGGTCGCGCTGCAGCACCGCGATCTGGCCCGCGACGATGTAGCGCAGCCGGGCGACGGGTGCACCATCAACCGCCCCAGGTTCCTCCAGCAGCGCGAAGAGGCCCGCGAGCGAGCGCTCCAGGGCGGCGCGCAGCAGCGCCTCCTTGCCGGCGAAGTGGTGGTAGAACGACGACTTCGTGATGCCGGCCGCCCGGGACAGGTCCTCCATCGACGTGGCGTCGTAGCCGCGCGTGTTGAACGCCCCCACGGCGATCTCCAGGAGGGAGGCGCGGTCGTGGGGCGCGCGGCGGGCCGTGGTCACTTGCCCTGGAAGGTCGGGCGGCGCTTGGCGAGGAAGTCCGCCACCGCGGTGACGTGGTCCTCGGTGGCGGCCAGCCGGGTCTGGGCCGCGCCCTCGGCGGCGAGCACCGTCGGCAGGTCCGACACCGCGCCGAGCCGCACCGCGGCCTTGACCTCCGCGTAGGCCTTCGTCGGTCCGGCCGCGAGCCGCCGCGCCAGCTCCAGCGCCGCCGGCAGCACCTCCTCGGCGGGCACGACGGCGCGGACGAGACCCCAGTTCGCGGCGTCCTCCGCGGTGAAGGTCTCGTTGAGCAGCAGCAGCTCGGTGGCCCGGGAGACCCCGACGGCGTGGGCGAGGCTGGCCGAGAGCCCCGAGTCGGCGGTGAGCCCGATGCCGACGAACGCGGTGGAGAACTTCAGACCGGCGGCGGCGATCCGCAGGTCGGCGGCCAACGCGAAGCCCAGCCCCGCCCCGACGCACGGCCCGTTGATCGCGGCCACCACCGGGAACGGCAGCTCCGAGATCGCGAGCACGGTGGGGTTGTAGTGCTCGGCGACGGTGTCGAAGGCCGTGGCCGCGTCCCGGGCGAGCGCCTCGGCGTGCTCGCCGAGGTCCTGCCCGACGCAGAACGCCTTGCCCGCACCCGTGATGACCGCGGCCCGCACATCGGGCTGCCCGGCCAGCTCGGTCAGCGCGGCCAGCAGCGCGGACTTCAGCTCCACGGTCAGCGCGTTGTAGCGGGCGGGCCGGTTGAGCGTCAGCACGGCGACGGCGGCATCCTGGTCGTCACGGCGCAGGAGAACGGCGGGCCCGGACGTGTCGGTCTCGGTCATGACGTCATGGTAACGGCCGACCGAACGATCGGTCGCCAAGTAGCGTGTCGATCTCGTCGGCCGGCACCGGGCGACCCAGCAAACCAGCCCTGTCCGATCAGCCCCGCCGGCAGCGCGAGCAGGTGCTCGTCGGTCTCGATCCCCTCGGCCACGCACGACAGCCCGAGGTCCCGGGCGAGCCCGGCGATCATCGCCACGATGGTGACCGACGTCGGATCGTCCGGCAGCCCCGCCGTGAACGACTTGTCGATCTTCAGCCCGGTGATGGGGAGCTGCGAGAGGTGCGCCAGGCCCGCGTAACCGGTGCCGAAGTCGTCGATCGCGATCTTCACGCCCAGCTCCCGCAGCCGGTGCAGCGCGGCGAGCGTGGCGTGCCCTGCCTCCACCAGCATGGTCTCGGTGAGCTCGACGGTGAGCAGTGACGCGGCCAGGCCGGTGCGGGTCAGCGCGTCGCGCACCTCCCCGGCGAGGTCGGTGAGGTCGGCCTGCCGGGCGCTCAGGTTCACCGACACCCCGAGCCCGCGCCAGGCCGGGTGGCGCGCGTGCCAGGTCGCGAGGTCGGCGCAGGCGCGGTCGAGCACGCGGCGCCCGAGGGGGGCGATCAGGCCGTTGTCCTCGGCGAGCGGGATGAACACGTCGGGCGTGATGGTCCGGCCCTCGGCGTCGGTCAGCCGGGCCAGCGCCTCGACGCCGACGAGCCGCTGGGTCCCGAGGTCGATCAACGGCTGGTAGGCCACCGACAGCGTTCCCGGGCCCTCCTGCAGCGCCTCCCGCAGCACCCGTTGCACGTGGCGCCGCTCGGTGACGTCGGCGCGCAGCGTCTCGTCGAAGACCGAGTGCTGGTCCTTGCCCAGCGCCTTCGCCCGGTACATCGCGGAGTCGGCGTCGCGCAGCACGTCCTGGGGCGTGTCGCCGGTGCGACCGAACGCGATCCCGACGCTGACGGTCACCGCGTAGCCGACCCCGTCGACCTCGACCGGACGGGCCAGCGCCCCGGTGACGCGCCGGGCGACCTCCCGTGCCCGCGCCCGGACGGTCCCGGACGGGGATCCCCGCACCGGCGGAGCCAGCAGGATGACGAACTCGTCCCCGCCGACGCGGGCGATGGTGTCGTCGGGCCGCAGCACGCTCGCGATGCGGGCGGAGAGGGCGATCAGGACCGCGTCGCCCACCGCGTGGCCGGATGTGTCGTTGACGTTCTTGAAGCCGTCGAGATCGCAGAACAGCACCACCACCTGGGGTCCGTCCCCGGTGGCGGCGGTCAGCGCCGCGTCGAGCCGCTCGGTGAGCAGGCGACGGTTGGGCAGTCCGGTCATCGGGTCGTGCTGGGCGGCGACGGCGAGGCGCTCCTCGGTCCCGACCACGTCGGTGATGTCCCGGACCACGCCGAGCACCTCGGTCACCCGCCCGTCGGCGTCGCGCCGGAAAGGAGTGACTCGGCGGGCGAACCAGCTGTAGCGGTCGTCGGCGCCGCGGACGCGGTAGCGCAGCGACAGCACCTGACCGTCCTCCAGCCGACCGGCCGACGCGTCGGACCGGCGGAGCCGATCGAGATCGTCGGGATGCACGAAGCGCACGATCACGGCGTCGTCGACACCCCTGTCGTGGCCCACCGCGTCGTCGGGAGGGTGACCGAACATCCCGGCCGGATCCCGTGAGGCCCAGATGATCGCCTTCCGGGAGACGGTCGCGATGTAGATCAGGTCGGGGCTCGCCGCGAGCACCGCGTCCCGGAACGCGACGTTCTCCCGCAGCCGGTTCTGCGCCTCCCGCTCGGCGGTCACGTCCGTGGCCGCCGCGACGGCGCCCAGCAGCCCACCGTCCTCGCCCTGGATCGGCCGGGCGACCGTGACCACCTCGTGCAACCGGGACCCGGCCGGCCCTATCCACATCGCGAGGTCCGCCAGGTGCTCGCCCGCGAGGGCACGCAGCAGCGGCGATCGCTCCGGCGGTATCTCCGTGCCGTCCGCCGCGCGGACGTCCAGGCGGGCGGCGAGGGCGTCCGGGTCCACCTGCTCGCCGTCGGCCACGCCGGTGAGCCGCCGATGGGCGGAGTTGCGTACGACGATCGTGCCGTCGGCGTCGCAGGCCAGGATCGCGGCGTCGACGACCTCGAGCACGGCCCGTTCGAAGCGTCGTTGCTCGGCCAGCTTCCGGATGGCCGCCGTGCGCTGGGCCGTCGACACGGCGAGCACCAGCACGACCAGCGACGAGGCCGCGAGGAACAACTGCACCAGCGCCGCGGCGCCGGGGCCGGCCGCCGCCGCTCCCGCCCGGGCGAACGGCCCGCTCCCGACCGTCGTCAGCACGGAGACCAGCACTCCGACGGCCAACAGCTGCGCGGCGGCCACCCGGGCCCCGAGCCGCGACGCCGACCACGCCAGGACCGCCACGCTGAGGAAGGCCAGCGGGAGGGCGCCGTCCCCGACGCCGAACACCCCGGCGGTGACCACCAGCACCGCCGACCACAGCGCGAACGGTTCCCGGCGGCCGACCGGATCGAGCCGGCCCGGCAGGCGCATGACCAGCGGGAGCAGCATCAGGACGGCGGCGGCGTGCGACGTCGCCACGAAGTGCCACGCCGGCCACGCGTCCGGGGTGCCGGTGAGGACGAGACCGGCTGCGACGACGGCCCCCGCCAGCAGTGCCCCGGTGACGGTGGCGACGAGCAGGCCCGCGAGGTCGCCCATCGTGCGCAGCAACGGCGGCCCGGACCGGCTCACCCACACCCCGATCACCACGGCCTCGGCGACGGCGGCCACGGCGAAGGCCAGTGAGGGCACCGGCGGCCGGCCGCCCAGGACATTGCCCAGCAGGGCGGCCACCGCGATGACGACGACAATCGTGCGACGCCGGCGACCCGTGCTGGTCGCGACAGCCCCCACCGCCGCCGCGACCCCCGGCCAGCAGACCGCGACCCCGGCACCGACCGGCGTGACCCGCACCGCCAGCGCTGCCGTGACGAGCAGCACCAGGCCCATGGCGGCGGGCGAGCCCACCAGGGCTTCGGGGAGGTCCGCCAGACGCTCGCCGAGCCGCGCAGGTGCCTGTTGCCGCACGTCTCACCCCCCGTCGTTGATTTCCGTATCGCAGCCGGCGCCGTCGCGTTAGCGATCGCTGTGCGAAGCCCCACCTTCGTGCTAGCGTCCCGAACGAACGGTCGGTCGTCTGGATTCCTGGAGGCATGGATGGCTCCCGCACTGCGCAGCTACGTCAGCGGGGGCTGGTACACCCCCACCGGGGAGGGCCGGCCGCTGCACGACGCCGTCACCGGCGACGAGGTGGCCCGCATCTCCTCGGCCGGCATCGACATGGGCGCGGTGCTGGACCACGGCCGCCGCCTCGGCGGGCCTGCACTGCGCGAGCTGACATTCCACCAGCGGGCCGCCCTGCTCAAGGCCCTGGCCGGGCACCTGCGCGAGCACCGCGAGGAGCTCTACGCCGTGTCCGCGCGCACGGGCGCCACGCTCGGCGACTCGAAGTTCGACGTCGACGGCGGCATCGGCGTGCTGGCGGCCTACGCGTCCAAGGCGAAGCGCGAGCTGCCCAACGACACGATCTACGTCGACGGCGACGTGGAGCCGATGAGCAAGGGCGGCACGTTCGTCGCCCAGCACATCGCCACCTCGCTGCGCGGAGTGGCCGTGCAGGTCAACGCGTTCAACTTCCCGGTCTGGGGGCCGCTGGAGAAGTTCGCCCCGGCGTTCCTCGCCGGCGTGCCGTCGGTGGTCAAGCCGGCGAGCCCGACGGCGTTCCTCACCGCAGAGCTCGCGCGCCTGGTGGTGGAGAGTGGCCTGCTCCCCGAGGGCACCTTCCAGCTCGTCGCGGGCTCGGTGGGCGACATGTTCGACCACCTCACCGGCCAGGACCTCGTCTCGTTCACGGGCTCTGCTGCCACCGCGGCCACCTTGCGCACCCATCCCGGGATCGTCCGCAACAGCGTGCGGTTCTCCGCGGAGGCCGACTCCCTCAACCTCTCGGTGCTCGGCCCCGACGCCGCCCCGGGCACGCCGGAGTTCGACCTCTACGTCAAGCAGCTCACGTCCGAGATGACGGTCAAGGCCGGCCAGAAGTGCACGGCGATCCGGCGTGCGTTCGTGCCCGCCCAACACCTCGACGCCGTGGCCGAGGCGGTGTCGGCGCGCCTGGCGAAGGTCACCGTCGGCGACCCGGCCACGGCCCGCATGGGCGCGCTGGCCAGCCTCGAGCAGCGGGAGGAGGTCCGCCGCAGCGTCAAGGCGCTGGCCGACGCGGGCCGCATCGTGTTCGGCGACCCCGACAAGGTCGACGTCGAGGGCGCCGACGCCGAGCGCGGCGCGTTCGTCTCCCCCATGCTGCTGGTCGCCGACCCGGAGCGCGCCGAGCCACACGAGGTGGAGGCGTTCGGGCCGGTCTCCACGCTGCTGCCCTACGACTCCACCGACCAGCTCATCGACTTCGCCGCCCGCGGCCAGGGCAGCCTCGCGGGCTCGGTCGTCACCGGCGACCCCGGCTTCGCCCGCGACGTCGTGCTCGGCGTCGCCCCGTGGCACGGCCGCCTGCTGGTGCTGAACCAGGCCGACGCGAAGGAGTCCACGGGCCACGGCTCCCCCATGCCGCAGCTGGTGCACGGCGGCCCCGGCCGCGCGGGCGGCGGCGAGGAGATGGGCGGCATCCGCGGCGTGCTGCACCACATGCAGCGCACGGCCGTGCAGGCCGACCCGGACATGCTCACGGCGATCACCGGCCGGTGGGTGGCTGGGTCACAGCGCACGGTCACCGACATCCACCCGTTCCGCAAGAGCCTGGCGGAGCTGCGGATCGGCGACACGATCGTCGCCGGGCCCCGGACCGTCACGCAGGAGGACGTGGAGCACTTCGCCGAGTTCACCGGCGACACGTTCTACGCGCACATGGACGAGGTCGCCGCCGCCGCGAACCCGTTGTTCGGTGAGCGGGTGGCCCACGGCTACCTCATCGTGTCGCTGGCCGCCGGGTTGTTCGTCGACCCCGATCCCGGGCCGGTGCTGGCCAACTTCGGCGTCGACCACCTGCGGTTCCTGACGCCGGTGAAGTTCGGCGACGCCCTGACCGTGACACTGACCTGCAAGCAGATCACCCCCCGCGACTCCGCTGACTACGGCGAAGTGCGCTGGGACGCCGACGTGACGCGCCAGGACGACCAGTCGGTCGCCCGGTACGACGTGCTGACCTTGGTGGCGAAGCAGTGAAGGGACATGCGCCGGCACCGGAGCTGCTCGACCCGGCCGAACGCATGGGCGTCGACGAGCTGCGCGCCCTGCAGCTCGAACGGCTGCAGTGGACCCTGCACCACGCCTACGAGAACGTGCCCCACTACCGCGCGAGCTTCGACGCCGCAGGTGTGCACCCCGACGACTGCAAGGAGGTCGCGGATCTCGCCCGCTTCCCCATGACGACGAAGGCCGACCTGCGCGACAACTACCCCTTCGGCATGTTCGCCGTGCCGCAGGACCAGGTGCGCAGGGTGCACGCGTCGTCGGGCACCACGGGGCGGCCCACCGTCGTCGGTTACACCGGGCGCGACATCGACACCTGGGCCACCGTCATGGCCCGCTCGATCCGTGCGGCGGGCGGACGCGCGGGGATGAAGGTGCACAACGCCTACGGCTACGGCCTGTTCACCGGCGGGCTCGGGGCGCACTACGGCATCGAGAAGCTCGGGGCCACGGCCATCCCGGTCTCGGGCGGCATGACCCCGCGGCAGGTGCAGCTGATCACGGATTTCCGGCCCGAGGTGATCATGGTCACCCCGAGCTACCTGCTCACGATCATCGACGAGTTCGAGAAGCAGGGCCTGGACCCGCGTGGATCGTCGCTCCAGGTGGCGATCCTGGGCGCGGAGCCGTGGACCGAGCAGATGCGCGCCGAGATCGAGGAGCGCATGGCCATCCACGCCGTCGACATCTACGGGCTCTCGGAGGTGATGGGTCCGGGCGTCTCGCAGGAGTGCGTGGAGACCAAGGACGGGCTGCACGTGTGGGAGGACCACTTCCTGCCCGAGGTCGTCGACCCGCTCGACGGCACCCCGGTCCCGGACGGCAGCGAGGGCGAGCTGCTGTTCACCAGCCTCACCAAGGAGGCGCTCCCGATCATCCGCTACCGCACCCGCGACCTCACCCGGCTGCTGCCCGGAACGGCCCGGCCCGGCATGCGGCGGATGGAGAAGATCACCGGCCGCAGCGATGACATGATCATCCTGCGCGGGGTCAACGTCTTCCCGACGCAGATCGAGGAGATCGTGCTCCGCACCCCGGGCCTCTCGCCGCACTTCCAGCTGGTGCTCTCGACGCGGGGCCGGATGGACGCGCTGGCCGTGCGGGTGGAGGCGCGCCCCGAGACCCCGGGAGACCGGCGGGCGGGGGCGGCGGCGGAGCTGGTGACGGCGGTCAAGGAGACCGTCGGCGTCACGGTGGAGTGCGAGATCGTCGAGCCGGAGACGCTGGAGCGCTCGGTAGGAAAGCTGCAGCGTCTCAAGGACCAGCGGGATCGTTAGGCGGCGAGGGCGAACCGGCCGCGGTCGGTGACCGTCGCGGGCACGCGCTGGCCGGCGGCGGCGACCGTCGCGGGGGCGATCAGGCCCACCCGGAACAGCCGGTGCGCGGCCGGCTGGTCGCAGCAGCAGCGGCCGTCGAGGAAGAGGTCGGGCTCGGCACCCCAGCCGAGCTCGGCCCGGCCTCCCGCCACCGCACGCAGGATGGCGCGGTCGCGCCCGGTCAGAACGGTGTTGTCCGGAATCTGGGCGTCCATTGTGGTCTCCACGTCCTCACCCCTTCTTCGTGTGGAGTGAGGATGGCGGTTCGGAGGCACCCGGGCCGATCCCCTCGGCGGCCAGTCGCCGCCACGATCGAGGGCGGCTTTCCTTACCGTCCGGCAACCGCCGTCAGGTCCCGGTCGCTCGTGGCACGCCGCGCACGGACGATCCCCCAGCCGACGAGCGCCGCAGCGACGGCCGTCAGCGTGAGGCCGGCGACCGTCACCGTCTCGCGGAACTCCGCGGTCTGCTGCACGCTCCAGCTCGACCTGGCGATGTCGCCGGTGAACAGCGCCGCGAGGATGGTGCCGGTGACGGCGATGCCGACGGCCGAGGCCACCTCGGTGGCGGTGTCGGTGAGTGCCGCGCCGATCGTGGTGCGGTTCTCCGGCAGGCCCCGGAGCACGTTGGTCGCGGCGACGACGCCGACCACGCGCAGGCCCGCGGCGACGAGCGCGAGAGCGATCGCGACCCACACGTAGCCGAGCACACCCGCCACGCCGTAGACCGCGAGCCCGACCACCACCGTCGCGGCACTGATCCACGCGGCCCGCTCCATGCCGACCCGTCGCACGAACGGGGTGACGAGCGCGCCGCCCGCGAGCAGGACGACGACCTGCGGCAGCATCCCGATGGCGGCGAGCGCGGGCGGCCACCCCCAGTCGAGCTGCAGCTGCAGCGTCACCAGGTAGCCGAGGCCGGCCGTCGCGAGCCCGGCCGCGGCCTTGAACGCCAGGCCGCTCGACACCAGCGGGCGCGCGACGAGCCCCAGGTCGAGGAGCGGGTGCCGGGCCGAGCGCTCGCGCAGGACGAACAGGACCGCTCCGACGAGGACCGCAGCGGTCGCCGTCCAGGGCGCCCACGAGCCGATGCCCTCGTTCACGAACAGGGTCGGTGCCACGAGGGCGAGCACGATCGTGGCCGTGCCCAGCACGGCACCGAGCACGTCCACCGGGTCGCGGTGCAGGTCACCCGCGACGTCGGCGGCGATGCCGACCTGCACACCGATGATCGCGAGCACGGCGATCGGCACGTTCACCAGCAGCAGGACCTGCCACGGCGCGATCGCGAGCACCAGGCCACCCACAGTCGGGCCGATCGCGAGCCCGACCAGACCGACGGTCGAGATGACGGTGATCGCACGGACGCGGAGGCCGTCGTCGTCGAACAGCCGGAAGGCCAGCGCCATCGATCCCGGAGTGGTCATCGCCGCGGCGACGCCCATCGCCACCCGGACGGCGACGAGCTGCTCCGCCGAGGTGACGAACGCGGTGGCCAGGCTCGCCACGCCGAGCAGGACCAGCCCGAGGAGCATGATCCGGCGCCGGCCGAACCGGTCGGCGAGCGCGCCGAACGCCAGCATCAACCCGCCGAACACGACCGCGTAGGCGCCCGTCACCCACTGCAGGGCGGTGGCCGAGGTGTGCAGGTCGCGTCCGATGGTGGGCAGCGCGACGTTCAGGATGGAGTTGTCCAGCATCTCGAAGAGGAACACCGCGGACAGGCCCGCGAGGGCCACCCACGCCTCACGCAATGATCGGGGGGTACGCATGCCACTATGTTAACTCACTAAATTTAGTGAGACAAGAGAGTGGGGACGGATGCCTCGGAGAGGTGAGCGCGGCGGTTCGCTGACGCGCGCGAGGATCGCGGAGGTCGCGGCCCGGTTGTTCCTCGAGCGCGGGTACGACGCGGTCACGGTCGCCGAGATCGCGCGGGAGGCCGGGGTCTCGAGCGTCACGGTCTTCAACCACTTCCCGCGCAAGGAGGACCTCTTCCTCGACCGCGAGGACGACGCCATCGAGATCCTGCGGTCGGCGGTGCGCGACCGCCCTCCGGACGTCGACGCGCTGGGGTCCCTGCGCGACACGAGCGTCCGCCTGTTCGACGCCCGCCATCCGCTCTCCGGCGTCGACCCCCGATCCACCCCCTTCTTCCGGACCGTCGCGGGGTCGCCCGCGCTGATCGCGCGGGCGCGGGAGATCGCCGCAGGTCTCCAGGAGATGCTCGCCGAGGAGCTCGAACGCGACCCCGCCTTCACGGGCGACGCCGCGTTGCTCGCCGCCTTCTTCGTCGCCGGTTACGCCACCGTGATGGTGGAGACCGCCCGCCGTGTCCTCGCCGGGGAGACGCCGGACTCGGTGGCGGACGACCACCGCGCCCGCCTCGAGCGGCTGTTCGCCGCCCTCCGCGGCGGGGTCGTCCTACCGCCCGGCCAGCGGTAGCCAGGCGAGCACCTCCTGGATGAGGGCGTCCCAGACGCCCCACTCGTGACTGCCGGGGCCGAAGTCGCTGGTCACGGCGACACCCGCGGCCTCGGCGGCGGCGAGGAAGCGGCGGTTGCCGGGCAGCAGCGGGTCCTCGGTGCCGCAGGTGACGTGCAGGGCCGGGGTGGTCACCGGGTCGGCCTTGCCCACCAGAGCGAGCAGGTCCCCGTCGGTGTCGCGGGGGCCGTCGGGGCCGAAGATCCGGGTCAGCATCGGGTCCGGGATCCGCTCGTACAACGTCGCCGCGTCCAGCACGCCGGACAGGCTCGCGGCCGCGGCGAACCGCTCCGGCTGCCGCAACGCCCACTTGACCGCTCCGTAGCCACCCATCGACAGCCCGGCGACGAACGTGTCCTCGCGCCGCGTCGACACCCGGAAGAACGTCTCGACGATCCCGGGCAGCTCCTCGGACAGGAACGTCCAGTACCGGTTGCCGCTGACCTCGTCGGCGTAGAAGGAGCGGTGCACCTGCGGCATCACCACGGCCAGACCGAGCGGGGCCACGTACCGCTCGATCGACGTGCGGCGCAGCCAGATCGTGTCGTCGTCGGACATGCCGTGCAGCAGGTAGAGCACCGGCGGCGCGCCGTCCCCCGCCGCACCGGTCATCCCGATCTGGCCGGACGTGGTCTGCGGCAGGAGCACGGTCATCGACGTGCTCAGGCCGAGGGATTCGGAGAAGAAGTCGCAACGGAGAAGGGCCATGGAGTGATCATGCCGTGCGGCACACGGGGCCTGCAGGCAGCGGCGGACCGCCGGGAATCGCCCTGCCCTGAGATGCGGCCGCCGCATCACCCGGCGCCCTCATGATCACCACCAGCCGCACGCCGCCCCCACGAGGGGGCGGACGTGCGGCCCGCCGAGATCGCCGGGCGGCGCCTACGTCGCCCGCAGCACGATCCCTCGCACGAACGCGGCCTGGCCCGCGTGCTGCAGCGTGTCGTTGACGACGCTCACCAGCCGCACGGCCAGCGTCACGGGCGGGTCCCAGCGCTCGTCGACGACGCGCTCCAGGTCGTCGTCCCCGAGGTCGTCCCGCAGGTAGGCGACGGTCTGGGCGTGCACGGCGTCGTGGTAGCCCCGCAGCAGGTCGGCGGGCACGCGGACCGCGGCCACGTCCGCGCTGCTCTGCCCGTAGCCGATGGCGGCGTCGGGGAAGGGCAGGCCGAAGCGGTCGTTCCAGCCGGCGGCGGTCCACACCTCGTCGAGGTCGGAGACGCCGGCGAGGTGCTCGTCCTGCACACGGGTCAGGTGCCAGACGAGCCAGGCGATGGAGTTGGCGTCCGCGTCGAGGCGGACGGCGAGCTGGTCGTCGGACAGGTCGGCGACGGCGGCGTGCACCGTCTCCTTGACCCGGTCGAAGGCGTCGATGAGCAGTTCGGAAGGCAGCACGCCCTCATCCTCCCGCCAAGAGCCGGTTCAGCGCAGGAGCGACGTCACGGTGGGTGGCCACCGGGGCGAAGCGGCCGTGGCCCAAGCGCGCCAGGTCGGCGCCCAGCGCCATGTCGTGCTCGCCGTCGGTCTGCAGCAGCACGTGCAGCTCGGGGAAGCGCCGGGCGACGGTCCGCGGGTCGGGACCCGCGTTGTGGACGGCATCGGTGAGCAGCACCGCGCTGCGGCGCCGGGCGGCGGAACGGGCCAGCTCGGCGTGCGCCACGGTCAGTGCGACATGCACGTTCGTCAGCCCGCGCGCGGGGATGCGCAGCAGCTGGTCGAGAAGCCGCGCCGCGGGCACGTGCGCCTCCAGCGGCGTGAGCAGCGCGGCGTCGGACCAGAACGCCACGACGGCGAGCTGGTCGTCGGTGAGGTCCGCCGAGAGCGCCGCGACGGTGGCGGCGGCCATCTTCACCTTCTCCCCGCGCATCGACCCCGACACGTCGACGATCAGCACCACCGCCCGGCGCGACCGCATCCGCTCCCGCACGATGACGTCCGTGTCCTCCGGATACGGCCGCTCCGTGAGCATCTCGATGGTGCGGTCGAGGTCGATGTCGTCGGACCGGTAGCGGTACGGCACGCTCGCGAGCTTCCCGGCCCCACGCTCGGCCCGCGGGTCACGGGGGCGGCGCCGGATCGAGAGCCGCCGCGCGATCCGCTGCGCCATCACGGCCACCTCGCGGTCGGGCGCGCGGTCCTCGACGAGATCGCCGATGTCGCGCAGTGCGGCCTTCTGGTGGGTGACGAGCACGCCCTGGCCGCCCGCGGCCTGGGTCAGCTCACCGGTGCCGCGCTCGGTGAGATCGACGTCCACGACGAGCGGGCTGCCCCCGCCCTGCTGGTACAGCGCGGGGGCTTCTGAGAGCTGCTTTGGCTTGCGCCGCAACGGGGCCAGGCCACGCTGTCCCGACGACACGGCGTTGTCGACGTCTAGCCGGTGGATTCCCGGCGCCGCACGCCGGGGAGCGAGAAAAAATGGTTCTCCCAGATCTCGGTGATCACCGCCTCCGGGGTGACCTCGCTGGCCTCGTCCACCCCGATGCGCCCCGAGAGCGCGAGCTGCGCGGCGTCGAGCACGATCCGTTCCCGGTCGGGGTAGCTGCCGAGCTTCTCCAGCTCGGCGGCGATGGCCGTGAGGTCGATGGCCCCACGCACCGACGACCCGCGCCGCAGCTCCGGGTGCGACCGCGTGGCGCGGGTGATCGCCACGGCGTCGGACACCAGGAGCTCATCGGTGGAGCCGGTGCGGACCGTGACGATGTCCGCCTCCTCCCCCGCGTCCTGGTAACCGACGGCAAGCCGGCACCACCGGTCGTACACGGAGTCGGAGATCCGCGCGGTGCCGACGTTGTCGAACGGGTTCATCGACGCCAGCACCCGGAACGTCGCCAACGCCGTGATCACCCCGACCCGCGGCACCGTCACCTCCCGCTCCGCCATCGCACCCAGCAGCACGTTGAGCGTGTCCTCCGGCGCCCGGTTGAGCTCCTCGATGTAGAGGAACCCGCCGCCCCGCATCGCCTCCACCAGCGGACCCGCGACGAAGTTCTCCGCCGAGTAGTCCTCCCGCAGTACGCGGGCGGGGTTGTGGTGGCCCACCAACCGGGACGGGGTCAGCTCGGCGTTGCCCTCCACCAGCACGAACGGCACACCCCAGTTGGCGGTGATCGCGCGCAGCATCGTCGACTTGGACGTGCCCGGCGGGCCCTCGAGAAGGATGTCCCGGCCGGCGGACACCGCCGCGAGCGTGAGGTCCAGTTCGCGGCGCCGCCCGACGACACCCTCTGCGATCGCGTCGCGCCGGGCCCGTGCCGTCGTCATTTCTGCAAGAACCCCGCATCGACGGGCAGGCATGTTCCGGTGACGTACCGAGCCTCGTCGGAGGCGAGCCAGAGCACGGCGTTGGAGATGTCCACGGGCTCCACCATCTCCACCGGGAGCAGATTCTGCATGTTGGAGGAGAAATCGGGGCTCTCCAGGAACGTCGCCATGTAGTCGTTGACCACCATCGGCGTGTTCACCCCCGTCGGATGCACGGTGTTGACCCGGATCGAGTACTGCGCCAGCTCGATGGCCAGGGTCCGCATCAGCCCGACCACGCCGTGTTTGGCCGAGTCGTAGTGCGCGATGCCCGCCATGCCCTTGATGCCGGCGGTGGAGCTGGTCAGCACGATCGAGCCGCCGTTGCCCGCGGCGATCATCGAGGGCACCGCCGCCTTCACCGTCTTCCAGACGCCGGTGAGGTTGACCGCGATCATCTCCTCCCAGACGTCGTCCTCCAGCGTCCACGCGTTCTCGGAGAACGACGCGATGCCCGCGTTGGCGCTGATGACGTCGAGCCGGCCCAGCTCGGCCACGCCCTCCTCCACGATCGCGCGCACCGCGGCGCCGTCGCGGACGTCGGCCTGGCGGGCGATGATCCGCCGGTCGAGGTCCTCCACCTGCTTCGCGGTCTCCTTGAGGTCCTCCGGCACCGCCATCGGGTAGGGCACCGACGCGAGCTGGCTGCAGACGTCGAACGCGATGATGTCCGCGCCCTCCTGCGCCAGTCGCACGGCGTGCGACCGCCCCTGCCCCCGGGCCGCGCCCGACACCAGTGCGACCTTCCCTTCCAACCGTCCTGCCATGGTCAGCTCTCCCTCATCCGGCGTTCGTGGCGTTCTGGCCGGCGGCGACGGCGATCGTCTCCCCGGTGATGTAGCGCGCCTCGTCCGAACAGAGGAACGCCATGGTGTTCGAGATGTCGATCGGCTCCACCCACGGCACCGGGATCGCGTTGAGCGACTGGAACGCCGGGCGCGCGTCGGCGTCGGTGGGGTGCGGGTTGTCCGGCAGGAACAGCCGGTAGGCGGCCTCGTTGCGGATCATGTCGGTGTTCACCGTGGTCGGGCAGACCGCGTTCACCGTGATCCCGTGCGCGGCCACCTCCTGGGCGGCGGACTTCACCAGCCCGATCACGCCCCACTTGGCCGCCGTGTAGTGCCCGATGTGCGCCATGCCCATCTTCCCGGCCATCGACGACGTCGCGACGACCCGGCCGTGGCCCTGCGCGATCATCGTCGGCAGCACCGCGCGCAGGGCGTGGAAGACACCGGTGAGGTTGGTGTCGATCATCTGTTGCCAGGTGGTCTCCTCCATCTCCGCCACCGTGGAGAACGAGAAGATCCCCGCGTTGGCGAGCAGGAAGTCGACGCGCCCCAGCTCGGTGACGGCCTGGTCGGCGAACGCCTGCACCTGCCCGAGATCGCGCACGTCGGCCACGGCGCCCACGCAGCGCCGGTCCAGCTCCTCGACGAGCTTCACGGTCTCGGCGAGATCATCGGGCCCCGACATGCCGTAGGGCACCGTGTCCAGCTGGGACGCGATGTCGCAGAACGCCACGTCGGCGCCCTCGCTCGCGAACTTCAGCGCGTGCGAGCGGCCCTGACCGCGCGCACCCCCGGTGATCAGGACGACCTTGCCGTCGAACTTTCCCATCGCTCCTCCTTGAGCTCGATCCCGTTCGTCACCTGGCGAGCGCGCCCCCGTCGACCGCGAGGCAGTGCCCCGTGACGTGCCGTGCGGCGTCGCTGAGCAGCCACAACAGCGCCCCGGTGACCTCGGCCGCCGGGATCACCTCGACCAGCAACTGGTCGTGCAGCCAGCGCTTGTGGACGTCCTCGACGGTCAGGCCGAGCTCGTCGGCGAGCCCCGCGAGCATCGGGGAGTCGACCGAGCCGGGCAGGATCGCGTTGACGGTGACGCCGTCGCCCGCCAACTCGATCGCCATCGCGCGGGTCAGCCCCACGACTCCGTGCTTGGCCGCCACGTAGTGCGCGAACTCGGGGATCGCACGCACGCCGCCGGTCGAGGCGATGTGCACGATCCGCCCGCGCGGCGAGCGGCGCAGGTACGGGGAGGCAGCCTTCGTGGTGCGCCAGACGCCGGAGAGGTTCGTGTCGACGACGGCGCCCCACTGCTGCTCCGACAGCTCCCAGAACGGCGCGCTCGTGACGATGGCTGCGTTGTTGACCAGCACGTCGATCCGGCCGTAGGCCCCGACGGTGGCGGCCACGGCGGCCTCGACGTCGCCGGGGTCCCGGACGTCGGCCACCAGCGACAGCGCGCGGCCACCCGCCGCCCGGATCTCGTCGACGACGGCGTCGAGCTCGGCGCGGGTGGCGAGCGGGTAGGCGGGCACGTCGAGGTCCCGGCAGACGTCGAGCGCCGCGACGGCCGCACCCGCCTCGGCCAGCGCGAGGCAGTGCGACCGGCCCTGCCCGCGGGCGGCGCCCGTGACCATCGCGACCTGGCCCGTGAGGTCCGGAACCACCGACGCCCGGAGATCGGACATACCGGATCCCCTTCCGTGGCGCCGAACTGTTCAGAACCGTTGAGGAATCCGTCTGATTCGCCTGGACTATCCCCGCTAGTGAGGTGTACCACTGATGGGTGACCGCGCTCAAACCATTGCTGGTCGGATCCACACGGATCTGGCGATGACGCGCTGGTTGTCGGTCGGTGAGGCGGGCCGCGCGCTCGGCATGAGCCGCACGACACTGCTGGCGGCCGAGGAGGCCGGGCTCGTCTCCCCCATGCGCACGCCCGGCGGCCATCGCCGCTACAGCCCGGCCGAGCTGCACCGCTACCTCGGCGAGGCGGGCGGGGCCCCGCCCGTCGCTGCCCCGACCCCGGAGGCCACGTTCGACGTCTCCGAAGCCGTCCGGGAGGCGGTGCGCCCGATCGTCCGGGCCGTGGACGCCGAGTGCGGTGGCGTCTACCTCGTACAGGACGGGATCCTCCGTTTCTGCGCGTCGTTCGGTGTGCCGCGCTGGCTCACCGAGCGGCTGGCCGCCACGGATCCGCCCGCCGTGCTCAGCGGCGCGCTCGACGCCCGCCACCACCGCCTCTTCGACACCGCCACGGCGGCGTTCCCCGAGGCCCGGTCGGTGGGCCAGGGCCTGGCCGTCGCGCTCCGCCGCGGTGACCGCGCCCTGGGGGTGCTGTTCCTCGCCATGCCCGCGACCCGGGTGCTGCTGCCGGGCGAGCTGCGCGTGATCGAGGCGTTCCAGGAGCTGCTGGCCACCCTGCTCGACGACCGCCTGCGCGTCGCCGCCCTCGAACAGCGACTCGCCCGGATCGGAGGATTGGCGCGCTATTGACACGTTTTCTACGATGACACTGTGTCCAACAAAGATGATGGGTCTCACACGGTGACGAGCCCCGACGGCGTGCGGCTCGCGGTGCAGACCAGCGGGGATGCGACCGCCCCGACCGTGGTGGCCGTGCACGGCTACCCCGACGACCACACGGTGTGGGACGGCGTCGTCGCCGACCTGGCCGTCGACCACCGCGTCGTCACCTACGACGTGCGCGGCGCCGGGGGGTCGGACGCCCCGCGCGGCCGGTCGGGCTACCACCTCGACCGGCTCACCGACGACCTGGTCGCGGTGCTCGACGAGGTGTCCCCCGGGCAGAAGGTGCATCTGCTCGCGCACGACTGGGGTGCGATCCAGACCTGGCAGTCGGTCACCGACCCCCGCCTGGCCGGGCGGGTGGCGTCCTTCACGTCGATCTCGGGGCCGAGCCTCGACCACGTCGGCGCGTGGTTCCGCAAGCGCCGCTCCCGGCGGGACACCCTGCGCCAAGCCGTCTCCTCCTGGTACACGGTGTTGTTCCGGCTGCCGGCCCTGCCCGAGCTGGGCTGGCGGTCCGGCCTGTTCGCCCGGGTCCTCGGCGGGCCGCCACCGCTGACCCGCAACGCCGTCAACGGCCTTGAGCTCTACCGCGCCAACATCGCCGAGCGCCTCGGCAACCCGCAGCCGCGCGGCACCGACGTGCCCGTCCAGGTGCTCGCGCCCACCCGCGACGCCTACGTCACCGCACCCCTGCAGACCGAGATCGACGAGTACGCCTCCGATCTGCGGGTGCGCCACATCGCCGGCGGCCACTGGGTGCCGCGCAGCCGGCCCGGCGTGATCGCGCGCTGCGTCCGCGAGCTCGTCACGCACGTCGAGGGCGGACCCGAGGCCCCGTCGCTGCGCCGGGCCCGTGCCGGCACCGGGCGCTGGGCCGACAGGCTCGTCGTCGTCACGGGCGCGGGCAGCGGCATCGGCCGGGCCACCGCGCAGGCGTTCGCCGCGCGCGGCGCGTACGTCGTCGCCGCCGACCGCGACCTGACGACGGCCGAGGAGACCGTCGGCCTTCTCGGGGGCCAGGGGGCGGCTCTGCAGGTCGACGTGTCCGACGGCGCCGCCATGGAGGAGTTCGCCAAGCGCGTCGCCGCGGACCACGGTGTGCCGGACCTGGTCGTCAACAACGCCGGGATCGGCATGGCCGGCTCGTTCGTCGACACCACGGTGGCCGACTGGCAGAAGATCATCGATGTCAACCTGTGGGGTGTCATCCACGGGTGCCGCCAGTTCGCCCCGCTGCTGCGCGAGCACGGCGAGGGCGGCCACATCGTCAACGTCGCCTCCGCCGCCGCGTACCTGCCGCAGCGCACGCTCTCGGCGTACGCCACCACGAAGTCGGCGGTGCTGACGCTCTCGGAGTGCCTGCGCGCCGAGCTCGCCGACGACGGCATCGGCGTCAGCGCGATGTGCCCCGGTTTCGTGCACACCAACATCACCGCCACCACCCGGTTCGTCGGGGCCGACGAGGCCACCGAGCAGCGCCGCCAGAAGGCCACCACGGCCGCGTACGCGAAGCGCAACTACACGCCCGACCGCGTCGCGGAGGCGATCGTGCGGGCCGTGGAGAAGGACGTCGCGCTCGCACCCGTCACTCCGGAGGCCCACCTCACGCTGGCGATGTCCCGGCTGACGCCGGGCCTGCTGCGGTCCATCGCCCGTCGCGATCTGGGGCCGAAGTGAACTCCGACGACCGCGTCGCCCTGCACGCCCGCGACGTCGCGTTCGACTGGTCGGCGCTGCCCGTGCACTGGATCCCGGGCGAGCCCTTCGCCACCCACCTCCTCGACGTGCTGCACCTGCTGCTGCCCGAGGGCGAGCGATGGTTCGTGCGGGTGTTCGGGGCGGCGTTGCCGCTGGTCCGCGACCCGGCGCTGGCCGAGGACGTGCGCGGATTCATCGGCCAGGAGGCGATGCACGCGTCGTCGCACCAGGGGGTGCTCGACCACTTCGCCGCCCGCGGCGTCGACACCGGCCCGTACGTCCGGCAGGTGGAGTGGATGTTCACCCAGGCGCTCGGCGAACGGAACCTCACCGGTGACGAGGCCCGCGAGTGGCTGGTGGAGCGGGTCGCGCTGATCGCCGCGATCGAGCACGTCACGGCGTTCCTCGGGCAGTGGGTGCTCGACGCCCGTGCCCTGGACGCGGCCGGCACCGACCCCACGATGCTCGACCTGCTGCGCTGGCACGGCGCCGAGGAGGTGGAGCACCGGGCGGTGGCCCACGACCTGCTCGTGCACCTCGACGGCCGCTACAGCCGGCGGGTGCGCGCGCTCATCCCCGCCGTGCCGATCCTGGTGCGGCTGTGGGCCCAGGGCGTCGGGTTCCTGCTGCGCCGCGACCCGGTGCCGACGAACGCCCGCTGGCGGGACCTGCGCCGGGCCGCGAAGCTGGGGCTGTGCCCGGCGTTCTGGCCGGCGCTGCGCTCGATGGCGGCCTACCTGCGACCGGGCTACCACCCGTCGCACCACGGGTCCACGGACGCGGCCATCGCCTACCTGGCCACCTCCCCGGCGGCGCGGGCCGCGGACGAACGCGGATGAGAGACCCGGAGGCCACCATGCGTCGGGTCGACGCCGTCGTCGGGCTGACGGCGCGGCTCGCGGTGCGCTCGGGGAGGCGTCGCGTGCCGGCGCCCGCGGTGGACCGCGACCTGCGGCTCACCGTCGCCGCGGTGCGGGCCGAGGCACCGGACGTGGCGGGGCTGACGCTGGTCGGGTCCGGCGCGCTGCCCGGCTGGCGGCCCGGCGCCCACCTCGACGTCGTCCTGCCCTCGGGGCTCGTGCGCCAGTACTCGCTGTGTGGTGATCCCCTGCGCCGCAACGAGTACCGGATCGCGGTGCGCCGCATCGGGCCCGGATCGGCCGAGGTGCACGGCCTGCGCGTGGGCGACGCCGTCACCGTGCGCGGCCCGCGCAACGCCTTCCCGTTCGTCGCGGCGCAGCGCTACCTGTTCCTCGCCGGTGGCATCGGCATCACGCCGCTGGCCGCGATGGCCCGGGCGGCGACGACGGATTGGCGCCTGGTGCACGTCGGCCGCGACCGGGCGTCACTGCCGCTGTCGTCCGGTCTCGATCCCGCACGCGTGCTCCTGCGCCCCGACGACGAGTACGGAGGCCCGGCGGCCCCCGCGGAGCTGCTGGAGGGATGGACGCCCGGCACGGCCGTCTACTGCTGCGGCCCACCCCCGATGATCGACGCCGTGCGCCGCGCGATGCCCGCGGGCCACCCGTTCCACGCCGAGCGGTTCTCCCCACCGCCGATCCGGGGCGGCCGGCCGTTCGTCATCGACGTCGACGGTGTGCAGGTGCCGGTGCCCGCCGACCGCTCCGCCCTCGACGCCGTCCTGGCCGTGCGCCCGGAGGTTCCCTACTCCTGCCGTCAGGGGTTCTGCGGCACGTGCCACGTGTCGCTGCTGGCCGGGGAGACCGAGCACGACACGGCCGGCCCGGGCCGGATCGCGCTGTGCGTCGCGCGGGCGGCCGGCACGTCGGTCAGGATCAGCCTGTGAGACGCATGGCCCCCGAACGCCGCCGCGAGCAGCTCATCGAGGTGGCGCTGGAGATCTACGGGCGGGTGCCGCCCGAGCAGGTCACCGTGGACGACGTCACCGGCGCCGCCGACGTCTCCCGCGCCCTGTTCTACCGCTACTTCCGCGGCATGGACGAGCTGCACGTCGCGGCGCTGGGCACGATCGTGGCCGAGATGATCGACCGGATCTCCCTGCCGGCCGGAGAGTCGGTGGCCGACCAGCTGCGCAGCGCCGTCGAGGACTTCTTCGGGGTGGTGGAGCGGCACGCGAGCGCGTACGTGGCTCTGCTGCGCAGCGGCTCGGTGATCTCCACCGACCAGACCGACGCGATCGTCGACGGCGTGCGCGACCACATCGTGGCCCTGCTGCGCGACCGTGGCGGGATCACCGACCCGTCACCGCTGATGGCGATGACGCTGCGCGGCTGGGTGGCGCTCGTCGAGGGGGCGAGCCTCACGTGGCTCCAGGAGCAGAAGGTGCCCCGCGACGAGCTGGTGGCCTGGCTGTGCGACCAGCTCGCGGCCATGCTCGCCATGACCTCGCACCACGACGGCAGCGAGCTGGTGCTCGACTGATCGCGCGTCACGCCCGCGCCAGGCGCTGGACGCGGGCGGTGTACCAGCCGTTCCAGATTCCCAGCAGCGAGAACGCGGTCACCATGATGGCCGTCGAGAGGCCGACCATGACGTCCACGGGGAGCGCGTAGATCAGCGGGACCCGGACCAGCGACTCCACGATCAGCCCGACGCCCCAGACGAGGGCGGACACGGTGAAGGCACGCCGTGCTGCGGGCTGCGTGGTGAACAGGCTCTCGAGCTCGGCGGCGCCCGCCGGGTTCCAGCTCCTCGCCGCGGCGAGGGTGAGCGGCCGCCGCGCCAGGATCGAGACCAGGAACGCGATGCCGACCGCGGCGGTGGTGACCGAGTCCTTGAGCAGCAGGAACCGGGCGTCACCGGCCAGGAACGACAGCCCCAGCCCGACGCCCCACACCAGCAGCATCACCGAGGCGAACGCGTTGAGCGAACGGTTGCGGACGGCCACCCAGGCGATCCGCCCACCCGCGACGGCCGCCGCGGACAGCAGGGCCACCCAGTCGCTCGCACCGAGCGCGTGCAGGGCGTAGTAGGCGCCGACGGAGCCGCCCACGTCCCACAGCAGGCCGGTGACCATCTCGCGACGCCCGGTGTCGGAGGCGGTGGGTGCGGGGGTGGTGGTGGTGATCATCGTCAGCCTCGTTCCGGTCGGCTCTGTGCTCTGCCACCACGATGGAGCTTCCGCTATCGACATGTCAAGTCTTACATGTCAAACAGCGAGTGTGTCGGCGCTTGCTGGAGCGCGCGTTGCAACGCCGCCGCGTCCAGGTCGCCCTCCAGAGCGCGGACCGCCGCGCGGCAGTCTGCGAGCAGCGACGACGATTGGGGCGACGACCGGGAGCGGACCCTCACGTTGCTCGGCCGCGACCCGCACGGGAAGCTCGCGGCATGACCACCATGCTCGCCGGACGGCTGCACATCGGGGACCCCGACGGAACGGGGCGCCGCTTCGCGGTCGAGGAGGTGCCCGTTCCCGTGCCGGGCCCCGGCGAGGTGCTGGTGGAGGTCAGGGCCGCGGGCGTGTGCCTGTCGGACGTCCACCTGATCGACGGCTCGCTGCGCCCGGCCTACAACCCGCACGACGTGGTGACGCTGGGCCACGAGGTCGCCGGCGTGGTCCACACGGTCGGCGCGGACGTGCCCGGCGGCTGGGCGCCCGGCGCACGTGTGACGTTGCAGGCCGGGCAGGTCTGCGGCACCTGCGCGAACTGCGTCCGCCGCCGCCCCTGCCTGCAGGTGCTGACCCGGGGCGTCGACTACGACGGGGGCTGGGCGCAGTTCACGATCGCCCGCCACGACACGCTCGCCGCCATCCCCGACGCGCTGCCGTTCGACCAGGCCGCGATCATCCCCGACGCCGTGTCCACCCCCTACGCGGCCGTGGTCGTCACCGGCGGCGTGCGGCCCGCGCAGTCCGTCGGGATCTGGGGCGCGGGCGGCCTGGGCGTGCACGCCGTCCGTGTCGCGCGGCTCGCGGGCGCCGCCCCGATCGTCGTGATCGACCCGTTGCCCGCCGCCCGGGAGCGAGCGCTGGCGTTCGGCGCCGACGTCGCCCTCGATCCGGCCGATCCCGGCTTCCGCCGTGCGGTGCTCGCCGCCACCGCGGGCCGGGGCCTCGACGTCGCGTTCGACTTCGCCGGGGCCGGACCGGTGCGCGACCAGGCCGCCGGGGTGCTGGCCCCGGGCGCCCAACTGGTGCTCGTCGGCCTGACCCCGGGCCCGGTCGCGATCGCCAACGGCACCGTCTTCAGCATCCGCGGCAACGCGGTGCGCGGCCACTACGGCTCCAGCCCCGATCACGTCGAGCAGCTGATCCGGCTCGTGGCGGCCGGCCGCCTCGACCTGGGCCCGTCGATCAGTGGGCACGTGCCGCTGGCCGACGCGGCCGGGGCAGTGGAGGCGTTGGAGCAGAAGAAGGGCGACCCCGTCCGCCTCGTGCTCACCCCCTGAGGTTCGCGAGCTCCAGCAGCACGTCGGCGTGACAGGGGCCGTCGCGCGGACACCAGCAGGCGAGGTCACGGCCGGCCAGCTCGGTCCGCGCGCGGGCCAGCAGCTCCGGGTCGTCGAGCAGGTAGGCGCGGTAGCGGGCGACGATCTCCGCGCGCGAGCCGTCCGGGCCGAGCTTGAAGGGGTTGCCGAACACCGACGGCCGGGCGACAACGACGGCGCCGTCGGGCTTGCGCCAGCCCTTCTGCCGCCGCAGTTGGACGCGCCCCGGAGTCAGATCTCCTCCTTCGGCGGCGGCCGCAGGCTTCACAGGACGTTCTTCCGCAGCCGGTCGAGCAGCTCGCGCAGCCGGTCGAGATCGGTGTCCGGGAACCCGACCCGCAGCCGCTCGTCGTGCTCCATCGCGACGAGCCGCAGCCGGTGGAACGCCACCTCACCGGCCTCGGTCAGTTCCACGAGGTGCACCCTCCGGTTCTCCGGGTCGCGACGACGGGTGAGCAGGCCGTCGGACTCCATCGCGTTGAGGTGGTGGGTGAGCGTGGCGCCCTGGATGCCCACGGCCGCGGCCAGCTCGCGCTGGTTGGCCACGGGCCGGGTCTTGAGCGAGAGCAGGACGAGCCACGCCGGGCGCGATCCCCCGGCGGCCGTGAGCGCCTCGTCGAACGCCCGGGAGACCAGCCGCGCGACGGCCGCCAGTTCCAGGCCGATCGGAGGGACGGTGGGCGGTCCGGACGGCATGATCCGACCCTATCTCGCATCGACGTCGAACGCATCGACGTCACAACGTTCACGCTCCCGCATGATGGGGCGGTGAGCTACGCCGTCGGGATCGTCGTGCACCCCACCCGCCCCGTCGACGGTTCGGTGCGCAGCATCGTGGACTGGGCGCGCGAGCAGGGACTGCCCTGCGTCGGCCGGACAGCGGACGCCGAGCGGCTCGGGCCCGGCGTCACCTGCGTGCCGGACGCGGAGTTCCTCGCGCGGGCCGACGGGGTGGTCGCGCTCGGCGGCGACGGCACGATGCTCGGCGCCATGCGGCTGGTGGCCGGGATGCAGGTGCCCGTGCTCGGGGTCAACCACGGGCACCTGGGGTTCCTCGTCGAGGTCGCCCCCGCGGACCTGCCCGCGGCGCTGACCCGGCTCGTCTCCGGCGAGTTCACCCTCGAGCCCCATCCCGGCCTGGTCACGGCCGTCGACGGCGGCCCCGAGCTCGTCGCGTTCAACGACGTGGTGCTCATCCGCCCGGGCACCACGGGCTCGGTCACGCTCGACCTCGCCGTCAACGGGGCCCGCTACGGCTACTACCGCGCCGACGCCGTCGTCGTCGCCGCCCCCGCCGGCTCCACGGCCTACAACTACGGCGCGGGCGGGCCGGTGCTGTCCCCGTCGGCGTCGGTCAGCGTGCTCACCCCCGTGGCGCCGATGGCGGGCATCGGACGGTCGGTGGTGCTGAGCAGCAACGAGGAGATCGCGCTGAGCCCCGCGGACGGGGAGGCCGAGCTGCAGATCGACGGCGTGCCGAGCGGCCTCGTCGAATCGGGCCAGGTGCTCACCACCCACGTGCTCCCCGACGCCGCGCAGGTGGTGCGCCTCGACGCCGAGCGGCACGCCCGCCGCAACCGCGTGGTGCTGAGCCTGCTGGACCTGCCGCTGCGCCCCGACCAGCTCCTCGAGCTGGTGCCGGCCGAGCTGCGGCCTAGACCTGTAGACCCCTGAGCAGCGTCTCGGCGTAGGCGGCGCCGATCTCCTCGGCGGGCACGGTGGACGTGGTGGGGTCGAACCAGCGGTTGGACCAGGCCACCATGCCGATGATCCCGAACCCGACCACCCACGCCTGCGTCTCGGTGCGCAGCGTGCCCTCGTCGATGCCGGCCTGCACGATCGCCACCACGGCGTTCTCGTAGCGCTTGTTGTGGCGGCGCATCTCGCGCGCCCACTCGGAGTTGTCCCGCGCGCCGGAGCCGAGGTTCTCCTGGATGTAGACGTAGAGGAACGGGTAGGACTCGGAGTAGGACACCATCAGCCCCCGCACGAGCGTGCGCAGCTTGTCCGGGGCCGAGCCCGGGCCGGCCAGGATCTGCTCCGCGGTGTCGGCGTTGGTCTCCACCGCCGTGCCGACGACCTCGTGGAACAGCTCCTCCTTGCTGCCGACGTAGTAGTACAGCGACGCGCGGTCCAGGCCCATGGCCTCCGCGATGTCCATGAGCTTCGTGCCGCGGTAGCCGTTCTTCTTGAACATCTCCGCTGCCGCGTGCACGATCTCGGTGCGCCGCTCCTGGTAGGCGACCCCGCCCTCGTCGCGGGCCGCCGCCCGCCGCCGGCCGATTCCGCTCGTCATCACTCGCCGTCCCGTTCGTGGAGCTGCACACTTTAGCTGCGGCAGGATGGGGGCCGTGAGCTCCTCCCCGCACGACCATCCCATGCCACCCGGCGAGCTGCGGGAGGTGGCCGACGGCGTGTTCGCCTACGTCCAGCCCGACGGTAGCTGGTGGATCAACAACACCGGCCTGCTGGTGGGCCGCAGCGGTGCCGTCGCAATCGACTCGTGCTCCACCGAACGCCGCACCCGCGCGTTCCTGGATGCGGTCGGCGACGTCACCGACCAGCCGGTCCGCACGCTCGTCAACACCCACCACCACGGCGACCACACCCACGGCAACCACCTGTTCCGGGGCGCGACCATCGTCGGGCACGAGCAGACCCGCGAGCAGGTGCTGGCCGCCGGGAAGCCGAACTTTCCCGGGATCTGGACGCCCGTGGAGTGGGGCGAGATCGAGCTCGCGCCGCCGTTCCTCACCTACACCGAGGGCGTCACGCTCTGGGTGGACGATCTCCGCTGCGAGGTCCGCCACGTCGGCACGCCCGCCCACACCACGAACGACTCGATCGTCTGGATCCCTGAGCGGTCGCTGCTGTTCGCGGGCGACCTGCTGTTCCACGGCGGCACCCCGTTTCTGCTGATGGGCTCGATCAGCGGCGCCATCCGCGTCTGCGAGGAGGTGCTGGCCCCGCTCGGCGCCACCACGATCGTGCCCGGCCACGGCGAGCCGGCCGGCCCGACCCTGATCGACGACGTGCTGGGCTACCTGCGCTTCGTCACGGACGTCGCGGAACGCGGTCGCGCGGCCGGCCTCACGCCGCTGGAGACAGCCCGCGAGACGGACCTGGGCGACTACAAGGGCTGGCTCGACGCCGAGCGCATCGTCGGCAACCTCCACCGCGCCTACGCGGAGCTGGAGGGCGCACCCCAGGGTGCGCAGATCGACGTGGTGGCAGCCCTGATGGACATGGTGGCGTACAACGGCGGCCGCCCGTTGAGCTGCTACGCCTGACAGCGCTGGTAGCTGCGGCGGTGGCGGTCGGCCACCGGCGTGAAGTTCCTCAGATCCGACCAGATCCAGCGCACCGCTCCCGGGTCGCGCAGCTCGTCCTCGCGCACCTTCTCGGCGAACACGACGTCGCCGGGGTCCTGACCCGGTTTCAACAGCCGGCCGTACTTGATGCGGCCGTCGAACTCGCCGACGGTGCGCAGTGCGCGCCATCCGAAGTCGACGCAACCGATCCAGAGCCCGCCCGCCGAGTAGACGTCCCACTGCAGGACCGGCATCGGCAGCCCGGCCCGCATTATCGCCACCCGGCTGCGGGACTCACCGGCACTGCCGGAACGCCCGTCCGCGAACGCCACGACGCGTCGCGCCCGCTCGATGCCGGTGCGCCCCGCGGCCCGCTCCATCGCGGCCACCAGGGCGGGCCCGACCAGCGGATCAGCCAGCGCGCCGTCGGCCACCACCACCGCCTGCTCGAACGGCAGCGTCAGCGCCACGTCGACGATCGAGCGGGCCTTCGAGGTGACGAGCACCCCGTCGACATTCTCTACGTCCTCGGCGTGCAGCGGGGAGACGTGCAGGTGCGTACGCGAGCTGATCCGGCCACCGGTGCGGGCATCACGTGTGACCTGCACCCGTGCCATCGTCGCGTTCCAGACCGGCAGGCCGTGCAGCACGGCGGCCAAGACGTGACTCACCACCCCGCCCGGTGCGAGGCGCGGGAGCGTGGACCGCACCAGCAGGAGATGCTCGACCTCGGGCCACCGGGGACCGTCATCGGCGAGCACGTACGCGCCGCCACGGATCGTCCGGAGCTCACCGGTCCGGCGTCGGCGAAGCAACTCGGCGTCGGTGCACCCCTAGGCGCAAAGCCGTTCAGTTAGGTCGTGGGCTGCACTGTCAAGATCGCCTCTATCTCGATGGTGATCTTCGCGGGGCGGCTGGGGCCGCGGTGGTGACCCTTGGCGGTACTGGCGACGTACTTGGAGATCGCCCGTTTGACCAC
>JBBRLM010000008.1:0-165710 GCA_038231335.1 Mycobacteriales bacterium
CCGAACTAATTTTGGGCTCGTAACCTGCAACGGGGTTGCAGACCCGAACCCGAACAAACTGGCATAAAACCAATTCAAACAATAGCTCGACACACTGTTGAGTTCTCAAAAGACACCCGCACACCATCCACCACCGCTAGGCGATGTTCCGGGGCTGTGTTACGCCTCTGTTGCCCCGGGCTTGCCGGAGCAACTTTTCCAAGTTACATGGTCCTGATCGCGGAGTCAAGCTCCACCAGTCTCACTCCCGCCGGACAGCATCTTGCGATCCTGATCCCTGCGGGCCCGCCGCGTCCTGGGCTGTGACTCTGGGCCGGAGGATCTCCGTCCCGGTCTGTCGTGCTGCCCGGCTGGCGACTTGGAGAAAGTTACACGGCCCTTCCAGGACTGTTCCACGGGGGGTCACTTCACGGTGTTTCCCCTGATCAGGCCCGGTTTTCGTCATACCTCGACGAGAGTGGCACGCGCGCCCGCCAGGTGGCGCTTGCCGCGCCGCACGACGAGCCAGCCCCCTGGGAGGAGGTCGCTCTCGGCCGGCGCCCACTGCTCGTCGGTCACCTTGACGTTGTTGACGTACGCCCCGCCCTCACCCACGGCGCGACGAGCGGCACCGCGGCTGTCGACGAGCCCGGTGGTCACGAGCAGGTCGACGATCGTCGGCCGTTCGTCGAGCCGGATCGACGTGGTGGGCACCTCCGACAACGCGGCGTCCAGCGTGCCGGCGTCGAGTTCCTGCAGCTCACCGCGCCCGAACAGCGCACCGCTCGCGGCCACCACCTGGTCGGTCTGGTGCCGGCCGTGCACGAGTGTCGTGAGCTCCTCGGCCAGGCGGCGTTGCCCGGCGCGCAGATGCGGCCGTTCGACGACGTCCTGTTCGAGCGCGTCGATCTCCTCGCGCGAGAGGAACGTGAACAACCGCAGGTAGTGCCCGACGTCGGCGTCCGCGACATTCACGAAGTACTGGTACCAGGCGTAGGGCGAGGTGATGGCGGGGTCGAGCCAGATGTTGCCGCCGCCGGTGGACTTCCCGAACTTGCGTCCCTCCGCGTCGGTGACGAGCGGCATCGTCAGCGCGTGGGCGGCCGCTCCGTCGACGCGCCGGATCAGGTCCACCCCGCCGACGATGTTGCCCCACTGGTCCGAGCCACCGATCTGCAGGCGACAGCCGTGCTCCCGGTACAGGTGCAGGTAGTCCTGGCTCTGCAGCAGCAGGTAGCTGAACTCCGTGTAGGACATGCCGTCCCCGGCGAGCCGACGCTTCACCGTCTCCCGGGCGAGCATCGTGTTGATCGAGAAGTGCTTGCCGACATCGCGCAGGAACTCCAGCGCCGACTGCTGCCCCGTCCAGTCCAGGTTGTTGACCACCAGCGCCCCGGTCGGCGAGCCGTCGAACTCCACGAACCGCTCGAGCTGCCCCCGGATCCGACCGGACCACTCCCCCACCACGTCGAGGGTGTTCATCGTGCGCTCACCGGTGTCGCGGGGATCACCGATCATGCCGGTGGCCCCGCCCGCGAGGACGATCGGCCGGGCCCCTGCCTGCTGGAAGCGTCGCAGCGTGAGCAGCGGCACCAGGTTCCCCGCGTGCAGGCTCGGCGCCGTCGGGTCGAAGCCGCAGTAGAGGGTCAGGACTCCCTCGGCCAGGTCACGGCGCAGCGCGTCGCGGTCGGTGCTCTGCGCGATGAGGCCGCGCCATTCCAGCTCGTCGAGGATGTCCGTACTCACGGCGCCGATCCTTCCCCACCGGGCACCGGTTCCGCACGGCGGTTCCGGTCATCCGGCGGCGACGACCTTGGCGAGCTCCGCCGGCATGGTGTCGAGCAGCTCGGGCAGGCTCAGCACACTGCTGAACGACAACGCTGCGGACTGCCGGTCGTCCGGCGTCAGCACCCTGCCGGTGCGCACGACCCGCAGCGCCGGATAGCCGGGCAGCGCCTCGAACGTCGCCCGCTCCCGGGCGCTCGCCGTGATGAGCACGACGAGGTCGGCGGAGTCGAGGCGGCTGAGCTCCTCCGTGCTGACCGTGGCGTAGAACGCGTTGCCCGCCAGGCGGTCGAAGTCGGGCGGCACCGCCATCCCCAGCGAGGAGAAGAACCGCGCCCGCAGGTCCTGCGCTCCCCACACGAAGTAGCTCGCGTTGTCGGCGCTGCTCGGCCGGGCCCCGGCGACCGTCTTCCCGCCCAGCGACGGGTACTGCGTGCGGGCAGCGGCGAAGCGCGCCTCGAGGTCCGTGACGAGCTTCTCCGCCTGCGGCGCCTTGCCCAGCGCTGTGCCGGTCATGCGGGTGGCGTCCTGCCAGGGCGTGCCGTAGTCGACGTACTGCGCCGGCCCCGCCAGCACCGGCGCGATCCGCGTGTAGGTGTCGTACTGCTGCTGCGTCAGCCCCGCCGAGATCGCGACGATGAGATCGGGCCGCAGAGCCGCGATCGCCTCGGTGCTCACCTCGCCGACGGGAAGCACCTGCGGCTGCTGCGCCTGCAGCCTGCCCTGTGCCCACGGCCACGTCGCCGACGGCTGCTGGCCGGTGAACTCGCGGATCGCCACCGGCACCACGCCGAGCGCCAGGATCGCGTCCTGGTCGGTGTACCCGAGCGACACCACCCGCTGCGGACGCGTCGGGATCTCGGTGGTGCCGAACTTCTGGGTGATGCGGACGGGGAACACCCCGTCGGCGGAGGCGGCGGCCCCCGGGCTGCTCGCGCCGGCACCGCAGGCCGTCAGGACGAGGAGCGTCACCAGCGCGGCGACGAAGGCGCGACACCGCGCGAAGAAGGAAGGGAGCACTAACAGAGGCTAGGCTTTCCTATTTCTTGCGTCCAGGGCGGTACGGGCTGACCTCGGGCGACCCGTCCAGCCAGAACCGCCAGGGCAGTTCGTGCGCCGCGGCGACACCGACCCGTGGGCCGCTGCGCACCAGCGCCGGGTCGACGGGCGGGCCGGCCACCACCCGCACCGGAGAAGCCGGCGACGTCACGTCGACGCCGTTGTGGTCGCGACCGAGCCCGAGCAGCGACGCGAGCCGGGCCGGGCCGCGCGCCAGGTCCACGGAACGCCTGGCTGTCGGCCGCCGGGCGTGCGCCGTGGGCAGGTCCGAGACGACCTCCCCGGCCCGCAGCAGCACCGCCCCGGCGTCGCCGTCGTCCAGGCAGGTGATGTTCGCGCAGAAGTGCATGCCGTAGACGAAGTAGACGTACAGGTGACCGGCCGGCCCGAACATCACACCGTTGCGGGGGGTGCGGCCGCGGAAGCTGTGCGACGCGGGGTCGTCGGCGCCGCGGTACGCCTCCACCTCGACGAGCCGGACCGCGACGGTGCCGTCCGGGGTGTCGGACTCGACCGTGCAGCCGAGCAGGCGTACGGCCGCGGGGAGCACGTCGGTGACGAACTCCCCGCGTGCGAGAAGGGTCACGCCTTCAGCGCTGACGAGCGTTCCGCCTATGCTCCACGCTTCGCGATCGCCAGCTTCACGCACACCGCGACGCCGGCCATCGCCTTCTCGACCTCGTCGAGCACCGGGAACGTCGGCGCCAGGCGGATGATCGCGTCCTGCGGGTCCTTGCCGTAGGGGTGGGTGGCACCGGCGGGGGTGAGCGCGATGCCCGCCTCCTTGGCCAGTCGCACCGTCTCCGACGCGACACCGTCCGGCACCGTGAGCGTGACGAAGTAGCCGCCCTCCGGCGTGGACCACGTGACGCCCGGGTTGGTGCCGAACTGCTCGGCCAGCACGCGCTCGACAGCCGCGAACTTCGGGCCGATGATCTCCCGGTGCCTGCGCATGTGATCGGCCACGCCCGCCGCGTCGCGCAGGAACAGCGCGTGGCGTAGGTGGTTGGTCTTGTCCGGGCCGATGGTGCGCTTGCCGGCCAGGGCCAGCCACCACTTCACGTTGGCCTCGGACGCCCCGAGGAACGCGACGCCCGCGCCGGCGAGAGTGATCTTCGACGTGGAGCCGAACACGAACACGCGATCGGCATTTCCGGCGGCGGTGGCCAGGGCCAACAGGTCGGCCAGCGGCGCCGGCTCCTCGGTGAGCGTGTGCACCGCGTAGGCGTTGTCCCACATGATGCGGAAGTCCGGGGCGGCCGTGGCCATGGTGGCCAGCCGGTTCACGACCTCGTCGGAGTACACCGCGCCCGTGGGGTTGGAGTACTTCGGCACACACCAGATGCCCTTGATCGCGGCGTCGCCGGCGACGAGGCGCTCGACCTCGTCCATGTCGGGGCCGTCGTCGGTCATCGCGACCGGGATGAGCTCGACACCGAGGCGCTCGCACAGGGCGAAGTGGCGGTCGTATCCGGGCACCGGCGCCAGGAACGCGACGCGCTCCTCCTCGATCCAGCGCTTCGGCGAGCCCGGCATCGCGTTGAGCAGGGCGTTGACCACGGTGTCGTGCATCAGCTCGAGGCTGCCGTTGCCGAACGCGATGAGCTGGCCGACGGGTACCTGCAGGGCGTCGGCGAAGATCTCGCGGATCTCCGGCAGCCCCTGGATGCCCTGGTAGTTGCGGGTGTCGGTGCCGTCGGCCGCCTTGTAGTGCTCCGGGCCCAGCAGGCTCAGCATCGGCGTCGCCAGGTCGAGCTGGGCGGCCGAGGGCTTGCCCCGGGTGAGGTCGAGCTTCATCCCCTGCGCGACGAGCGCGTTGTACTCGGCGCGAGCCGAGCCGAGGGTGGGGCGCGCCAGGTCGGCGGGACTGGTCATGACAAGCACTCCTGAGAAGAACGGCTGACGAGTAGACGCGTCGTGATCGTCGTTGGGATCACGAGGGCGCTCCTGAACGGACGGATGACAAGCGGAGGCGCGCCGTGATCGTGGCCTGCATGATCAGACTCCTCCTCCGGATCTGCTGAGGGCGGTGCGGGCGGCGGTGGCCGCGGCGCGCAGGTCGTGGAGCTGCTCGGCGACGCGCTCCCCCGCGGTACCCCCGCGGGCGTTCCGCGAGGCTATCGAGCCGGCCACCGTCAGCACCTCGCGCACCCTAGGCGTGAGCGCGGGGTGTACGGCAGTGAGTTCGGCGTCGGTGAGATCGGCCAGACCCACCCCCCTACCCTCTGCCGCACGGACGCATCCACCCGCCGCTTCGTGGGCCACGCGGAACGGGACGCCCTCGCGGACGAGCCATTCGGCGACGTCCGTCGCGAGGGTGAAACCGGCCGGCGCGAGCTCGGCGAGCCGCTCGGTGTGGAACACGAGGGTGGCGATCATCCCGGCGACCGCGGGGAGGAGGAGCTCCAGCTGCTCGACGGAGTCGAACAGCGGTTCCTTGTCCTCCTGCAGGTCCCGGTTGTAGGCGAGTGGCATGCCCTTGAGCGTGGCCAGTAGCCCGGCGAGGTTGCCGATGAGCCGACCGGCCTTGCCGCGCGCCAGCTCGGCGACGTCGGGGTTCTTCTTCTGCGGCATGATCGAGCTGCCCGTGGAGAACGCGTCGTCGAGCGTGACGTAGGAGAACTCCGCCGTGGCCCAGATGATCACCTCTTCCGCGATGCGCGATAGGTCGACGCCGATCATGGCCAGCACGAACGCGGCCTCGGCGGCGAAGTCGCGCGACGCGGTGCCGTCGATGGAGTTGGCGGCACTTCCGGAGAAGCCGAGCTCGGCCGCCACCGCCTCCGGGTCGAGGCCGAGCGACGACCCGGCCAGTGCGCCCGACCCGTACGGCGACACCGCGGCGCGCTTGTCCCAGTCACGGAGCCGATCGACGTCGCGGAGCAGCGCGTGGGCGTGCGCGGACAGATGGTGGCCGAGCAACACCGGCTGCGCGTGCTGCAGGTGCGTGCGCCCGGGCATGGGCGCGTCCGGGTGGGCGGCGGCCTGCCCGACCAGTGCCTCGACGACGTCGAGCACGCCGTTGCCGACCCGGACGACGGCGTCACGCAGCCACATCCGGAACAGCGTGGCAACCTGGTCGTTGCGGGACCGGCCGGCGCGGAGCTTGCCGCCCAACTCGGGTCCGGCCCGCTCGATCAGCCCGCGCTCCAGGGCGGAGTGCACGTCCTCGTCGTCGGGCGCCGGCCCGAACGCGCCGGACTCGACGTCGGCGCCGAGCTTGGCCAGCGCGTCCAGCATGCCGGTGAGCTCGGCCTCGGTGAGCAGGCCGGCGCCGTGCAGGACGCGCGCGTGCGCCACCGAGCCGCGGACGTCGTAGGGGGCGAGGCGCCAGTCGAAGTGGGTGGACTTCGACAGGGCGGCCAGCGCGTCGGCCGGGCCGGACGCGAACCTTCCTCCCCACAACTGGGAGCCCGCCATCAGTCGTTACCCGCTTCCAGGGCCGCATCGTCGAGGGACCTCTCGGAGGCGACGGCGGGAGCGCCGTCACCGGCGGCCGCGATCTGGTCGAAACCTCCCGAGGGCAGCTCGCCGAAGAGCGTGCCGTGCTCGACGAGCACCGTGCCCTGCTCCTGCGGCTGCCCGGCGTAGGCCTCCAGCTTGGCGCGGGAGTCGGCGATGTCGAGGTTGCGCATGGTGAGCTGCCCGATCCGGTCCGTGGGGCCGAAAGCGGCGTTCTCCACCCGCTCCATCGACAGCCGGTCCGGATGGTAGGAGAAGCCGGACCCCTGGGTGTCGAGGATCGTGTAGTCGTCGCCCCGGCGCAGGCGCAGCGTGACGGTGCCGGTGACGAGCGACGCGACCCAGCGCTGGATCGACTCGCGCACCATCAGCGCCTGTGGGTCGAGCCAGCGCCCCTCGTAGAGCAGCCGGCCCAGCTTGCGGCCGTCGGCGTGGTAGTTGGCGACGGTGTCCTCGTTGTGGATCGCGTTCAGCAGCCGCTCGTAGGCGGCGAAGAGCAGCGCCATCCCGGGCGCCTCGTAGATACCGCGCGACTTCGCCTCGATGATCCGGTTCTCGATCTGGTCGGACATGCCGAGGCCGTGGCGGCCGCCGATGGCGTTGGCCTCCTGCACGAGGGCGACCTGGTCGGGGAACCGCCTGCCGTTGAGCGCCACCGGGTACCCGGCCTCGAAGGTGACCGCGACGTCCTCCGTCTCGATCGCGACCGACGTGTCCCAGAACTTCACGCCCATGATCGGCTCGATGGTCTCCAGGGACACGCCGAGGTGCTCCAGCGTCTTGGCCTCGTGCGTGGCGCCCCAGATGTTGGCGTCGGTGGAGTACGCCTTCTCCGCCGAGTCCCGGTAGGGCAGCCCGTGCGCGGTGAGCCATCTGCTCATCTCGTCGCGTCCACCCAGTTCCTGGACGAAGTCGGCGTCGAGCCACGGCTTGTAGATGCGCAGCTCGGGGTTGGCCAGCAGGCCGTAGCGGTAGAACCGCTCGATGTCGTTGCCCTTGAAGGTGGAGCCGTCGCCCCAGATGTTGACGTCGTCGGATTGCATCGCCCGCACCAGCAAGGTGCCGGTGACGGCGCGGCCCAGCGGCGTGGTGTTGAAGTACGTCCGGCCCCCGGAGCGGATGTGGAAGGCGCCGCACGCGAGCGCGGCGAGACCTTCCTCGACCAGCTGCGGCTTGATATCGACCGCGCGGGCGATCTCGGCGCCGTACTGCTTCGCGCGGACGGGTACACCGGCGATGTCCAGCTCGTCGTACTGGCCGAGGTCGGCGGTGTAGGTGCAGGGGATCCCGCCCTTGTCACGCATCCACGCGACCGCGACGGAGGTGTCGAGGCCTCCGGAGAACGCGATGCCGATGCGCTCGCCCTTGGGCAGGGAGCTGAGGACCTTGCTCACGGGGAACTTCTCCTAGGTCAGAGTTCGCGGGGTCAGAGTTCGCGGGGGTCAGAGTTCGCGCAGCTGCGCGACGAGTTGGGCGCCGGTGAGGGGCTCGCGGGCCACCACCATGAGCGTGTCGTCGCCGGCGATGGTGCCGACGACGTCGTGCAGTGCGGCGCGGTCCAGCGCGCTGGCCAGGTAGTGCGCCGCCCCGGGCGGGGTGCGCAGCACGGCCAGGTTCCCACTCGCGTCCGCGGACACGAGCAGGTCCCCCAGCAACCGCGCCAGACGGACGGTGCCGCCCTCGATCCCGCGCACCGGGCTGCCGTCGTCCGGGATCACGTAGACGGGCGTGCCGCCGTCGGCCCCCCGGAGCTTGACCGCGCCCAGCTCGTCCAGATCACGGGAGAGCGTGGCCTGCGTCGTGCCGATGCCGTCGGCCTCCAGCAGGGTGAGCAGTTCGCTCTGGCTGTGCACCTGCCGCTGGGTGATCAGCTCGACGATCCGGGCCTGGCGCGAGACCCGCGACCGGCCACCCCCCTGGACCGCCGTCATCGCGCCAGCAGCCATGCCAGCAGCGCCTTCTGCGCGTGCAGGCGGTTCTCGGCCTCGTCCCAGACCGCACTGGCCGGGCCGTCGATCACCTCGTCGGTGATCTCGTCGCCGCGGTGGGCAGGGAGGCAGTGGAGCACGATCGCACCGTCGGCCGCGCGCGCGAGCAGGTCGGCGTTGATCTGCAACGGCCGGAACGGCGCGGTGCGGTCCAGGCCGTCGTCCTCCTGCCCCATCGACACCCAGGTGTCGGTGACGAGCACGTCGGCGCCGTCGACGGCGGCGTGCGGGTCGGCGATCAGCTCCACGCCTCCACCGGTCTCGGCCGCACGCGCCTTGGCGTCGCGCAGGATCTCCCCGTCCGGCTGGAAGCCCTCCGGGGCGCACACCCGGACGCGCATGCCGGCCGTGGCGCCGCCGAGCAGCAGCGAGTGGGCCATGTTGTTGGCGCCGTCGCCGAGGTAGGTCATGGTCAGCCCGGCCAGGTGGCCGAAGTGCTCGCGGACCGTCTGCAGGTCGGCCAATACCTGGCACGGGTGGAACTGGTCGGTGAGCGCGTTGATCACCGGAACCGTTGCCGCACCGGCCATCTCAGCGATGCGCGACTGATCGCCCGTGCGCCAGACGATGGCGTCGACGAAGCGTGACATCACCCGCGCGGTGTCGGCGATGGTCTCGCCGCGGCCGAGCTGGCTCGACTGCGCGTCGATGATCAGCGGGTTGCCTCCGAGCTGGGTGATGCCCACCTCGAACGACATGCGCGTGCGCGTGGAGGCCTTGTCGAACAGCACCGCGACGGACTTCGGGTCCTCCAGGGGCCGGTGGCCGAAGCGGTCGGCCTTCATGGCCGCCGCAAGCTCGAGGACCTCAGCCTGTTCTCGTGGCGAGAGGTCGTCATCACGCAGGAAATGCCTAGGCATTCCCGACTCCGTCCAGGATCTTCGGCAACGCCGTGAGGAACTCCCCCGCCTGCGCCTCGGTGAGCACGAGCGGCGGGGCCAGCCGCAGCCGGTCGGGCACCGCGTTGTTGACGAGGAACCCGGCGTCGCGGGCGGCGGTGGCCACGGCTGCGGAGACGGGCTCGCCGAGCAGGATGCCGATGAGCAGCCCCGCGCCGTCGACGCCGCGGACCAGCGGGTGGCCCAGCGCCTCGACGCCGGTGGTGATCGTCTTCCCGACCAGGTTGACGTGCTCCAGCAGGCCGTCGGAGGCGATCGTGTCGAGTACGGCCAGCGCGGCGGCGCAGCAGACGGGGTTGCCGCCGAATGTGGTGCCGTGGTGGCCGGGCTCCAGCAGCGCGCCGGCCGGACCGATGCCGATGCAGGCCCCGATCGGCAGGCCACCGCCGAGGCCCTTGGCCAGCGTGATCACGTCGGGAACGACCCCGGCCGTCTGGTGGGCGAACCACGCGCCCGTGCGGCCGATACCTGTCTGCACCTCGTCGAGCACGAGCAGGGCGCCGCGGGACGCGGTGATCTCGCGGGCCGCCTTCAGGTAGCCCTCCGGCGGGGTGACGGCGCCGGCCTCGCCCATGATCGGTTCGAGGAAAACGGCGGCGGTGTGCTCGTCGACGGCGGCGTCGAGCGCGGCCACGTCGCCGTAGGGCACGTGCGAGACGCCGGGCGTCATCGGCTCGAACGGCGCCCGCTTGGGCTGCTGGCCGGTGAGCGCGAGCGCGCCCATCGTGCGGCCGTGGAACGCGTTCTGCGCGGCGATGATGTTCGGGCGGCCGGTGAGCCGGGCCATCTTGAACGCGGCCTCGTTGGCCTCGGCGCCGGAGTTGCAGAACAACACGCGGCTCGAACCATCGTGGCCGGGCTGGTCGAGCAGCTCGAGGAGCCGCTCGGCCAGGGCCAGTGGGGGCTCGGTGATGTAGAGGTTGGACGTGTGACCCAACGTGGAGATCTGCTTCGTGACGGCCTCCACCACGGCGGGATGCGCGTGGCCCAGGGCGTTGACGGCGATGCCGCCGAGCAGATCGAGGTAGCGGCGGCCGTCGGCGTCCCAGACCTCGGCGCCCGACCCGCGCACGAGCGTGATGGGCGGGGTGCCGTAGTTGTTCATGAGCGCGTGCTGCCAGCGCTCGTGATACGACGACTGCGCTGATGATTCGCTCGCAAGCTCGCTCATGGGATCACCATCGTTCCGACTCCCTCAGTGGTGAAGACCTCGAGCAGCACCGAGTGCGGCACCCGCCCGTCGATCACGTGCGCCTGGCCGACCCCGCCGCGCACCGCGCGCAGGCACGCCTCCATCTTCGGAGCCATACCACTCTCCAGATCCGGGAGCATCGGCTCGAGCTCGGCCGCGGTGAGCTCGCTGATCACCGACTCCGGGTCGGGGTAGTCCGCGTAGAGCCCCTCGACGTCGGTGAGGACGACGAGCTTGGCCGCGCCCAGGGCCGCGGCGAGCGCGGCGGCGGCGCTGTCGGCGTTGATGTTGTAGACCTGCCCGTCGACGTCGGGCGCGATGCCCGCGACCACCGGGATGCGGCCGGCGCGGACGATGTCGAGCACGGCGTCCGGGCTGACGTCGACGACGTCGCCGACCAGCCCGATGTCGACGGCCTCGCCGCCCACGAGCGCCGTGCGCTTCTCGGCGGTGAACAGCCCGGCGTCCTCGCCGGAGAGGCCGACCGCGTACGGGCCGTGCTGGTTGATCAGGCCGACCAACTCGCGCCCGACCTGCCCGACCAGCACCATCCGCACCACGTCGATCGTCTCGGGGGTGGTGACGCGCAGGCCGCCGCGGAACTCGCCGGGCAGGCCGAGGCGCTTGAGCATCGCGCTGATCTGCGGGCCGCCGCCGTGCACGACGACGGGCAGCACCCCGGCGAGGCGCAGGAACACCATGTCGCGGGCGAAGGCCTGCTTGAGCTCGTCGTCGATCATGGCGTTGCCGCCGTACTTGACCACGACGATCCGGCCGTGGAAGCGCTGCATCCAGGGCAGCGCCTCGGCGAGGATGCCGGCCTTCTCGCCTGCCCGCTTGAGCCGGCCGAGGGGATTCTCAGGAGGAGTAGGCACTGTTCTCCTCCACGTACGCGTGCGAGAGATCGGTGGTGAGGACCTCGGCCGCTCCGTCGCCCAGGGCGAGGTCGATCTCCACCAGGACGTCGACACCCGACAGGTCGGCCAGGTGCCGGTCGCCGGCGGCCACACCCTCGCGGCACATGGGAACGCCGTTGATGGTGATGGACAGGTGATCGGCCGCGACCTCCGCGGCCGAGCGGCCGACGGCCATCGCGATGCGGCCCCAGTTGGGGTCCGAGCCGAAGAACGCGGTCTTGCAGAGGTTGTCCTGCGACACGGTGTGGGCCACCGTGAGCGCGTCGGCCTCCGAGCGGGCACCCCGCACCGCGACCGTGACGTGCTTGGTGGCGCCCTCGGCGTCGTCCTGGAGCTGCCGGCACAGGTCGGCGCAGGTGGCGGTGACGGCCGCCGCGAGCTGGTCGGCCGTGGCGCCGACACCCGACGCGCCCGAGGCCAGCAGCAGCACGGTGTCGTTGGTGGACGTGCCGCCGTCGACGTCGAGGCGGTTGAACGTCTGCCCGACCGCGGTACGCAGGGCCGCGCCGCAGGTGGCGGCGTCGGCGACCGCGTCGGTGGTGAGCACCACCAGCATCGTGGCCATGTTCGGCGCCAGCATGCCCGCGCCCTTGGCGAACCCGCCGACGCCGAAGCCCGCGGGATCGGTGGTGAGGGACTGCTTGGCGTGGGTGTCGGTGGTGAGGACGGCGGTGGCCGCGGCCGTGCCGGCGTCGGCGGTCGTGGCGAGCCCGGCCGCGGCCTTCTCGACACCGGCCAGCACCAGCGGGCGGGGCAGCTGCTCGCCGATGATGCCGGTGGAGCACACCGCGATCTCCACGGCACCGCACCCGAGAACGTCCGCAGCCCGCTCGGCGGTGGCGTGCGTGGTCTGGAAGCCCTCGGGACCGGTGCAGGCGTTGGCACCGCCGGAATTCAGGACGATGGCACGCAGCACCCCGCCCTCCAGGACCTGACGGGACCAGAGCACCGGCGCGGCCTGGACCTGGTTGGTGGTGAACATGCCGGCGGCGGCGGTGCCGGGGCCGTCGTTGACGACGAGTGCGAGGTCGAGCCGCTCGCCGTCCTTGAGCCCGGCGGCGATTCCCGCGGCCCGGAAACCCTTCGGGGCGGTGACACTCATGGCGCGACTCCCGTCAGGGGGAGCGCGGTGGTCTCCGTGAGCCCGAGGGCCAGGTTCATGCACTGGATGGCTCCACCCGCGGTGCCCTTGGTGAGGTTGTCGATGGCGGCGACGGCGATCATCCGGCCCGCGTCGGCGTCGACCGTCACCTGCATCTGCACCACGTTGGAACCCAGCGTGGCGGCCGTGGTGGGCCACGAGCCCTCGGGCAGGAGGTGGACGAAGGGCTCGTCGGCGTAGGCCTTGGCGTACGCCTCCCGGATGTCGCCCGCCGACGCGGTGGTGGCCGCCGAACACGACGCCAGGATGCCGCGCGGGAGCGGGGCGAGGACCGGCGTGAAGCTCACGGACACCTGCCTACCGGAAGCCACCGACAGGTTCTGGACGATCTCGGGAGTATGCCGGTGGGCGCCCCCCACCCCGTAGGCCGACAGCGAGCCCATGACCTCGCTGCCCAGCAGGTTGGGCTTGAGCGACTTGCCCGCACCCGACGTGCCGCTGACGGCGGTGATCACGACGGCGGGCTCGATCAGGCCCGCGACCAGCGCGGGGACGAGCGCGAGACTCGTCACCGTGGGGTAGCAGCCGGGCACGGCGACCCGCATCGCGGCGCGCAGCGCGTCGCGGGCGCCGGGCAGCTCGGGCAGGCCGTAGGGCCAGCTCCCGGCGTGCTCGCCGCCGTACCAGCGGTTCCAGGCGGCGGGGTCGGTGAGCCGGTGGTCGGCGCCGCAGTCGATCACGACGACGTCGGGGCCGAGCTGCGCGGCGAGCTCCGCGGACCTGCCGTGCGGCAGCGCGAGGAAGACGACGTCGTGCCCGGCGAGCGTCTCCGGGGTGGTGTCCTGCAGCACGCGGTCGAACAACGGGACCAGGTGTGGCTGGTGCTCGCCCAGACGTGAGCCCGCGTTGCCTCCGGCCGTCAACGCACCGACCTCCACCTCGGGATGGGCCAGCAGCAGCCGGAGGAGCTCTCCCCCGGCGTACCCGCTGGCTCCCGCCACCGCGATCCGCACCATGCGCATGACTATGCACGACCACGGAAACCGATGCAAACTCATTCGCCCGACCGGGCCGATCGGTCCCGCACGCGGACGTCCTCGAGCCGACGCTCGACCACCGTCATCTCCGACCTCCTCTGGCATCGCCGACCTCCTCAGGCCCGCTGCGGGCCCACGGACGGAACTCCAGCGGCGGGCACCGACGAAACGGGCCCGGCACGGTCGGTCGCCGCGGAGTTGTCCACAGGCCGGGCGGTTCTGTCGGGGGTCGGTCCTACAGTCCCGGGCATGAGCTTCGCCGGGGCGTCCACGCTGGTCACCGCCGTCCGCGACGGTCTGGCGGCGCACGCGGACCCGGAGGCAGCCCCCGGCATGCAGGCGTACATGAAGTCGGCCATGCCGTTCCGCGGTGTCGCCAAACCAGCGCGAGAGCGCCTGCTCCGGGAAGTGGTGGACGGCCACCCGGTCGCCGACGTCGCCGCGCTGCTGCGGCAGGTCCGCGAGTTGTGGGGCGGAGCCGGATACCGCGAGGAGCGCTACATGGCGCTGGCCGTACTGGCGCACCGCCGGTACCGGGGCTGGGCCGAGCCGGGCTGGGTGACCGGGCTCTTCCAGGGCTGGATCGTCGAGGGCGCGTGGTGGGAGTTCACCGACGAGATCGCCAACCGGCAGGTGGGACCGCTGGTTGCGGCGCACGGGCTCCAGCCGCTGATGCGGGAGTGGTCGGTGCACCCCGACCGCTGGCTGCGCCGCACCTCGGTGATCTGCCAACTCGGCGCCAGGGACCGCACCGACCTTGGCCTGCTCACCACCGCGATCGAGGCGAACCTCGACGACCCGGACTTCTTCCTGCGCAAGGGCATCGGCTGGGCGCTGCGGCAGTACTTCCGCACCGACCCGGGCTGGGTGCGGACGTTCGTCGACACCCACCCCGGCCTCTCCCCGCTCTCGCGGCGGGAGGCGCTCAAGCACGTGTGATCGCGGTACCCCGTGCCGCTCGGCCACCGTGCCGGCGGACCGTGCGATCGCCGCAGACCGCACCGTGGCGTCCCTACCAGGGCGCTGAGGTGCGGTCCGCGACGATCACCCCCGTTCATGATCGCGGCACTCCGAACCACGACGTCCTCGGTGGGACCGTGAGGTGCGGCGGACGCCGACCATGGCCGTACCTATCTGATTCCCTCCCACACCCGACGAATGTCGCCGCGGGGATCGGTGACCGTCTCGATGTCGGTACCGAAGCTCCGGACGGCACGCTGCTCGCCGTACGGCTCCCAGCCCGGGTCGCCGTTCGTCGCGAACGCCACCCATGCGCGGTGCATGGCGTCGGCGAGCTCCTGGGGCGCGTCCGGGCCGGTCAGGCCGCGGGCGGTGGCGAGCGTGTCGAAGACGAAGCCCAGCTCCAGCGCGTGGCACGCCCCCAGGCGGCCGTCGAGCAGGGACGAGGCCCAGTCGAACTCGTAGACGTGGGCGCCGTGCGCCTCGGCGAGCCGGACCGCGGGGATGCGGAAGAACCAGTCGCTCATCACGTCGGCGAGCAGCATCCCCGGTGCCGCGTCCGGCGCCAGGGCGCGGTAGGCGTCCAGCGCGCCGTCGGGCAGCCGGTACGCGCCGGCGACCGCCGCGAGCATCGGGTCGGTCGCCGCCTGATCGGTCCCGGCCGGGACCAGGAACAGGCGGTGCTCGTCGCGGTTGGAGCCGACCATGATCTCGACGTCCGCGCTCGCCCCCGCGGCGACCGCCTCGATCGGCAGCTGCGGCAGCACCTCGCCGTCGACGACGGGCTCGAAGACCATCCCGTTGGCGGTGATCTCGCCCCACTTCCCGGGGTCGGGCGCCGTCGCGGCGTCGGCGCTGAGCGCCTTCTGCACCTCCAGCAGCCGCTCCGGCGGCAACGCCGCGAGGGCCGCCACAGAGGCCTCGACCCCGAGGAGGTCGGCGGCGTAGCCCGCGACGCGGGAGGCCGTCGCCGCGGTGATCGCGTGGTGCCCCGCGCCGGACTGCAGGATCGCGCGGTGGAACAGGCCTCGCGCCGACGGCATGGCGAGCAGCGCCCCCACGCTCATCGCCCCGGCCGACTCCCCGAACACCGTCACGTTGCCGGCGTCCCCACCGAACGCGGCGATGTTGTCGCGCACCCACGCCAGGGCGGCGACCTGGTCGAGCAGGCCGCGGTTGGGATCGGAGCCCGGGACGTGCAGGAACCCTTCGATCCCGAGCCGGTAGTTGACGCCGACGAGCACGACGCCGTCGCGGGCGAACGCCGTGCCGTCGTAGGTGGGCAGCGACGACGAGCCGTTGACGAACGCGCCGCCGTGGATCCAGACCATCACCGGGCGCCCGGCCGTGTTGTCGGGCGCCCAGACGCTCAGGTTCAGGATCTCCTCGCCGGCGATGTGGATGGCCGGGAGCATGTCCGTGAACGGCGCCGGGTAGCCCGGGGCCGGGGCGGTCGGGCCGTGCTCGAGGGCGTCGCGGACGCCGTCCCAGCTCGGGGCGGGGGCGGGCGCGCGGAACCGGTGCTCGCCGAACGGGGCTGCGGCGTAGGGGATGCCCAGGTAGCGGGCCACGCCGTCGGTCACCTCGCCGCGGACCTCGCCGGCGGTCGTCTTCACCACTGAGTGCATGCCGTCAGTCTTACCCCGGATGCGCCCGAACGCCCACGGAACCAGGGGGTGTCCCGCTACCGTCGCCGGGTGCGATGCGGGTGGATGCCGGTTCTCGTGGCCGCCGTTCTGCTGGGCGGCGCCTCGGCGGGCTGCGCGGCGGTCGTGCCCGGCACGGCCGCTGCCGCCCCGCCGTCGGTGCCCGACACCCCGGCCCCCACCCCATCGGCGAGCCCCTCCGGCGCGCGCTCCGCGCTGGTCCCCGACCCGATCCCGGACGAGTGCCTGCTCAACGCCTCGGAGTTCGGGGCGCTCGTCGGCGGGGCGGTACGCCCACCCGAGGAGACCACTGTGGACCGCGGCGACGGCTCGCGCGGGTCGAGCTGCGTCGTCACCGCGGGCAGCGATCCCATTGCCATGATCAATGTCTACCGTGTGGGCACGGGCACTCCCGCCGACTATGTACGGGCCGGCGGCGCGGGCGGCCGCCGGGTTCTGGCCGACATCGGGCAGGCCGCGGTGGTGGTCGACACCGCCGCCGGGCCCACGCTGCAGCTGGCGTCGCCCACCTACCTCGTCACGATCCTGGTGTCGGGCCGCCGGCCGGCTGAGGACGCCTGGCGGGCTGCGGCCACCGCGGCCCTCTCCCGGCTCCCTGCGTGATCCGGCGACCTGTCCCCTCCTTGCCCGACCCCTGTGCGACAGCTACCGACTCGTGGATCAGGCGCGGAGCGCCACCTGGTGGCGTTCCACCGCCACCGCCACCGCCGCGTCGCGGGCGGCGTTGACCTCCTCGTGCGTCAGCGTCCGGTCGGAGGCGCGGAAGCGCAGGGTGTAGGCCAGCGAACGCCTGCCCTCCCCCACCTGCTCACCGGCGTAGACGTCGAACAGCCGCACGTCCTCCAGCAGCTCTCCCCCACCGTCGATCAGCGCGTCGGCGAGCTTCGCCACCGGCACGTCGGCGGCCGCCACCAGCGCCACGTCCACCGCGATCGGCGGGTACGGCGAGATGCGCGGCGCGGGACGGGACCCGTCGAGCGGCAGCAGGTCCAGGTCGATCTCCATCGCGCAGGTGCGCGGCGGCAGCCCCAGCGCCTCGACGACCTTCGGGTGCAGCTCCCCCGCGTGCCCGACGGGGAAGTCCCCGACGCGCAGGGACGCGCAGCGGCCCGGGTGCCACGGTGCGAGGTCTGCCTTCTCGACGCGCAGCTCCACCCCGGCGGCGCGGCCGGCCAGCAGGGCGGCGTCCACGGCGTCGGCCCAGCTCACAGCCCGCCCGGCGCCCCACCAGCCGCGGGCCTCGCGGTCGCCGGCCAGTACGACGCCGACGTGCAGCGGCTGCGCGGGCAGAGCGGCCTCGATCTGGGCGATCTCGGCGTCGGTCGGGCGGCTGTCGACACCGGGCTCGGGCATCGGCACGGGGTTGCGGTGCGGCAGCACGACCTGGCCGAGGGTGTAGAGCGCGACGTCGGTGAGGCCGCGGGAGCGGTTGCGCGCCAACATGTCCAGTAGGCCGGGCAGCAGCGTGGTGGCCAGCTCGGCGCGCTCGGCGTCGAGCGGGTTGAGCACGCGCACGGTGCGGCGGCGCACGTCGTCGGCGGCCAGCCCGAACGCGTCCCAGGTGCGGGCGTCGACGAACGGGAACGACAGCACCTCGACGTAGCCGTTCTCGGCCAGCGCGCGCGACACCGCGCGGCGGCGCAGCTGGGTCGGGGTGAGACCGTGCCCGGAGGGCGCCGAGGGCAGCACCGACGGGATCACGTCGAAGCCCTCGAGGCGCAGCACCTCCTCGACGAGGTCGGCGGGCTGCAGCAGGTCGGGCCGCCAGGACGGCGGGGTGGCGACGACGCCCCCGCGGCCGTCGTCGCCGGTGGCGAGCTCGACGGAGCACCCGACCTGGGTCAGGCGCGTGACGGTGGCGCCTGGCTTGTACCTGACCCCGGCGATGCGGTCGGGCAGGTCGAGGGGCATCCGCACGGGCGCGATGGCCGGGGCGCCGCCGGCGTCGGTGCGCCCGTTGGCGATCGTGCCGCCACCGTGCTCGACGAGCAGCTGCGCCGCGCGCTCGGCCGCCACGGGAGGCAGCTGGGGGTCGACGGTGCGCTCGAAGCGCTTGGACGCCTCGCTGGGAAGCTTGTGGCGCCGTGCGGCGCGCGCGATGACAGCGGGCTCGAAGTGGGCGGCCTCGATGAGGACATCGATCGGCCCCTCACCCGCGGAGATCTCGGTCGACGCCCCGCCCATCACGCCGGCCAGGCCGATGGGGCCGGAGTCGTCGGTGATCAGCAGGTCGTCGGGGTCGAGGGTGCGCTCGGCGTCGTCGAGGGTGGTGAGCTTCTCCCCCTTCATCGCACGCCGGACCGCGATGCCGCCCTTGAGCTTCCCCGCGTCGTAGGCGTGCAGGGGCTGGCCGAGCTCCAGCATCACGTAGTTGGTGACGTCGACGACCAGCGAGATCGGGCGCATCCCGGCGGCGAGCAGGCGGCGCTGCATCCACCACGGGGCGGGCGCGGCCGGGTCGACGCCGTCGACGCGGCGCGCGACGAACCGCAGGCAGCCCGGGTCGTCGAGCGTGACGGGCCAGGCGGCCTCGAGCGACTCGGTGACCGGCACGCGCGAGGCGGGGTCGGTGAAGTCGTCGCCCAGCGCCGTCGCGATCTCCCGCGCGAGCCCGCGCACGGAGAAGCAGTAGCCGCGGTCGGGGTTGACGTTGATGTCCAGCACTGTGTCGTCCAGCCCCAGCAGCGGCATCGCGTCGTCGCCGGGCTCGCCCGTGCCGGGCGGCAGCACGAGGATGCCGGCGTGGTCGGCGCCGATGCCCAGCTCCTTCGACGACGCGATCATGCCGTCGGAGGTGTGGCCGTAGGTCTTGCGCGCGGAGATCGCGAACCCGCCGGGAAGTACCGCCCCGGGGAGCGACACGACGACGAGGTCACCGACGGCGAAGTTGCGGGCGCCACAGATGATGCCGTTGGTCTGATCGGGCCCGACCTGTACCTGGCACCAGCGGATCGGCTTCTTGAGACCCGTCAGCTCCTCGATCTCCTTCACGAGACCGACCACGAGCGGGCCGGTGATCGACGGGGGCTCGATGACCTCCTCGATCTCGAACCCGACGCGCACGAACGCGTCGGCCGTCTCGTCGACGGAGGGAAGGGGCCCGGCGACGTGCTCGGACAGCCAGGTGAGGGGAACGCGCACCGCAGGGTCTCCTAGATACCGAAGGACTTACTGAACCGGACGTCACCCTCGACCATGTCGCGCATGTCGGGGATGCCGTTGCGGAACATCAGCGTGCGCTCCAGGCCCATGCCGAACGCGAAGCCCGAGTACACCTCGGGGTCGACGCCGCAGGCCCGCAGGACGTTGGGGTGCACCATGCCGCAGCCGCCCCACTCCACCCAGCCGGCGCCGCCCTTCTTCTCCGGGAACCAGACGTCCGGTTCGGCCGACGGCTCGGTGAAGGGGAAGTACGACGGGCGCAGGCGGATCCTCGACTCGGGGCCGAACATCGCGGCGGCGAACGCGTCGAGCGTGCCCTTCAGATGGGCCATGGTGAGGCCCTTGTCGATGGCGATGCCCTCGACCTGGTGGAACACCGGCGTGTGGGTGGCGTCGAGGGCGTCGGTGCGGAACGTGCGGCCCGGGCACACGACGTAGACGGGCAGGTCGCGGCCCAGCAGTGCCCGGATCTGCACCGGCGACGTGTGGGTACGCAGGACGAGGTTCTCGTCGTCGAGGTAGAACGTGTCCTGCATCGACCGCGCCGGGTGGTCCTTGCCGAAGTTCAGGGCGTCGAAGTTCAGCCACGACGACTCGACCTCGGGGCCCTCGGCCACCTCCCAGCCCATCCCGACGAACACGTCGGCGATGCGCTCGGAGATCTGGGTGAGCGGGTGGCGGGCGCCGCGTGGGGTGCGGTCCCAGGGCAGCGTGACGTCGACGGCCTCCTCGGCCAGCACGCGCGCGTCGCGCTCGACGGACAGCGCCTCGCGGCGGGCGTCGAACGCCTCCTGAGCCTCCTGGCGGGCGGCGTTGACGCGCTTGCCGGCGTCGGCCCGCTCGGGACCGGGCAGCGAGCCGAGCTCGCGACGCGCCAGCAGCAGCGGGGCCTTGTCACCCAGGTGTCCGGGCTTGACCTCGGCGAGGGCGGCCAGGTCGGCGGCACCGTCGAACGCCGCGCGCGCCGCGTTCACGGCGGCGGCCAGTGCGTCCGGGTGCAGGGGGTTCATCACGTCCGTGCTCTCTGTCATGGTGGCCCCGATCCTAAGGGGCGCCACGAGCCGGTTACGCAGGCGGACCGCCCTGTGCCGCGAGGGCGCGGAATCCCGAGTCCTCGACGGTCCACGGCGCCGGGCGGCCCGGCGCCGCCCAGTTCCGCCCCGAGGCGACCAGGTACTCCTCCACCGCGCCGGTGTCCCCCACCCGGGCCGCCGCGTAGGCAACCACCGCGTTCGGGTCGTGGTCGACGGAGACCGCCCCGTACGACGGCGAGCTCCCGGCCCAGCCCGGCCAGTGGGCCGTGAACGCCACCCAGGTCGACTCGCGCCGTGAGGCCGGTCCGAGCAGGTCCCACACGGGCCAGAGCTGGGCGATGCTGTCGGGGTACCAGCAGGCCCACGACGGCGCCGGGGCGTCGACGGACACCGCGTACATGCCCGCCCGCCACAGGTGCGCCTCGATCGCGGCGCGGATCCCGGCCGCCTGGTCGGCGCGGACCCTGCTCGCGGCCGCGTCGCCGTACACGTCGGCGAGCAGCGCGGCGTAGTCGTCGAGCCCCCGCTGGGCCTCCACGTTGTCCAGCAGGTACTCGGCGTCGTAGACAGGGGTGGCCGCCGTGAGGCCGGACGGTCGCAACGTGGCCCCGATCGCGTCCGCGACGCCGTCCAGGTCACGGCGGGCCGGGCGCAGGAAGCCGGTCGCGTCCGGGTCGGCCCGCGCGTACGCCGCGACGAGCGACAGGAACGTGCCGGCGTAGGCGTCCGTCGAGTCGTAGGTGGGCGACGCGCCCGTCACCGGGTTCACCTGAGGGCCACCGCTGCACGTGGCGGGGTCGTAGGTCCAGTCGTAGACGGTGCCGTCGACGCCGTGCACGTCGGGGCGGTTGAGGTGCGCGAGGTACCAGCCCAGGTAGACGCGCACCATCGGTGCGTACCGCGGCCCGGCCGCCACGAGTGCGCGGGCACCGATGTTGGCCTCGTAGGGGTGCACCGATACCGGGCCGGCACCGTCGATCCGGGCCTCGGCGATCGCCCCGGTGCCGTCGCCGTGGCACGTCAGCTGCGCGGTGGACACCCAGTAGGCCTCGTCTTGCACGATCGCGGCCCGGTCCACCGCCGGCACCGGGGGCAGGGGCCACGTGAGCGCGACGGCCAGGACCGCGACCACCACCGTCGTGCGGCGCCGCACGGCCTATGCCGTGTGGTCCAGCAGCGAGTGGCGGACGGCGAACGACGCCGCCTCCAGCCGCGAGTGGACGCCGAGCTTCGTCAGCACCGCCTGCACGTAGGTGCGGACGGTGGCCGTCGAGACCCCGAGCTGCTCCGCGATGGCCCGGCTCCCGCACCCGTCGACGATCAGGGTCAGGCACTGGCGCTCGCGGGGGGTCAGGTAGCCAGCCAGCCGGTGCGCGTCGCTGCGGGCCGGGGTGCGGCCGGCGAGCGGGGCGTCCACCACTGTCTCACCCGCGATGACCCGGATCACGGCCGCCACCAGCGACGAGACTCCCGCGGTCTTGCCCAGGAAACCGCTGGCGCCCGCCTCGAGGGCGCGGCCTGCGGAGGCCAGGTCCGGATCGGCGGTGAGCATGAGCACCCGCGTGGCGGGGCTCGCCGCGAGCACCGGGCGGATCATGTCGATGCCGTCGTCCTCCCCGAAGTGGCGGTCGATCACGACGGCGTCGGGCCGGTACCGCTCGACCTTGCCGACGATCTCCCCGGTGGTGGTGGCGATCGCCGAGACGGTCATGCCGTGGCGGCCCAGCACCACTCCGAGGGCTTCGACGAAGATCGGATGGTCGTCACAGAGCACCAGGTCGGGCACGGTCGGCTCCTTCGCTGTCGGATCCCTCGCTGCGGAATGTGCGGTCAGGAGTGAAGACGACGCGCGCCCGCGTGCCGTGCGGGTGGGCGTCGAGGATCTCCAGCCGGCCGTAGCGCGGGGCGAGCAGGCGGGTCACGACGTCGAGACCGAGGTGTGCGGTGCCGGACTCGCCGTGCAGGAAGCCCGGCCCGTCGTCGACGATCTCGATGGCGGCCCCCTCCCCCGCGACGGACAGGGCCAGCCGGACGTGCCCGTCGGCGCCGGCCGCGCGCATCGCGTTGCCGACGAGGTTGATGACCACCCGCCAGAGCACCACGGGGTCGGTCGACAGCACCACCTCGTCGCCCGGCAGCAGGATGACCGACGTGGGCCGGGTGCGGTCGGCCAGCTCGGCGATCTGCTCCAGGAGCACTCGGACGGCCACGGGCTCGTCGACCCGGCCGGGGCGCAGGCCGTCGTGGACGGCCGTCAGCAGCCGGGACGTCTCGGCCTCGAGCAGGTCGAGCATCCGGCCGCCGGCCGGAGGGTCGTCGGAGCGGATGGTGTCGACCAGCAACGCGACCGTGGCCAGCCCGTGGCCGACGTCGTGGAGAAGTCCACGCAGGTCCCGGTCGGCGGGCGGGCGGTGGTCGCGCTGCGCGGGGATCGGGTTGTCGGGGCGCGCGTCCATACTGGACGGATCGTGGAACGCGGCGTAGTCGTTACACCACTCGACGTGTCCGAGTGGTCCGATCGGACGAACCACTCATGCGTAGGGACGCATGCCTGCAGCCCGCGCGACCTTGACGGCCTCCAGCCGGCTGTGTACGCCGAGCTTCGCGAAGACGTTGTGGATGTGTGTGCGCACGGTGCCGACCGAGACGTCCAGCTCGGCGGCGAGATCGGGTCCGCTCACCCCGTCGACCATCGCGGCCAGCACCCGGCGTTCCCGCGTGCTGAGCGCGGCAAGCGGGTCGCCCGGTTCACCCACTTGCCGTGAACCGGCCGCGAGCGCTCGGAGCACGGCCCCGAGGTGCACCGAGGGGTAACAGGTGTGGCCCGCGCACACCGCGCGGATGGTGGCCACGAGATCGGCGGACGGGCTCTCCTTCGACAGCCACGCGTCGGCCCCCGCCCGGGCCGCCTCGATCACCTGGCGCACGTCGCGACTGGCTGTCAGCACGACGACCTTGACCTCGGGCCGTGCGGCGATCAACCGCCCCAACAGCGCGGACGGTGGCTCACCGAGCGGGACGAGATCGATCGTGACGACGTCGGGGCGCAGCCGGGCGACCAGGCCGGGGAGGTCGGGGGCGTCCGGGGTGGTGCGGCCCACGACCCTCAGGTCGGCCTCGGCCGACAGCGTCACGGCCAGCGCCTCGGTGAACATCCGGTGGTCGTCCACGACCACGACGCGGCGGATGTCCATGAGTTGATGATGAACCAGATGCAGTAGTGGCGTCTCCCCCAGATGCACTAGACACCTGAAGGTGGGTCCCCCGATCGTCAACGACGGATCGGGGGACCGTGGTCAGGCGATGCGGGCCCGACGCGTGCGGCGCAGCTGGTAGAGCCCGAACGCGACGGCCACCACGGCGGTCAGCAGCACGCCACCGATCGCGCCGGTCGGCACCACCACGCCCGTGCCGGTCACCCCGCACACCGACTGCCCGATGATGATCGAGCCGTTGCCCAGCGCCCCGGCGTTGATCTCCAGGCGCAGGGCGTTGACGGTGATCCCGCTCGATGCGCCGGAGCCCGTCACGATCTGCTCGTTGACATGCAGGATGCCGACGCCGAGCACGTTGACGGTGGTGTTCGGCGCGAGCGAGACGTTGGCCGGCAACCCGAGCAGCGTCAGGCCCGCCACGGTGGCCGTGCCGCTCGATCCCGCCTCGTTGGAGGTGCACGTGCTGCCGACGACCGTCGCGCTCAGGGCGTTGAGCAGGCCGATGCCGACCGCGGGGTTGGCGACGTTCGCCGAGCTGGTCACCGAGCCGCCGGCGCCGAGGGTGCCCTGCGTGCTGGCGTTGAGCACCCCGGTCTTGAGCACGGCGACGTTGACCGACGCGGTGCTGGCCGTGACCGGGACGGCACTGCCGGCGGCCGGGAGCGTCACGATCGGCGTCGGCGGCAGGTTCACCACCGTGCCGGCGAGCGTGGTCACGTTGACGCTCGCTCCGTAGGCGCTGCCGGTGACCGTCGTGACGTCGGCGTAGGCCGCGGTGGCGAGCACCAGGCCGAACGTCGGGACCAGGGCGAGGACCGCAAGGCCCCGCGAGGCTCTCCGCCCGCTGCCTCGCAGGAGTCGTGGATGCATGGGGGACCTCTCGCTCGGGCGGCGGACGCCGGGGGGCATCCGCAGTACAGCGGAGAGTGTTCGACCGGATGCGGATGGTGGGACCGCCCAGACGGCATAGACCGCCTATGTCGTTCATGGGGTCCGGGGGTCCCGGGCCGTCGACAGTCTTTGCCGGTCACGACCGCATGCAGGAGGTACCAGTGAGAGTGCTCGCCGTGGGAGCGCATCCCGATGACATCGAGCTCGGCTGCGGCGGTGCGCTGCTCGCGCACCGGGCCCGCGGGGACGAGATCACCCTGCTGGTGATGACGACCGGCGAGGAGGGCCCGCAGGACGCGCGGTCCCGCATCGGTGAGCAGGAGGACGCGGCCGCGCTGCTGGGCGGTGCCCTGCTGTGGGGCGGCTTCCGCGACGGCACCGTGCCGATGGACCGGTCGGCCGTGAACGCCGTCCAGGACGCGATCGAGGCCAGCGGCGCCGACCTCGTGTACGGCCACGCCCCCGGCGACACCCACCAGGACCACCGCGCCACGGCCGCCGCCGTTCTCGCCGCGACCCGGCGGGCCAGCCGCGTGCTGCTCTTCGAGTCCCCGACGACCACGGCGTTCGCGCCGGTGATCTACGTCGACATCGCGGGGTTCGTGGAGGCCAAGCTCGACCTGCTGCGCGCCCACATGTCGCAGGTGCTCAAGAACGGCCTCGTCGACCTGGACGCCCTGGAGGCGCAGGCCCGCTACCACGGCTTCCGCGCGCGGGTGCGCAACGCCGAGGCGTTCGAGAGCGAGCGCTTCCTGTGGGAGCTGCCCGTCGCGGCGCCTGTCCTCCCCCCGGCAGGGCTCGCCGCCGGTGCGCGCTGACGGCCCGGGCGGCTACCCCTGGGTGCTGCTCGCCGTGGCCGGCGGCGCGGTCGCGGCGGTGGGCGCGCTGGGCGTGACCACGTCGATCGCCGCGCTGACGCTGGTCCTGCAGGCCTTCTTCCTGGTGTTCTTCGTCCGCCATCTCGCGTTCGTGGCCGCCGCCGTGCGGCGCGGCCCCGACACCACCGGCGGGCTGGGACACGCTCCCCCGCTGTCGGTGCTGGTCGCCTGCCACGACGAGGAGCGGGTCCTCGACCGGCTGACCGGGGCGCTGGATCGCCTGGAGTACCCGCCGGGCCGGCTGCAGGTGATCGTCGTCGACGACGCCAGCACCGACCGGACCGGGGAGATGCTGGAGCGCTGGGGCGCCGCAGATCCCCGGGTGCTGGTGCTGCACCGGCCGCCGGGCGCGGGCGGCGGCAAGTCCGGGGCGCTGAACGCGGCGCTGCCATCGGTCACCGGCGAGGTCGTCGTGGTCTTCGACGCCGACCACCGGCCGCACGCCGACGTACTGCTGCGCCTCGCCCGGCACTTCGCCGACCCGGGCGTCGGCGCCGTCCAGGGCCGGTGCCGGATTCTCAACGCCGGCGACTCGCTGGTGGCCGACCTGGTGGCGATCGACTACCTCGGCGGCTACCTCGTGAACGAGTACGGGCGCCAGGCCGTGTTCCGGCTGCCCGCCTACGGCGGCGCGTGCTGCGCGGTGCGCACCGCGGACCTGCACGCGCTCGGCGGCTGGAACGCCGGCACGGTCACTGAGGACACCGACCTCACGCTGCGGCTGGTGCTCGCCGGCCGCCGGGTCTGCTACGACGTGACCACGGTGGACGACGAGGAGGCCGTCACCACGCTGGGCCGCTACTGGACGCAGCGCTACCGCTGGGCCCGCGGGCACCAGCAGGTCTGGCGCGACTTCCGCTCCGCCGTCTGGCGCAGCGGCCGGTTCTCGCTGCTGGAGAAGGTCGAGACCACCCTGTTCCTGCTCGTCTTCCACCTGCCGGTGCTGGCGATCCTCGGGGTGGGGCTGCTCATCGCGGGATTCTTCGGGTTCGGCACCACCGGCACGTCGCTCGACGAGGCCACCGCGGTGCTGTGGACCCTGTTGCTGCTCGGGCCGATGCTCGAGCTCAGCACGGGACTGCTGCTCACCGACGCCCCCCGGCGCACGGCGCTGATGCTGATCTTCTTCTTGCCGCTGTTCTTCGTCTCGATGGCGTTGTGCGCCACAGCGTGGGTGGACGGGATGCTGGGCCGCCCCTACACGTGGGCGAAGACCGCGCGCAGTGAGACGACACCGAGCGAGGCACCGCCGGCGGTGGTCCCGTGATCCCCGCTCCCCCGACGGCGCGCGCCTGGCCGGTCCTGATCCAGCCGGTTGCGGTGGTCGCCGTCGTCCTGGCGACGTTCGCGCTGTTCAACGATGCGTTCCGGCAGGGCGAGACGGCGGCGGCGGCCGACCTGCTGCACCTGCTCGGGGTGGCGCCGCGTGCGGTGCAGATCCGGCCGGGGTCCTCGCTCGCCGTCTACCCCACGGGGTCGGGCCCGTTCCTCGCAATCGTCACGCCGTCGTGCTCGTCGCTCGCGTCGCTGCTTGCCGTGACCTTCCTGGCGGTCTTCGTCCCGCCGCGGTTCCGGCGCCGTCGCTTCCTCGCGCTGGGCGCCGCCCTGGTGGTCATCGTCGCGGGCAACGTGCTGCGGATCGCGGGGTCGATCGCCATCGGGCTCGTCTCCGGCACCGGCAGCCTCGTGCTGTTCCACGACTGGGTGGGCAGCCTGTTCGCGTTCGCGTACACGCTCGGGGGGTTCCTGCTGATGCTGATGGTCCTGCTACCGGGGAGGTCCCGTGCGTCCTGAATGGATGGTGGGGGCGGCCGGAGTGCTGGTCGTGCTCGTCGCGATCGTGTGGCGCCAGGTGTACCGGAACCGCGTGCGGTCACAGGTGGACCGCGCACTGCGCGACGCCGACCCCGCGCGCCGCCGCGCCGCCGTCGGGGTGGCCACCGAGCAGGGCCTGCGTACCTATGCCCGCGTGCTGGCCGCCCGCATCGAGGCCGAGACCGACCCGCGGGTGCGCGCCGCGCTGGTCGACGGGGTGCTGCGCAACGCGTGGGAGCCCGCCGACCGGCCGTCGATCCTGCGCTTGCGGCTGTGGGCGCACGAGGAACGGCAGCGGGAGGAGACATCGGCGGCCCTGCCGTATCGCCGCCCCACGCCCCCGCTGGGTCTACCCCGGCACCGGGCCCCCGCGGCGGCCCGGTTCCCTGCCGTCGCAGGAGGGCACGCGTGAACCCCGTCCTCGTCACCGGAGCCGGGGGTGCCGCCGGGGTGGCGGTGATCCGCGCGCTCGTCGGACGGCGGCCCGTGGTGGCCGCCGACTGCGACCCGCTGGCCGTGGGCCTGCACCTCGCCGACGACCACGGCGTGCTCCCCCGCGCCGACCACCCCGACTTCGCGGCACAGGTGGCGAAGCTCGGCGCCCGCACCGGGGCCACCGTGCTTATCACCACGGTGGCGGAGGAGATCCCGGCGCTGCACGACGGGGCGGGGCTGCTCGCCGAGGCCGGCGTGCGGGTCTGGCTACCGGAGGCGGAGACCGTGCGGACGTGCGTCGACAAGTGGCGGTTCGCGCAGGCCTGCGCGGGGCTGCCGGTGCCGACGACGGCTCTGGGCAACGTGGCAGGCACCCCGGGCCCGTGGATCGTCAAACCCCGGTTCGGCCGCGGCTCGCGCGACGTCCACGCCGTCGACACGCCCGACGAGGTGGCCTGGGCCCTGGCCCGCGTGCCCGAGCCGATCGTGCAGACCCGCCTGACCGGGGCCGAGTTCACCGTCGACGCGCTCGTCGACCGCGACGGGACCCTCGCCGGTGCCGTGCCGCGCTGGCGGCTCGCCACGAAGGCCGGCATCAGCACCACGGCGCGGACGTTCGGGCACCCGGCTCTCATCGAGGGTGTCGCGCGGCTCCTGACCGCGGTCGGGCTCACCGGCCCCGCCAACGTGCAGGGGTTCGTCGACGAGCACGGCGGGTTCGCGTTCACCGAGGTCAACCCCCGATTCTCCGGCGGACTGCCGCTTTCGCTGGCCGCCGGGGCCGACCTCGTCGGCGAGTACCTGCGGGGGATCGACGGCCTGCCGCTGCGTCCCGACCGGCTCCGGGCCCGGACCGGCGTCACCATGCTGCGCCATTTCGAGGAGGTCTACGTCGGATGAAACTGCTCGTGCCGTTCGGCACCCGTCCCGAGATCGTCAAGCTCGCACCCGTGGTGCTCGCCCTGCGCGCCGGGGGCGACCAGGTCGTGGTGGTGGCCACCGGCCAGCACCACGACCCTGCCCTGACCGACGTGTTCTACGCCGAGCTCGGCATGCGCCCCGACATCACGCTGGAGGTGCGCGGCGACGCCGCCGCACGCCTCGGCATGATCGTCAACGGGGCCCTGAACGTGGTGGTGGGCGAACGCCCCGACGCCGTGCTCGTCATGGGCGACACCCACACCGTGCCCGCCTACTGCATCGCGGCCCGCAACCACGCGGTCCCGGTGATCCACCTCGAGGCGGGGCTGCGGTCGTTCAACCCGACATCGGTGGAGGAGGTCAACCGCCGCATCGCGGCCGCTGCCTGCTCGCTGCACCTGGCACCCACCGAGCTGGCGCGGCGCTTCCTGCTCGACGAGGGGGTGCCGGCGCAGCGCATCGCCGTCGTCGGCAACCCGGTGCTCGACGCCCTGCGCGCCGTCGGCGCCACCCGTCGACCGGTCGACGAGCGCGCCGGCGTGCTGCTGACCGCGCACCGCGCCACGAACGTCGACGACCCGGAACGGCTCGACCAGCTCGTCGTGCTGGTCGGGGACCTGGCGGCCGCCGTCGGGCCCGTCACGTTCCCGGTGCACCCCCGCACCCGTGCCGCGCTGGAGAACCGCGGGTGGTGGGACCGCATCGACGTTCCCGGCGTCACCGTGGTCGACCCGGTGCCCTACTCGACCATGATCGGGCTGCTCGCCGCGTCCGCCGTCGTGGTCACCGACTCCGGGGGTCTGCAGGAGGAGGCCTCGTGGCTGGGCGTCCCGGTGGTGGTGCTGCGGCGCTCCACCCCGCGCTGGGAGGGCGTGCACGACGGCAGCTCGGTGCTCACCGGCCTCGACGCGGCACGCGCGCTCAAGGCCGCGATCGATCTCACCGCACCGGACGTCCAGCGGCGGGTGGCGCAGCTGCCCTGCCCGTACGGCGACGGGTACACCGGCGAGCGGGTCAGCCGGCTGCTGCGCGCCCCCGCGACCGCGGCCCTGCTGCGACTCGACGAACCCGACTACGTCGACCGGACCCCTCCGGCGGTGGGCCGGTGACCGGCGGAGGAGTCCGGGCCGTTCTGGTCGACCTGGACGACACCCTCTACCCGCAGGCCGACGCCTTGGACGAGGCCTGGTGGGCCGTCGCCGACCGCGGCGCCCGCTACGGGCTCGACCGGCGCGCGCTGCTGGTCGCGCTGCAGATCGACGCGTCGGCGGGCACCGCGCGCGGTGGGATCATCGACCGGGCCGTCGCCCGCACCGGTGGCTCCCCGCGGCTGGTGCCCGACCTGCTCGCGGCGTTCCGCGGGGCCGTTCCGAAGCGGCTGGTGCCCTACCCGGGGGTGCGCGCCGCGCTGATCGACCTGTTGTGCCGGGTGCCGATCGCTCTGGTCACCGACGGCAACCCGGACGGCCAGCGGCGCAAGCTCGCCGCACTCGGGCTCGAGTCGATGTTCGACGTGGTGGTGTTCAGCGACCTCGGGGGGCGTGACCGGCGCAAGCCGGACCCGCGCCCGTTCCGCGAGGCCCTTTCTGCGCTGGGTATCGACCCCGGCGACTCGGTGATGATCGGTGACCGGCCGGACAAGGACGTGGCGGGCGCAACCGGCGTCGGGATGCGCGCGATCCGGGTCACCACCGGCGAGTACGCCGCGCAACCGGACCATCCGGCCACCTGGTTCCGCGCCGACACGTTCGCGCTCGCCGTGGAACGCCTGCTCCCGCACCTGGCCCCACGCCCTGCGCCTCATGGAGACGTACGACGGTCCGGGGGCCGCAGCTGACGGCGGGCGGTCAGCCGCGGGCGGCGACGCTCGCGTAGAGGCAGATCGCGGCGGCCGTCGCGAGGTTGAGGCTCTCGGCGCGCCCGTGGATCGGCACCCGCACCCGGTGGTCGGCGCGTTCGGCCACGGCCTCCGGGACACCGTGGGCCTCGCCGCCGAACACCCAGGCCACCCGGCCGCCCAGCACCGCCGCAGCGGCAGGGTCGTGCAGGTCCAGCTCCCCGCCGCCGTCGGCGACGAGCAGCACGAGGCCCGCGTCGCCGCAGGCGTCGAGCGCGGCCAGGGCATCGCGTTCGCGGGCGAGCGGGAGGTGGAACACGCTGCCGGTGGACGCCCGCACCGCCTTGCCGTTGTGGGGGTCGACGGTGTCGCCCGCCAGCACCACGGCGTCGGCACCCGCGGCGTCCGCCACCCGGATGACGGTGCCGGCGTTGCCGGGGTCGCCGATGCCGACGCAGACCGCGACCAGCGACGGGATACCCGCGAGCGCCTCGGCCAGGGGAACGTCGAGCAGGTCGCAGACGGCGACGAGACCCTGCGGGGTGACGGTGTCCGACAGCGACTCCGCGGCACGGTCGTCGACCGGGCTGATGCGGGCACCGGCGTCGCGGGCCGCGGCGAGCAGCTCGGGGTTCCGCTCGGCCGCGACCGGCGTCACGAACAGGTCGTGGACGTGACCGAAGCGCACCGCCTCCCGCACGGCCTGCGCCCCCTCCACGAGAAAGCGCCCGGCCCGATCGCGACCCGCGCGACGCAGCAACTTGCGTGCTGCGACGACGCGCGGGGTCCGTTCGGAGCCGAGCGCCAATGCCTCGTTCAGGCTGCCCTCGTTCAGGCTGCCCTCGTTCAGGCTGCGCTGCCCGAGGCGGCCTGGGCCGGGACGTGGGCGCGGGCGATCTCGACCAGCGCGGTGAAGGCGGCGGGGTCGGTGATGGCGATCTCCGACAGCACCTTGCGGTCCACCTCGACCTCGGCGATCTTGAGGCCCTGGATGAAGCGGTTGTAGGTCATGCCGTTGACGCGGGCGGCCGCGTTGATACGGGTGATCCACAGCTTCCGGAAGTCGCCCTTCTTGGCGCGACGGTCACGGTAGGCGTAGGTCATCGAGTGGAGCATCTGCTCCTTGGCCTTGCGGTACAGCCGCGACCGCTGGCCGCGGTAGCCACTCGCCAACTCGAGGGTGGAGCGACGCTTCTTCTGAGCGTTGACCGCGCGCTTCACGCGTGCCATGGGTGTGTCCTTACATCAGTGGTGGTCGGAGCAGGGCAGGTGGGGCGGAACTCAGATGCCGAGCATCCGCTTCACGCGCTTCGTGTCGGCCTTGTTGACCTCCACGACGTGGGACAGGTCGCGCGTCTCCTTGCTCGACTTGACCTCGAGGCGGTGCCGGAGGCCGGCCTGCTGGCGCAGGAGCTTGCCGCCGCCGGTGACCTTGACGCGCTTGGACATGCCGCTGTGCGTCTTGCTCTTGGCGTTCTTGACGTGGTTGCGGTTCTTCTTGGGCATGGCTGTTCCTACTCACTTCGTCATACGGCGGAAGGGACCGCCGTCAGGCCTGCTGCACGTCCTCCGCGCTCTGGGCCTCGGCGTGCTCGGACTCCGGCGTGGCAACGCGCGCGCGGGCCGGCGGCTTCTTGTTCGGAGCGATCACCATCGTCATGTTGCGACCGTCCTGCTTCGGGGTCGCCTCGACCACACCCAGATCAGCCACGTCCTCCGCGAGGCGCGTGAGCAGCCGGAACCCCAGCTCGGGGCGGGACTGCTCGCGACCACGGAACATGATCGTGACCTTGACCTTGTTGCCGCCTTCGAGGAAGCGCCGGACGTGCCCGCGCTTGGTCTCGTAGTCGTGCTTGTCGATCTTCGGTCGGAGCTTCTGCTCCTTGATCGTGGTGAGCTGCTGGTTGCGGCGGGACTCCCGGGCCTTCTGCGCGCTCTCGTACTTGAACTTGCCGTAGTCCATGAGCTTGCAGACCGGCGGGCGGGCCTGAGCGGCGACCTCGACGAGGTCGAGCTCGGCCTCCTGCGCGAGCCGCAGGGCGTCCTCGATACGCACGATGCCGACCTGTTCCCCGTTCGGTCCGACCAGCCGGACCTCGGGAACGCGGATGCGGTCGTTGATGCGCGTCTCTGTGCTGATGGGGTCTCCTCGTATCGACGTCGGTGGCGCGACGGAGCGAAGACCCGAAACGGACGAACCCATACACCTACGGTGCATCGGCGGACCGGACCCGGACACCATGGGCATCACGGGTGGGAGCGGGGCTCCACTTGATCGCCTTGTCAGTTGTGCCGCGCTCACGCACGTAACAACACGCGACAAGGTGGTCGCATCCCGAAAGGATACACGAGCCCGACACACGCCCGCCCCCGGCCCGAAAAGGGAACGACGGACGGCGGCGCCCCACCTACAGTGCCCGCAACGACGACACCGGCGGAGGGAGCAGCACGTGAACGCCCTGCTGCGTCCGTTCTCCGCCGTGTCGGCTCCTCTCCGGGTGAGCTGACCGCCTCCCGACCCTCCCGTCCACGGATGGGTCGTCGGAGGCCATCTCGCTGTGCCCGTTTCACCGTGCCCGTCTCCCGTGAGAGGACCCACCATGACCCGCCCCGTCGATCCCGGACGCCTGCGCACGTTCGGCATCATGGCCCACGTCGACGCCGGCAAGACCACCGTGTCGGAGCGCATCCTGTTCCTGACCGGTGTGAACCACCGGCTCGGCGAGGTGCACGACGGCGCTGCAACGCTGGACTGGACCCGCCAGGAACGCGAACGCGGCATCACCATCACCGCCGCCGCGACCACCTGCACCTGGGCCGGTCACCTGCTCACCCTCGTCGACACACCGGGCCACGTCGACTTCACCGCCGAGGTGGAGCGCTCGCTGCGCGTCCTCGACGGTGCCGTCGCCGTGCTCGACGGCGTGGCCGGCGTGGAGCCGCAGTCCGAGGCGGTGTGGCGCCGGGCCGACCGCTACGCCGTGCCACGGCTGGTGTTCGTCAACAAGCTCGACCGCCCCGGGGCCGACGCCGGGCGGGCGACGGCGATGCTGCGCGAGCGGCTCGGCGCCGTCCCGCTCGTGCTGCAGCTCCCGGCCGGGGTCGAGCAGGCGTTCACCGGGGTGATCGACCTGCTCACCGGCACCGCACACGTGTGGGGCGACGGGCCGGCCGACGTCACCGTGCGGGATGCTCCGGCGGATCCCGTGATCGCCACAGCGCGGGCGGTGCTGGTCGAGCAGCTCGTCGATCTCGACGAGAAGCTCGGCGACGCCTACCTCGCCGGCTCGGAGCTCGACGTGCCCGAGCTGCGGGCGGCGGTCCGGCGGGTGACGCTGGCCGGTCGCGCGGTCCCCGTGCTGCTGGGATCGGCACTGCGCAACATCGGCATCCAGCCGTTGCTCGACGCGGTGGTGGCGTACCTGCCATCCCCCCTGGACGCCGTCGGGTCCGTGGCCGGCCCTCCCGACCCGGACGCGCCGGCGTGCGCGCTCGCGTTCAAGCAGACCACGCTGCCGGGCGGGCAGCCGATGACCTTCGTGCGCGTCTACTCCGGAACGCTGCGCCCGGGCGACCGGGTCGCGGTGACCCGGACCGGCCGCACCCAGCGGCTGGGCCGGGTCCTGCTCGTGCACGCCGGCACCACCGTCGACGTCGACGCGATCGGCCCGGGCGGGATCGGTGGCGTGGTCGGTCTCCGTGACGTCCGGACCGGTGACACGCTGACCGACCCGGACGTGCCGGTACTGCTGGAGAGCATGGAGTTCCCGGACCCCGTGCTCTCGGTGGTGATCGAACCCGCCACCCGGGCCGTCGCCGACCGGCTGCCCGTGGCGCTGGCCCGGCTCGTCGCGGCGGACCCGACCGTGACCGTCGGCACGGAGGAACGGACCGGACGCACGGTGCTGTCCGGCATGGGCGAGCTGCACCTGGAGGTGACGATCGGGCAGCTGCTCGACGACGGCGTGCGCGTCGCCACGGGAACGCCGTCGGTGGCCTACCGGGAGACGATCACCCGGCCGGTCACCGGGCACGTGCACCGGTTCAGCCGCCAGACCGGCGGCCCGGGCCAGTTCGCACAGGTGGTGCTCGACCTCGCACCCGGCGAGGGCGGGTTCCGCTTCGTGGACGCGACGACGGGCGGGCGGGTGCCCCGCTCGTTCGCCGCGGCAACGGGGCTCGGCGTACGGGACGCGCTCGCGGCCGGTCCGCTGGGTGGGTTCCCGGTGGTGGGCGTCCAGGTGACGCTGACCGACGGGCTGACCCACCCGCAGGACTCGTCGGAGGCCGCGTTCCGCAGCGCGGGAGCGCGGGCGGCCCGGGAGATGCTCGTCCTCGCCGGTCCGGCGTTGCTGGAACCGGTGATGACGGTGGAGATCGTCGTGCCGGCCGAGTTCCTGGGCACCGTGCTCGGCGACCTCGGCGCGCGCCGGGGCACCGTCGCCTCACTCGGGGAGCGCTCGGGCGCGCGCACGGTCACGGCGAGGGTGCCACTGGCCGAGCTGGTCGGGTACGCCACCGACCTGCGGGGCGGCACGCAGGGTCGCGGGACGTTCACCATGACGCCCGCGGCGTACGGGCGGGCGCCCGCCCGCTGAGCCCGCCGGCCGGGCGGCACCGCCAGCGGTGCCGCCCGGTCAGGCGGCGGCCAGGCCGGCGAGCCAGGTCCGGAGCGCGCCGGTACGGACGGAGGTGACCGCCGTGGCGGTCGATCCGTAGTACGGCTGCGGGCCGGAGTGCACGGTGCCCGGCAACCCGCCCGCCCGCAGGGCCTCCACCAGGCGCGTGTCGACCATGGCGACGAGGTGCGTGCACGCGTGCTCCGCGGCCAGCCCGATCAGCGCCGCCAGCATCGGGCCGAAGACCCCCTGGTTGCGGTGCCCGGCGCGCACCGCGGCGGTGAGCACGTCCAGCAGGACGGCGGGCCCGGCCTGGTCCGCGGCGAGCTGCGTCTCCAGGTCGACGCCGAACGGTGGAGCGAGCGCGTCCTCGACGCTCAGCGAGGGCCGCGGCCCCGGCAGGCCGACGCGCATCATCCCGGACCAGGTGCCGTCCCCGACCAGCACGAACGCGGTCTGGTGGAGATGGCCGTCGTAGTAGCGGCGCAGGTTCTCGGCCGACTCGCCGAACGACGCCCCGAAGACCTCGGCCTCGATCTCCTCGGCCGCCTCCCGCGCGCCGTCGAACGGCGGGGCCGACGCCGGGAAGGTGAGACAGGCCGGAGCTCCCCGAGACGACATCCGCAGCCCGGCCACCCGAACGTGTGTCACCCACAGTGGTAACACCGTCGACGTCGAGTAGCAGCCACCGAGCGGGTGAGGTGGCGTTTCAGCTGGCCGCAGCGGCCTTCTTCCGACGAGCCGGGGCGCGCTTGGCGGGCGCGGCCTTCGGCGTGACGAGCCCCCGGAGGAACTCGCCGGTGTAGCTGTCGGGGTGGGCCGCCACCTGCTCGGGCGTGCCCTGGGCGACGACCATGCCACCGCCGGACCCGCCCTCGGGGCCCATGTCGATGATCCAGTCGGAGGTCTTGATGACATCCAGGTTGTGCTCGATGACGATCACCGAGTTGCCCTTCTCGACCAGCCCGTTGATCACCAGCAGCAGCTTGCGGATGTCCTCGAAGTGCAGGCCCGTGGTGGGCTCGTCGAGGATGTAGACCGTGCGACCGTTGGACCGTTTCTGCAGCTCCGAGGCCAGCTTGACGCGCTGCGCCTCGCCGCCGGACAGCGTGGGCGCGGGCTGGCCGAGTCGCACGTAGCCCAGGCCGACGTCGACGAGGGTGTCGAGGTAGCGGCTGATCGAGTTGATCGGGGCGAAGAACGCGGCCGCCTCCTCGATGGGCATGTCGAGCACGTCGGCGACGGTCTTGCCCTTGTAGTGCACCTCGAGGGTCTCGCGGTTGTAGCGGGCGCCCTTGCACACCTCGCACGGCACGTACACGTCGGGCAGGAAGTTCATCTCGATCTTGATCGTGCCGTCACCGGAGCACGCCTCGCAGCGCCCGCCCTTGACGTTGAACGAGAACCGGCCGGGCTGGTAGCCGCGCACCTTCGCCTCGGTGGTGGCGGCGAACAGGGTGCGGACCTTGTCCCAGACGCCGGTGTAGGTGGCGGGGTTGGAGCGCGGGGTGCGGCCGATGGGCGACTGGTCGACCCGCACCAGCTTGTCGAGCTCGTCGAGGCCGGTGATGCGGGTGTGGCGACCCGGGACCTGGCGGGCGCCGTTGAGCTTGTTGGCAAGCACCGTGGCCAGGATGTCGTTGACCAGCGTGGACTTGCCCGAGCCCGACACCCCGGTGATCGAGACGAGCGCCCCCAGCGGGATGTCGACGTCGATGTCGCGCAGGTTGTGCTCCCGCGCCCCGACGATCGTCAGCTTGCGCTCGGGGTCGATCGCACGCCGCTTCTCCGGGACCGGGATGGAGCGCCGGCCGGACAGGTACGCGCCCGTGAGCGACGTGTCGTGCGACTCCAGCCCGCTGACCGGCCCGCTGTAGACGATGTGCCCGCCGTGCTCCCCCGCACCGGGCCCGATGTCGACGGCCCAGTCGCATGCACGGATGGTGTCCTCGTCGTGCTCGACGACGATGAGCGTGTTGCCGAGATCGCGCAGCCGGACCAGCGTCTCGATGAGCCTGCGGTTGTCGCGCTGGTGCAACCCGATGGACGGCTCGTCGAGGACGTAGAGCACGCCGACCAGGCCGGACCCGATCTGCGTGGCCAGCCGGATGCGCTGCGCCTCGCCGCCGGACAGCGAGCCCGCGGCCCGCGACAGCGACAGGTAGTGGAGCCCGACGTCGAGCAGGAAGCCCAGGCGGGCCTGGACCTCCTTGAGGATGGCGCCGGCGATCATGGCCTGGCGCCGGTCGAGCACCATGCCGCCGAGGAACTCCGCGCACTCGGCCACCGACATCGCCGAGACCTCGGCGATGGAGCGCTCGCCGCGCTCACGGTGGGCGAGCGTGACCGCGAGGACCTCGGGCTTGAGCCGGGCACCCTTGCAGACCGGGCACGGCACGTCACGCATGTAGCCCTCGTAGCGCTCGCGCTGCGAATCGGACTCGGTCTGGTCGAGGCGCCGGTCCAGGAACGGGATGACGCCCTCGTAGCTGGCGTAGTACGCGCGCTCGCGGCCGTAGCGGTTCTTGTAGCGGATGTGCACCTGGTCGTCGCTGCCGTGCAGCACGGCCTTCTGCGCGGCGGCGTCGAGCTTGCGCCACGGGGTGTCCATGCGGAAACCGACGGCCTTGGACAGGCCCTCGAGCAGCCGGCCGAAGTACTCGGCCGAGTGCCCGCCCGCCCAGGGGGCGATGGCGCCGTCGGCCAGCGAGAGATCGGGATCGGGGACGACCAGCTCGGGGTCGACCTCCTTCTTGATGCCGAGGCCGACACACTCGGGGCACGCGCCGTAGGGCGAGTTGAAGGAGAACGTGCGGGGCTCGAGATCGTCCATGGCGAGCGGATGCCCGTTGGGGCAGGCCATGCGCTCGGAGAAGCGGCGCTCGCGGTGGGGGTCGTCGTCGGGCAGGTCGACGAAGTCGAGCACGATCAGCCCGTCGGCCAGCCGCAGGCCGGTTTCCACCGAGTCGGTGAGCCGCTGCTTGGACGACGCCTTCACCGCCAGCCGGTCGACGACCACGGAGATGTCGTGCTTCTCCTGCTTCTTCAGCGTCGGCGGGTCGGTGAGCTGGTGCACGGTGCCGTCGACGAGCACGCGGGAGTAGCCCTGCTGCTGCAGGTTCGAGAACAGGTCGACGAACTCGCCCTTGCGGGTGCGCACGACGGGCGCGAGCACCTGGAAACGCACGCCCTCCTCCATGGCCAGCACCTGGTCGACGATCTGCTGCGGCGTCTGCTTCTCGATGACGTGGCCGCAGACCGGGCAGTGCGGGACGCCGGCGCGCGCGTAGAGCAGGCGCAGGTAGTCGTAGACCTCGGTGATGGTGCCGACGGTGGACCGCGGGTTGCGGTTGGTGGACTTCTGGTCGATCGAGACCGCGGGCGACAGGCCCTCGATGAAGTCGACGTCGGGCTTGTCCATCTGGCCGAGGAACTGGCGCGCGTACGCCGACAGGGACTCGACGTAGCGGCGCTGGCCCTCGGCGAAGATCGTGTCGAACGCGAGGCTGGACTTGCCCGACCCGGACAGCCCGGTGAAGACGACGAGGCTGTCGCGCGGCATGTCGAGATCGACCCCGCGCAGGTTGTGCTCGCGCGCGCCGCGCACGATCAGCCGTGAGCGCGCGTCGACGGCGGTCGTCGTGGCGACGGACTTCCCGTTCGTGCTGGGTTCGACCACGGGGTGAAGCCTCCTGGGTTCCGGGAGCCGGGACGGACCGGCGCGGTCGGCACATGCCGCACAGGACCGTCCAACCATGCTAGGCGCGGGCACCGACAGAATCGGATCGGCCGGGGGTGTCCCCCGACGGGCGGGCCGTTCGCGGAGCCGAATGCGCCGCGACGAGGATCGCACGCGTGTTCGAAACCCGCGCGCCGGGGTGGGTGGCCCGGCCGGGCTTGATCACCCCGGGCCCGATCGGTACGCCCGGGTACGCGATCGTGACTAGGCTGTGCGGCGTGGATGTCCTCGACACGTACACCGGTCACACCGATCCCGGCGGTGCCGCTACCCGCCGCGACCTCGACGCCCTGAGCATCACGAAGGTGTCGGTCGGGCCGATGGACAACAACGCCTACCTGCTGGTGTGCCGGGCCTCCAACGAGGCACTGCTGATCGACGCGGCCAACGAGGCCGAGCGTCTCGCCGACCTCGTCGGGTCGGGCGACGGGCGCCCCGAGCTGCGCCACCTCGTCACCACCCACCAGCACTGGGACCACTGGCAGGCCCTCGGTGCCGTCGCCGGCATGTTCCAGACCCGCCAGATCGCCCATCCCCTCGACGCCCCCGAGCTGCCCATCCCCATGGACGAGCTGGTCACCCAGGGCGACACCATCCGGTTCGGCGAGATCGAGCTCGAGGTGATCCACCTGCGTGGCCACACCCCCGGCTCCATCGCGCTGGTCTACCGCGAGGACGAGCGCCCCCACATCTTCACCGGCGACAGCCTCTTCCCCGGTGGCCCCGGCAAGACCGATGGTGTTGCCAACTTCGAGCAGCTGATGGGCGACCTGGAGGAGCGGGTGTTCGGCGAGCTCCTCGACGTCACCTGGGTCTACCCCGGCCACGGGAACGACACGACGCTCGGCAAGGAGCGCGCGAGCATCCCGGAGTGGAAGGCGCGCGGCTTCTGAGCAGGACGGGCGCGAGCCGACGACGCTGACGGGGCACTCAGGTCGCGACAGTGCCTCTCAGCAGGTCTGGTCCGGGCGGTCGGCCTCCTCCGCCGTCCCGCCGGGCACCTCGGGTAGCGGGTCGTCGTGGAACCACGCGTCGAGCACCTCGAGCGGCGGCCGGCCCTCCGCCGACGCGAGGGCGTCGAACGCCTCCGCGAGGTCGACGGCGAGCTCCTCAGCCAGGTCGCGCACTGCCTCCGGGCCGTGCTCGCGGGCCAACCACGCCGTCACGTCCCGCAGGGCGACGGACCCCTCGACCGAATCCGGAGGGGTCGTCAGCAGGGCCCGGACGGCGTCGTGCGCAGCCTGCCGGATGGTGCGCGCGTGAGGATCGACGGCCGACATGGACCCGCAGCATGCCGGATCACCCGGAAGGGTGACCATCGGGTCCCGCCATCACGAGACGCCGGCGAAGCCGGGCCCCGGCTGGCCGGAACGCGCTACCGGGGCAGGGCCGCGAGCACCCGATCACGCCTGGCCAGCAGCGCGGCAGGGTCGGGCAGGCCGACGAGATCGGCCACCATGTCGGGGAACCACATCCCCTCGTCGTTGAGGATCATCCGGCACCGCGCGGCCGTCGCGACGATCCAGAAGACCGCCTCGCGGTGGTCGCCGCGCCCGACCAGCACGCGGCTGCCGTCGATGGCCACGGGCCGGGCCGCCGGGGTGATGTCGGCCGAGAAGAAGAACGGCGGGTGGGGCACGGTGGCGGCCCGGTCGAACACGGCGGCGAGCGTGTCGAGATGGCGGGCGACCACGGCCCGCGACACGTCGGCACAGCCCAGCAGTTCGAGCAGCTCCTCGTACCGGGACGGCGCCAGCAGGGCCCGGGCGGCGAGGTAGCGCAGGCGCACGGTCGGGGTCCCCAGCGACGCCACCACCGGCACCACCGCCATCAGGCTGGTCGGGAACAGCCAGGCCGTGACGAGCTCGGGCCACGGCGCCGCGGGGTCGAGAGCCGAGAGCCGCTTCTCGATCGTCGCGAGCACGGCGTCGACCCGGGCACCGCCCTGCGCTGCGAACACCGGCTCGACCTCGCGCCGCAGCCGGGCGAGGTGTCCGGTCGGGTCGGCGAGGACGTGATCGCCGTGGAAGCTGGGGGCCAGGTGGTACGACAGGTCTGCGGCCGTGGCGACCTCCGCCCGCGCCGCGAACGTCACCTCCACCAGCACTCCGCGGTAGGGGATCTTGCCGAGTTTGGCGGGCACCTCTCCGGCGACGACCACCACGACGTCCACATCGGACGTTGTCGGCAGGGTCGCGTCGAGCGGGAGCACGGTGGTGGACCCGGTCAGGAACGCGCCGTGACAGTCCGCAGCGTTCTCGGCCACCCACCGTGCGGCCACCGCGCGAGCTTCCCCCACGAGCACTGTGACCTCCCGATTCTCGGCACGCGATCACTGCATGATCGTGCATATAGTGGAGTTCTCCCGACCGGTCGCGACGTGGCCATCTGGTCGTCATGCACGACACCAGGAGTGGCATTGCACGTTCTGCGCGTCGTCGCCCGTACGGCGGTGGCCCTCGTCTCGGCCGCGGCGCTCGTGGCCACGGGGGTCGGGTGGTCGCTGCAGCGACAGGTCACCGCGTCGATCGTCACCAGCGACGCCGTCGCGCCGGCCGTGCCCGTGCAGCCCGGGCAGGCGTTCACCGCGCTGCTCGTCGGCCTCGACGCCCGCACCGACGCGAGCGGCAACCCGCTTCCCACAGCCACCCTCGACGCCCTGCACGTCGGCCCGGACGACGGCCAGCTCCACACCGACACGATGATCCTCCTGCACGTGCCCGCCGACGCGGGCGCGCCCGCCGTCGCGATCTCGATCCCCCGCGACTCCTACGTGCCCATCGCGGGCGACCGTGGCACCCACAAGATCAATTCGGCCTACGGCCGGGCCTTCAACGACGCACAGCAGGCGCTCCAGGCGAAGGGCGTCACCGGGGCGGCGCTGGACCAGCAGAGCCGCGAGGCCGGCCGGGCCGCCACCATCGCCACCGTCGAGGCGCTCACCGGCGTCCGGATCGACCACTACGCAGAGATCAACTTCGCGGGCTTCGTGGACCTGACCGCGACCCTCGGCGGGGTCCCGATCTGCCTCAACAAGGCCGTCAGCGACTCCTACTCGGGCATCGACCTCCCGGCGGGCCGCCAGGTCGTGAACGGCGCCACCGCGCTCGCGTTCGTCCGGCAGCGGCACGGCCTCGACGGCGGCGACCTGGATCGGGTCGTGCGCCAGCAGGCGTTCATCGCCGGGCTGACCGAGCAGCTCCGCTCCACCGGCGCCCTGACCGATCCGGCCAAGGTCGCGCAGCTCGTCGGAGTCGCCTCGCGCTATCTGGTGATCGACAGCGGGTGGGACCTCACCCAGGCCGCCACCCAGATGGCCCGGCTCTCCGGCAGCAACCTCACGTTCCACACGATCCCCACCGGTCGCCCGGACCTCCCCACCCCGTACGACGGCGTGGCCGTGCAGATCGACCAGGCGGCGGTTCAGGCGTTCGTGGGCAACCTCGTGTCCGGCGTGGCACCGACCACGGCACCGGCCGTGATCGAGCCGGCCGGCAACCCGGCCCCCACCACCTCACCGGCCCCGACCACCACGGCCGCCCCGACCACGACACCACGCGTGATCACCGCGGACGGGGTGCCCTGCGTCAACTGAATCCTGGGCGTCAACCGATGCTGACGAGGTCCACCACGAACACCAGCGTGGAGTTGCCGGGGACGACGGGCGGGCTGCCCTGCTCGCCGTAGCCCAGGGCCGGCGGGATCACCATCACGCGGCGGCCACCGGGCTGCATCCCTTCGATGCCCAGCGCGAACCCGGGCACGACCTGGTTGAGCGGGAAGCTGACCGGGGCGTCGCCCTGCTTCCACGAGGCGTCGAACGCCGTGCCGTCGTAGAGGGTGCCGGAGTAGCGGACGCTCACGGTGTCGGTCGGCTTCGCGGCGGCACCCTTGCCGACCACCACGTCCTGGGTGGTGAGCTGGGCGGGCGGCTGGCCGGTGCCGGCCTGACCCGAGGACTGGGTCTTCAGGTCCGTCGGGTTCCCGCTCAGGGCCGGGATCCCGACGACCTTCGCGCCCGGCTTACCCGGGGTCGGGGCCACGGTGGACGGGGCGTCCGTGGCGGGGGCCGTGGCCGCGGCGGCGGTCGGCTGCGGCGCCACGGTGGCCGTGCCGGTGGCCGTACTGGTCCCCGAACCGCATCCGGCGAGCGTCATCAGGGCGGCGGCAGAGGCCGCGAGCAGGGTGCGCTTCATGCGGCCATCCGATCACGGTCCCCCCGGACCGAGCCGGAGGGGGTCCGGGCGGGCAGACTGGGCGACCGTGACCGACAGCTTCCCCCGCCGCCAGGCCCGCACCCGTCGCTTCACCCTCGGCGCACCCCGCGGGATCACCGTCTCCCCGGACGGCGACCGCGTCGTGTTCCTGCGCAGCCGCGGCGGCACCGACCCCGTGACGTGCCTGTGGACGCTGGACGTGGCGACGAACGAGGAACGCCTGGTCGCCGACCCGCACACGCTCGACGCAGCCGAGGAGGACCTCCCGCCGGAGGAGAAGGCCCGCCGCGAGCGGAGCCGGGAGCAGGCGGGCGGCGTGGTCGGCTACGCCACGGACCGGCCCGTCACGATGGCCGCGTTCGCGCTGTCCGGGCAGCTCTACGTCACCGAGTTCGCCGCCGGGCTCACCCCCCGCCTGGTCGAGACGCCGGGTGGCGTGATCGACCCCCGGCCCGACCCGCACGGCCGCTTCGTGGCCTACGTCAGCGGCGGTGCGTTGCACGTCCACGACGTCACCGCCCGCACCACCAGGACGCTCGCCGAGCCGGACGGCCCCCTGGTCACCTACGGCCTCTCCGATTTCGCCGCGGCCGAGGAGATGGAGCGGATGCGGGGCTACTGGTGGTCGCCCGACGGTGACGCGCTGCTCGTCGCGCGCGTCGACGAGTCGCCGGTGCAGCAGTGGCACATCGCCGACCCCGCCAACCCCGCCACCGTCCCGACCGCGGTGCGCTACCCCGCCGCCGGCACCCCCAACGCCCGGGTGACCGCCGAGATCATCGCCCTCGACGGCACGACGACGCCCGTGAGCTGGGACGACGAGTACCTCGCCGACGTCGTGTGGGACGGCCACGGCCTGGTGATGGTCACCGAACCCCGCGACCAGACGGCGCTGCGCGTGCGGCAGGTCGACCCGGTCACCGGCGCCACCACCCTGATCGACGAGCGCACCGACCCGGTGTGGGTCGACATCGTGCCCGGGGTGCCCGCGCACACGGCGTCGGGCGCGCTGGTGACGGTGGCCGACATCGACGACACGCGGCGCCTCGTCGTCGACGGAGCCGCCGTGACGCCGGCCGGGCTGCAGGTCCGCGGCGTCACCGACGTCGACGGCGACGTGGTGCTGTTCCGCGCGAGCGACGAGCCCGCGTCGATCGGGCTCTGGACGTGGGGCCCGGACGGCCTGACGGCCCTCACCCCGCAGCCGGGCATCCACAGTGGACGACTGAGCGGTGGCACGCTGGTCGTCTCGCGGGCCGACCTGGACACCGACGGCTCCGCCACCACCGTCCGCCGGGCCGGCGGGGATCTCACGATCACGTCGTTCGCCGATCTCCCCGGCCTCGATCCGCAGGTCTCCCTGCTGACGACCGGGTCACGGGGACTGCCCACGGCGCTGCTGCTGCCGTCGTGGCACGAGCCGGGCACGAAGCTGCCCGTCCTCATGGACCCCTACGGCGGCCCGCACGCCCAGCGCGTCGTCGCGGCGCGGGGTGCGCACCTGACCAGCCAGTGGTTCGCCGAGCAGGGTTTCGCCGTGGTGGTCGTCGACGGCCGGGGCACGCCGGGCAAGGGTCCGGCGTTCGAGCGCGCGGTGCACGGCGACCTGGCGTCGCCGGTGCTCGACGACCAAATCGACGCCCTGCAGTCCCTGGCGAAGGACCACCCCGACCTCGATCTCACCCGCGTCGGCATCCGCGGCTGGTCGTTCGGCGGCTACCTCGCCGCGCTGGCGGTGCTGCGCCGCCCGGACGTCTTCCACGCCGCGATCGCGGGCGCCCCGGTCACGGACTGGTCGCTCTACGACACGCACTACACCGAGCGCTACCTCGGGCTGCCCGATTCCGACGCCTATCGCCGCTCGTCCCTGATCGGGGACGCCGGGAAACTCAGCCGGCCCCTGCTGCTGGTGCACGGCCTGGCCGACGACAACGTGGTGGCCGCCCACACCCTGCGCCTGTCCTCGGCGCTGCTGGCGGCGGGGCGACCACACAGCGTGCTGCCGCTCTCGGGCGTCACGCACATGACGCCGCAGGAGGTGGTGGCGGAGAACCTCCTGCTGCTCCAGGTGCAGTTCCTCAGGGACGCACTCGGGATGGGCTGAGAGGAACTCGACGATCACGGGCAGAAGGTGGTCGACGGACGTCGGCACACCACCATCCGCTCGTGATCACGGCAGTGACGCGTCGGATCCGGGGCATCAGCCCTCGGGGTACGCGTCGTGCCAGTTCCACCACGCGTACGCCGGGGTCTGGACGACCCCCTCCGGCGAGTCCTCCCACTCCTCCTGCCGACCCAGCGCGGTGATGTCGAGGTAGCTCCAGGTGCTGCCCAGCGCCTCGTCGCCGCGGTTGTCCACGAAATAGGTGCGGTAGACGCGGTCGCCGTCGCGGAGGAAGACGTTCGTGCCGTGCCACTCGTCCACGCCGAAGTCGGCGTCGAAGGAGTCGGTCATCGTGAACCACGGCATCGTCCAGCCCATGCGCGCCTTCAGCCGCTCGATGTCCGGCTGGGGTGCGCGCGAGGCGTAGACGAACGTGGTGTCGCGGGCGTGCAGGTGCGCCACGTCGGCGACCTGGTCGGCCATCAGCGAACAGCCGGTACAGGCGTGATCGGGCCACCCGTGCACACCCGGCTCGAAGAAGGCGCGGTAGACGACGAGCTGCCGGCGCCCCTCGAAGAGCTCCAACAGGCTCAGCCGACCTGCCGGCCCGTCGAACGCGTAGTCCTTCTCGACCAGGAGTCGCGGCATCCGGCGGCGTTCCGCGGCCAGCGCGTCGCGGGCCCGGGTGTGCGCCTTCTCCTTGACGAGCAGTGCCGCGCGTGCGGCGTCCCACTCCTGTGCCGTGACGACGTTCATGCGCCGACCCCGGACGCCAGGCGCGACCACTGCGCCGTCGGACGCCGGTCGGTGCGGAGCAGATCCCGGGTGACGTCCCAGTGCTGTGGCCAACCGGTGGGCGAGTCCTCCCACGTCTCCTGCCGTCCGGACACCGTCATGTCCAGCAGCCCGTAGCTCGGGGCCATCACCTCGAAGCCGCGGTAGGGGACGGTCTCCTCGTAGCCGCCCTCGCGGAACGTGGCGTAGGTGACGTCGCGCGCGTGCAGAGAGGACAGCTCGCGGACCTGCCCGTTGCAGTACAGGCCGACCACCGCGGCGGCCGGGTCGATCTCCCGCACCAGCAGCGCTTCGCGTGCGGCCTGCCAGGTGGCGCGGTCGACGATCATCGGTTCACTCATGTCCGTGCTCCTTTGTCCAGATGGGCCTGCAGTGCGTCGAGCGGGCCGTCCCAGTCACGGGCGAGCGCGGCCAGGAACTGCTGCGCCACCCGCATCGGGGCGGAGCGCAGCCGGTAGCGCACGCGGCGCCGCTCCCCCGGTTCGGCTGTGACGAGGCCGGCGTCGGCCAGCAACGTCAGGTGTTTGGCGATGGCCTGCCGGGTGATCGGCAGGCGGCCGGCGAGGTCGGTGGCGGTGGCGGGCCCGCCCGAGGCCAGAGCGGCCAGGAGCGAGCGCCGGCTGGGGTCGGCCAATGCGACGAAGACCTGCTCGGCGATCTCCTCCGTGTCGTGCGACATCAGGGATCAGGCGGCATCGAGGTAGGCGACCAGCTCGCCCAGCTCGCTCGCCCAACCCTGGACGTTGCCGCCGAACGCCTTGTCGTGGGCGTCGTCGGGCAGCTGGGAGAAGCCCGACTCGACGACGGTCAGCCGTGTGCCCTCGTCGACCGGCTCGAGGGTGAACTCGACGTAGGTGCGGCGCGGATCATCCGCGGGCAGGCCGTAGACGTGCCACGTGTAGCCGAACACCGTCGGCTCCTCGACGCGTTCGATCCGCATGTCGGCGGTGTCGCCGCTCGACCAGCTCATCCGGGCCGTGCCGCCCGGGCGCAGATCGATCGTGACCTCCTCGCCGAACCAGCTGCTCAAGCCGTCGGCCGTGGTGAGCGCGGACCACACCGTGGCCGGCGGGTGCGCGATCTCGACGACCCGCTCGATGCGATCGGGGAATGCCATGACTGCCTCCTGTAGCAACTCGACGGTTGCTACTGTAAGGCAACTCACGAGTTGCGTCTAGTGCGGATCCGGGATGTGGTGGACGGGCCCGCTCGCGACATTCGCCCCGCGGCCCTTGCGCCACTCCCCGATCCCGATGCCCAGCGCGACGGTGACGGCCAGCGCCGCGCCGCCGACCGCGATCGACACGGCCAGCGGGTAGTCCGTACCGGTGGCGGCGAGCACCGCGTAGAAGACGCCGGCGAGCAGGGCCGTGCCGATCGCGGAGCCCACCCGCTGCCCCGTCTGCAGCGCCCCTCCCGCCGAGCCGGCCATCGTCACGGGCACGCAGCGCAGCGTCATCGTGGTGTTCGGGGTGATCACCCAACCGCCGCCGACACCCGCCACCAGCAACGGCACGGCCACCGCCCAGCCGGCCGATCCGGCGGGCGCGAGCCGCAGCACCACCGCCGTGACCGACAGGCCCCCGACCACCATGCTCAGCCCCGTGACGGTGAGCAGCCGCCCGAACCGCTCCACGAGCCGGCCGCCCACCGCGGCCGACGCCGCCGAGCCCAGCGCGAAGGACGTCACGGCGAGCCCGGACTGCAGCGGGGTGTAGCCCAGGCCGTTCTGGAAGTAGAGCGCGAGCACCAGCCAGATGCCGCTGAACCCCACGAAGTACGCCGTGCCCAGCGCCGCCCCGGACGCGTAGCCGGGCGTGCCCCTCAGCAGTCGGACGTCGAGCAGTGGCTGGCCGCCCCGGGCCGCGACCCGACGCTCCCACACCACGAACACCACGAGCAGGGCGGCACCGACCGGGAACAGCCACCACAGCGTCCGCAGCCCGCCCGACTCGGTCAGCACCAGGGGCAGCATCACCGCGAGGACCCCGCCCCCGAGCAACGCGACACCGGTCAGGTCCATGTGGCCGCGGCGGCCCGCGCCGCCGCCCTTGGGCAGCAACCGAGCGGCCAGCAGCAGGGCGAGTGCCCCGATCGGGATGTTGACGAAGAAGATCCACCGCCAGCCGTCCGGTTCACCGGCGAGCGCGAGGATCACCCCGCCCGCGACCGGCCCGGCGGCGGTGGAGATGCCCACCGTCGCGCCGAAGAAGCCGAACGCCCGCCCGCGTTCGGCGCCCGAGAACAGCTGCTGGATCAGCGCCGAGTTCTGCGGGGCCAGCGCGCCCGCCGAGAGCCCCTGCAGGATGCGGGCCGCGATGAGCAGGCCCATCGTCGGTGCCGCCCCGGCCGCGGCGCTGAACAGCACGAACCCGCCCAGCGCCATCAGGAACATCCGGCGCCGGCCCAGCGCGTCGCCCAGGCGCCCCGCAGGCACCAGCATCAGCCCGAACGCGAGCGCGTAGCCCGACACGATCCACTGCACGCCCGACGGGCTCGTGCCCAGACCACGCTGGATCGACGGCAGCGCCACCGAGACGATGCTGACGTCGAGCAGGCTCATGAAGCCGGCGACGAGCGTCACCGACAACGCCCGCCAGCGCCTCGGGTCCGGCTGGTCGGTGGGGGCCGGAGTATCCGTCGGTGCGCTGCTCACGTGCCCTGTCTACCGGGTCCCGTGGGCTCTGGCAGGGTTAGGCGCATGACCGCAGCCAAGCCCACAGTCGACCCCTACGAGGGCCCCACCCCCACCGACCTCGTCATCGAGGAGCTCGCCACCGGCGACGGCGCCGAGGCGCGCGCCGGGCAGACCGTCGAGGTGCACTACGTCGGTGTGGCCCACTCCACCGGCGAGGAGTTCGACGCCTCCTACAACCGCGGCTCCACGTTCCGCTTCCCGCTCGGCGCCGGCCGCGTCATCGCGGGCTGGGACCAGGGCGTGGCCGGGATGAAGGTCGGCGGCCGCCGCAAGCTCGTGATCCCGCCGCACCTGGGCTACGGCGACCGCGGCGCCGCGGGCGCCATCAAGGGCGGCGAGACCCTGATCTTCGTCGTCGACCTGCTGGGCGTGTCCTGAAGCTGCTCATCCTGTCCGACACCCACCTCCCGGTGCGGGCGAAGGATCTGCCCGCACCGGTGTGGGAGGCCGTCGAGCACGCCGACGTGGTGATCCACGCGGGCGACTGGATGTCGGTCGACCTGCTCGACCGGCTCGACGCCCGCGCAGCCCGGCTCATCGGCGTCTGGGGCAACAACGACGGCCCCGACCTGCGCTCCCGCCTGCCCGAGGTGGCCCGCGTCGACCTCGACGGTGTCCGCTTCGCCGTCGTGCACGAGACGGGCGCCGCCCAGGGCCGGGAGAGGCGCTGCGAGGCGGGCTACCCGGACACGGACGTCCTGGTCTTCGGCCACAGCCACATCCCCTGGGACACGAGGGCGGCGAACGGCCTGCGCCTCCTCAACCCCGGCTCCCCCACGGACCGCCGCCGCCAACCGACCCACACGTGGATGACGGCGGAGACGGCGCCGGGCCACCTGGCGCAGGTCACCCTCCACCACCTGTAGCCCACCCGACTCGCGCGCATTTCATACCCCGACTCGCGGGGTGGGGGTCAGAGCGTGATCGTGCCGGGGACCGAGAGGCCGGTGCCCGTGTGGGTGGTCCAGGTCGCCGGGGCCGCTGTCGCGTCCTTGTGGCGGGGTTTCGTCACCTTGCGGACCAGGTCCACCCGGTCGATCTCCACGCCCAGGTCGCTGATCGCGTGGACGCTCATCGTCGACGTGCCACCGGGGTGGCCGGGGTCGACGTCGATCTTCAGGAACGCGTAGTCGAGGTAGCGGGCCTGGGACCAGTCGACGGTCTCGGGCACCTTCACCCCGCCGGTGGTGGCCACGTAGCTGTTGACCACCGTCCCGGAGTTCGGGTTCGGGCCGCCGCGGTAGCGGTCGGTCTCGCCCGGCTGCCAGCCGTAGCGGGGGCGGCCACCGGAGCCGCAGCAGATGTAGGTGGTGCCGTCCGTCTCCGGGTGCACGGTCGACTTGTCGGGGGCCTGGGCGCCCGACTTCCCGCCCTTGATCGGGTTGCTGCGCTCGTACTGGTGGTTGTGCCCCTGGACGACGAGGTCCACGGAGAACCGGTCGAACAGCGGGGCAAGCGCCGCGCGCACACCGCCGTCGGAGGCGTGCGTGCTGCTCGTGGCGTACACGCAGTGGTGGAAGAACGCGACGATGAAGTCGACGTCGGGGTCGGCCCGCAGGTCGCCCAGGGTCTTCGTCAGCCACTGGATCTGCTGGCCGCTGCTGTAGCCGGCGTTGGTGGGGATCTCCTGCGAGAGGTCGTTGGCGTCGAGGCTGAGCACCGCGACGTTGCCGTAGACGACCGAGTACACCGAGGGGCACCTGCTCGGCCCGTTCTTCGGCAGGTCGAGCCGCGCCGCGTGGCCCGCGTAGCCGTGGGTGGCGCCGCCGGGGGCGGTGTTGTTGTCGTACAGCGCCTCCATGTCGTGGTTGCCGGTGGCGAACATCCACGGCGCGGACGCCGAGCTCTTCTCGATCGACGCGAAGTACTGCGTCCAGACCGTCGGGTCGAAGTTGTTGAACCCGCTGGGTGCGTTGGCCGGCGCGGCGTTCTTGACCGGCTGCCCGGTGCCGCTGGGGTCGGCGTAGCAGATGTCGCCCGCGAGCAGGTGGAACGCCGGCTTCTGCTTCGCGATGAGCGCGATCAGCGAGTCGGCCGGGGCGGCGGTGCGGCGCGTGTCGTCGGGCTTGTAGTAGTTGTCGCTGAAGCCGGTCTGGCCGTCCGGGGTCGGGTCGGTGTTGACGCCCTGGTCGGCGAACGCGGTGAACGTGAACTTCTTCGGCGTGCGGCGGTCCATCGCGGTGGTGAAGGCGGCGTCGGGCGTGGTGGTGCCGTCGGCGAGCCGGAAGCGGTAGTGGAACTCGCGCCCCGGGCGCAGGTCCTTCGCCAGCGCGTGGACGTAGAACTGGTCGGCGGCCCGGATACTGCCGTCGGCCTGCGGAACCATGCTGACGAGCTCGCGGACCTCGGCCTCGATCGTCTCGCCGTAGTGGGTGTTGTTCCCGATGTCGACGAGGACCCTGCCGACGGGCTTGGCCGTCAGCTCCCCGGCGATGGCCATCTGCGTTGTGGGGTCCACGCCGAACGACAGGTGGCGCCCGACCACGGCGACCTGCTTCTTCGCGGCGTCCGCGTAGGCGGCCTGGGCCCACGGGGCCGACGTCAGGCCGAGGGCGGCGAGCACGCTGGCCCCGCCCTTGAGCGCCGACCGCCGCGAGACGCGGTGGCGGTCGAGGTAGCTGCGCAGCCAGTCCTGCTGCTCCGCGATCGTCATCGTGGCGGCCAGGTGCGCGGGGATGCCGACGTCGGGGGTCTCACCGGGGGGATTCACCGTCATGGGTGAGAACATGCATGCTCTTTCACCCTTCCGCACAGGACATGTGCGAAATGGTGGATGAACACTTGATCGGAATCCGACTTCCGGGCAGAAAGGTACGGTAACGGGCGTGGGCGAGTCACGCGACGGCGTGGAGCTGACCAGTCTCGACAAACCCCTGTTCGACGACGCGCGCGCCACCAAGCGCGACCTCGTCGACTACCTCGACGCCATGCGCGACCGCATCCTGCCGGTGCTGCGGAACCGCCCGCTCTCGGTGATGCGCGTGCGCCCGGGGCAGGCGCCGTTCATGCAGAAGAACACCCCGAAGTACGCGCCCGACTGGATCGCCACCACCACGGTGTGGGCCCAGACGTCGCACCGCGAGGTCGCCTACCCGCTCTGTGACGACCGGCGCACGCTGCTGTGGTTCGCCAACCAGCGGGCGATCGAGTACCACCCCACGCTGATCGAGGTCGGGGCCGAGCACCCCAGCCACCTCGTGATGGATCTCGACCCACCCGACCCGGGCACGTTCGACCACGTCGTGCGCGCCGCCCGGCTCGTCGAGCGGGCCCTTGCCGATCTCGGGCTGGAGGGCGCGGTGAAGACGAGTGGGGCCAAGGGCCTGCACGTGTTCGTGCCCCTCTCCGGTGCCTCCTTCGACGACGCGGCCGCCGCCACCCGGGCCCTCGCCGCCCACGCCGAACGCCTCGATCCCGAGGTGGCCACCACGGCGTTCATCAAGGACGACCGGGAGGGAAAGGTCTTCCTCGATCCCACCCGCGCAGGTGGAGCCACCGTCGTCGCGGCCTACAGCCCCCGGATCCGCCCCGGCGTGCCCGTGTCCTTCCCCGTGACGTGGGCGGAGCTCGACGACGTCACGCCCGCGGACTTCACGCTGCACACGGCCGTCGAGCGGCTCGGGGACGCCGACCCGTGGCGCGACCGCATGCCCGCGCCGCAGCCGCTGCCCGCCGACCTGGTCGCGGAGGGCCACACGATCCCGGTCCCCCGCGTCGTGGCCATGCACGAGGGGAAGCGGCGCAAGCGGGCCAGGGACACCGCGCCACCGGACCCGGGCTGATTCAGCCCGCTGCCGGCCGCGATCCGGCCGCGGCGGGAGACCCGGGGTTAGGGTCTGGTCCATGGTCACCGAGATCGCCGATTTCACCGTCCTCGCCGACTCCCAGGAGAAGTTCGCCGACGCCGTGGCGGAGGGGCTGAAGTACGTCTCCGACACCCCCGGGTTCCGCACCGCCCGCCTCACCCGCAGCGCCGAGACACCGACCCGGTTCATCCTGCTGATCGAGTGGGACAGCATCGAGGCGCACACCGTCGGGTTCCGCGGGTCGGAGAACTTCCCCCGCTGGCGCGCGGTCGTCGGCCCGCACTTCGACGGCGCCCCGAACGTCGAGCACTTCGACGACGTGGTGAGTTACCCCACCCGCTGAGAAGGCACTGAGGCACAACACGCGGACCCGTCGCGGGGTCGCATAACGTCGACCCGTGCACGGACTACTGCGTCGATCGCTGGCGCTGGCGCTCGCCCTGGCCACCGCCGTCCTGTTCGCCGCCCCGGCGAACGCCGCCACCGCCCCGGCCGTGCAGGAGCAGCGGATCGACGTTCCCGCCGGTCCGGGCCTCGCCGGCACCATCTCGCTGGACACCTCGCTCTATCTGCCCGCCGTCACCCCGGCCCCCGCCGTGCTGGTGGCCCACGGGTTCGGCGGCAGCAAGGCCTCGGTCGACGCCGACGCGAAGGACCTGGCGGCGCGCGGTTTCGTCGTGCTGACCTGGTCGGCGCGCGGGTTCGGGAAGAGCGGCGGGCAGATCGCGCTCGACTCGCCCGACTACGAGGTGGCCGACGCGAGCCGGCTCGTCGACTGGCTGGCGACCCGCCCCGAGGTGCAGCAGGACGGGCCGGGTGACCCCCGCGTCGGAGTCACGGGCGGGTCCTACGGCGGCGCGCTGTCGCTGCTGCTGGCCGGCTACGACAAGCGGATCGACGCCATCGCGCCGGTGATCACCTGGAACGACCTGAACCAGGCACTCTTTCCGGAGACCGCCGCCGCCGGCGTGCCGCCCCAGACCACCCCCGCCGCGGGCGCCTTCGCGCCGGACGGGGTGTTCAAGCGGGGCTGGGCCGGGATCTTCTTCTCCGCGGGCGCATCCCCCGGGCCGGCACAGCCCGGCACGAACGCCACCTGCGGACGCTTCACCGCCCAGGTCTGCGCCGCGTACACCGAGGCCGCGACGACGGGCCGGCTCTCACCCGCCACCGCGGCGCTGCTGGAACGCTCCTCCCCCGCCACCGTCACCAACCGGATCACCGCGCCGACGCTGCTGGTGCAGGGCGAGACCGACACCCTGTTCGGCCTCGACCAGGCCGATGCCAACGCCCGCCAGATCGCGGCCAACGGCACCCCGGTGAAGGTCATGTGGTACTCCGGCGGCCACGACGGCGGCGCCCCCGACCAGGGCGTCCGCGACGCGATCGGCGCCTGGCTCGACCACTACCTGGCCAGGAAGGGCGATGCACCGGCCACCGGCTTCTCCTACGCCGTGTCGAGCGGGATCCGGGCCGGGGCCACGGTGGCCAACAGCCGCACCGTGCAGGCGCCCACCTACCCCGGCCTGTCCGGCACCGCGCCCCTGACCACGCGGCAGCTCTCCCTCACCGGCGACGCCCAGACCGTCGTCACCCCGGCGGGAGGCAACCCGGCGGCCATCACGTCGCTGCCCGGCCTGGGCTCCGCGCTCGGCGCCGTCGGCGGTCGGCTCTCGGCCGCCACGGCGGTTCCGGGGCAGTCCGCCCAGTTCCGCACCGCGGCGTTCGCAGACCCGACCACGCTCACCGGCGCCCCGCGCGTCACCGTCACGGTGTCCCGCGTGCCAGGGCAACCCGGCCCAGCCGAGGCGATCCTGTTCGCCTCCACCTCCGAGCTGGCCGCCGACGGCTCGCGCACGCTGCTGGGCAGCTCCGTGGCGCCGTTCCGGGTGGCGGTGCCGGCCGACGGCTCACCCGTCACGGTCACCGTCACGCTGCCCGGGGTGGTGGCGCCGATCGAGGCCGGCCACTCCCTCGCCGTCTCGGTGGCCACCACCGACCAGGCCTACGCGGGCGGCACCGAGCCGGCCGTGTGGCGCGTCGGCGTCACGGGAGGGCTCACGATTCCCACCGTCGCCGGCCAGGCCGTCTCGGCCAACACCGTGCCGCTGGGCCCGGCGATCGGGATCGGCGTGGTGCTGCTCATCGCGCTGGCGCTGTGGGTGGGCGCACGCCTGCGCCGGCGGCGCCTCACGACCAACGCCGTCGCCGACCCCGACGCCCCGCCGCTGGAGATCCGCGACCTCGCGAAGACCTACAAGGGCGGGTTCAGCGCGGTCAGAGGGGTGTCGTTCACGGTTGCGCAAGGAATGGTGCTCGGGCTGCTCGGGCCCAACGGCGCCGGCAAGACCACGGTGCTGCGCATGCTCATGGGTCTCACCCGGCCGACCGCGGGCAGCATCACCGCGTTCGGGCTGCCCGTGGCCGCGGGCGCGCCGGTGCTGGCGCGGATCGGCGCGTTCGTCGAGGGGCCGGGGTTCCTGCCGCACCTCTCCGGCGCCGAGAACCTGCGCCTGTACTGGGCCGCGACCGGCCGGCCCACCGCGGAGGCGCACCTCGCCGAGGCGCTGGAGATCGCGGGCCTCGGCGCGTCGATCGACCGCCGGGTCGGCGCCTACTCCCAGGGGATGCGGCAGCGGCTCGCGATCGCCCAGGCCATGCTCGGGCTGCCCGAGCTGCTCGTGCTCGACGAACCCACCAACGGCCTCGACCCGCCCCAGATCCACGCCATGCGCGAGGTGCTGCACCGCTACGCCGCGGGCGGACGCACGGTGCTCGTGTCCAGCCACCTGCTCTCGGAGGTGGAGCAGACCTGCACGCACGTGGTGGTCATGCACCGCGGGCTCGTGGTGGCCGACGGCACGGTCGACGACATCATCGCCGGCGGCGGGGCGGCGACGTTCACAGTCGACGCGCCCGAAAGGGCCGCGGGGGTGTTGGGGGGCCTCACCGGCGTCCACGCCGTCCAGGTCGACGGCGGCGCGGTGCATGCGGAGCTCAACGGCACGCCACGCGCGTCGGCCGTGCGGGCGCTCGTCACGGCCGGGGTCGACGTGGCCTCGGCCGGGCCACGGCGCCGCCTCGAGGACGCGTTCCTGCAGCTGGTCGGAGAGGACACAGAACCGTGATCGACGACGCGCCGACCCACACCGGAACAGTGGGCGAGCTGGCTGCGGGCCCACCCCCCACCGGGTACCGCCCCGGCCGCACCCTGCCGCTGCGCGTCGAGCTGGCCCGCCAGCTCAAACGCCGCCGCACGCAGGTGACGTTCGGGCTCGTGACGGTGCTGCCGATCATCCTGTGGGTGGCGTTCTCGCTGGCCGCGAGCAGCCCACCGGGCAGCGCCACCAACCTCGTCGACCTCGCCAAGGGCAGCGGCGGCAACTTCGCCGTGTTCGCCCTGTTCGCGTCGGCGTCGTTCCTGCTGGTCGTGGTCGTGGCGCTGTTCTTCGGTGACACGGTGGCGTCGGAGGCGTCGTGGTCGAGCCTGCGCTACCTGCTGGCCGCCCCGGTCCCCCGCGCCCGCCTGGTGCGGCAGAAGGCGATCATCGCGGCGTTGCTGTCGGTGGGCGCGTTGCTGCTGCTGCCGGTCGTCTCGCTGGTCGTCGGGAGCCTGGCCTACGGCACGGGCGACCTCGTCAGCATCACCGGCGAGTCGCTGCCGTTCTGGACCGGCGTCGGCCGCATCCTGCTCGCGGCGCTCTACATCGCCGTCAACCTGAGCTGGGTGGCGGCGGTGGCGATGCTGCTGTCGGTGAGCACCGACGCGCCGCTGGGTGCCGTCGGCGGGGCGGTGATGGCGAGCATCGTCAGCCAGATCCTCGATCAGATCACCGCCCTGGAGGACCTGCGCAACTACCTCCCCACCCACTACGGCACGGCGTGGTTCGGCCTGCTGTCGGGCCAGGTGGACTGGGGCGACATCACCCGCGGCGTCTTCGGCAGCCTGATGTGGGCGCTGGTCCTGGGAGCGCTGGCGATCTGGCGCTTCGAGCGCAAGGACATCACCAGCTGACGATCGCCCGCTGACGCCACATGGTCACGTGTGGCCGTTCGGAGGCACCGTTCGGCCGCCATATGTGGCCATGTGGCGGTTGGGTGGGGGGCGGGCGCGCGCGAGCATGGCGGGGTGCGGGCCCGTGAACCGGACGTCGAGGGGTGGATCGAGCGCGACGGTGTGCGCGTGGGATACGAGGTGCACGGCGCCGGGGACACTACGATCGTCCTGCTCACCTCGTGGGCGATCGTGCACGCCCGGCAGTGGAAGTTCCAGGTGCCCTACCTCGCCCGGTACTTCCGCGTCCTGGTGGTGGAGGGCCGCGGCAACGGGCGCGCCGACCGGCCCGGCACCGAGGATGCCTACGCCGACCGTGAGTACGTCGACGACGCGATCGCGGTGATGGACGCGGTCGGCGCCCCGCGGGCCTTCGCGTGCGGGCTGTCGATGGGCGCCCGGCACGCCGTGCAGCTCGCGGCCTGGTACCCGGATCGCGCGGCCGGGGTGATCGCGGTGGGCACGGCGCTGCCCTGGCCCGTCCCCGAGGGCTTCGACGTGCCGCGCGAGACCTACGAGGGCTGGCAGAAGGCCAACATGCACTACTGGCTCGCCGACTACCCCGGCTGGGTCGAGTTCTTCATGTCCCAGGTGTTCACCGAGCCGCACTCCCTCAAGCAGCGGGAGGACGGGCTCGGCTGGGGCCTGGAGACCGACGCGCCGACGCTGCTGCTCACCGGCCGCCTCGGGATCGACGGCGTGGACGCGGCCGGGGCGGAGGCGACGTGCCGGGCCGTGCGCTGCCCGGTGCTGGTCGTGCACGGCGACGGGGACGCGGTCGTCCCCTACGACACCGGCACGACGGTGGCGGGCTGGACGGGCGGGGAGCTGGTCACGGTGGCGGGCGGCGGGCATGCCTCCACGCTGCGCGACCCCGTGCGCACCAACGTGCTGATCCGCGACTTCGTGGAACGGGTCGCCGGCACCACCCGTCCGCCCGCCGTCTGGACCCGGCCGCTGCACCGGCGCCGCCGAGCGCTCTACGTCTGCTCCCCCATCGGGCTCGGCCACGTCCGGCGCGACCTCGCCATCGCCGACGAGCTGCGTCGCCGGCACCCCGACCTGGAGATCGACTGGCTGACCCAGCACCCCGTCACCCGCGTGCTGGAGGAGCGCGGCGAACGCGTGCACCCGGCGTCGCGGCTGCTGGCGGGCGAGAGCGCGCACATGGAGTCGGAGGCGGGCGAGCACGACCTGCACGCCTTCCGGGCGGTGCGTCGGATGGACGAGATCCTGCTGGCCAACTTCATGGTGTTCCACGACCTCGTCGAGGCCGAGCCGCACGACCTCTGGATCGTCGACGAGGGCTGGGACGTCGACCACTTCCTGTTCGACAACCCCGAGCTCAAGCGCGCCCCGTACGTGTGGTTGTCGGACTTCGTCGGCTGGCTCCCGATGCCCGACGGCGGCGGCGACGAGGCCGCCCTCACCGCGGACTGGAACGCCGAGCGCGTCGAACGGATACGCCGCAGGCCCCGGCTGCGCGACCGTTCGATCTTCGTCGGGAACCCCGAGGACGCCGTCGACACGCCGCTGGGCCCGGGCCTGCCGACCGTCCGCGAGTTCGCGCGCGAGCGCTACACGTTCTCCGGCTACGTCGGCGGGGTCCCGCCGGTGGTCGACCGGGAGGCGCTCGGCTACCGGCCGGACGAGCGCGTCTGCCTCGTGACGGTCGGCGGGTCCGGAGTGGGCGGGCCGCTGTTGCGCCGCGTCGCGGCCGCCTACCCGGAAGCGGCGCGGCGGATACCCGGGCTGCGCATGGTGATCGTCACCGGGCCCCGGATCGACCCCGCCTCGGTGCCGGTGCCCGCCGGCGTCGAGGTGCGCGGCTATGTACCCGACCTGGACCACCACCTCGCGGTCTGCGACGTGGCGGTGGTGCAGGGCGGGCTGACCACCACGATGGAGCTGGTGGCGGCCCGGCGCCCCTTCGTCTACGTGCCGCTGGGCCACCACTTCGAGCAGCAGATCCACGTGCCGCAGCGGCTCGCGCAGTACCGGGCCGGGCGGCGGCTGGACTACGCCGACACCGACCCGGAGCAGCTCGCCGCCGCGATCGCGACCGAGATCGACCGGACGGTGGACTACCGGCCCGTCGAGTCCGACGGCGCCGCAAGGGTCGCGGGGCTGCTGGCCGAACTGCTGTGAAGCAGCTCCGCGACGATCCGCGGGACCAGGCCGTCGGTGCCGAACCTGTGCCCGAAGTCGCGGTAGGCCCAGATCTCGCGCGCCACCAGCTCCCCCACCGGACCCGGGTAGCGGGCCCGGGCCGCCACCGACGCCGTGCTCAGCCACCAGATGTCGTGGCTGGTCAACCGGCCGGAGGTGCCCGGCACCCAGCCCCGCTGCACGTCCTGCACGAACCGGAGGATCGCGGGCGGGCTCACGGCCGGGCGGCGTAGACGATGTTGAACGGCCACTCCGCCACGCGTTCGAACCGCGTGAAGCCGGCCGCGGCGGCGACGTCGCGGATCGCGGCCTCGCCCGCCTGGGCCCCGAGCGCGAGCCCCACGTCCTGCGACAGCGAGTTCGGCACGCACAGCAGCGTCGAGAAGTTGTAGTACGCGCGCCCGACGGGGTTGAGGTTGTCCTCCACCCGGTCACCCGCGAACGGCTCCACGATCATCCACGTGCCGTCGGGGGCGAGGCTGTCGCGGACGTGGAGCGCGGCGCCGACCGGGTCGCCCATGTCGTGCAGCGAGTCGAACGTCGTGACCAGGTCGTAGCCGGTGCCGGGGTAGTCGGCGGCCGACGACGTCTGGAACGACACCTTCTCCGTCAGCCCGGCCTCCGCCACCGCCTTGGCCGCCAGCTGGATCGACTCGTCGTGGTAGTCGAACCCCCGGAACGTCGACGCCGGGTATGCCTCGGCCATGATCATCGTCGACGCTCCGAGACCACAGCCGACGTCGGCGACGGTGGCTCCGGCCCGCAGTGCCTCGGCGACGCCGGGGCAGGCCGGGATCCAGCTCGCGACGAGGTGGGCGTTGTAGCCGGGCCGGAAGAACCGCTCGCAGCCGGTGAACACGTCCGTGTTGTGCTCGTGCCAGCCCACCCCGGCCCCGGTGCGGAACGCCTCGGTGATCGCCGGCTCGTCGCGCCCGGCGGCCGTCGCGAGCTGGAAGGCGCCCGGAAGGAAGAACGGGTTGTTCTCGTCGGTGAGGGTGAAGGCCTGGATCTCGTTCAGCTCGAAGTTCTCCGTGGCCGGGTCGTAGGTGACGTAGCCGCCGGCGGCCTGCCCACGCAGCCACTCGGCGACGTAGCGCTCGGCCGTGCCGGTGCGCTCCGCCAGCTGGGCCGGGCTGCTCGGGCCCGCCTGGGCCAGCGCCTTGTAGAGGCCGAGCTTGTCCCCGATCACGACGTTGGCGGCGTGCACCGTCGCTCCGAGGTCGGTGACGAAGGTGCCGAGGAAGGCGTGCAGGTCGTTCTCGTCGATGCTCATGGTGCAGGTGTAGGCCGGTCCGCGCGGCGGCGGGATCGGGAGAACCATGTAGGGGTCATGCGTGGGTGACCGACCAGACCGCCACCTCGGCCCGGCTCCGCGCGCCCAGCTTGCGGATGATGTTGTGGACGTGCACCTCGGTGGTCTTCTCGGCGATGCCCAGCGCCCGCCCGATCTGCCGGTTCGTGCAGCCCTCGGCGACGAGCCCGGCCACCTCGCGTTCGCGGGGCGTGAGCGGCGACCGCGGGGCCGGCACGATCACCGGCACCGGCGCCGGCCCACGGGCCAGTGCGATCGCCTCCGACGTCACCAGCACGCGGCCTGCGCGCCGGGCGTCGCGGGCCGGCCCGGGCCCGAGCCGCCGCCGCACCCGCTCGTCGAGCTCCGCGACGTCGTCGTCGGGCAGCGGCGCGGCCAGGCGCTCACGCAGGCCCGTGGCCGCGCCGAGCAGCCGGGCCGCGTCGTGGGCGGCGCCGCGGGCGCAGGCGAGCGCCGCCCCGACCTCGAGGCACTGGGCCAGGCCCCGGGAGTCGCCCGCGGACAGTCCACACCGGTCCAGGCCCTCCGACAGCAGCACCGTGGCGGCGTCGAGGCGGCCCCGCCGCACCTCCACCGCGGCCAGCACGGGCGCGGCGCACCCGATGGCCCATCCGTAGTCGAGATCGCGGAAGCGGTCCAGGCTCTCCTGCAGGCAGCGGGCCGCCTCCTCGTCGTCACCCCGGCGGCGGGCGAGCAGCCCCCGGTCGTACCAGGACCAGGCCACGCCGCTCGCGTTGCCGAGCTCACCGTGCAGCTCACCGGCCCGGTGGTGGTGGACGACGGCCTCGTCGTGGCGACCCCGGGCGCGGGCGACGTGGCCGAGGAACGCGGTGGCCACGGCGGTGCGCCGCCGGTCGCCGCGCCGCCGGGTGATCTCCAGGCTGCGGGCCAGGTGGACCTCGGCTCCGTCGAGATCACCCCGCGCGACGGCGACCGTGGCGGCGATCACGAGCAGACCGCTCAGCGGGTCCTCGTCCGGGGACGGGCCGGCGGCCGCGAGCGCGCGGTCCAGCGCGTCCCGGGCGTCGCCGAGCCGGCCGCGCGTGTAGTCGTGCCAGGCCAGCGCCGTGGCGAGCGGGAGCGCCGGCGCGGACGGTCCGCCGGCGAGGCAGTGGGCGAACGCCACGCGCAGGTTGCCCTGCTCCGTGCCCACCGACTCCACCGACGCCTGCTCCCCCGCGGAGCCGATCAGAGCCTCGGTGCGGGCGGCGAGACCCGCGTAGAACCGCACGTGCCGCTCGCGGACCGCGGCGGTCTCGCCGTGCTCGGCCAGCAGGTCGGCTCCGTACTCGCGCAGGCTCTCCAGCATCACGAACTGCGTCGATCCCGGTGGGGCCGTGCCGTCCGGCCGGGTCCGGCGCCGGACGAGGCTCTTGTCCACCAACGAGGCGGTGAGCTCCACAGGGTCGCCGAGATCGCAGACGGCCTCGGCGGCGTCGAGGGTCCAGCCTCCGACGAACACCGACGCGCGGCGGAACATCGCCCGCTCCCGTTCGTCGAGCAGGTCGTGGCTCCACTCCAGTGCCGCGAGCAGCGTGCGGTGCCGGTCCGGGCCGTCGCGCGCTCCACCGACCAGGAGGTTGGTGCGCTGGCGCAGCCGCGACGTCAGCTCACCGGGGGTGAACAGCCGCAGCCGGGCGGCCGCCAGTTCGAGGGCCAGCGGCAGGCCGTCGAGCCGGACGCAGATCTCGGCCAGCGCCCCACGGTTCGCCGCCGTGACCACGAACCCGGGCTGGAATCCGTGCACGCGCTGCAGCACCATCGCGACGGCCGGCACGGCGACGAACCCGTCGAGGTCCGCTCGCGCGGCCGGGTCGGGCAGGGCCAGCGGCTGCACCGGCAGTTCGACCTCGGCCTGCACCCGCAGGCGCTCCCGGCTCGTCGCGAGCACCCGCAACCGGGGGCAGCGGGACAGCAGGGCCGCGAGCGCGGGTGCCGCGTCGAGCACGTGCTCCAGGTTGTCCACCAGGAGCAGGACGTCCCGGTCCTCCAGCGACTGCGGCAGCCGGTCGACCGCACCCGCTCCGACGGCGAGGGCGATCTCCCCCATGACCAGCTGCGGATCGCGGACGGAGGTGAGGTCGACGAACACGACGCCGTCGGCGAACCGGTCCGCGACCGCGGTGGCGGCGGCGATCGCCAGCCGTGTCTTCCCGACCCCGGGCGGGCCGGTCAGTGTCAGCAGCCGGGTGTCGGGGCGGCCCAGCGCGGCACCGACCGAGGTGAGGTCGTCGTCCCGGCCGACGAGCAGGTTGGGCGCGACGGGGAGCGCACCGGCCATGTCGCTCCCCTCGGTCGTCCGGACGACAGTGGACCCGTCGCCTGCCCGCGGGAGCCGCCGATCGGCGCAGTCAGCGCAGGTCGCCGCAGGAGGCGATGAGTTCGGCGACCGCTTTCGGGACGGTCGTCTCGACGTCCAGGAGCCTGGCCGGGTCCGGCGTGATACGGATCAGCGCCATCCGCCGGTGAACTCACCGGTCCCCGAGCACGGCCCATCCGTGCGGCGGGACCGTCGCGCGGGAGCCGTCGAGGTGGGCCGGCCCGGCCAGCACCTCCCCGACCCCGTCGTGGGTGAGCGGGGCGTCGTCGAGGTTCAGCGCCAGCACCAGGCGCTGACCGTCGCCCTCGTTCGCCAGCACGAGCTGGGTGTTGGTCAGGTGCAGCGGGGTGCTGTGGGCGCGGTGCAGCCACGGGTGGCGGCGGCGCAGGCCGATCAGCTCCTGGTGCAGCCGGAACGTCTCCGCGCCGAGCGTCGAGAGCTCGTCGGGCGAGGTGGGGAACTCCGGGCGCACCTCGTCGTCGCCGCCCTCCCGGTCCTCCTTGACGCCGCGGAACGCCTGCTCGTCACCGTAGAAGATCGACGGCGTGCCGGCCACGGTGAACAGCAGCGCGAGCGCGTGCGGGAGGTGGCGCTCGTCGTCGATGCGGCTGGCGATGCGCGTGACGTCGTGGTTGCCAACGAAGGTGAGCGGGGCGAAGTGCAGTTCGTCGTGCCGCTTCACGGCGTGGGCCAGCTCGAACAGGTTGCGGTCGTTGATCGCGCTCCAGGTGGCCTTCCACAGCTCGTACTGGGTGACGGCGTCCATGCCCGAGTCCGCGACGATCGCGGCGTAGTCGCCGTGGATCACCTCGCCCACCACGTAGACGTCCGGGAAACGCTCGCGCACCCGCGGTAGCACGCGGGCCCAGAAGTCGACGGGGACGGCGTAGGCGGCGTCAAGGCGCCACCCGTCGGCGCCGGCGGCGAGCCAGTGGCACATCACCTCGACGACCAGGTCGGAGACGGCGGGATCGTCGTGGTCGAGCGTGACCAGGCCGGGATGGCCCTCGAAGGTGGCGCCGTCCGGCCGGAGCATGCGCGGCTCGGCGTACCCGGGGGCGGCGTGGTTGAACACGCCGTCGAGCAGCACCCGCAGCCCGCGGTCGTGGGCGGCGGCCACCAGCTCGGCGAAGTCCTTCTCGTCGCCGAGCCGGGGGTCGATGCGGAAGTAGTCGAGGGTGTCGTAGCCGTGCGTGGCCGAGGCGAACACGGGCCCGAGAGCGATGCCGGACGTGCCGAGCTCGAGGGCGTAGTCGAACCAGCCGGTCAGACGCCCGAGGCGGTGCGTGACCTCGACGCCCTCGCTGCTGCGCTCGGCGCCGACGAACCCGAGGGGGTAGACGTGCCACCAGATCGCGTGCTCCACCCAGGCCGGTTCCATCGCGTCAGGCTCTCATGGTCCAGGATCTCCCGGCGCGGCGTGCCCATCAGCACCCCACCGACGATCACCACGGCCGCGACCAGCTCGACGACACCCGGCCGCTCCCCCAGCACCAGCGCCGACAGCGCGATGCCCACCACGGGCACGAGCAGCGAGTACGGCGCCACGACGCCGGCCGGGTTGCGGCGCATGAGCAGCGTCCAGATCCCGGACCCGACGACGGTCGCGAGCACCACGAGGTAGAGCAGCGCCAGCAGCCCGGGCAGGCCGGCGGGCGTGACGGCGGCGCGCAGCGCCGCGAGGTCCGCGGCCGGGCCCTCGGTGGCCAGCGACAGCGCGAACAGCGGCAGCGGCGGCACCACCGACATCCAGAGCGTCAGGTGCATCGGGTTCGCGTCCGGTGCGTCGCGCAGCGCGAGCCGGCTCGACAGGTTCCCGAACGCCCAGCCCAGGCCGCCGAGCACCGTGAGCAGCACCGGGAGCAGGGCGGCGCTCTGCGCGCGGGAGACGGCGATCGCCGCCATACCGACGACGGCGAGAGCGATGCCGACCTGCTGGCGCGACGAGAGCTTCTCGTGGAGCAGGACCGCCCCGAGCAGCACCGTGAACGGCGCCGACGACTGCAGCACCAGCGACGCCAGCCCCGTCGGCATGCCGACGTCCATCGCGACGAACAGGAACACGAACTGCACGGTCCCGAACCCGAGCCCGTAGCCCACCAGCCACCGCACCGGGACCCGCGGCCGCGGCACCAGGAGCACGGTCGGGATCGCGATCACGGCGAACCGGAGACCGGCGAGGAACAGCGGCGGGAAGTGCTGGAGGCCGACGTGGATGGCGAGGAAGTTGGCGCCCCACAGCAGGGCGACGAAGGCGGCGAGCAGGCGGTCGCGGGTGGTCACGACGTCCACGTTGCGCGGTGTCGACCGAGAAGACCAGCGAAGGATTTTTACATGTCTCTGTAGCCTTGCTACATGGATGTCCAGCGGCTGCGGGTGCTGCGCGAGCTGGCCGACCGCGGCAGCGTCGCCGCCGTCGCGGAGGCGCTGTCGTTCACGCCGTCGGCGATATCGCAGCAGCTCAAGGCGCTGGCCGAGGAGGTCGGCATGCCGCTCACCGAGCCCGCCGGACGCGGCCTGCGGCTCACCGACGTCGGGCGGGCGCTCGCGGCCGAGGCCGAGGCCGTCCTCACGGCGCTGGCCCGGGCCGACGCCGCCGTGGAGCGGCTGCGCACCACCCCACGCGGGCAGGTCCGGATGGCGATCTTCCCGTCGGGGGCGCGGATGCTGCTGCCGGGCGTGCTGGCCCGGCTCGACGACGTCGCCGAGGTGGACCTGCAGTGCCGCGATGTCGACATGAACCCCTCCGACGTGCCCGCGCTCGCGGCCGAGTTCGACGTGGTGGTCACCCACCGCGACGAGCACGCGCCGCCGCACGCGGCCGAGCGCCGTGTCGTGGTGCCGCTGCTGCGCGAACCGCTCGACGTCGTCCTCCCTCCCGGGCACCGCCTGGCCCGGCGCCGGAAGGTGCGGCTCGAGGAGCTGGCGGGCGAGGCGTGGATCAGCGTGGAGGTCGGCTGGCCCGTCGACGACGTGCTCCGCTCCCTGGCCCTGCACGCCGATACGCGTCCCCGGGTGGTGCAGCGCATCAACGACTTCTCCGTCACCGAGGAGCTGGTGGCCGCGGGCCGCGGCATCGCGCTGCTGCCGCGGTACTCCACCGACGACCGCGGCGGGCGCCGCCTGGTGCGCAGGCCGCTGGCCGGGGTGCGCGCGGCCCGGCTGGTGGAGGCGGTGCTGCGCACGAGCGCGGCCGAACGCCCGGCCGTCCGCACGGTGCTGGACGCGCTGCTCGCCGAGGCAGCCCTACTGACCGGGGCGTAACCGCTTCGGCAGCTTCGCGACCACCGCGTCGTAGGAGCCGTCGACCAGTTCGAGCAGCTCGTCGTCGGGGACCGTGCCGTCGAGCGTGATGCTGTTCCAGCCGAAGCGCCCGATGTAGGCCATGACCGTGACGACGTCGGGGTAGCGCAGCCGCAGCTCGCCGGCCTCGTCGGCGTCGCGGCCGCACTTGAGACCGACGCCCTCGCCGCCGAGGAACGCGAAGATCTTGCCGCCGACCTTGGCGACGAGATCGCCCTCCCAGGGCATGTCCTCCGCGGCCCCGGGCTTCGCGAGGCAGTAGGCCACCAGGTCGTCGTGCTTCACGCCCGCCGCCAGCGCCACCACATCAGCACGAACAGCAGCACGGTGAACCAGACGTACGTGCTGCCGACGACCTGGTCCCACGGCGTCCAGGCCAGCTCCCGGCCGTCGGCACGGGGCAGCCCCTGCTGGTGGGGGGCGATCACGAAGACCGCGGCCGCCAGCACGGTGACCGCGATCCAGACCGCCGACCGCGTGCGCCACGCCGTGGCCGCGGCCACCAGCAGCGCCGGGGCCACCCACACCCAGTGGTGCGACCAGGACGTCGGCGACACGAGCAGCGCCAGCCCGGCCGTGGCGACCATCGCCAGTGGCGCGGGAGCCCGGCGGATCACCGGCACGGCCAGCACCAGCAGCCCGAGCGACAGCAGCAGCCACGTGACGGTCCCCGCCGTGCCGTCGACGCCCGCGCGCACCAGCACGGCCTGGAACGTCTGGTTGGTGAAGAACGACGAGCCGCTGACGCCGCCCGCGGGGTTGTGCAGCCAGAACGTGAGCGACGAGCCGGGGGCGACGACGAACCCGATGGCCGTGGCGACCACACCGGAGACGGCGGCGGTGGCGGCGGCCTTGTAGTCGCGGCGCAGCAGGAAGTACAGGACGAACGCCGCCGGGGTCAGCTTGATCGCCGCCGCGATGCCGATGAGCATTCCGCGTGGCCAGCGCGGCCGGGCCACCAGGATGTCGACCGCCACCAGCGCCATCAGCAGCAGGTTGATCTGCCCGAACTCGATGGTCTGCATCACCGGCTCGAGCCCCAGCGCGGGCCGGACGAACCCGGTGACGACGGCGTTGAAGTCGATGTCCTTGCCCGGCTCGACGGCCAGCGCCAGCGGCACCGCGATCGACGCCACCGACAGCGCCCCGCCGCGCCCACCCGACGGCCACAGCCGCCGCACCACCACGAACAGCGTCAGGCCCAGGGCGAGCGTCGAGAGCGCGAGCAGCGCCGTCCACGACACCACCCACGGCACGACGGCCAGCGGCACCATCGTCAGCGCCGCGAACGGCGGGTAGATGAACGGCAGCGTGATGTGGTCCGACGTCTCCGGCAGCGTGCCGTACATGTCGCCGCCGTGCAGCCACGCCTGGACGCCGAAGCGGTAGACCTCGAGGTCGATGTGCCGGCCGCCGGTGTGGAACACGACGCCGACGAGCACGAGGGCGAGCAGCGGCACGGTGATCGGCAGGATGCGGCGCGGGTTGCGGAGCTGGTCGAGCACCCACCGCTCACGCGCGCCGGTGGCCGAGGGGCCGGTCACAGTCACCGAGCCACGGTAGCCCCTGTCAGTCCAGCGGCCGGTGGGCGGTCTCCGGCAGGCGGAGGTAGACGACGAGACCGAACAGCGCCAGCACCGCGACGTACCAGGGGAACCACTCGGGGTGCTTGACCGCCGCCAGGTAGGTGGCGAGCAACGGGGCCGTCCCGCCGAAGATCGCGACGGTGAGCGAGTACGGGAACCCGATGCCCGCCGCCCGGACCCGGCCGGGGAACAGCTCGGCGTTGAGCGCCGCCGCGATGGACGTGTACCCGGTCAGCAGCACCATGCCCGCGCACTGCACCACCAGCAGCGAGGCGAAGCCGCTGCCGATGACCCCGAACAGCGGCACGACGCCGATCGCGAACCCGGCGGCGAACACGATCAGAGCCGGCTTGCGCCCGTAGCGGTCCGACAGCATGCCGCCGAGCGGCTGGATCACCGCGAAGAAGGCCAGCGAGATCGTGCCGACCAGCAGTGCCTCCGACGCGGAGAACCCGCGGACCGTCTGGGCGTAGGTCGGGAAGTAGGTGGTCCACGTATAGTAGACGACGGTGCCCGCCACCGTCACCGCGCCGATCAGCAACGACTGGCGCGGGTAGCGGCGCAGGGCCTCGAACAGCGGCGGCCGCTTCCCCTGTGCGAGCTCCGCGGCGGCCGGGTGGGTCTCCTCGGCGCCGCGGCGGATCCAGAACCCGACCAGCGCGATCACCGCCCCGACCACGAACAGCAGCCTCCAGCCCCAGCTGCCCATCGCGTCCTTGGTCAGCAGGGCCGCGAGCAGAGCGGTGAGCCCGGACGCCACGAGCTGCCCGACCGTCGTCGAGACGTACTGGAAGCTCGCGAAGAACCCGCGTCGTCCCGGCGGCGCGGACTCGACCAGGAACGTGGTGGACGCCGCGAACTCGCCCCCGATCGACAGCCCCTGCACCAGCCGCGCCACCACCAGCAGCACCGGCGCCCACACCCCCGCCGCGGCGTAGGTGGGCAGCACCGCCATGAGCAGGCTCCCGCCGCCCATCAGCAGGATCGTGACGGTGAGGGCGTTGCGCCGGCCCACCCGGTCGGCCACCGACCCGAGCAGCAGCCCGCCCAGCGGCCGCATGAAGAACCCGACCGCGAACACCGCGAACGTGCTCAGCAGCGGCACCAGCGGGTCGGCCGCGTCGGCGGGGAAGATCTGCGCGGAGAAGTACACGGCCAGGAACGAGTAGGCGTACCAGTCGTACCACTCCACCGCGTTGCCGATCGACGCCGCCACCAGCTGCCGCACGGGGCGGCGGGGTGGAGCCGCCACCCCGCCCTCGTACGTCTCACCCACACGCTCGCCCATCCGAATCCCCCGACCGTCGTTGCGGGGAGGGTGCCCCGGGTGAGGGGATCCGGCAACACGGAGCCGTGATCGCTCTGCCTCGCACCTCACGGCCCCGGACGGGGCGTCGGTGTGCGGCGCGCGACGATCACGACGCCGACCGTCGCCGGTGATCACCGTCCACCGCACTGCAGCACCCTTCCCGGGGGCGCCCATGCGCGGTCGGTAGCGATCACCGGCGACGTGATCCGGCGACGCGGAGCGTCGGAGCGCCCGGCACCCACACGTGCGCCTCGGTCGGCCGCGGTCGGGGCACACCACGGATGATCGCCCCGCGCGGAGGCAGGTGGAGCGGCAGATACCGCATCGGCCCGACGCGGCACGCGCAACCGGCGCCGGCCATGATCAGCAGTTCGGTGCACAAACGGCCGGATACTGCCGGGAACGCACCGAACCGATGATCATGGAGTTCCTGGCATATGGGCGCGCCGCGCCGGCGTCAGCGGATGCCGGCCGCGTCCATGCCGCGGAGCTCCTTCTTCAGGTCCTGGATCTCGTCGCGCAGGCGACCGGCCAGCTCGAACTGGAGGTCGCGGGCCGCAGCCAGCATCTGGTCGGTGAGGGACTGGACCAGGTCGGCCAGCTCCGCGCGGGGCATGTTCGACGTGTCGCGGCCGGTGACCACGCCCGAGCTGGCGCTCGAGCGGCCGGGCTCGCCCGCCGCGCGCTTGCCCCGGGACTGGTTGCGCCCTGACCCGCCGACGGGCACCGCGCCACTGTCGGAGTCCTCGGCCTCCTTGTAGACCTGGTCGAGGATGTCGGCGATCTTCTTGCGCAGCGGCTGGGGATCGAGGCCGCGCTCCTCGTTGTAGGCCACCTGCTTCGCGCGGCGGCGGTCGGTCTCGTCGATGGCGAACTGCATCGACTCGGTGACCTTGTCGGCGTACATGTGGACCTCACCGGACACGTTGCGCGCGGCCCGGCCGATGGTCTGGATGAGCGACGTGCCCGATCGCAGGAAGCCCTCCTTGTCGGCGTCGAGGATGGCCACCAGCGACACCTCGGGCAGGTCGAGGCCCTCGCGGAGCAGGTTGATGCCGACCAGCACGTCGTACTCGCCGAGTCGCAGCTGGCGCAGCAGCTCGATGCGGCGCAGCGTGTCGACCTCCGAGTGCAGGTAGCGCACGCGGATGCCCAGGTCGAGCAGGTAGTCGGTGAGGTCCTCGGACATCTTCTTCGTGAGCGTGGTGACCAGCACCCGCTCGTCGCGCTCGGCCCGCTCGCGGATCTCGTGGACCAGGTCGTCGATCTGGCCCTTGGTGGGCTTCACCACGACCTTCGGGTCGACCAGACCTGTGGGCCGGATGACCTGCTCCACGAACTCGCCGCCGGTGCGGGAGAGCTCGTAGGGGCCGGGAGTGGCCGAGAGGTACACCGTCTGCCCGATGCGGTCGGCGAACTCCTCCCAGGTGAGCGGCCGGTTGTCGGTGGCCGAGGGCAACCGGAACCCGAACTCGACGAGGTTGCGCTTGCGCGACATGTCGCCCTCGAACATGCCGCCGATCTGCGGCACGGTCTGGTGCGACTCGTCGATGACCATGAGGAAGTCGTCGGGGAAGTAGTCGATGAGCGTGGCCGGGGCGGTGCCCGCGCCGCGGCCGTCGATGTGGCGCGAGTAGTTCTCGATGCCGGAACAGAAGCCGACCTGCCGGATCATCTCCAGGTCGTACTGGGTACGCATGCTCAGCCGCTGGGCCTCCAGGAGCTTGCCCTGGTTCTGCAGCTCGGCGAGACGCTCCGCCAGCTCGGCCTCGATGTCGCGGACCGCCCGCTCCATGCGCTCCGGCCCCGCGACGTAGTGGGTGGCGGGGAAGATGCGCAGCTCGTCGACCTGGCGCACGACATCGCCGGTGAGCGGGTGCAGGTAGTAGAGCGACTCGATCTCGTCACCGAAGAACTCGATGCGGATGGCCAGCTCCTCGTACGCCGGGATGATCTCCACGGTGTCGCCGCGGACCCGGAACGTGCCTCGGTTGAACGCCATGTCGTTGCGCGTGTACTGCACGTCGACGAGCAGCCGCAGCAGCGCGTCGCGCTCGACGGAACCGCCGACCTGCAGCTCCACCGACCGGTCGAGGTAGGACTGCGGCGTGCCCAGGCCGTAGATGCACGACACCGACGCCACCACGACGACGTCGCGGCGCGAGAGCAGGTTGTGGGTGGCCGAGTGGCGCAGGCGCTCGACGTCCTCGTTGATCGAGGAGTCCTTCTCGATGTACGTGTCGGTCTGCGCGATGTACGCCTCGGGCTGGTAGTAGTCGTAGTACGACACGAAGTACTCGACCGCGTTGTTGGGCAGCATCTCGCGCAGCTCGTTGGCCAGCTGCGCCGCCAGGGTCTTGTTGGGCGCCATCACCAGCGTGGGCCGTTGCAGCTTCTCGATGAGCCAGGCGGTGGTGGCCGACTTGCCGGTGCCGGTGGCGCCGAGCAGCACGATGTCCTGCTCGCCTGCGCGGATGCGCTTCTCCAGCTCGGCGATGGCCGCGGGTTGTTCGCCCGCCGGTTGGAACTCGCTGACCACCTGGAACGTGCCGTCCGACCGCGGGATGTCGCTGACCGGGCGGTGCTCGGAGTGGGCGAGCGGAAGCTCGTCCTGCTTCGCCGCGCTGCCGGGGACCTCTGTTGCGAATGCCACGGGTTCCAGGGTACGAGCCCACACCGACAGTTTCCGGACCCCGGGTCTGCAACGATCGTGGAATGCACCCGCCGAAGACCGCGACCTTCGACGTCCCCGCACAGGTCAACATCGACACGAAGGGCAATACTCGCGCCGTCGACGAGTACCGCGAGACACCCTTCGGCCTCTACATGAGCCGGGCGATGGTCGACCGCCCCACCGCCCACTGGATGCAGACCTGGCTGCTGCCGGGGCTGGGGCTCGCGGTCACCGACTGGTGGTGGAACCCCGGCCACGCCCGTGACCAGGACTTCTACCTCGACGTCTGCGAGATCCACCGCGAGGACGAGCGGTGGATCATGACCGACCACTACCTCGACATCGTCGTGCAGCACCGCCGGGGCGCGCAGGTGATCGACGTGGACGAGTTCACCGCCGCCGTGGCGCAGGGGCTGCTGGCTCCGGACGCGGCGGAGCTGGCCCTGCACCGCACCTACCGTGCCGTGGACGGGCTGGCATCACACGGCTACGACCTGACCGAGTGGCTCGGCGGCATCGGCATCGAGCTGACCTGGAAGCACCGGGGTTGACGCGGGGACGTCAGGCGGTCGGGGTGGTGCTCGATCCGCCCCCCGTCGGCGGAGACGCGGTGTTGCCCGGCTGGGTCGTCGTCCTCGTGGGCTTCGGCGTCGGCTTCGTTGAGCTGCTGGGACCGCCCTCGGCGTTCGGGTCCGTGGTGGGCGCAGGGATCGTCGTCGTCACGACGGGCGGCTTCGGCACCACGGGCACCGGCACCGGAACCGGCACACTGGTGGGCGGGACGATGCGCACCCGCGTCCGCTGCGTCGTCTTCTTCTGGGTCGTGGTCGGGTCCGCCGCTGCGGGTGGCGGGGCGACGACCGCCGGGGGCAGGGCCGCAGGCGGCACGGTGGTGGTGGTCGGCGCCGGGGCGATGACGGCCTCGGCCTTGACTGCGGCGGCCGGCACGGTGTGGGCCTGGGCCACGGCGGTGATGCCGCCCAGCCCGCCCACGGTGAGCACGGCGGCCGCAGCGGCCGTGCTGGCCCGGTTCAGAGTGCTCGCCCGGCGGATCACGCTGTCCACGGACGGCAGGGCGACGGCCGCGGACAGCTCGTCGTCCAGGCGCAGGAACTCGTCGGTCATCCGGTCCAGCGTGCTCACCGGTACTCCCCCTTGTCGTCGTACACGGCGTACACGTCGCTGTCGTAGGTGACCCTCGTGCCGGCGGGGTCGTAGCCGTAGTCCTCGTCCCTCGCGGCCTCGGTGCCGAGCACCTCGGGCAGCACGTCGGCCAAGCCCTCGGTGACCACCAGGCGGGCCCGGGCGAGGCGGGCCTGGACGGTGCCCCGCGAGACCTGCTCGATCGCCGCGATCTCCCCGAGCGACGCGCCCGCCATGTGGGCCAGCACGACACAGCGCCGTTCCGCGGCCGGCAGCCGGCGCAGGGCGTCGAGCAGCGCGCCCGTACGAGAGTCGACGGTGTCGCCGATCGGCTGCGGGCGGCCGATCCCGACCTTGGCCAGCATGCGTCGCCAACTGCGGACGGTGGACCGCACCGCCACGCGGCGGACCCACGCGGTGGGGTCCTCCGAGCGGCTGACCGTGGCCCACTCCCGCCACGCGCGCGAGTACGCGTCCTGCACGGCGTCGTGGGCCTCGCCGGGGTCGAGCGTGATGGCGTAGAGCTGGGCGACGAGACGCTGGTAATGGGCCTCGAGGTGGGCGCCGAAGTCGACGCGGAGCTGGACGGGTGACGACGCCGGGTCGTCCTGAACGACGTCGACGTCCGGTGTGGCGGTCACCTTCCGTGCCCCTCTCAGCTCGATGTGGCTACGCTCCGCGATCGACGTTCACTCGATCGGGCCTGGACCTGCTTCTCCATCGCAGGACGCCTGCAGCGCGTTACGGATTCGCGGCCTTCACCCGGGCCAACGACGCCGTCCACCCGGAGGATGCGGCCCAGGCCTCGGCCCGCGGTGCGGCCGCGTCGAACCACGGTTCCTTGGCCTCGACGTAGCGCGCGGCGTCGGAGTCACCCGCATACCGGTCGGCGGCGTCCCGCTTGACGGCCAGGTACTCCGCGCGGGCGGCGGCGTCGGCGCGCAGCCAGTCGCGGAACAGGAGCGCGTAGCGCCAGCCGGGCGAGCCCACCACCCGGACATGCAGGTGGACGGGCCGTCCGGGGTCGGCGAAGCCGCGGTACCGCTTGGGCCACGGACCCGAGCCAGGCGGCTTGGGGTTGTCCCGGTCGATGTCGGGCCGGCCCGGGAACCCGGCCGCCGTCAGCGCGTCGTCCAGCGCATCGGCGTCGTCCAGCGACGCGACACCCAGCTGCAGGTCGATGACGTCCTTCGCGGGCAGACCCGGCACCGACGTCGATCCGACATGGACCACACCCCGCCCGCGCTCCCCCGCCGCGGCGGCCACCCGCGCGGCGATCCGCGTGCCCTGGGCAGCCCAGTCCGGGTCGGCCTCGACCAGCCGGGCCGCTCCGACGCGCACCGTCCGGCGCAGCCGCATGTTCTCCTCGAACGGCACCAGCCGGTCGGCCCACAGCGTGTCGACGGCCGCCTCGAGGTCCTCGGGGGCCCCGGAGTTGTCGAGCCAGACGTCGGCCGCGGCGCGGCGCGCGGCGTCGTCGGCCTGGTTCGCGATCCGCGCCCGGGCGTCGGCCTCGGGCATGCCGCGCGAGCCCACCAGGCGCCGCACCCGCTCCTCGGCGTCCGCGTGCACGACCACCACCAGCGGGAACAGCGGCGCCATCCCACCCTCGACGAGCAGCGGGATGTCCTGCACCACACCGGCATCGGCGGGGGCAGCGGCCATCAGCTCGTCGGAGCGGCGGCGCACCAGCGGATGGGTGATGCCGTTGAGGCGCGCCAGCGAGTCGGCGTCGCCGAAGACGATCGAGGCGAGCGCGGGCCGATCGAGGGACCCGTCCGCGGCGAGAACGCCGTCCCCGAACGCCGCCGCGACCTCCGCCAGCCCGGGGGTGCCCGGGGCGACGACCTCGCGGGCGATCCGGTCCGAGTCGATCAGCACCGCCCCGCGTGCGACGAGCCGCGCGGCCACGGTCGACTTGCCCGATCCGATGCCGCCGGTCAATCCCACCCGTAACACGGCAGCCAACCTACGGGACCCGACCTCCGGGACGCGGACTCAGGGGGCGCCGGCGGCCTGCGCGGGCGCGGGCGGGCGGGGTGGGGTCGCCGAGACGGGAGCGGTGGCGGCGATGCCGGGCAGCACCCGCTGCGCCAGGTCCACCAGCACCTCGGTCCGGTCACGCGGCAGCGGTCGGTCGGGCAGCGTGAACGTCAGCGTGCCCGAGCCGTAGAGAACCGTCAGAAGCGTCTCGCCACCCCGCTCCACGAGCACCGCCTTCGCCGCGCCGATCGGCACGTCGCGCCGCGTGCCGTCTTCCGCGTCCAGGTTGAGCTGCCAGTGGGCCGCCGCGGCGGCCGGCGTGGCGTACGCGTTGGCGTTCAGCGAGAGCAGACCGCGGCCAGGCGCGGGACCGCCGGTGTAGGAGCAGCCGAGCCGTTCGGTGAGCCCGACGGCCGGGGCGGGCACGCCCACCGTGCTGCGGACGGCCACGGAGTCGAGCGGCAGCCCCAGCAGCGCGCCGAGCTCGGTGACCGTGATCAGGCGTGCGCAGTCGTCGGGGACGGCGCCCTGGTCGGAGGTGACCGGGGCCGCGCTGTGGGTGACGGTGGCGGCCGGGAAGGTCGGAAGCGGGGGTCCGGGCTCGGGCTGTGCACAGCCCGCGACGACCACCACACCGAGCGCGACAGCGAGCATCCCCGCTGCGACCCGACCCGTCCCCCCGAGCATGGAACCACGGTAGAAGGAAACACCGCCCCGGCGCCGGAGACGCGCCCGTTCCCCGGGAGACCGCCGTCCAACCGTGACCCGGACGCCCGAACGGCCCCGGTGGCGTGGTCACCGAGGCCGTTCGAGGTACTACTGAACTCGAGGTACTACTGGACGATCACGCCCCGCCGGACAGCTTCTCCCGCAGTGCGGCGAGCTGCTCGTCACTGGCGAGCGAACCGCCGGACTCGGCCGGGGCACCCTCACCGCTCGGTGCCGCCGAGGACGAGTAGCTGGTGCCGGTGGCACCCTCGACGGAGGCCTCCGCCTCGGCATCGGCCGCCTTCTTGAGCTGCGTGATGTGCTGCTCGAAGCGGACGTGTGCCTCGGCGTACTCCTTCTCCCAGGCCTCGCGCTGGGTCTCGAAGCCCTCCTGCCAGTCGCCGGTCTCGACGTCGAAGCCCTCGGGGTAGATGTAGTTCCCCTGGTCGTCGTACTCGGCGGCCATGCCGTAGCGCGTGGGGTCGAACTCGGTCTCGACCGTCATGCCCTCGTTGGCCTGCTTCAGCGACAGCGAGATGCGGCGACGGTCGAGGTCGATGTCGATGACCTTGACCATGGCGTCGTCGCCGACCTGCACGACCTGCTCCGGGATCTCCACGTGGCGCTCGGCCAGCTCGGAGATGTGCACCAGGCCCTCGATGCCCTCCTCGACGCGCACGAACGCACCGAAGGGAACGAGCTTGGTGACCTTGCCCGGCACGATCTGGCCGATCGCGTGGGTGCGGGCGTACAGGCGCCACGGGTCTTCCTGCGTGGCCTTGAGCGACAACGAGACGCGCTCGCGGTCCAGGTCGACGTCGAGGACCTCGACGGTGACCTCCTGGCCGACCTCGACGACCTCCGACGGGTGGTCGATGTGCTTCCAGGACAGCTCGGAGACGTGCACCAGGCCGTCGACGCCACCGAGGTCGACGAACGCACCGAAGTTGACCACCGAGGACACGACGCCCTTGCGCACCTGGCCGCGGGCCAGCTGGTTGAGGAACTCGCTGCGCACCTCGGACTGGGTCTGCTCCAGCCACGCGCGGCGGGACAGGACCACGTTGTTGCGGTTCTTGTCCAGCTCGATGATCTTGGCCTCGATCTTGCGGCCGACGTACGGCTGCAGATCGCGCACGCGGCGCATCTCGACCAGCGAGGCCGGGAGGAAGCCGCGGAGGCCGATGTCCAGGATGAGACCACCCTTGACGACCTCGATGACCGTGCCCTCGACCGGCTCGTCGGCCTCCTTGAGGGCCTCGATCGTGCCCCAGGCGCGCTCGTACTGCGCGCGCTTCTTGGACAGGATCAGGCGGCCTTCCTTGTCCTCCTTCTGGAGGACGAGGGCCTCGACGTGCTCCCCGACCGACACGACCTCAGCGGGGTCGACATCGTGCTTGATCGAGAGTTCCCGCGAGGGAATGACGCCCTCGGTCTTGTAGCCGATGTCGAGCAGGACCTCGTCGCGGTCGACCTTGACGATGGTGCCCTCGACGATGTCGCCATCGTTGAAGTACTTGATCGTCAGATCGATGGCGGCGAGGAAGTCCTCCTCCGACCCGATGTCGTTGACGGCGACCTGGGGTGTCGTGGAGGTCGGGGCTGCAGTGGTGTCGGTGGACATGTAGTGGGGTGCTCCGGAGATGGGTGGATTGGTGGTGCGGACGTGGTGTGGGACTCGTGACGTGGTGCTGTCACCCTCAAGGCTTGATGGTGGAACGACCGTGGCCGAAGACGGTGCAACATTGACCACAGTGAGATCTCCATGCTACGCGGAGCCCGATCACCGGGGCAATGCGGGTACCCCCCTCCGAACTGCCACGATGCAGTCGTGAGTGCGGAAGAAGAGCTCGGTACGGCCGCCGTCGCGCGACGGGCCGTCGACGAGGCCGAGTCGCAGCGGGCGAGCCGCCTGTGGTGGGACGCCGACGCCGCCGACTACCTGGCCGAACACGGCCGCGACATCGGTGATTCCGACTTCGTGTGGTGCCCCGAGGGGTTGCGCGAGGCCGACGCAGGTCTGCTCGGTGACCTCGCCGGGAAACGGGTGCTCGAGGTGGGGGCCGGATCGGCGCCGTGCGCCCGCTGGCTGGCCGCGAACGGGGCCCGTCCGGTGGCCCTGGACCTGTCCGGCGCGATGCTCCGGCACGCCGCTGCGTCGGGTGTGTCGACCGGTGTGCCCGTTCCGCTGGTGCAGGCGGGCGCTGAGCGGCTGCCGTTCGGCGACGGCGTGTTCGACGTGGCCTGCTCGGCGTTCGGGGCCGTGCCGTTCGTGGCGGATCCCCGGCAGGTGATGCGTGAGGTGTCCCGCGTCCTGCGTCCGGGCGGGCGGTGGGTGTTCGCGGTGAACCACCCCATGCGCTGGATGTTCTCCGACGATCCCGGGCCTGACGGGCTGGTCGTCCAGCAGTCGTACTTCGACCGCACGCCCTACGTCGAGGTGGACGCGGAGGGCGCCGCGGTCTACGTCGAACACCACCGCACGATGGGCGACCGCATCCGGGACGTCGTCGCGGCCGGCCTGGTGCTCGACGACGTCGTGGAACCGGAGTGGCCGGAGGGACACGAGCGGATCTGGGGCCAGTGGTCCCCCCTGCGCGGCGCCCTCTTCCCCGGCACGGCGATCTTCGTCTGCCACCGCCCGACATGACGACATCCCGCGAGTCGGGGCCTCGATGCGTGCGAGTCGCGGCCTGGGTGAGCTGGGCCCGCATCGGACCGGGCGCGCGGAGAGCCCGACCCAGCCGCACGGATACCCCGACTCGCGGGGGTGCGGTGGGATGCACATCGGCGACCGCTCCGTCGAAGCGCCCTGTCCACCGGGTGGGGTGCCCTGCTCAAGCCCGCCGCCGCACGCGGGCTGCTGTGCCCGGGGCCGGTCCGCGACGTTCGCCCCGCTGCGGGCCGCCGACCGCAGCGCCGTCGAAGGGGCCGGCCGGGATGCCGGTCGTCTGGGCCTGACGCGTCCTCGCAGACCGCGCCACCTGTTCGCAGACGTTCCAGGCCCTGCGAGGTGCACACGGGCCCTGCGAGGACGCGGCCTAGAGTTCAGCGGTGCCGATCGACGCCGAGAACCTCCCGCCCATGTCTCACGTCGAGCAACTCGCGGACCGGATGGGCATCGAGATCCTGAAGATGACCCGCGACGAGGTGGTCGGCCGGCTCCCCGTGGCGGGCAACAAGCAGCCGTTCGGGCTCCTGCACGGCGGTGCGAGCGCGGTGCTGGCGGAGACCCTGGGCTCCACCCTCTCGGCCCTGCACGCGATGCCGGAGCGGTTCCCGGTGGGCCTCGAGCTGTCCTGCACCCACCACCGCTCGGCCACCGAGGGCTTCGTGACCGGCGTCGCGCGCCCCCTGCACGTCGGCCGCAGCACCTCCACCAGCGAGATCGTGATCAGCGACGAGCAGGGCAGGCGCGTCTGCACGGCGAAGCTCACCTGCCTGCACCGCGACACACTCCCACCGACGGCCCCGCAACCGCACTGATCGCAGCACCCGCAACGCCATCTCGATCTGCCTGATCACGACGCGCGCAACCTCCGACGACGCACACGATGCTCCAGGTTGCGCGGGAGACCCGCCCTGAGCGAACACCCGGTCCGGGGAGCCACCGCCCCCGTAGCGTCCGGTGGGTGGACGGACCGCTCGCACTCGCCCACCACATCGGTGGCCGGACCCACGACCCGACCGTCGTGCTGCTGCACGCGCTCGGGGAACAGGCGGACTCCTGGGACGCGGTGGTCGCGGCCCTGGCCGGGTCGTTCCGGGTGGTGGTGCCCGACCTCCGGGGTCACGGCGCGAGCGGACGTGCCTCCCGCTACTCGCTGGAGCTCATGCGCGACGACGTGGTCGCGCTGCTCGACCGGCTCGGGCTCGGCCACGTCATCCTCATCGGCCACTCCCTGGGCGGCATCGTGGCGCTGCTCGTGGCGCAGCAGTACCCGGACCGGGTGGAGCGGCTCGTGCTGGAGGACGCCCCGCCGCCGCGCCCCCGCAGCCGGCCCGTCCCCGACCGGCCCGAAGGCCCGCTCTCCTTCGACTGGGCCGTCGTGCCGGCGATCGTCGGGCAGCTCGACAATCCGGCCCCGGCCTGGTGGGACCGGCTGTCCTCGATCAGGGCGCCGACGCTGTTCGTGGCGGGCGGACCGACCAGCCACGTCCCCCAGGACCAGCTGGCCGAGGCGGCGATGCTGGTGCCGGACGCGCGCCTCGTCACCATTCCCGTCGGCCACGAGGTGCACGCCTCGAGCCCCGAGGAGTTCATCGCCGCGGTGCGCGCCTTCCTCGGGGCCGACGGTTACGAGGCGACGCCCTCGCCCAGGTAGGCCTCCTGCACGCGGGGGTCCGCCAGCAGCTCGCGGCCGGTGCCCGACAGCGTGGTGCGACCCAGGTCGATCACGTAGGCGCGGTCGGACAGCGCCAGCGCCGACAGCGCGTTCTGCTCCACCAGCAGCACCGTGGTGCCCTCGGACTGCAGCTCCTTCACCGTGGCGAAGATCTTCTGCGTCATGATCGGCGAGAGCCCCATGGACGGCTCGTCGAGCATCAGGAGCTTGGGCCGCGACATCAATGCCCGACCGATCGCCAGCATCTGCTGCTCGCCGCCGGAGAACAGGCCGGCCTTGTTGCGCCGCCGCTCTCCCAGCACCGGGAACATGTCGAAGACCCGGTCCATGTCGGTGACGATGCCCTCCTCGTCGTCGCGGGTGTAGGCGCCCAGGCGCAGGTTCTCCTCCACCGTCATGCGGGCGAACAGCCGCCGGCCCTCCGGGCTGTGGGCCACGCCCAGGCTCAGGATCTGGTGGGCCGGGAGCGCGTGGATCGGCTTGCCGTCGAAGAGGATCTCGCCCGACACCGGCCGCAGCAGGCCGGAGACCGTCCGCAGCGTGGTGGTCTTACCCGCCCCGTTGCTGCCGATGAGGCTGACGACCTGCCCCTGCTCGACGGAGAACGTCACTCCACGGACGGCCTGGATGGCGCCGTAGGCCACCACCAGGTCACGAACCTCGAGGAAACTCATGCCTTCTCCTCCGCCTCGTGGATCTGGGCCTCGACCTCGTCGGGCGGGGCGCCCAGGTAGGCCTCGATGACGCGGGGGTCGCCGCGCACCTCCTCCGGGCTGCCCTCGACGAGCACTTCACCCTGCACGAGCACGAGGACCCGGTCGCAGAGGGTGAAGATGAACTTGGTGTCGTGCTCGATCACCACCACCGACGTGCCCAGCTTCCGGATCGCGAAGATCAGCTGGCGGGTGGCCTCGGTCTCCTGGGCGTTCATGCCGGCCGTCGGCTCGTCGAGCAGCAGCACCGACGGGTCGGTGGCCAGCGCGCGCGCGATCTCGAGGCGGCGCTGGTCGCCGTAGGGCAGGTTGCGGGCGAGCTCGTCGGAGAACTTCGCGAGCCCGACGAACTCCAGCAGCTCCGCCGTGCGTTCGCGGGCCTCCCGTTCGCTCTTGCGGAAGCCGGGCCCGTGCAGCAACGAGATGATCGGGCTCTGCTTCATCCGCACGTGCCGCCCGACCAGGACGTTCTCCTCGGCCGTCATGCTCGGGAAGAGCCGGATGTTCTGGAACGTGCGCGCCACGCCCTGCTCGGTGACGCGTGCCGGGTCCTGCGGGAGCGGCTTGCCCCGGCTGGACACGGTGCCCGACGTGGGCGCGTACAACCCGGTGAGACAGTTGAACAGCGTGGTCTTCCCGGCCCCGTTCGGGCCGATGAGGCCGATCACCTCACCCTCGGCGAGACCGAACGACACGTCGTTGAGCGCGCGCAGGCCACCGAACTGCATGGTGACGCCGGCTGCTTCGAGAATCGGAGAGGTCACTTCTTCACGTCCACAACCGGAGTCACGTCGTCCGCGTCGGGGGCCAGCTCGGCACGGCGGTGGGCGTCGGGGATCAGGCCCTGCGGCCGGAAGCGCATGATGACCACCAGCGCCAGGCCGAAGATCAGCAGCCGGTAGTCGGTGAACTCCCGGAGCTTCTCGGGCAGCACGAACAGGATCGACGCGCCGAGCACCGCGCCCGGGATCGTGCCCATGCCGCCGAGGATCACCGACGCCAGCAGCGTGACCGACTGGATGAACTGGAAGCTGTCGTAGGCCGCCACCCCGGTCTTGTGGGCGAAGAACGCCCCCGCCAGCCCGGCGAGCGTGGCCCCGATCATGAACGCCAGGATCTTGACGGGCCCGGTGCGGATGCCCATGGCCCGCGCCGCGTCCTCGTCCTCGCGGATCGCGATCCACGCGCGTCCGAGCCGGGAGTTCTTGAGGTTCGCGAAGATCAGCATGACGGCCGCGACCAGCAGCACGATCAGCACGTAGTACAGGACGCCGGAGGGTAGCTTGACCGCGCCGATCGTCAGCGGCGCGGCGAACGACTGCCCGAACGCCGAGACGGCCGGGATGTTCGGGATCGCGTTCGCGCCGCCCGTCAGCCCACCGATGTTGTTCTGCGCGCTGCGCACGAAGATCTCACCGAACGCGAGCGTCACGATGGCGAGGTAGTCGCCGCGCACCCGCAGGGTCGGTGAACCGACGATGGCGCCGAACATGCCCGCCACCACCGCCGAGATGATCATGACCAGCGGGAACGGGAGCTCGATGCCGATCTCCGACGCCGCGGCGCCCGACAGGTTGGCCGCCACGAACGCCCCGATGCCGAGGAACGCGACGTAACCGAGGTCGAGCAGGCCGGCGAGGCCGACGACGATGTTCAGCCCGATCGCGGTGGCCGCGTAGACGCCGATGTTGGCGGCCACGGTCATCCAGTACTCGGTGCCGGCGCTGGTCAGGGGCAGTAGCAGGGCCACCACGAGCAGCACGACGACGCTGAAGAGCCGGTGCCGTTCCGACACCGCCGAGACCCACGTCAACAGGCCCGACGCGGAGAGCGCCGAGATCGCGCCGCCGAGCGCACCGAGCACCAGGAGGAACACGGGGCCGGCGTACGGGTTGACGACACCGCCCTGCCCGCCGCTGGTGAGCACCCCCGCGACGAGGAACAGGACGATCGCGAAGACGACCAGCAGGATGAGCCACTCGACCCACCAGGCCAGCTTCCAGGTGAGCTCCGGCTTGGTACCGAGACCGCCTGCCGTGCCACCGACGACGGCGAGCAGCCCGCCGAGCAGTGCGACGATCGCGCCGAACGCCACGGAGCCGTCCGACGCCGTGATGGTGCCGAGCCCGCCGCCCGCGATCGTGAGATACAGGATGTTGATCACGGACACGGCGACCGTGCCCCAGCCGAGCCCGCGGATGATGCGGCCGGCCGCGGGCAGTTTCACCAGTGCGACGACGATCATCGCGATGCCGATCACCAGCAGGTGCAGCCGGTACCCGGTGACTCCGAAGGGATCGACGAAGAAGTTGAGCGTCGACTTCTCCGGGTAGGGCCCGTCGTTGAGCACGAAGGTGGCCCAGGGCAGGTAGGTGCCGATGATCGTCAGCACACCGGCCAGCGCCCGCAGCATCGTGGCGCGTGGAGCGAGGGCCGCCCACAGCGCGTCGAGCCGGCTGCGCGGCGGCGTGACGATGGCGGAGGGAGGGGCCTCGATGGTGGTCATGCGCGCACCCGCTCGGTCTCGCCGAAGAAGCCCTGGGGCCGGAACACCAGCACCACGATGAGCACCACGAAGATCCAGACGTAGTCGTAGGCCGTGCCGCCCGGCAGGTACTGGCCGCCCAGGGCTTTCACCAGCCCGATCGCGAGCCCGCCGACGATGGCGCCGCGGATGCTGCCGATACCACCCAGGACGGCCGCGGTGAACGCGAAGATACCGTTCTGGAAGCCCATGTCGATGTTGACCGTGTTGTACAGGCCGCCGTAGAGGATGCCGCCGACGCCGGCGAGCGCACCGCCGAGGGCGAACGTCAGGACGATGACGCGGTCCGGGTCGACGCCCATCAGCCGGGCGACGTCCGGGTCCTGCGCGGTGGCCCGCATCGCGCGTCCCATCCGCGAGCGCTCGACGAACGAGTTGAGCGCGAAGGCCAGCGCCAGCGACACGACGACGAGCAACATCGCCGAGTACCGGATCGGGATGCCGTCGCCGAACGGGATGATCAGGGTGCCGGGCACGAAGATGTTGGGGAACGGCAGGGCCGCGGTGGCGTTGGGGTAGAACACCCGCACCGCCTCCTGCAGGGCCACCGACACACCGAGCGCGGTGATCAGCGGGGCCAGCCGCGGAGCGCCGCGCAACGGCCGGTAGGCCAGCCGTTCCATCGCCACCGCCACCAGCACCGAGACGGCCGCGCCGGCGATGAGCAGGATGGGGAGCGCGAAGTACCACTGGTTCTTCAGCGCGGTGGGGAGCAGATAGCTGAACATGGCCAGGCCGCCGTACGCGCCGACCATGAAGATCTCGCCGTGGGCGAAGTTGATGAGCTGGACGATCCCGTAGACCATCGTGTAGCCGAGCGCGATCAATCCGATCAACGAGCCGAGCACCAGCCCGTTGATGATCTGGGACAAGAGCGTGGACAGCAAGTCGGTCCTCTTCCACGAACGACGGGGGCGGGTTGTGGCCCGCCCCCGTCGTGTTTGGTGTCTTGCGAACTCGTTCCCCGGTCTGGGGCAGGAGTCAGCTCCCCGAGAAGGTGCCGGTCTCGATCGGGGCGAAGTTGTCGCCCTTCACGCCGTAGACGGTGAGGACCTTGTTCGTGGTGTCGCCGTACTGGTCGAACGCGACCGCGCCGCTCGCCCCGTCCAGCTTGGTGGCCTGCACCGCGTCGATCAGCGCCTGGCGCTTCGAGTCGTCGAAGGTGCCCGTGCCGACCGCGGTGGCCAGCCCGTTGATGATCACGTTCGCGGCGTCGTAGGTCAGGACCCCGTAGGCGCTGAACTCCTCGGCGAAGTTGGCCGCCTTGTAGTCGCTGATGAACGTGGCCGCGCTGGGCAGCTGGTCGGCGGGTGCACCGACGTTGGTGGCAAGGTCGCCGACGCGGCCACCGAGGGCCACGAACTGCTTGTCGACGATGCCGTCGCCGCCCATCAGCGGGATGTTCAGGCCGGCTCCGGCGAGCTGCGCCGATAACGGCCCGGCCACCGGGTACTCACCGCCGTAGTAGACCGCGTCCGGGTTGAGCGGACGGATCTTGGCGATGACGCCGGAGAAGTCGGTGTCCTTCTCGCCCACCCGCTCCTGCGCGACGACCTTCGCGCCCAGCTTGGTGGCCTCGGCGGAGAACGTGGCGGCCAGGCCTGCGCCGTACGTCTTGCCGTCGTTGATGACCGCGATGTTCTTCTTGCCGGCCTTCTGGATCAGGTACTGAGCGCCGAACGGGCCCTGCACGAGGTCCGTGGTGGCCACGCGGAAGTACGTCTTGAACGGCCGGGCGGGCGCCGTGGTGGCGGCCTGGCCGAGCGTCAGGGTCGGGTTCGTGTTGGCCGGGGAGACCATCACGATCTTCTTGGCGTCGAGGATCGGCGCCACCGTCTGCGCGGTGGAGGAGTTCAGCGTGCCGACGACACCGACGACGTTGGGGTCCGACGACAGCTTGGTGGCGGCCTGGCCGGCGATCTGCGCCGTGGCCTGGTCGTCCTCGGGCTGGAAGTCGATCTTGTAACCCTTGACCGTGCACTTCTGGTTGGCCTGGTCGACCGCCAGCTTCGTGGAGTTGCGCATGCCGAGGCCGAGAGCGGAGAGGCTGCCCGACAGGGGTGCGACCATGCCGATCACCAGCGTGCCCTTGCTGGTGTCACAGGAACTGCCACCGCCGGTGCCGGCGCCCTCGTTCCGATTGGTGCCGCACGCCGTGAGCCCGAGGGCCCCGGCGAGGATCGCGGCGGTGACGATCGTCCGCCTCCGAGTCATGCTGTGTCCTTCCGTGCCGCGTGTCCCGGGGTGCCCGACCACGCCCGAACTCCCTGAGGTGTCGAGAGCGTCGGGGACGTTATGGCACCCGTTGCCACGCCGTCACCGTTCTGCACCAGTCCTTTACCGGACCGCAACCCTGCGCAGCGGACCGTGATCGATCCAGCAGCGGAGGGTGAGTAAGATCAGGATTTCGGCGCGGCGAGCCCGTCGACGACCGCCTCGGCGACGGCCTTCATCGTGGTGCGGCGGTCCATCGCGGTGCGCTGGATCCAGCGGAACGCATCGGGTTCCGACATCGACTGGCGTGTCATCAGCAGGCCCTTGGCGCGGTCGACGACCTTGCGGGTCTCCAGCCGCTCGGTGAGCGTGGCGACCTCATCCTCCAGCGCGCGCTTCTCCGCGAACCGCGAGACGGCCAGCTCGATGGCCGGCACCAGCTCGTGGCGGGCGAACGGCTTGACTAGGTAGGCCATGGCGCCGGCGTCACGGGCCTGCTCGATGAGGTCGCGCTGGCTGAACGCGGTGAGCATGACGACGGGCGCGATGCGCTCCTCCACGATCAGGGAGGCGGCCGCGATACCGTCGACCTTCGGCATCTTCACGTCCATGATGACCAGGTCGGGGTGCAGGGAGCGGGCCAGCTCCACGGCCTGCTCACCGTCCCCGGCCTCACCGGCGACGACGTAGCCCTCCTCGCTCAGCATCTCGGTGAGATCGAGGCGGATGAGCGCCTCGTCCTCGACGACGAGCACACGCAGCCCGACCGCCGGTCGGGCGTCGCCACTGGGCGTGTTCTCCTCGGAAACCTGCTGGGTCACAGGGACTTCTCCTTCACCGGACGGATGGAACCGGAAGCCCCCAGAATAGCGGTCGGCTGTGGCGGGGTGGAGCGAGCGGCGATGTGACGTCGATGGTCGGCGGCCGGCCCGCTAGTATCACCGAGCAGCACGCTCCCGTAGCCCAACGGCAGAGGCCGCGCTCTCAAACAGCGTCCAGTGTGGGTTCGAATCCCACCGGGAGCACCCCCAGGAATTGTCAGTGCTTCCGGTCATAGTCAGCGCGTGCATTCCCGCGACACCGTGGACCGCGTTCTGGCACTCTGCGTGCCCGGTGTGACCACACGGGCGGTCGCGGACCTCACCGGCGTGCCTGACAGCACCATTGCCTACTGGCGACGAGGCGCGCGCCGCGCCGGACCGGATCGGTGCGGGCCGGCCCTCGCTGCACCGACGCCGCCCTGGCCACCTCCTACCCGTACCCGCTCGGTATGTACCTCGGTGACGGACACATCTCGATGGGGCGCCGCGGTACCCCGTTCTTGTCGATCTACTGCGCCGACGCCTGGTCCGGGGTGATGGCCGAGGTGGATTCGGCGATGGGAGCGGCCCTCGGCACGTCGGTGAACCACGTCCACAAGCAGGGATGCGTCCAGGTGAAGAGCTGCTCGAAGCACTGGACCTGCCTGTTCCCCCAGCACGGCCCCGGCAAGAAGCACACTCGGGCGATCGTGCAGGAACCATGGCAGCAGGAGATCGTCGACAAGCACCCCGGCCCGTTCCTGCGCGGGCTGTTCCACTCCGACGGCTGCCGGATCACCAACTGGACCGTCCGCACTGTGGCCGGCTCCCCCAGGCGCTACGAGTACCCCGCTGGTTCTTCGCCAACGAGTCGGACGACATCCTGGATCTGTGCGCCGCCCCACTGGACCGGCTCGCCATCGCCCACCGCCGCCCGAGGCGGAACACGATCTCGGTGGCTCGTCATTGACAACCAGGCCGTACCGGTCGACCCGCACCGGGGCCAGCATCCGGGCCTCCGCCACGAGCACCGGGTCGAGCAGGTGCGCCAGCGCCATGACGCGCTCCGGGTGGTCGTGCACCAGGTGGGAGACCACGCGGTCGCTGTCTGCCGCGAGCGGGTCGGGGCGGGCGGTGCGGTAGGCGTCGGGATCCACCGGGACGCCGTCGACGCGGGTCTGCGCCGGGCGGACCCGGACGAGCGCGGACGCGTCGGGGCGCAGCATCACCTCGCCGCAGCGGCCCGGGTAGGTCTCCGCGATCACGGCCAGTGCGACGGCGAGGTCGTCGGCGTCCACGAGCGTGGCGGTGCCGAACAGCGTGACGACGTCGAGGGTCCGGTCGGGGCAGGCGAGCGGGATGGGCCGGCCGCCGTGCAGCACGCAGACCACCCCCGCACCGGTGGCCCGCTCGGCGAGCTCCCCGGCGGCGGCCACCAGTACGAGCACGGATCCGTCGGCCTCGACGGCCCGGACGGCCACGGGCTCGGCCCCGGTCGCCGAACTCGACGGTCAGGGTGGGGGCGTCGGCCACGGTCGTCCGGGCCCTCTCGGCCGGGGTGGGTCCGGTGCGGTGCACGTCCACTCGACTCTCCACAGTTAGGTGAGCCTGACCTAGCTGAGCACGCGGTCGAGGACCACCACCGCCACGGCGACCACGCCCAGGGCAGCACCGGGACCGGCCCGGCCGCTCGCCCACAGCGCCGCCGCGGCCAGGAGGAACGCGCCGAGCTGGAACACCAGCAGCGACGGGTCGACCAGCTGCCGAGGCGCGTTCGGGGCGGCCAGGAGACCCCACGCCACCGCGAACGCCAGCGGCAGCGCGACGACCAGCACGAACCTCCACGCTCCCGGCCCGACGCGCCAGCCCCACACCCCGAACGCGACGAGGGACGCGAGCTCGACGGCGAAGAAGACGACGTCGTTCACGGGTTTCACGGGCCGGACACCTCGGCATCGGCCAGCGCCCGCAGGGCGTTGCGGCCGGCGAGCTTCGCGCAGTCGTCGTCGCTCCAGCCCTTCTCCATCAGCGCCTCGAACAGCGCCGGGTAGCAGGACACGTCCTCCAGGCCGACGGGCAGCTCCGGCGTGCCGTCGAAGTCGCCGCCGATGCCGACGTGGTCGATGCCGGCCACCTCGCGCGCGTGCTCGACGTGCGCGACGACGTCGTCGAGCGTCGCGGACGGGCACGGCCGCCCCGTCCAGGCCGCCTCGAAGGCGTTGCGTGCGTCGAGGTCGCGGTGGTCGAGGCCGGCGCGGGCCATCGACTCCTGCAGCTCGCGGTCCCACCCGGCGGCGGCCGAGGAGACGAAGCGGGGCACGAACGTCACCATGCACACGCCGCCGTTGCCGGGCAGCGCGGCGAGCACGTCGTCGGGGACGTTGCGGGGGTGGTCGGTGACGGTGCGGCACGAGGAGTGCGTGAACACGACCGGCCGGCTGGTGGTGGCCAGCGCGTCGCGCATGGTGGTGGCGGCGACGTGGGAGAGGTCCACGAGCATGCCGATCCGGTTCATCTCGCGCACGACGTCGCGGCCGAAGTCCGAGAGCCCGCCGTGGACGGGCTCGTCGGTGGCGGAGTCGGCCCAGTCGGTGTTGAGGTTGTGCGTCAACGTCATGTAGCGGACGCCGAGACCGCCGAGCGTGCGCAGGACGTCGAGCGAGCCGTCGATGCAGTGGCCACCCTCGGCGCCGAGCAGCGACCCGACACGGCCGCCGTCGAAACCGGCCCGCGCGACGCCCGCGGTGGTGGCGAGGGCGAGGTCGTCCGGGTAGGCCTCGGTGAGCAGCCGGACGAGCTCCACCTGCTGCAGCACGGCGGCGGTCGCCTCCGGGCCCACCATCGAGCAGGGCACGAACACCGACCAGAACTGCACGCCGACCCGACCCTCCCGCAAGCGCGGGATGTCGGTCTGCAGGGCGGCGACGCGGGATGCGATGTCGGTCCGGGCCACGGCGGCGGCGGGATCGGGGCCGCCGAGCTCGCGCAGGGCCCAGGGCAGGTCGTTGTGCCCGTCGACGAGAGGGGTGGCCTCGAGGAGGGCCAGTGCGCGTTCGTTCACGGTCATGCGATCAGTATGCGAGTCGGCCGCAGGGCTGCCGATCGGGACTTTTCGGGGCATTTCGGACCACACTCTTCTCTCATCTGAACAAGTCCGCAATCATTGCCACATGACCGCACCGACGGCGCCGAAGCGCTTCGACCGCACCGACTGGCTCCACGTCGGAGGGATGGCCGGGTTCATCCTGCTGCTCACGGCGCTGGGCTGGTTCGTGATGATCGCGATCGTCGATCCGGGGGGCTACCAGGTCGGGACGCAGGGTGCGTTCGGCACTGGTCTGGGCCTCACCGCCTATCTGCTGGGCATGCGTCACGCGTTCGACGCCGACCACATCGCGGCCATCGACAACACCACCCGCAAGCTCGTGGGCGACGGACAGCGGGCCCGCGGCGTGGGGTTCTGGTTCTCGCTCGGGCACTCGTCGGTGGTGTTCGTGCTGTGCCTGTTCCTCGCGCTCGGGGTGCGCACGGTCACCAGCGCGCTGGACGACGACGGCTCGGCCGTCCGTCAGGTCCTCGGGGTGGCCGGCACGATCATCAGCGGCGCGTTCCTGGTGGCGCTGGGGCTGCTCAACCTCGTCGCGCTCGTCGGGATCGGCCGGGTCTTCCGCCGGATGCGCACCGACGAGCTCGACGAGGCCGAGCTGGAGCACCATCTGAACGCGCGCGGCTTCCTGGCCCGCATCCTCGGCCGGGTCCTGCGGGCGGTGAACAGGCCGTGGCACATGTTCCCGGTCGGCTTCATCTTCGGCCTCGGCTTCGACACCGCCACCGAGGTCACACTCCTGGTACTGGCCGGGGGCGCCGCCGCGTTCGCGCTGCCCTGGTACGCGATCCTGGTGCTGCCGGTGCTGTTCGCCGCCGGCATGAGCCTGTTCGACACCGCCGACGGCGTGTTCATGTCCGCCGCCTACGGCTGGGCGTTCCTCAAACCGGTGCGCAAGGTGTTCTACAACCTCACCGTCACCACACTGTCGGTGATGGTCGCGCTCGTGATCGGCGGCATCGAGCTGTTGCAGCTGCTGGCCACCGAGATCGGCGCCACGTCCGGCCCGCTGGCCGTGATCGCCGACCTCGATCTGGAACACGTCGGCTACGTCATCGTGGGGTTGTTCGTCGCGACGTGGCTGCTGGCGCTGGGCGTCTGGCGGTTCGGGAGGATCGAGGAGCGCTGGACGGCCGACGTGTCGTGAGACGGTAGGGGCATGCCTCGTGACCGGGACGCCGCAGGCCGGGCCCGCAACGCCCGCCCGCGTGACGCCGCGGGTCGCCCTCTCCCGCACGGGGCCGCGGGCGTCGAACGGGTGCCCGACGACCTCGTCCTCACCCCCGACGAGTCCGTGACCGAGGCCCAGCGGCTCCTTGACGCCGGCCTCCCCTTCCCCGCCCACGACGTCCTGGAGGCGGCGTGGAAGGCCGCGCCTGACGGGGCGCGGGAGCTGTGGCGGGGCCTCGCGCAGCTCGCCGTAGGCCTCACCCACGCCCAACGCGGCAACACCCGCGGGGCGGTGTCGCTGCTGACCCGGGCGGCGGAGCGGCTCGGAGGCTGGGAGGGCCCGGTCCCGGCCGACCTGGACGTCACCGGCCTGGCGAGGTGGGCGGCCGAGCGGGCGCGAGCCGTCGAGGCGGGCACGGCGATCGGGCGAGGCCCACGCCTGCGCCGGACCGTGCAGACCTGATGGTCGCCGTGCAGACGGTAGGGAGTCTGCACGGTGACAACGCGCTCGGCACGGTGCCCGGCGTTACCGTGATCGTGTGACCGAGGCCGTGTTCCCGCCGGGGTTCTTCGAGCGCGATGATTCCTCTCCCGACGCGGTGTTCTACGGCCCGCCGCGGCTCGTCGAGCACATCGACGACCGGGCCATCGCCGCCGTGGGCGCGCTGTACACCGAGCTCGGGCTCGACGGCGAGGTGCTGGACCTCATGTCGTCCTGGATCTCGCACTTCGAGCACCCACCGCGGCGGCTCGTGGGGCTGGGCATGAACGCCTCCGAGCTCGCGGCCAACCCGATGATGGCCGAGCACGTGGTGCACGACCTCAACGTCGATCCGACGCTGCCGTTCCCCGAGGCGAGCTTCGACGCCGCCACCTGCTGCGTCTCGGTGGACTACCTGGCCGACCCGGTCCCGGTGTTCCGCGAGGTCGCGCGCGTGCTGCGGCCCGGCGGGCCGTTCGTGGTGACGTTCTCCAACCGGTGCTTCCCCACGAAGGCCATCCGCGGCTGGCTGCAGACCGACGACGAGCAGCACCTGCAGGTCGTCAACGCGTACTTCGCGCTGTCGGAGGGGTTCGGGCAGGTCCGGGGCCAGCTGCGCACGCCACCGGGGCCTGGGGACCCCCTCTACGCGGTCTGGGCGCCTGCGAATTGACTGGCCCGGTGACGGGCTCCCCGGCGATCATGGCCCGATGGACGTACCGGAACTGAGCGACGGCGTCGTCACCCTGCGCGCCCACACCCCCGCCGACGTCGACGGCCTGATCGCGATGGCCACGGACCTCGAGACCGTCCGCTGGACGAGCGTCCCCGTGCCCTACGACCACCGGCCCGCCGAACGGTGGGTGCACGAGGACGTGCCCGCCGGGTGGCGCGACGGCTCCGCGTTCCGCTGGGCGGTGGAGGCCGCCGACGGTGACCCGTCCCGGTTCGCGGGCAACGTCGACCTCCGCACCGGGCCGCCACCGGACATCGGCTTCGCCACGGCACCCTGGGCGCGGGGCCGCGGGATCACCGCACGGGCGGTCCGCCTGGCCACGCGGTGGAGCTTCGAGAAGGCCGGCCTGGCCGTCGTGCACTGGGCGGCGAACGCCGGCAACCTCGCGTCCTGGCGCGTGGCCCACGCCTGCGGCTTCACCTTCCACGGGGAGCGGCCGCTGTCCGTCCCGCAGCGGGGCACCCTGCACGACGGCTGGTACGCGTCGCTGCAGCCCGGCGACGCCCCCGCTCCCCGCACCACGTGGTGGCCGACCCCGGTCCTCGAGGGCGCCCGCGTCCGGCTGCGGCCGCACATCGAGGCCGACAGCCCGCGCATCGTGGGGGCCTGCAGCGACGAGCGCACGCGGTTCTGGCTCAACCAGCTGCCCGACCCCTACACCGACGACACGGCGCGCGCGTTCGTCCGGGGCAGGCGGCTCGCGGAGTCCCTCGGGCAGGCGGTGACGTGGGCCGTCGCCGACCGCGACGACGACCGGCTGCTGGCCAACGTCGGCATCTTCCGCCTCGACGACGACCTGAACCCCACCAGCGGCGAGATCGGCTACTGGGCCCACCCCGAGGCCCGGGGCCGGGGCGTGGTCGGCGAGGCCGTCGATCTGCTGCTCGACCACGCCTTCACCCCCCGCGAGGCGGGCGGGCTGGGCCGCCACCGCGTGCAGATCGGGGCGTCGTGGACCAACACCGCGAGTCGGCACGTCGCGGAACGCGCCGGCTTCACGCTGGTGGGGCACTTCCGTGAGGACGGCCCGATCGGGTCGGGCGAGCAGGACGACGGCGCCTGGTACGACCTGCTGGCTCGTGAGCGGAAATCAGGGTCCTGACCCTGATTTCCGCTCACGGGCAGCGTCAGCTGCCGCCTGGGTTGAGCGTCACCGTCATGGGCTTGAAGCTCGTACCCACGACGTCGACGCCCTGGCCCTTCAGGATCTCCAGCGCCTTCGTCACGTAGTCGTTGCTGTACGCCTGCGCGTCGGGGTCCTTCGTGATCACGGTCGCACCGTCGGCGTTGACGGCGGTGCGGGCCACCTTCACCGTCTGCGCCCACGCGGCGGGGTCGATCGTGCCGGCGCCGGCCGCGGGCGAGGGCCAGATCAGCTTGTTGACCTCGTTGATCTGCCACAGCTGGTGGCTCGCACCGAGCTTCGACCCCGCCTTGACGACGATGTCGCGGCAGGCCGTCACGTTGTCGCGGCAGTAGGCCCAGCCCTTGATCGACGCGGCGACGAACTTCGTGGTCTGGTCCTGGTAGGCGGCGTCCGACAGCTTGTCGGTGCTCGCCCAGATCGCGTCCTGCAGCATCGCGGTGCCGTCGTCGTTCCAGTTGATGACGTTGAAGTCCGACGCCTTGTACAGCTGACCGGTGGCCGGGTTCTTGGCCTCCAGCACCTGCGCGTACTCGTTGTAGGACATGGCCTGCGCGGCGTCGATGTCGCCGGAGAGCAGGGCCTGCATGTCGAACTGCTGCTGCACGAGCGCGCCGGGTTTGACCCCGGCCGCGGTCATACCCGCGAACAGCTCGAACTCGTTGCCGAAGCCCCAGTTGCCCACCTTCTTGCCGGCCAGCTGGGCCGGCGAGGTGATGCCCTTGCTCGCGAACGACACCTGCCGGGTGCCGGAGCGCTGGTAGATCTGGGCGACGTCGGTGATCGCCGCGCCCTGCTCCCGCGACGCGAGCGCCTTGGGCACCCAGGCGATGGCATAGTCGGACTGGCCCTGCGCCAGCACCGTCTGCGGGACGATGTCGACGCCGCCCTCCTTGATCGTGACGTCGAGGCCCTGCTCCTTGTAGAAGCCCTGGTCGACCGCGGCGAAGTACCCGGCGAACTGGCCCTGGGTGAACCACTGCAGCTGCAGCGAGACGGGCTTGAGCGCGCCCGGGGCGGCCGAGCTGTCGGCGGCCTGGGGCGTGGTGGAGCAGGCGCTGACCGCCAGCGCGAGGGCGGCCGCGACCGCGGCCAGTGCACGTCGGGACATCCAGGTCTCCTCAGGTGGTGGTGCGGCCGCGGGTGGCGAGCCGTTCGGCCAGCAGCCCGGCCAGGTAGAACAGCAGCCCCAGGGCGATCGAGGCGGCGACGAAGGCCCACGCGCGGGCGTAGGCGGTGTTGGCGGCGGCCGAGGTGATCCGGCTGCCCAGCCCGTTCTGCAAGCCCCCGAAGTACTCGGCGACGATCGAGGCGATGACGGCGGCCGGGGCGGCGAGCCGCAGGCCGGTCACGATGTGGGGCACCGCGCCCGGCACCCTCACGAACCGGGCGAACTGGGCGGGCGAGGCGGCCAGCGACGTCATGAGGTCGGCGTGCACCGGCGCCACGGCGCGGAGCCCCCGCACCGTCGAGACGAAGACGGGCACGATCACCACGACGGTGACCACGAGCCGGCGCGGGATCTCGGTGGTGGAGCCGAACATCGTGGTGAACACCGGCGCCAGCGCCACGATCGGCACGGCGCTCGCGGCGAGCACGACCGGCGTGGTCAGCTCCGCCACCAGCCGCGACGCGGACGCGAGCAGCGCCAGCAGCACCCCGATGAGGAACCCGGCGACGAGCCCCACCAGCGCGTTCCCCCCGGTGACGGCGGCGGTCTCCACGATGACGGGGAACTGGGCGCCGATCTGCGCCCCGATCACGGTAGGGGCAGGCAGCAGGAAGGCCGGGACGCCGGCAAGCCGGACAACACCCTCCCAGAGCACCAGGATGACGACGCCGAAGGCGAGCGGTGGCCCCCACCCGTTCCGACCAACGGCACTCTCGTCGGAACCTCTGCGACGAGAGTGTCGTTCGTCGGCGGTTGGAGTCACGAGTGCGCCTTGCGGAGGGACTCGCGCACCGCGGTGATCGCCTCGAAGAAGGCGGTGCTCTCGCGGACGTCGTCGATGTCGCCGATGTCGCCGATGTCGCCGATGTCGCCGATGTCGCCGATGTCCCTGATATCACCGATTCTGGGGCCGGGGCGGCAGCCTCCGATGATCTCCGTGATCCTCCCGGGCCGCGGGCTCATCACCACGACCCGGTCCGACAGCACGGCGGCCTCGGGGATCGAGTGGGTCACGAACAGCACGGCGGCGCCGGTCTCGCGGGCCAGCCGCAGCAGCTCGGCCTGCATCCGCTCGCGCGTCATCTCGTCCAGGGCTCCGAACGGCTCGTCCATCAGCAGCAGCCGCGGGCTGGGCGCGAGCGCGCGGGCGATCGCCACCCGCTGCTGCATGCCGCCCGAGAGCTGCCCGGGCCGGGAGCCGGCGAAGTCGGCGAGCCCGACGAGCTCCAGGAGCTCCGCGGCCCGGGCCCGGCGCTGCGCCCTGCCCATCCCGTGCACCTGCAGGGGCAGCTCGACGTTCTCCGCGACCGTCCGCCACTCCAGCAGCCCGGCGGCCTGGAACGCGATGCCGTACTCCTGGTCCACCCGCGCCTGCCGCGGGCTCTTGCCGGCCACGAGCGCCGTGCCCCCGGTGGGCTGTTCGAGATCGGCGACGACGCGCAGCAGCGTCGACTTCCCGCACCCGGACGGCCCGATGAGCGAGACGAACTCACCGTCGTCGATCGTGAGGTCGATGCCGTCGAGGGCGTGGACCGCCCCGAACCACTTCTCCAGACCCGCCAGCTCGACGGCACTCATGACACGCTCCCCCGGTACCTCTTCAGGCCCACGTCCAGCAACCCCACCGCCGCCGCCGCGACCAGCCCGAGCACGGCGGCGCCGAGGATCGCGGCGTACATCTGCGACGGGTCGCCGGTGGCGGACTGCGCGTAGGAGATGATCAGCCGCCCGATGCCGCCGCGGGTGCCCGTCGAGATCTCGGCGACGATCGCCCCGACCACCGCGGCCGCGGCCGCGAGCCGCACCGCGGGCACGACGTGCGGCACCGACGCGGGCAGCCGCAGCCGCAGCAGCGTGGTCCACCAGCCCGCGGCGAGCGACCGGAACAGCTCGACGTCGGCCTTCGCGGGCGACGTGAGCCCGCGCAGCATGCCGACGGCGACCGGGAAGAACGCCAGGTAGGCCGCGATCACCATGACGCTGGCCCACGGCTGCCAGGCCCAGCCCAGGATCTGGATCTTCCCGCCCCACCCCGCGACGAGCGGCGCCACCGCGATCAGCGGCACCGTCTGGGACGCGACGACATACGGCAGGGCCGCCCGCTGCACCAGCCCGAACCGGGCCATGACGAGCGCAAGGAGTACCCCGAACACCCCGCCGATCACGAGCCCGCCCAACGCCAGCCCGAGGGTGAACAGCGCACCCGACGCCACCGCGGCCCCGACCGTGCGGGATCCGGCGCCGGCCACCTCCGGGGTGCCGAGGCGCTCGAGCACGGTCCAGACGTGGGGCATCGCCGCGTCGCCGGTGCGCGGGAGCAGGCGGGTGCCGCCGACGCTCACGCCGTCGGCGGGCAGGAGCAGCTTGGCCATCTCCCACAGCACGACCAGCACGACGAAGGCGGCGACGGCGGTCAGCAGCGAGCGTGACCTGCTGACCATGCGCGGAACTCCTGTCGTCGGCGGGACACCAGGGGGTGATCCTGCGAGGAGTTCATGACCGTAGTGTTACCGACGCATTCCCAAAAGCGCTGACGCGGGTGCGATCAGCGCGGCATCTTCCGCCAGAGAGCCCGCGGAGCGTGCCTGAGCAGCGCGAACACCGGCTGCAGCGCCGCCGGGACCCACACCTCCCCCTTCCCCGAGCGCAGCGCGGCGACCGTGGCGTCGGCCACCTGGTCCGGTGTGGACGAGAGTGGCGCGGGCGTCATGCCGGTGGTCATCCGGCCGATCACGAACCCCGGGCGGACCAGCAGCAGCCGCACCCCGGTGCCGTGCAGCGCGTCGGCGAGCCCGCTCGCGAACCCGTCCAGGCCGGCCTTGGCCGACCCGTAGACGTAGTTGGCGCGACGCACCCGGGCCCCGGCCACCGAGGAGTAGACGACCAGCGTGCTCGGACCTTCCTGGCCCCGCAGCAGCGTGGCCAGCCTCGTCAGGATCGCGACGTGCGCGACGTAGTCGGTGTGCACGATCTGCACGGCGTGGTCGGGGTCGGCCTCGGCTCGGGACTGGTCGCCGAGCAGCCCGAACGCGACGACGACGACATCGAGCCGGCCGTGGCGCGCGACGAGGCCGTCGAGCAGGGGCGCGTGGGAGGCCAGGTCGTCGGCGTCGAACTCGACGCGGTCCACGGCCGCCGCGCCGGCCTCGCGGACGGACTTCTCCTCGGCGTCGAGGTCGGCGCTGCGCCGCGCGGCGAGCACCACCGTCGCCCCGGGCGCGAGGCGGCGTGCCACCGCCAGCCCGATCTCGCTGCGGCCACCCAGCACGAGCACGGTCTGCGTCACACGACACATGATCGCAACAGCGGCTGCCTAGTGTTCACCGGTGCCCGAGATGCTCTTCGCCGTCCGCTGGCCCGACGGCTCCCAGCAGGAGTTCTACTCGCCGTCGCTCGTGGTGGAGGACTACCTCGAGCCCGGTGGGACGTATCCGGTGGCCGACTTCGTCAAGCGCAGCCGCGAGGCGTTGGGCATCGCCGGCGACCGGGTCGAGGCCAAGTACGGCTCGCCCTGCTCGCTCGCGGCGGCGTCGATCGCGAGCATCGAGCGAGCCGCGGCGGCCTACACCGACGGCGACGTGACGGTGGAACGCTTCAGGAGATGACCCGCTTGACGTCGACGATCGGCGTGCCGTCCACGGCCTCCAGGTGGGCCACGCGCACGCGCAGCCCGTCGATCTCCACGACGTGCACCTGGTGCAGCCCGATCGGGTTGGGGCGATCGGGCGAGCGGGTGCCGAACACGCCGGTCTCGGGCCGGGCGGGGTCGTCGCGCGGGCGGGTGGTGAGCACCGTGCGGTCGGCCTGGTGGAACCAGGTGAGCAGCAGGATGTCGGTGGCCGCCTCGATGCCCGCGACCGCGGCGCGGACGTCCTCGTCGAACACGAGCCAGGCCTCCGGGGCGCCCTCGTCGGGCTGCCGGGGTGCGTCCTGGCGGTGGACGAGCGCCGAGCGCACGTGGCCGATCGGCCGGATCTCGTAGCTCATCGGGCCGGGGCCGTGCCGCTCGAGGTCACCCGCAGGACCCGCGTCGATGCTCGCCACGGAGAGGTTCCTACCAGGTGTCCACGAACCCCGACGGCTCGCCGAGCGTGGCGGCGTCGAGTGCGGCGTCGATGACGTCGCGGGTGGTGGCCGGGTCGATCACGTCGTCGATCTCCATGACGGTGGCGGTGCTCAGCGCCTTCCCTCGTTCGTAGAGCTCCGCGACGAGCTCGCGGTAGCGCGGTTCGCGTTCGTCGGCGGGCAGGGCGTCGAGCTCGGCGCGGTAGCCCAGCCGTACGGCGCCTTCCAGGCCCATTCCGCCGAACTCACCGCTGGGCCAGGCCACGGTGACCACCGGTTCGGTCATGCCGCCGCCGGACATCGCCATCGCGCCCAGGCCGTAGGCCTTCCGCAGCACCACACAGACCAGGGGCACGCGGGCGTGGGCACCGGCGACGAACATCCGTGAGACGTGCCGGACGGTGGCGGTGCGCTCGGCGTCGGGGCCGACCATGAAGCCGGGGGTGTCGCACAGGGAGACCACGCCGACGCCGTGCGCGTCGCAGAGCTGCAGGAACCGGGCGCCCTTGTCGGCGGCGTCGGCGTCGATCGCGCCGCCGAGGTGCCGCGGGTCGTTGGCCATGATCCCGACCGGGCGGCCGGCGACCCGGGCCAGTGCCGTGACGATCCCGGCGCCGAAGGCCGGGCGCAGCTCCAGCACGGACCCGGTGTCGGCCAGCGTCTCCACGACCGCGCGCACGTCGTAGGCGCGGACGCGGTTCTCCGGGACGAGGTGGCGCAACCCCCGTTGCTCTGCACACACGTACGCACCGGCGACGCCCGACGCCCAGCCGAGGAACTGCCTGGCCGCCTCCACGGCCGCCGCCTCGTCCGGCACGAGGACGTCCACGACTCCGTTGCGGGTCTGCACGTCCATCGGCCCGACCTCGCCCGGCGGGAACTCCCCCAACCCGCCCCCGGCGATCATCGCCGGCCCGCCCATCCCGAGACTCGATCCCTCGGTCGCGATGATCAGATCCGCACAGCCGGCGAGTGCGGCGTTGCCGGCGAAGCAGTTGCCGGACACGATCGTCACCACCGGCACGGTGCCCGACAGCCGCGCGAACCCGGCGAACGTCGTCAGCTCCAGGCCCGACATCGTGACGTGGTCGGTGTCGCCCGGCCGCCCACCGCCGCCCTCGGCGAACAGCACGAACGGCAGCCGGTGGCGCAGCGCGAGGTGGATGAGCCGGTCGGTCTTGCGGTGGCCCTGGAAGCCCTGTGTGCCGGCCATGACCGTGTAGTCGTAGGCCGCGACGACGCAGCGCCGGCCGTCAACGGCGCCGATGCCGCCGACCAGGCCGTCGGCCGGCGTGCGGGCGATGAGGTCGTCGAGGGAGCGGCGGCGGCGCTGACCGGCCACGACGAGGCCGCCGTACTCGGTGAACGTGTCGGGATCGCAGAGATCCTCGACGTTCTCCCGGGCCGTGCGCTGCCCGGTGCGGCGACGCCGGGCGACGGTGTCGGCGCGCGCGTCGTCGAGGAGGCCGGCGCGGCGGTCGAGGACCTCGGCGAGGTCAGGCCGGACGTGGTCGGGATCGATGTCCGCCGCCTCGGCCGCGCCGGCGGCGTCGTCGGCCGGTTCCAGCACGGCGATCACGTCGCCCTCGGCGACGACGTCGCCCACCGCGACCTCGAGCCGCACCACCCGCCCGGCGGCGGCCACGAGATGCTCCATCTTCATCGCCTCCAGCACGGCGACGTGCGCAGAGGCGAGCTCACCGACGGAGGCGACCTCCACGACGACCCCCGCGAGTGGTGCGAGAACGGCCCCCGGAGTGCCAGCAAAGCCACTTTGCGGACGTGTGGTGACAGCAAAGTGGCTTTCCTGGCACTCGGCTTGGAGCTCCGCCAGGTGGTCGTCGACGAACGTCGTCGTCGCCGTCGCTGCGCCGGGGTGGGCCAGGATCGCCGCCAGCAGCTGTCGGTTCGTGGCCACCCCCTCCACCTCGAACGCCGCCAGCGCACGGGCCGCCCGCGCGACGGCGGCGGCGCGGTCGGGGCCGGTCACGACCAGCTTGGCCAGCAGCGGGTCGAACCGCGGATCGACCACCGTGGCGGCCCGGGCGGCCGTGTCGACCCGGATCCCCCGTCCCGACGGCGGCTCGAACCGCGTGAGCATGCCCGCGGCGGGGTGCACGCCGCCGTCGGGGGTGAGGGTCTCGGCGTTGATCCGCAGCTGGACGGCCACCCCGCGCGGGGCGGGCGCACCGTCGAGGCCGAGGTCGGCCAGAGTGGCGCCACCGGCCAGGCGCAGCTGGGCCGTCACGAGGTCCACGCCGGTGACCTCCTCGGTGACGGTGTGCTCGACCTGGATCCGCGGGTTGACCTCCAGGAACACGAACCCCGCCGCGTCCACCAGAACCTCCGCCGTCGCGACGCCCCGCAGCCCGCCCGCCAGCCGCACGGCGGCGTCGTGCAGCCCCGCCGGCACGTCCGCGGCCGGCGCGAACTCGATGATCTTCTGGTGGCGCCGTTGCAGGCTGCAGTCGCGGTCGCCCAGGGCGAGCACCCGCTGCCCGTCGCCGATCAGCTGCACCTCGACGTGCCGGGCGCCGGTGCGCAGCTCCTCCACGAGCACGGCCCCGCCCGCCTCGGACCGGCACCGCTCGTACGCCGCAGCGAGATCCTCCCCCGGCGCCACCACACGCAGGCCCCGGCCGCCGCCTCCACCCACGGCCTTGAGCATCACCGGCCCGTCGACGCCCGCGGCGAAAGCCCGGGCAGCCGCGAGGTCGACCGGGCCGGTGCCCGCGGCGACCGGCACGCCGAGCGCTACGGCGTGCGCGCGGGCGGAGGCCTTGTCCCCGAACAGCTCCAGGAACTCCGGCGACGGCCCGACCCACGTCATCCCGGCAGCGACGGCGGCCCGTGCGAACCCGGCGTCCTCGGACAGGAAGCCGTAGCCGGGGTGCACCGCGTCGCACCCGGAGCCCGCGGCCAGCAACGCGTCGACGTCGAGGTAGGCGGCGGGACCGTCGCCGTGCACGGCCACGGCGTCCAGGCCCAGGTCCGCGGCCGCGTCCAGCACGCGCTGCGCGATCTCGCCGCGGTTGGCCACCAGGAGACGCGAGATCGACATGAGGTCGATCCTGCCCCAGGCCCATACTTGCGGCATGCGTGCCGCCGTCCTGGGCTCCCCCGTCGCCCACTCCCTCTCGCCCGCCCTGCACACCGCGGCCTATCGCGCGCTCGGCCTGGAGGGATGGACCTACGACCGCCACGAGTGCGACGAGGCCGCCCTTCCCGCGTTCGTCGCGGGCCTCGACGCGGAGTGGGCCGGGCTGTCGCTGACGATGCCGCTGAAGCGGGTGGCGCTGGAGGTCGCCGACGAGGTCTCCCCCACCGCGGCCGCGATCGGCGCCGCCAACACGCTCGTGCTCTCCGGCGGGCGGCGCTTCGCGGAGAACACCGACGTCCTGGGTATCGTCGCAGCGCTGCGAGGACCGGCACTGCAGGGATCGGCACCGGGCGACGTGGGCGGTCGGGCCGTCGTCCTCGGAGCGGGCGGCACCGCACAGGCCGCGCTCGCCGCGTTGCGCGACCTCGGGATCGACGACGTCACGGTGCTGGTCCGCAACCCCGCCCGCGCCGGTGAGCTGCGGGCCACCGCAGAACGGCTGGGCGTGTCCCCGGTGATCGACGACGCCCTGGTCGACCCCGCCCGCACCGCGGCGGCACTGGAGAAGGCCGACGTCGTGATCTCGACGCTGCCCGGCCGCGCCGCCGACGCCCTGTCCGGTACCGGTCCCGGCGCCGTCGTCCTCGACGTCGTGTACGCGCCGTGGCCCACCCCGTTCGCCGCCACCGCGCAGGCGGGGGGTGCGCGGGTCGTCAGCGGGTTGGAGATGCTGCTGCACCAGGCCGTCGCCCAGGTGGAGCTGATGACCGGACGCCCCGGCCCGGTCGAGGCGATGCGCGCGGCGCTGCCGTGACCGACCGGGACGACAAGACCTGCGTCGTCTGCGGGCGGCGGATCGAGTGGCGCAAGAAGTGGGAACGCGACTGGGACGAGGTCCGCCACTGTGGTGCCGCCTGCCGCCGCCGCGGGCTGCGGGAGGTCGACACCCGGCTGGAGGCGGCCATCGAGAGCCTGCTCGACGCCCGCGCCCGCACGGCCACGATCTGCCCGTCCGAGGCCGCCCGCCAGGTCGATCCCGACGGCTGGCGCGAGCTGATGGAACCGGCCCGCATGGCCGCGCGGCGGCTGGTGGAGAAGGGCACCGTCCAGATCGTGCAGGGCGGCCGGGTCGCGGACCCGTCGACGGCGAAGGGCCCGATCCGCCTGCGCCGCAAGCGTTAGCGCCGGTGCACCGACACCGCGTAGGCCCCGCCCGCGTAGGGCTCCCGGTCCCAGGTGGCGAACCGGTCCTCGAGGGCGAGCCCTGCGGCGGCGCACCAGCTGTCGTACTCGTCGAGCGTCGGCCAGCCCTCCTGCAGCTGGAACCCGGCCAGCAGCCGTCCGCCCGCCGCGAGGTGGCGGCCACAAGCGGCCACGAGCTCGGATCGCCGGGACGCGTAGGGCACGACGTTGCCGGCCAGCACGACGATGTCGAACCGCTCCGGGCGGTCGAGATCGGCGAGATCCACAGCCAGCCACTCGACCTCCGGGTCCTTGGCCCGTGCAGCGCTGATCATGTCGGGGTCGGCGTCGGCGCCCAGCACCGCGAGACCCCGGCGGGCCAGCTCGATCCCGACGCGGCCGGTGCCGCAGCCGCCGTCCAGCACCGACGCGGGCCGGTAGGACCACACCAGGTCGGCCTCGCCGTGCGGGTTCTCCCCCGCCTCCGCCATCCGCGTCCAGCGCTCGTCGTAGGAGTCGAGGTCCACGCGGTCGCGCCACTGCGACCAGTCGTCGGGAAGCGGCATGGCACCAGGCTACGGTCACGCATGATCGTCGACACCGGGCAGAGGGCGCGTCCGGCCCCGCCTGCCCACTCCCGGTGATCTCCGCCGCATCGCGCTCCGGCCCGCGTGCGAGGGCGATGTGCGGCAGCATCGGGGCGTGGACGTTCACGAGTCGCTGCTCGACGCCGTCGGCCGCACACCGCTGATCCGCCTCAACCGCGTGACGGCCGGGCTGACCGCGCAGGTCTGGGCGAAGGTCGAGTTCCTGAACCCCGGCGGCAGCGTCAAGGACCGGGCGGCGCTGTCGATGGTGCGCGAGGCCGAGCGGCTCGGGGACCTCACGCCGGGCGGCACCATCGTCGAGGGCTCGTCGGGCAACACCGGCGTCGGGCTCGCGATGGTGGCCGCCCAGCTCGGCTACACGGCGGTCGTCGTCGTGCCGAACACCATCGCCCGCGAGAAGATCGCGCTGCTGCGGGCGTACGGGGCGCGGGTCGTACCGACCGTGGGCACGGTGCCGCGGGAGAGCCCCGAGCACGTCAACGCCCTGGCCCGCCGCATCGCCGACGAGACGTCGGGCGGCTGGTACGCCAACCAGTACGACAACCCGGCGAACCCGCGTATCCACGAGCTGACCACCGGCCCGGAGATCTGGGAGCAGACCGGCGGGCGGGTCACGCACCTCGTCGCGGGGGTGGGTACCGGCGGCACCATCAGCGGCACGGGCCGCTACCTCAAGCAGCACGGCGTCACGGTGGTCGGCGTCGATCCGGAGTCGTCGGCGTACTCCGGCGGCGACGGCAGCCCGTACTTCGTCGAGAGCGTCGGGCACTACGTCCACCCCGCCACCGTCGACGACACGTGGCCGGAGTCCTACGACCAGGGCGTGATCGACCGTTTCGAACGCATCGCCGACCGCGAGTCCCTGACGGTGACGCGCCGGCTGGCCCGTGAGGAGGGACTCCTCGTGGGCGGTTCGGCCGGCACCGCGGTGGCCGGGGCACTGCGGGTGGCCGCGGAGCTGGGCCCGGAGCACCTCGTCGTCGCGGTGCTGCCCGACTCCGGCCGCAACTACCTGTCGAAGTACTTCGACGACGTGTGGATGACGCAGCTCGGCTTCCTCGACGCGCCGGCCGGGCCGTTCGTCCGGGACGTGATCGCCGCGCGCGGGCTGACGGTCGCCCACACCGACCACACCGCCGCGGCCGTCGCCGAGCTGGAGGCCGACCTGGTCGCCGTCGTCACCCCACGCCCGTCGGACGCGCCGACGCGGTCGGCGCCCGAGGTGGTGGGCACCGTGCGCCCCGCCGAGCTGCGCGCTCTCCTCGCGGCCGATCCCGGCCGGGGCGGCGACGCCGTGGCCCGCCACGCCCGACCCGCGCCCACCGCCGTCGGGGCCGGGGAGAACGCCGTCGAGGCCCACGCGCGAGCCGACGGGCCCGCGCTCGTCCTCGTCGACGGCCGGGCGGTGGCCCTGGAACATCTCCCGGACGCCCTCGGTTGAACCTCCACATGAAGGTGGAGATCTGGTCCGACGTCGTCTGCCCGTGGTGCGCCATCGGCAAGCGGCGATTCGAGAAGGCGCTGGAGGCGTTCGCGCACGCCGACGACGTGCAGGTGCGCTGGCGCAGCTTCGAGCTCGACCCCGAGGCCCCCCAGGAGCGCGCCGGGGAACTGTCGGAGCACCTGGCGTCCAAGTACGGCGTCACCGCCGAGCGGGCCGCGCAGATGCACGCCCAGATGACCGGGACCGCCGCGGCCGACGGCTGGGACTTCCACTTCGAGCACGCGAAGAGCGGCAACACCTTCGACGCCCACCGGCTGCTGCACCTGGCCGCCGCTCGTGGCGTCCAGGACGCGGTGAAGGAGCGGTTCTTCCGCGCCTACCTCGAGGAGGGCGAGCGGATCGGGGATCCCGGGACGCTGGTCCGCCTCGGCGCAGACGCCGGCCTGGACGCGGACGAGGCCCGCGCCGTGCTCGCCGGCCTGCGCTACGGCGACGAGGTGCGCGCCGACGAGCACCAGGCCCGGGCCTACGGCATCACCGGCGTGCCGTTCTACGTGATCGACGGGAAGTACGGCGTGTCCGGCGCCCAGTCCGCCGAGGCGCTGCTCCAGGTGCTCGAGCAGGCGTGGACGGAGTCCCACCCGGCGCAGGTCCTCACCCCCGCCGGCGGCCAGGGCGAGGCGTGCGCCGACGGCAGCTGCGCCGTCTGAGCGCGACTCACCGACACGGAGCCCCCGACTCGCGGACCGTTTCGTCCGCGAATCGGGGGTGGGTGCGTCAGGCTGCGGGAGCGCTGGTCTTCAGGACGCGCTCCAGGAACGCCACCTGCGCCGTCGAGCCCCGCTCGAAGAGGTCGCCGGTGTAGATGTCGAAGTGGCCGGACTCGAGTTCCAGCACCTCCGAGCCCGCTCCGGCCTTCTTCGCCACGGCGCGCACGGCCGCGGGCGGGCAGATGTTGTCCTCCGTGGCCACCACCAGGAAGATCGGGGCCCGCAGCTTCGCCGCCGCCGTCACCGGGCGGTTGAGCGGGATGATCGCGGCACCGCGGGCGCACATCTCGTTGCGGAACGTCGGGCCCATGATCGACTGATACCCGGTCTCGGCGCCCTCGGCCGTGATCGCGGCCAGCGTGCCGGGCGGGCCGACCACCGGGATGAGGTGCGGCGCGCGCCCGAGCAGCGAGCCCGCCATGTCCCACAGCGCGTGCCCGGTGAGCTTGAGCAGCTGTCCGACGCCGGCGTACTTGCCGATCTCCAGCAGGGCGACCAGCCCGTCCATGGCCGCGCCCTGCGAGATCACGGCGGCGACCTGGCCGTCCTTCGCCGCCACCGGCACGACGTGGCCGCCGGAGTACGAGCTGCCCCACAGGACGATCCGCTCGGGATCGACGCCGGGAAGCCCGCGGGCGTGCGCGATCGCGGAGTGGTAGTCCTGCCGGTGCTTGAGGTGGGCGACGTTCTGGCGCGGGGTGCCGTCGCTCAGGCCGTAGCCGCGGTAGTCGAACACCAGCACGTCGCAGCCCGCGGCGGCGAACCGCTCCGCGAACGGCAGCAGGCCGGCGTCCTTGGTGGCGCCGAAGCCGTGCGCCATGACCACGCAGGGGCGGCCCCGGTCGCCGGTGAGCGCGTCCGTCTCCGCCCGCAGGTACCAGGCCGCGCAGCGCGTCCCGTGGCTGTCGAACCCGGTGTCGTCCATGGCTGCTCTCTCCTGTGCTCGTGTGGTTCCCACCACATCTTCGCACCGGTTGGTCGCGCCGGTTCGGTCCGTCGACCACTACGGTGACGTCTGATCATCATCGGATCTCACCGAGGAGTCCCATGTTCGTCGTGCACGGCACGTTCCCCATCAAGCCCGAGTCCGCGGACGAGCTGCGCGCCGCCCTCACCGGCCTCCAGGCGGCCACCCGCGCCGAGGCCGGCTGCCTCTCCTACGAGTGGTCCGAGAGCGTCGAGTCCGCCGGCACCTTCTACTCGATCGAGACGTGGGACTCCCGCGCCTCCCTCGACAAGCACATGACCACCGACGCCGTGAAGGCCGCCGTGGCGAACCTGCCGGGCTGGCTGGCCGGCGCCCCGGCGCTGGTCGGCTACGAGACGGCGGAAGAGATCACCCTCCCGCTGTAGGGCCCACCCCGTGATCACGGGCAGATAGTGGCCCGTGGGTCTCCCACGACGAGCATCTGCCCGTGATCACCGCCGTGTGATGGTCACAGCAGGCCGCTCACCGTCGCCGACGGCCCGGCGGGCTCCAGCGCCTTGAGCCACTCGATGTCGCCCCCGCCGTACACCGCGACGGCGCCGGCCAGCAGCCATACCAGCGTGGCCAGGAAGTCGTCCTGCAGCGCAGGCCGGTAGGTGGTGATCTCCCCCGCCCCGGCCTCGCTCTCCAGCGCCGACGCCGTGTAGCGGGCCCGCGCGCGGTAGCGCTTCCCGAGGTTCACCTCGATCCAGGCCAGGACCTCCTCGACCCGCTGAGGGCGGTCCGCCAGCTCGTCGCGGACCAGCCCGAGCCAGCGCGAGAGCGTCAACGTGGCGAGCAGCTGGGCCGGGCCGCTGCCGGAATCGGGGGCGGCCGAGCGGTCGATGGACAGGAACTCGCCGACGGCCTCCCGCGACGGCAGCGGCGAGGGCTCGGTGACGGTGGCCTCGACGGCCCGCATCAGCAGCCCCCCGATCGCCTCGGCGGCCTGCTCGACCTCGCGCAACTCCTGCTTGCTCGCCATGAGGGCACCCTAGAACCCCCGACGAGCGGCACTCCCGTCGGATAGGTACCGACGAGAGTGCCGCTCGTCGAGCTCGCGCGGCGCACCCCACGACCGGTCGTGCGCGGATATCGCTGCTCCGGCGGTGATGTGCGCGCACGGGCGGCGTCAGCCGCAGACCGCGCCCTGGGCGGCTGAGCCGACCAGCTTCGCGTACTTCCCGAGGACGCCCCGGCGCAGCTCCGGGTTCGGGGTGGGTGGGGTCAACACGGCGCGGCGGGCCGCCAGCACCGCTTCGTCGACGTCCAGATCCAGGGTGCGCGCGGCCACGTCCAGAACGATGCGGTCGCCGTCCTGGACGAGCGCGATGGGGCCGCCGTCCACCGCCTCGGGCGCGACGTGACCGACGCACAGGCCCGTGGTGGCGCCGGAGAAGCGGCCGTCGGTGAGCAGCAGGACGTCCTTGCCCAGTCCCGCGCCCTTGATCGCCCCGGTGACGGCCAGCATCTCCCGCATCCCCGGGCCGCCCTTGGGGCCCTCGTAGCGGATCACCACGACGTCGCCGGGCTGCAGGTCGGGCACCGCGGCCATGGCGCCGGCCTCGCCGTCGAACACGCGGGCGGTGCCCTCGAAGCGGGTGGAGTCGAAACCCGCGCTCTTGACGACGGCCCCTTCCGGCGCGAGCGAGCCGCGCAGGATCGTGATGCCGCCCGTCGGGTGGATGGGGTTGCCCAGCGCGCGCAGGACGTCGCCGTCCAGGCCGGGCGGGTCGATCGCGGCCAGGTTCTCCGCGACCGTCGCGCCGGTGCAGGTCAGCACGTCACCGTGCAGGAGGCCGGCCTCCAGGAGCGCCTTCATCACCACGGGCACGCCACCGACCTGGTCGATCGTGCTCATCACGAAGCGCCCGAACGGCTTGACGTCGGCGAGGTGGGGCACCTTCGAACCGATACGCGTGAAGTCGTCGAGCTCCAGGGCCACCCCGGCCTCCCAGGCGATGGCGAGCAGGTGCAGTACCGCGTTGGTGGACCCGCCGAACGCCATGACGACGGCGATCGCGTTCTCGAACGCCTCCTTGGTGAGGATCTGCCGGGCCGTGATCCCCTTCTCGATCATCCCGATGACGGCCTCACCGGACGCGCGGGCGATGCCGTCACGCCGGCGGTCGACGGCGGGCGGGGCGGCCGAACCGGGCAGCGCCATGCCCAGCGCCTCGGCCGCGCTCGCCATCGTGTTGGCGGTGTACATGCCGCCGCAGGCGCCCTCGCCGGGGCAGATCGCCCGCTCGATGGCATCGACCTCCTCCCGCGTGATCAGCCCCCGCTGGCACGCCCCGACGGCCTCGAACGCGTCGGCGATGTTGACTTCCCGGTCGCCGATGTGCCCGGGCAGGATCGAGCCCGCGTAGACGAACACCGCGGCCAGGTCGAGCCGCGCGGCGGCCATCAGCATCCCGGGCAGGCTCTTGTCGCAGCCCGCGAGCAGCACGGTGCCGTCGAGCCGTTCGGCCTGCACGACGGTCTCCACGGAGTCGGCGATGATCTCGCGGCTCACCAGTGACCAGTGCATCCCGACATGGCCCATCGAGATCCCGTCGGACACCGAGATCGTCCCGAACTCCATCGGGAACCCGCCCGCCCGGTGCACACCCTCCTTCGCGGCGATCCCGAGCCGCTGCAGCGACAGGTTGCACGGGGTGATCTCGTTCCAGCTCGACGCGATGCCGATCTGGGGCTTGCGGAAGTCCTCGTCGCGCATGCCGACCGCGCGCAGCATCCCGCGGGCGGCGGTGCGCTCCAGCCCGTCGGTGACCTCGTGGCTTCGTGGTTTGAGATCGCTCATGCGCTCACCCTCTCCTATCCGGCCCGGAACGACGTATCCGGTCACGAAACGGACCGGTTCGACTCCGCACCGTCACCCCCCGCACCGATGCCTCGTTGCGCGGATCGGGGAACGCGAGAGGCTGGAATGACGTGAGGACGGGAATGACGGGCACGACACGACGGCTGGGCCGCACAACGGCACTGGTCGCCATCGGCGCGACGGCGGCGCTCGCGCTGGCCGGTACGGCCGTCGCCGCGGAGGGTGGCGACGACGGGCTCGTCACCGGCACCCCCTGCACCTACACGGCGCGGGCCTGTGTCGACCTCAAGACGAACACGGCGTGGCTGATCCACGACGGGTCGGTCACCCGGGGGCCGGTGGGCGTCAGCCACGGCGGCAAGGGCGAGGAGACCCCCACGGGGGTGTTCCACGTGCAGTGGAAGGACCAGAACCACAAGAGCGCCGAGTACAACAACGCGGCCATGCCGTTCTCGGTGTTCTTCGCCGATGGCGGCATCGCCTTCCACGAGGGCAACCCGAAGAACCAGTCGGCCGGCTGCGTCCACCTCGCCCACGACGACGCCGTCGCCTGGTTCGACGACCTCCAGGTCGGCGACGAGGTCCAGGTCCACTGACCCGACGGGGGCCTCAGCCCGAGCGCAGCGTCGGATCCTCGACGAAGCCGCAGCGGGCGTAGAGGCGCTCCGCCGGGTTCCCCCGGGTCACGGCGAGCGTCCAGTCCACGGCGCCACCGGCACGCAGCCGGTTGGCGCTGCGGCTCAGCAACGCCGTGCCGAGCCCGGTGCCACGCCGGGACGGCCGTACGAGCAGGTGGGCCAGCAACGGATGGCCGCGCCACTCGGTGACCAGGCAGGCACCCGCGAGCACGGGACCGTCGACGGCCACGAGCCCGGCCGCCCACAGCACGGGCCCGTGGACACCGCCGAGGGTGCGCCCGGCCTCCTCGTGGTGCTCGGCTGCGGGCTCGTCGTCGAGCGTTCCGGCATAAGCGGCGCACATCAGCTCGCCGATCGCGGCGACGTCGGCGGGGCGGACCGGGCGCACGACGAGCCCGGACGGCAGGTCGGGCTCGGGCAGGTCGGCGGTCAGGACCGCCCGCATCGGGATCGCGTCACGGGCCACCCGTGGACGCTATCCCGCGACGCAGGTCCAGAACTCGCGCATCAGCGCCGGCGGGGTGGGCCCGGTCATCGCGACCTGGCTGAACAGGATGGTCACGGTCCCCGTCGACGGGACGACGTGCGTCGCGACCCCTGTGCCGCCGACCCAGCCGTAGCGCCCGTCCACGTTCCAGGGCTCGATCGCCGCGACGTCGACCGAACCGCCGAACCCCCAGCCCTGCCCCTCCAGGAACAGGGTGCTCGCGGCGCGCTGAGCGCCCGTCAGGTGGTCGGTGGTCATCAGCCGCACGGACTCCGGCGAGAGCAGGCCACCACCGCCGGCCAGGAGCATCCGCCCGAACGCGCACCAGTCGTCGACGGTGGACAGCAGACCACCCGCGCCGGACGCGAACGCCGGCGGGCGGCTCCACGCGTCACGGTCGTCGACGAGCTCGCGGCCACCGTCGGGGGTGGGCCGGTGGTAGTCCACCAGTCGCTCCCCCGACGCCGTCGTGAACCCGGTGTCGTCCATGCCCAGCGGCCCGAACAGCCGCTCGGCGAGGAAGGCGGCGAACGGCTGCCCCGCGACCCGCTCCACGAGCACCCCGAGCACGTCGGCGCCGGTGTTGTAGAGCCAGGCGGCGCCGGGCTGGTGCAGCATCGGGATACCGGCCAGGGTCGCCAACCACTCGTCGGTGGTCGCGGCCGCCCGGAGCGGGTCCTGCGCCATCATGTCGAGCAGCGCCTGCGCGGCCGGCAGGGAGAAGTCGGACGGGAAGCCCCACCCGGCCCGGAACGTCAGCAGGTCGGCCACCGTGATCGGGCGGTTCGCTGCCACCACGTCGTCCACCGGGCTCGACGGCGTGCGCACGACGCTCGGGGACGCCAGCTCGGGCAGCCAGGCCCGGATCTCGTCGTCCAGCGCGACGGCGCCGTCGTCGACCAGCATCATCACCGCGGCGGCCGTGATCGGTTTGGTGGACGAGGCGATGCGGAAGACCGAATCCCGGGCCATCGGGCCGGCCACGGCGACCTCCGCCCGGTCGCCACGCGCCACGAGCGCCACCGCGCCGGGCACCGATCCGTCGTCGACGGCGGCCCGGAGCACCCCCTGCAGATCGGACATGAGCCCATCCTCTCGTCAGACGGGCAGACCACTCCGGGGCCTGGAACTCATCGGCCCCACGAGGAAGGGCCCCTCCCGCGTGCTGCGGGAAGGGCCCTTCGACGGAGCGCGGGTCAGTCGCGGGTCGGGCGTCCCGCGCCGGAACCGGCGCCGGCGAAGCCGCGGTCGCGGCGCACGTTGGCCCGGCGGCCCTTGAGGGTGGTGGTGCCCTTGAGGCTGCGCAGCACGTCGTCGGCGGCGTGCTCCGGGATCTCCACCAGCGCGTGCCGCTCATGGATCTGGATGGCCCCGATGTCGCGCCCGGTGAGGTTCGACTCGTTGGCCAGCGCACCCACGATGTCCTGCGGGCGCACGCCGCTGGCCCGGCCGGCGTTGACGAACAGCCGGGTGGTGCCGGCCTTCGGCGCGCGGGTGCCGGCGGCGGCGCCACCACGGCCGCGGGGCTCGCGGTCACGGTCGCGCGGACCGCTGCCCCGGCCGGCCGTGACGACCGGGATGTCCTCGCCGTCGTCGGGCGAACCGGCGGCCTCGCTCATCAGGCGCACGGCCGCGGCGGCCACGTCCACTGCCCCGAAGTCGGCGGCCAGCTCGACGAGCATCGCACGCACGCCGTCGACGTCGACGGGCTCGTTCGCGGTGTCGGCGGCGGACGCGTCCAGGTCGGCGACGAGCTTCTCGCGCAGCGTGACGGCGGTGCGAGCGAGCCGCGCGGTGCGCAGGTCGGCGGCGGTGGGCACCGGCGCGAACTCGACGGGCTGCCCCGTGAGCCGCTCGACGCCGCGCATCGCGTGCACCTTCGACGGCGGCACCAGCGTGATCGCCACGCCCTCACGCCCGGCCCGGCCGACGCGGCCGATGCGGTGGACGTACGCCTCGGACGACTGGGGCACGTCGTGGTTGACCACGTGCGTGAGCAGGTCGATGTCGAGGCCGCGGGCGGCGACATCGGTGGCCACCAGCAGCTCGGTGCGGCCGCTGCGCAGGCGCTCGACCACCCGGGTGCGGTGCTCCTGGTCCATGCCGCCGTGCAGTGCCTCGGCGCGCAGGCCGCGGCCCGTGAGCGTCTCGGTGACGGCGTCGACGTCGAGGCGGGTGCGGCAGAAGACGATGGCGGCGGTGGGCCGCTCGGCCTCCAGTACGCGCCCGAGCGCGGCGGTGGTGTGGGTGCGGGGCACGAGGTAGGCGGTCTGGCGAACCTGAGGCGCCTCACCCTCGGCCACGGCCTCGCGGCGGATCCGGACGGTGACCGGCTCCTGCAGGTACTTCTGCGCCAGCGCCTCGATACGCCGCGGGATGGTGGCGCTGAACAGCACGACCTGCCGGGTGTCGGGGGTGGCGTCGAGCAGCGTCTCGATGTCCTCGACGAAGCCCATGTCGAGCATCTCGTCGGCCTCGTCGAGCACGACCATCTCGAGAGCGTCGAGCTTGAGCGCACCGCGGTTGAGCAGGTCGATCGCCCGGCCGGGGGTGGCCACGACGATGTCGACGCCCTGGTGCAGGCCCTTGAGCTGCGGGCCGACGGGCGCGCCGCCGTAGACGGTGACGACGCGCGCGTTCAGGTGCGAGCCGTAGCGGGTGACGGCCTCGGACACCTGCAGCGCGAGCTCGCGCGTGGGAGCCAGGATCAGACCGAACGGCGCCGAGCCGCGGGCGCGCTCGGGCCGGAGGTCGGCCATGCGCTCCAGCATGGGCAGCGCGAACGCCGCCGTCTTGCCGGTGCCGGTGGCGGCCTGGCCGAGCAGGTCGCGGCCCTCCACCAGCGGGATGATGGACTGCGCCTGGATCGGGCTGGGGTGGGTGTAGCCCAGCTCCTCGACGACGGCCAGGAGCTCCGCACGGAGCGGGAGATCGGAGAAGGTGGGCAGGTCGAGCTCGTGCTCGTTCAGTGTCAACTCAAAGCTTTCGTCGCAGAGAGCGGGACACGTCTGCGCGTCCCGCGGGCGAGCCCGCGGGCCCTCTGCACGAAATCTGCCTGGCCGATGCGGTCTCTATGTCGTTCATACGGTGGGCACAACACCCCACCCGGTACATATAGTCCCAGGTGATGCCGCTCACGGCGACCCCGGGTCCCCTGAGTCCCTGATCACCATGTTGCCCGCCGTTCATCTCGCAGGGTGATCCTCGGGAGGGTGACGAACCATGACGCCCCGGCGAACCTGCGTGACCTGCGCGGCCTGCGGACCGACGACGGCCGCATCGTGCGTCGCGGGGTGCTCTACCGGAGCGAGGCCCTGCGCTCCCCGGACGTGGCCGGCACCGACGTCGCGGTGTGGCCGCCCACCACCGTGATCGACCTGCGCAAGCCCGAGGAGTACACCGGACCGCACCCCCTCGACGTCAAGGGCACCACCGTGCACTCGATCCCGCTCGGCGCGGGACTGGCGCCCGTCCTGGCGGCAGCAGAAGGGTTCGACCTGGCCTTCGCCTACAAGAGCCTCGCCGAGGACGCCTCGGGGGAGATCGCGAGGATCGTCGGGCTGGTGGCCGGGGCATCGGGCCCGGTGCTGGTGCACTGCACCGCAGGCAAGGACCGCACCGGCATCGTCGTGGCCGTGCTGCTGCGTGCCGTCGGCGTGCGCCGGACCGACATCGTGTCCGACTACCTGCGCACCGAGGCCAACCTGCCGCGGCTGTGGGCCGCCCTGCACGCCGCCGGTGTGCCCTCACCGCGCAACCAGGCGCTGCTGGGCGTGCAGGCCGAGGCCCTCGAGGCGGTGCTCGACGCCGTCGACGCCGCGCCGGGCGGGGCCGCGGGCTGGCTCGTCGCCCACGGCGTGGACCGCGCCGATGTCGACACAATCGCCGAGCGCCTGCTCAGCGCGGCGTACGCACCGGCGGCGTAGTGGCCAGCAGCCCCCGCTCGTAGGCGATCCGGACGGCCTCGGTGCGGTTGGCGGCGCCGAGCTTGGCCATCACGCGGGTCAGGTGGACGCTGACGGTCTTCTCGCTGATGTAGAGCGCCTCGCCCACCTGACGGTTGGTGCCGCCGTCGGCCACCAGCGTCAGTACCGAGCGCTCCCGCGGGGTCAGCAGCCCCGACGGCGGCGCCTGCTCGCCGCCGAGCCGCAGGCCACCGTGCCGGGCCGTGGCCCGGACCGCCTCCGCCAGCGGAACCGCGCCCAGCCGCTCGGCCGTCGCCAGCGCCTCGCGCAGCTCGCCCGCTGCGGCATCCCGCTCGCCGGTGGCGAGCAGCACCGCCGCGAACCGGCGCCGCGCGCACGCCTGGGGGTACGCGTCGCCGTAGCCGAACGCCGCGACCACGGCCCGCCATCCCCCGACGTCGTCGACGCGGCCGCTGAGGCGGGTGTGCTCGGCGTCGGCCCAGGCCAGCCAGGCCAGCGCCTCCGGTCCGAGCGGCCGGACGACCGAGGCGGCGGACGCGTGCGCGAGGGCGTGCAGGTGGTCGCCCCGGGCCTGGTCCACCGGCGTGCCACCGCGCCGGGCCCCCTCCGCGGTGTCGGCGGCCGCGGTGAGACCCAGCGCCGCCGGCCGGATCCGGGCGACCTGCCACGACGACCCCGCCGCGTCCAGGCCCGCCAGGGCCCGGTCGATCCACGCGGCCGCGGCGTCGGGACGGCCGCGCCACAGCTCGCGCTCACAGCCGGCGACCCCGCCCAGCAGCGCGGTGTCCTCGTCGACGGTGCCGGCAGGCTGCTCCGCGAGGGCCGCGAGGTGCCGGTCGGCCTCCTCGGTGCGGCCCGCGGCCACGAGCACCGGGAGCGCCGCGGCGACGGAGCGCTCGTCCCGCCCGGCGAGAACGGGTGCCCAGTCGCCGGTCATGCCCCGGACGACGTCGAGCATCATCCGGGACTGCACGCCGTACAACGACCACGTCAGGCCGGACGCCGCGGCCCGCGACGCCGCCTGCTCGAAGGCCGCCACCGCACCGGCGAGCTCGGCGGCGCGGTACCGCAGCAGGCCCCGATTGCCCGCCGCGCGCAGCGCCACCTCGGCGTCACCGCGGGCGGCGGCGTCGCGCTCGGCGGCGACGAGCAGGTCCTCCGCCTCGGCGTGCCGGCCGGTGATGTCGACGGCGGCCGACCGCGTGATGCGCGCGTCGTCGACCGCGGCGCCCGCCGCGTCCGGATCGAGCGCTGGGGCGAGCTCCAGCGCCTGCCCGGCGTGCCGGTCGGCCTCCGCGAAGTCGCCGAGGTTGAGAAACGTGCGGGCGACAAGGGCCTCGGCCCACACCGTCATCGCCGACACCGGCGGCCCGTCGAGCAGGGCGCGGGCCGCGAGCGCGGCCGTGTGCGCCCGTGCGGCTCCACCGGGGAGGCCGGCGACGAGTTGCACCAGATCGCACCGGGCCTGGGCCCGCGCCACCGGGTCACCCGACCCGTCGGCCAGCGCCACAGCGGCCTCGGCGTGGCGCACCGCGCGGCCGGGTTCGCCCGCGAGCGCCGCCGAGCCGGCCGCGAGGGTGCGCAGCGCCCTCTCGTCGGCCCCGGTCTCCGTCGATGGCAACAGGTCGGCCAGGCGTAGGGCCTGCTCGGCGTGCCAGAGCGCGTCGGCGGGGGCCCCGCGGTCCGCCGACTCCCGGGCCGCCCGCACCGATGCCGCGTAGGCGCCGGCCTGGTCCGGACCTCGACCGAGGTGGTAGGCCAGCTCGGCGGCCGCCCCGGGAGCGGGATCGTGCTCGGCCGCCGTCGCGAACGCCGCGTGCCAGCGCGCCCGCTCCCCCGGGACGAGGTCGGCGTAGAGCGCCTCTCCGAGCAGGGCGTGCCGGAACGCGTAGCCGGCCGGCCCGGAGGGGTCGAGCGGCACCAGCACGTGCTGGTCCAGCGCCTCGCGGACGGCGGCGTCGAGGTCGTCGTCCGGAAGCCCTGCGGCGGCCCGGAGCCGGTCGTGGCGGACCCAACGACCCCCGGCGACCGACGCCAGCCGCACCAGCCGCTGCGTGGCCGGGGCCAGCCTCTCCACGTTGGCCAGGAGCACGTCGCCCAGCAGCTCCGGGAGCGGACCGCCGGAGGTGCCGGCCGCCAGCAGCTCCTCGGCGAAGAACGGGTTGCCCTCGCTGCGCTCCGCGACCGCGCGCAGCACCTCCTCGGATGTGCCCGCGGGCGCGAGCCCCCGCACGAGGCCCAGCGCGTGTGCGCCGTCGAGCGGGGCCAGCTCGATCCGCCGGACGACGGGTCGGCGCGCGATCTGCGCGAGCAACGGTCGCAGCGGGTGGGCCCGTGGCAGGTCGGAGCGGTGGCTGACGATCAGCATCAGGTGCGGCCCGAGGGGACGCGAGAGCAGGAACGCCAGCAGGTCGCGGCTCGAACGGTCGGCCCAGTGCAGGTCCTCCACCACGAGCAGCGTCGGCGCGGCGCCCACCGCCAGCAGCGCGCGGTGCACGGCGTCGAACAGCGGGAGCTGGCCCATCGCCCCCGTGGCCGGGCCGTCGCCCGCCAGCAGCGGCGCGAGCGCCGGGAACTCCTCGGCCAACCCGGGCCGGACCGCGCGCATCCCGTCCACCACCTCGGTGAACGGCAGGTAGGGCAGGTGTGCCTCGGCGGCGTCGAGGCACGTGCCCGTGAGCACCGTGGCACCCGACCCCGCGGCGAGCACCATGATCTCGGCGATCAACCGGCTCTTGCCGACGCCCGCCTCACCGGAGAGCAGGACGACCTCCGGGGCACCGCCGCGAGCCTGCTCCCATCCGGCCGCGAGCTCGTCCATCTCGGTGGTGCGGCCGACGAACGGCGCGGAGGGGACGGGCACGCGTGCCATCGTGGCACCTTCAGCGGGTCGCGGTCCGCCCCAGGCGGGCGGCCAGCGCCCGCACGTCACCCACGACGGTGTGCCGCGCACCCACGGCACCCGGACGGCTGTCGACCCCGTAGCGCGGCGCCGCCAGTGCGACCACCACGAGTACGGCCAGGATCACGAGACCGGTCATCCCACTCACTCCCTCATTCGCTGATAGGACCAGGTTCGGCGTAAGGGGTGGGTGCACGCATCAGCGGTTCACGTCGTCCCTGGCATGATCGGCGGACGTGACCCGACTGCTGCTCTGGGACGTCGACCGCACGCTGCTCATGGGCGGAGGCGTCGGCGTCGAGGCCTACGCGGCGGCGTTCACCGCCGTCACCGGGCGGCCGTGGGAGGGGCGCCTGGTCGCTGCGGGCCGCACCGACCTGTCGATCACTTCGGAGCTGTTCTCCCAACACGGCATCGCCGACCCTGCGCCCTATCTGGACGCGTTCTTCGCCCGCTACGCCGACGAGTTCGCCGCGCGCGCGGCGAAGGTGGCCGAGCACGGGCGCGTGCTGCCGGGCGTCCCGGAGGTGCTGGCCACACTGCACGCGCACCCCGGTGTGGTGCAGACCCTCGTCACGGGCAACATCGCCGCGGTCGGGGTCGCCAAGGTGGCCGCGTTCGGGCTCGACCGCTTCCTCGACACCGCCATCGGCGGGTACGGCGACGACCACCCGGTGCGCTCGGAGCTGGTGGCCCGGGCCCGCGAGCGCGCGGAGGCCGTGCACGGCCCCTTCGCCGACGACGACGTGCTGGTCATCGGCGACACGGTGCTCGACGTGGGAGCCGCGCTGGCCGCCGGCGTGGTCGCAGTGGGCGTGGCGACGGGCCCCGCCACGGAGGCGGAGCTGAAGGAGGCGGGCGCCCACCACGTTCTGCCCGATCTGTCCGACGTGCCTGCCGTCGTCGCGGTGCTGGCCGCCCCACCCCACCCCGCGAGTTGACCTTCTCGGCACGGTGAAAGTGCCGATCCGGCGCGACGGGGTGTGCCGGATCGGCGATCTCGGCGTGTCGGATCGGTCAACTCGCGGGTGGTTTTCAGCCCTTCTTGTCCCCCGCCAGCCCGGCGCGGCGCAGGGCGTCGGCCATCGCGCTGTTGCCCAGGCCTCCCCCGCCGCTGCCGGCGTTCTCGCGCTGGGGGCGGCCACCGCCGCGCTTGTCCGCGCCCCGGTTGTCGCCGCCCCTCTTGTCGCCACCCCTCTTGTCGTCACCGCGCGGAGCGGGCTTGCCGCCGCCGCGCGGGCCGCCACCCTTCGGCTCGGGCCGGCCACCGGCGCGCCGCTCTCCGCCGCGCTCCGGCCGGGCCTTCCCTGCGCCGGGCTCGTCGTCGAGGCGCAGGGTGAGCGAGATGCGCTTGCGGGCCTCGTCGATCTCCATCACCTTGACGCGCACCACGTCACCGGCCTTGACGACCTCGCTGGGCTCGGACACGAACTGCTTCGACATCGCCGAGACGTGCACGAGCCCGTCCTGGTGCACGCCCACGTCGACGAACGCGCCGAACGCCGCCACGTTGGTGACCTGGCCCTCCAGCAGCATCCCGACCTTCAGGTCGGAGATCTTGTGGACGCCCTCGGCGAACGTGGCCGTGCGGAACGCCGGGCGCGGGTCGCGGCCGGGCTTCTCCAGCTCCGTGAGGATGTCGGTGACGGTGGGCAGCCCGAACGTCTCGTCCACGAACTGCTTGGGCTGCAACGACTTCAGCTTGGGCGCGTTGCCGATCAGCGCGCCGATGTCGACCTTGGCGCGTTCCAGGATGCGGTGCACGACGGGGTAGGCCTCGGGGTGCACGCCCGAGACGTCCAGGGGGTCGTCGCCGCCGCGGATGCGCAGGAAGCCCGCGCACTGCTCGAACGCCTTCGGGCCCAGGCGCGGCACGTCGGCCAGCGCCGTGCGCGTGCGGAAGGGACCGTTGGTGTCGCGGTGCAGCACGATCTGCGCAGCCAGTCCCTCGGTGATGCCCGAGACGCGGCGCAACAGCGGCACCGACGCGGTGTTGACGTCCACGCCGACGGCGTTCACGCAGTCCTCCACCACCGCGTCGAGCGACTTCGACAGTGCCGACTCGGCCAGGTCGTGCTGGTACTGGCCGACCCCGATGGACTTGGGGTCGATCTTGACGAGCTCGGCGAGCGGGTCCTGCAGCCGGCGCGCGATGGAGACGGCGCCGCGGATCGAGACGTCCATGTCGGGCAGCTCCGCCGACGCGTAGGCCGACGCCGAGTACACCGACGCCCCCGCCTCGCTGACGACCACGGGTACGAGCTTCAGCGCCGGGTTCTTGGCGGCGAGCTCACGGGCGAGCTGGTCGGTCTCGCGCGACGCGGTGCCGTTGCCGATCGCGATCAGCTCGACGTCGTGCGCGGCGGCCAGCTTGGTCAGCGTGGCAAGCGAGGCGTCCCAGGCCTTGCGGGGCTCGTGCGGGTAGATCGTGTCGGTGGCGACGACCTTGCCCGTGGCGTCGACGACCGCGACCTTGACGCCGGTGCGCAGGCCCGGGTCCAGACCCATCGTCGCGCGGCTGCCGGCGGGGGCGGCGAGCAGCAGGTCGCGCAGGTTGGTGGCGAAGACGCCGATGGCACCCTCCTCCGCGACGGTGCGCAGCCGGACGCGGATGTCGATGCCCAGGTGCAGCAGGATCCGCGTGCGCCACGCCCAGCGGACGACGTCGCCGAGCCACTTGTCGGCCGCGCGGCCCTGGTCGGAGACGCCGACGGCGGCCGCGATCGTCCGCTCGAAGTCGACGGTGTCGGCCGGATCGGCCGAGGGCTCCAGGTCGACGTCGAGCACCTCCTCCTTCTCCCCGCGGAACGCCGCGAGGATCCGGTGGGACGGCAGCTTGGTGAAGGGCTCGGAGTAGTCGAAGTAGTCGGAGAACTTGCCGCCGTCCGTCTCCTTCCCCTCGCGCACCTTCGTGACCAGCCGGCCCTTCGCCCACATCCGCTCGCGCAGCCCGCCGATCAGGTCGGCGTCCTCGGAGAAGCGCTCGACGAGGATCGACCGGGCACCCTCCAGCGCAGCGGCGACGTCGGCGACGCCCTCGTTCACGTACCCGGCGGCCGTGGCCTGCGGGTCGAGCGTGGGGTCGCCGAGCAGCGCGTCGGCCAGCGGCTCCAGGCCGGCCTCGCGGGCCGCCATCGCCTTGGTGCGGCGCTTGGGCTTGAAGGGCAGGTAGATGTCCTCGAGCCGGGCCTTCGACTCCGCCGCGCGGATGCGCTCCTCCAGCGCCTCGTCGAGCTTGCCCTGGCGGCGGATCTCCTCCAGCACGGCCGTCCGGCGCTCCTCCAGCTCGCGCAGGTAACCCAGGCGCTCCTCGAGCGTGCGCAGCTGCGCGTCGTCGAGGGTGCCGGTGGCCTCCTTGCGGTACCGGGCGATGAACGGCACGGTGGAACCGCCGTCGAGGAGGTCGACGGCCGCACTCACCTGGTGCGGCCGGACGCCCAGCTCGTCGGCGATGCGCTGCTCGATGGTGTTGTCCTGCTTGTGGGTGTCCGCAGTGCCCGTACGTGTCACCCGTACATGGTGGCGGGTCCGGGAGCGGGCGCCGCGAGGGGGCCCGGGCAGCGTCTGCAGATAGACTGCGGCCGACATGATCGTGTAAGAGACGGGTGGCGACGCACGGAGGAGCGAGTGGCGGAGATCCGGGCCGACCGTTGCCCGCACGACCACGCCGTCGACCAGCGTGCGGCGGTGCTGCGCTCCCTGAGCCCCGTCCTCGACGCCGTCGGCCGCATGAACGCCGGCGCCGATCTGACCACGTCGTTGCAGTCGGTGATCGAGGGGATCATCGGGGCCACCGGCTTCGGAGCCGGCGCGATCGACTACGTGCGCACGGACGGCACGATGGAGATCGTGGCGGTGGCGGGGCCGCCCGGGGCCCGGGAGGCGCTGCTGGGCGAGGAGGTGCCCGTCGGGGCGCTCGACCGCGAGCTGGAGCTGGCGCAGCGGTGGGGCCGGCTGCGGTTCCTCCCCCACGGGACGGTCACGAGCAACGTGCCCTACGTCTGGACCCCCGACATCCCCCTGCCCGATACCCCCGACGGCTGGCATCCCGACGACTGTCTCCTCGCCCCGCTCTACGCAGGCCCGGACGAGCTGATCGGCGTCCTGTCCGTCGACATGCCGGTCAACGGCAGGCGCCCCGACCCGTTCCAGCGCCAGCTGCTCGAACTGCTGGCCGGACAGGCCGAGACCGCCCTCCAGAACGCCCGACGGGCGAGCCGCCTGCGGGCCAGCGAGGAGTCGTTCCGGCTGGCCTTCGAGGCCACCGCGGTGGGCATGGGCATGATCAGCCTCGACCACCGCAGGCCGTTGCGGCTGCTGCAGGCCAACCGGGCCCTGGCCCGGATCGCCGATGCCGCCGGGCGCGAGCCGGTCGCGGTGCTGAGCGACCTGCTGGACCCCACCGATCCCGACCACGACCCCGGTCGGTGGAGCCGCGCGATCCGCTCCGCGCCCGCGGGCGTCTACCGCGCGGAGAAGCAGCTGCGCGGAGGTTCCGGGGAACGGCCCTGGGTACACGTCGTCGCGACGGTCCTGCCACTGCACAGCACCGAGGCGGGCCGCGCGATCGTCCAGATCGAGGACATCACCGAGCGCCGCCACCGCGCCGCCAGCGACCCGCTGACGGGCCTGGCCAACCGCGCCCGCCTCGACGACGGCATCACCGCGGCCATCGAGGCCGTGCGGGCCGGTGCGCCACCGGGAGCACTGCTGTTCTGCGATCTCGACGACTTCAAGTCGATCAACGACGTGTTCGGCCACCTGGCCGGTGACGCCGTGCTGCGCGCCTGCGCCGGGCGCCTGGCCGCCCAGGTCCGCACCGGCGACAGCGTGTTCCGGATGGGCGGTGACGAGTTCGCGATCGTCCTGCACGCCGTGCCGCCCGGGGAGCTGGGCCCGCTCGTCGACCGGATCAAGAAGACCGTCGCCGGCCCGATCGACCACGAGGGCCGCCGCCTCGCGGTCACGTTGAGCGTGGGTTCGGCGGTGATCGACGGCTCCGTCTGCTCGGTGGACGGGCTGCTCGCCGCGGCCGATGCGGCGATGTACGCGGACAAGCGGCGCCCGATCTGACCGATTCCCATTCGGGAGTCGCACGGCCGTCACGCGCGCAGCGCCCTGCTCACCCGTTCGTGACACCGTCGACATCCGCGCTGGTCACCCTCGGGCGGTACCTCCCCGCCCCCGCACCCAGGGAGACCAGGATGACTGCGACAACCGAACCACCCGGCGCCACCGCGCTGGCCGAGCGCCCCGCCGAGCACGGCAGGCTCGCCGACGGCGCTCTCGGGCTGCCGTCGGTGCTGTTCTGCATCGTCACCGGAGCAGCGCCGCTGACGGCCATGCTCTTCAACGTCCCCGTCGCCGTCCAGGGCGGTGGCTACGCCGCACCGGCTGCGTTCCTCATCGCGACCGTGGCCCTGACGATCTTCTCGGTCGGCTACATCGCGATGAGCCGCCGCGTGACCTCGGCGGGCGGCTTCTACACGTTCGTCAGCCGCGGGCTCGGCCGGATCACCGGTGTCGGGGCCGGCCTGTTGATCGGGCTCTGCTACATCATCTTCGTCGCGGCGGTGATCGGCGTGATGGGCTACTTCGCCGCCACGTCGATCCAGACGTGGAGCGGGGTGGAGCTACCGGCCTGGGTGTACATGGCCCTCGGCCTGGCGATCATGAGCACGCTGGCGTGGTTCCACATCGAGCTGACGGCCAAGGTGCTCGGCGTGATGCTGGTGGCCGAGGTGCTGGCCCTGCTCGTGCTGGGCATCTCGATCCTCGTCCAGGGGGGCGCTCAGGGGCTCACGCTGGCCCCGCTCAACCCGGCCGAGGTGTTCGGCAACGCCGGCGCGATCAAGGTCTTCGGCTCGGCCGCGTCGGGCGTCGCGCTGTTCGCCGCGTTCTGGTCGTGGGTGGGCTTCGAGATGGCGCCCAACTACGCCGAGGAGTCGCGCGACCCGGTGCGCATCGCGAAGATCGCCACCTACGGCTCGGTGATCGGGCTCGGCATCTTCTACATGTTCGTCTCCTACGCCTACGTCGTCGGGTGGGGGCAGGACGCGTCGGTAAAGACCGTGTCGGACCAGTTCAGCGGCGCGTTCGCCTCGGCCTTCTACCCGCTGTCGGACAGGTACGTGGGCACGCCGCTGACCACGGTGATCCAGCTGCTCGCGATCACCAGCTCGTTCGCCTGCGCGATGGCGTTCTTCAACACCGGCGCGCGGTACCTGTTCGCGCTGGGACGCGAGCGCGTCCTGCCTGCGGTGCTGGGCTCGGTGTCGAAGCGGCACAGCCCGGGCGTGGCGTCGGCCACCGTCACCGTGATCGTCGCGCTCTACATCGCCGCGTTCACGATCTACGACCCGTCGACGGAGGGTGCGTTGCTCAAGCTGGGCACCTGGTCGCCGCTGCTGGGGGTGCTGGGCATCCTCGCGGTGCAGGCGCTGGTCTGCGTCGCGATCATCCGCTACTTCCTGACCACGGCCCGCGACGGCTTCGGATGGTTCACCACGCTCGTGGCCCCCGTGCTCGGCGGGCTCCCGATGGCCGGCGCCTGCTACCTGCTGATCGACAACCGGGCGACGCTCGCCGGTGCCACGGACGTCCTGTTCATCACGCTGCTGCCGTGGGTGGTGCTGGCGATGTTCGTGGCCGGCCTCGTGATCGCGCTGGTGATGCGCACCCGCCGCCCCGACCAGTACGCCCGCCTGGGTCACTTCACGCTCGAGCTGGAGGATGCCGCATGACCGCTGTTCATGAGCCACACACAACGACGGTTTCCCACCCCCTCGAACCCCTGACTGCTGACGAGATCACCGCAGCAGCCATGCTGCTGCGCGACCTGAGGGACCTCCCGCCCACCACCCGGTTCGTGTTCGTCGCACTGCACGAGCCGGCCAAGGCCGCCGTGATGGGCTGGGACGGAGCACCGCTCCCCCGCGAGGCCCACGTCGTGCTCTACGAGCGCCCGTCGCGCACCACCGTCGAGGCCGTCGTGTCGCTCACCGACCGGGCGCTCGTGTCCTGGACCGAGGTGCCCGGCGTCCAGCCGTCGATCATGGCCGAGGAGTTCGAGTCCTGCGAGGCCATCGTCCAGGCCGATCCGCGCTGGCAGGAGGCCATGCGCAAGCGCGGTGTCGAGGACTTCTCGCTCGCGATGATCGACCCCTGGGCGTCGAGCTGGACGGGCCCGCAGGACTCCCCCGACCAGCGCCGCATCTCCCGCCCGCTGACGTGGCTGCGCGCCGCCCCCGGTGAGCACGGGTACGCGCGCCCCGTCGAGGGGCTGATCGTGGTGGTCGACCTGGACGCGGGTGAGGTCGTCGAGGTCACCGACACCGGCGTCGTCCCGTTCCCGACGAGGGCCGGCAACTACGAGGAGCCGTGGATCTCCGAGCCCGGCAACGTGCCCGCGTTCGACAGCGTGCGCACCGACGTGAAGCCGATCGAGATCACGCAGCCCGAGGGCCCCAGCTTCACCGTCGACGACCACGCGGTGGCCTGGCAGAAGTGGACGCTGCGGATCGGGTTCACCCCGCGCGAGGGCTTGGTGATGCACCAGGTGGCCTACGCCGGACGGCCGATCATGTACCGGGCGTCGCTGGCGGAGATGTACGTGCCCTACGGCGACCCGGCCCCCACCCACCGGTTCAAGAACGTGTTCGACCAGGGCGAGTACGGCGTCGGCTGGCTGGCCAACTCGTTGACGCTGGGCTGCGACTGCGTCGGCCACATCCAGTACTTCGACGGCGTCGTCAACGACAACGACGGCGCGCCCGTCGTCATCCCGAACGCGGTCTGCATGCATGAGGAGGACGCCGGGATCGCGTGGAAGCACACCGACTTCCGCACCGGCGCCGTACAGGTACGGCGCCGGCGGCGGCTGGTGGTCTCCACGATCGTCACCGTCGGCAACTACGAGTACGGCTACTTCTGGTACCTCTACAACGACGGCACGATCGAGTACGAGGTCAAGCTGACGGGCGTGATCTCGACGGGTGCGCTGGCCCCTGGCGAGACCCCGAAGCACGGCACGATGGTCGCCCCGGGCCTCTACGGGCCGCACCACCAGCACTTCTTCTGCGTCCGCATGGACATGACGGTGGACGGCGCGGCCAACACGGTCGTCGAGGTCGATTCGGCGCCCAGCCCGGCCGGCCCGGACAACCCGCACGGCAACGCATGGGAGGTCCACAGGACGGTGCTGGGCTCGGAGGCCGCCGCACAGCGCGACACCGACGCGGCGAAGGCCCGGTACTGGAAGATCGAGAGCGCGACGGAGACGTCCGCGCTCGGGGCGCCCACGGCCTACGCGCTGATGCCGGGCGCGACGGTGCCGCCGATGTACTCCCCCGACGCCCTGTTCGCGCCGCGGGCCGGGTTCACGAACCACCAGCTGTGGGTGACCGCCCACGACGAGCACCAGCGGTTCGCGGCGGGCGACTACCCCAACCAGCACCCCGGCGGCCAGGGCCTGCCGGCCTACGTGTCGGGCGACCGCGCGCTGGAGGGCGAGGACGTGGTGGTCTGGTACACCTTCGGCGCCCACCACATCGTGCGGCCGGAGGACTGGCCGGTGATGCCGGTGAGCACCATCGGCTTCATGCTCAAACCCAGCGGCTTCTTCGACGGCAACCCGGCCCTGGACCTCCCCGCAACCGACGCCCACTGCCACGGCACCTGAGGCCCAAACCCCCCACGAATCGGGGTTCCCAGCGAGTCGGGGTTTCGGTGCGTACGCCCACATCATGGGTGACGCAGCGAGGCCCCGACTCGGTCGCACCCGGACCCCGACTCGCGCGCGTTCACGCCCCGACTCGCGGGGTGGGGCGGCAGACTGGGGGAATGCGCGTTCTTCCCGTTCTGCTCGGCTCCGCCGGACTCGCCGCGGTCGCGGTGCGGGCCGGGCGGCGGACCGGTGTCACCGCCGACGAGCTGGCGGCCGTGCTCCCCGGCGACGACCTCGTGCCTGGCGCGCGGGTCGTCATGGACCGGGCCACCACGCTGCCCGCGCCGCCCGAGGTGGTCTGGCCGTGGCTCGTCCAGCTGGGGAAGCAGCGGTCGGGCTGGTACATGCCGGCGTGGCTGGAGACCGTCATCCCGCGGGCCCGGCGTGGCATCCGCACGATCGACCCGCGCTGGCAGGACCTCGCCGTCGGCGACGTCATCCCGGACTGGGGCGGGGCCGACGCGACGTTCGAGGTGGCCGTCCTCGACCCACCGCACGCGCTCGTGCACCGCTCGACGCGCCCGCGCCGCCACGGCGGGACGCTGCAGGTGAGCTGGGCGCTCGTGCTCACCCCGATGCCCGGCAGCCAGACGCGCCTGCACCTGCGGCTGCGCATCAGCGAGCTCGGCCAGCGCCTGCCCGCGGTGATCACGACCGTGGGCGGGCTGATGGACGAGGCGACCGTGCGGCCGATGTTCGCGGGGCTCAGGGAACGCCTGGCCTACTGGTCGAAAAAGCCGACCGTGCCCGTGACCGAGGCCGGCTGACCCGGTACCCCGCCCGTGAGCCCGCCCCGCACGTCCCCGTCGGCCACGATCGGCGCGCCCGCGAACGCGGGGCTGCGCAGGCGGTAGGAGAACCCCGCCACCTGCCGCTCGGGAGCGAATCGCCGGGGTAGCTCCAGCATCAGCAGTGCCAGTAGCGGACCGTGCACGACCAGCCCCGGATACCCCTCGACGCCGGTGACGTAGGGCTGGTCGTAGTGGATGCGGTGGGTGTTGTAGGTCAGCGCGCTGAAGCGGAAGAGCATCTGCGGGTCGGGATCGATGCGGGCCCGCCACCCCTCGGTCGGCTCCGGCTCGGCCGCGACGGGGGCCTCCGCCGCGAGGCCGCGCGCCGATCCCGCGGGCTGGCTGCGGTAGGCGTAGTCCTGCTCCTCGATCAGCGCGACCATGCCGGCGCGGCGGTACTCGTGCCGCTCGGTGACGAACACCATCGCCCCACTGCGCCCCGTCTTGGGCGTGGCCGAGACCAGCGACGACCGGCGGGTCACCTCGTCACCGATCCGCAGCGGCTCGCGCACCTGCAGCCGCCCGCCTGCGAACATGCGCCGCCGGTCGGGCAGCGGCGGCAGGAACGCGCCGTGGGCGGGGTGGCCGTCGTCGCCCAGGTCGGCCTGCGCGGGATGGGCCAGCAGGTGGAACCAGTGCCACATCGGCGGGAGCGGGTCCCCCTCCCCCTTGACGGGCGAAGGCTGGTCGAGCAGCCCTGCGAACGCCTCGGCGGGCCAGGCGTCGACGCGCCCCGCCGTTTCGACGGGCGCGGGATCCCAACCGGTCAGGTGCGGGGAGAGGTCGTCCACGCCCCGATCATCCCGCAACCAGCAGGGCCACGCACTCGAAGTGGTGTGTCATCGGGAACGCGTCGAACGCGCGGAGCTTGTCGAGCCGGTAGCCGCGCGCGGCGAACAGGGAGACGTCGCGGGCCAGGGCCGCCGGGTCACAGGCCACGTACACGATGCGCTGCGGTGCGCGGGCGCACAGGGCGTCGACGAGCTCGCGGCCCAACCCCTTGCGCGGCGGGTCGGCGACGATCACGTCCGGGGTGCCGTCGAGGGCCCCGACGAGCCGCTCGACGCGCCCCACCCGCCACCCGATCTGCGCCAGGTCGGCCAGCGCCGCCCGCCCGTCGGCCACCGCCTGCCGCGACGACTCGACGACGGTGACGCCGCCGGAGGGCCCGACCTGCTCGGCCAGCACGGACGCGAACAGCCCGACGCCGCCGTAGAGGTCCCAGGCCACGCCCCCGACCGGTGCGGCAGCCCACTCCCCCACCACCCTGGCGAGAGTGTCCGGCAGAGCCGGGTGGACCTGCCAGAACACACCCGGCGACAGCCGCCACTCCCGGCCGGCCGCCCGCTGCACGATCGGCCCGTCGTCCGCGAACCCGCCGGCGTGGGCCCCCGGGGCGTCGACGTGCACGACGTCGTCGGCGTCGGAGGCCACCTCCACCTCGCCACCGGGCTCGAAGTCGTGGACCAGCACCGGTTCGAGCGTGCCCGCGGGCGCCAGCGGGCAGTCGGAGATGGGCAGGACGTCGTGGCTGCGGTGGGCCCGCAGCCCGGCGTGCCCCGACTCGTCGACGGCCAGCCGGACGCGGCGGCGCCACCCGAGCGCGCCGCCCGGCAGCTCCTCGACCGGCACCCTCAGCTCGATGCCGGCGAGCCGTTGCAGCTGCTCGGCCAGCACGTCGGCCTTGAGCGAGCGCTGGACGGCCGGGTCCACGTGCTGCAGGTCGCAGCCCCCGCAACCGCCGGCGCGGGCCCAGCTGCACGGCGCGGGAACGCGGTCGGGCGACGCCGTGAGCACCACGACGGCGTCGGCGCGGCAGAAGGAACCGCCGGCGTCCTCGTCGACGACGGCGCGCACGCGCTCCCCCGGCAGGGCGTGCCGGACGAACACCACGCGCCCCTCGTGGCGCGCGACGCAGTGCCCGCCGTGGGCGATCGGCCCGACGTCGAGGTCGAGGACGCGGTCGGTCCAGTCGAGCGTGGGGGTGGGTGTCATTTGCGCAGCTTCTCAGGCACGACGGGCGCCGCCGACGGCGACGGCGCCGCGGGCGCGTTGTCCTCACCCGGGCGCACCTCGTAGCCGCGTCGGGTGGAGCCGGGCGGGGTCTCCGGGCGGCGGGCCTTCACCCGCTCCGACGACACCAGCTGCCACGGCACGCTCGTCACCATGACGCCGGGCTGGAACAGCAGCCGGCCCTTGAGCCGCAGCGCGCTCTGGTTGTGCAGGATCTGCTCCCACCAGTGCCCGACGACGTACTCGGGGATGAACACGGTGACCACGTCGCGCGGGTTGGACGTGCGGATCCGCTTGACGTAGTCGAGCACCGGCTTCGTGATCTCGCGGTAGGGCGACTCGATGACCTTCAGCGGCACGGGGAGCTTGCGCAGCTCCCAGTCCCGCAGGAGCTTCTTGGTGTCGGCCTCGTCGACGTTGACGGTCAGGCCCTCCAGCACGTCGGGCCGCGTGGCCCGGGCGTAGGCGATGGCGCGCAGTGCGGGCTTGTGCAGCGTGGAGACCAGCACGATCGCGTGGTTGCGCGAGGGCAGCACGCCGTCGACGTCGCCGGCGACGAGCTCCTCGCTGACCCGGTCGTAGTGCCTCTGGATCGCCTTCATCAGCACGAAGAACCCCGCCATCGCGGCGATCGCGATCCACGCGCCGAGCACGAACTTGGTGATCAGCACCGTGATGAGGACGACGCCCGTCATGACCGCGCCGAAGCCGTTGATGGCCTGGGAGCGACGCATGCGGCGACGGGCGGGCGTCTCGGTCTCCGTGCGCAGCAGCCGTCGCCAGTGCAGCACCATGCCCGACTGGCTCAGCGTGAAGGACACGAACACGCCCACGGTGTAGAGCGGGATCAGCCGCGTGACCTCGGCCTGGAACCCCACGACCAGCACCACCGCGAACGCGGCGAGGATCAGGATGCCGTTGGAGAACGCCAGCCGGTCGCCGCGGGTGTGCAGCTGGCGGGGCAGGTAGCGGTCCTGCGCGAGGATCGAGCCGAGCACCGGGAAGCCGTTGAACGCGGTGTTGGCGGCCAGCGCCAGGATCAGCGCCGTCATCACGACCACGAAGAAGAAGCCGGGCCGGAAGCCGGAGAACACGGCGTCGGCGAGCTGGGCCACCATCGTCTGCTGGACGTAGCCGGCGGGCGCGTTCGGGAACTGCGTCGCAGGGTCCTCGGCGATCTTGACGCCGGTGAGCTTGGCCAGCGCGATCAGACCCATGAACATGCTGACCGAGATCACGCCGAGCAGCAGCAGCGTGGTGGCGGCGTTGCGCGACTTGGGCTTCTGGAACGCGGGCACGCCGTTGCTGATCGCCTCGACACCCGTGAGCGCCGCCGCCCCCTGGGTGAACGAGCGCAGCACCAGCAGCACGAGAGCCAGCCCGGTGAAGGCGTCGCCCTCGGTGAGCAGCTGGAGGTTCGCACTGGCCGCCTGCACCACGTCGCCGAGGATCAGGATGCGCACCAGACCCCAGATGATCATGGTGACGATGCCGACCATGAACGCGTACACCGGAACGGCGAACGCGGCCCCGGACTCCCGGATGCCGCGCAGGTTGACCGCGGTGAGCAACGCGATCGCCAGCACCGCGAACGGCACCTTGTTGTCCGCGACGAACGGCACGAGTGCCCCGATGTTGGCCGCCGCCGCGGAGATCGACACGGCGACGGTGAGCGTGTAGTCCACGAGCAACGCGCTCGCCACCGTCAGCCCGGCGTTGCGGCCGAGGTTGACCGTGGCCACCTCGTAGTCGCCGCCGCCCGACGGGTAGGCGTGCACGTTCTGCCGGTAGCTCGTCACCACCGTCAGGAGCACCACCACGATCGCGACGCCGATCCACGGCGCCAGCGCGTAGAACGCCACGCCGCCCACCGACAGCGTGAGGAAGATCTCCTCGGGCGCGTACGCGACCGACGACATCGCGTCCGAGGCGAAGACGGGCAGCGCGATGCGCTTGGGCAGCAGGTTGTGGGACAGGCGGTCGCTGCGCTGCGGCCGCCCGACGATGACACGCTTCAGGGCGACGCCGAGCTTGGGCACGGCGGAAGCGTAAGCGGTGCGAGCCGGGTCGCGGCACCGGTGCTGCGATAGCGTGCGCGCGGCTGGGTGTCAGGCTGCGGGAGAGGACCGGCGTGTACGTCGTCATCATGGGGTGCGGGCGGGTCGGCTCGTCGCTGGCCGCCGGCCTGGAACGGCTCGGCCACGACGTGGCCGTGATCGACAAGGACCCTCAGGCCTTCCGCAGGCTGAGCCCGGACTTCCGGGGCAAGCAGGTGGTGGGCCAGGGCTTCCACCGTGACGTCCTGATCGAGGCCGGGGTGGAGAAGGCGCAGGCGTTCGCCGCAGTCTCCAGCGGCGACAACTCCAACATCATCTCCGCCCGCGTCGCGCGCGAGTCGTTCGGCATCGATCTCGTGGTGGCCCGCATCTACGACGCCAAGCGCGCCGCGGTCTACGAGCGGCTCGGCATCCCCACCGTCGCCACGGTGCCGTGGAGCACCGACCGGCTGATGCGGATGCTGCTGCCCGACGGCGTCGCCTCGGCGTGGCGCGAGCCCACCGGCACCGTGGCGATCCTCCCGCTGCCCGTCCACGAGTCGTGGGTCGGGCGGCCGGTGAAGGAGCTCGAGGCGGCGACCGGCAGCCGGGTGGCGTTCATCGTCCGGTTCGGCACCGGGGTGCTGCCCAAGCCGGACACGTCCGTGCAGGCCGAGGACACCGTCTACGTCGCCGCCGTGTCGGGCACCGTCAGCGACGTCACGGCCGCGGCCGCGGCCGCGCCCCAGGAAGGCTGAGCAGATGCGGGTCGCGATCGCGGGTGCGGGCGCCGTCGGGCGTTCCATCGCACTGGAGCTGGTGGAGAACAAGCACCAGGTCATGCTCATCGAGCGGAACCTGGCCAACATCGAGCCCGAGTCGGTCGAGGCGGCCGAGTGGGTGCACGCCGACGCCTGCGAGCTGGCCTCGCTGGAGGAGGCGGGCGTCGAGAGCTGCGACGTGGTCATCGCCGCCACCGGCGACGACAAGGTCAACCTCGTCGTGTCGCTGCTCGCCAAGACCGAGTTCGCGGTGCGCCGCGTCGTCGCCCGCGTCAACGACCCCCGCAACGAGTGGCTGTTCGGCGAGAACTGGGGTGTCGACGTGGCCGTATCCACGCCGCGCCTGCTCGCCGCGCTCGTGGAGGAGGCGGTGGCCGTCGGCGACCTCGTGCGTCTCCTGACCTTCCGGCAGGGCCAGGCCAACCTCGTGGAGGTCACCCTCACCTCCGACACCCCGCTGGCCGGCAAGCCCGTCCGCTCGCTGCACCTGCCCGCCGACTCCGCGCTGGTGGCGATCCTGCGCGGCGGGCGCGTGATCGTCCCGCAGGCCGACGACGCGCTCGAACCCGGCGACGAACTGCTGTTCGTGGCCACCACCGCGGTGGAGGAGGACATCCGGGCGGCGCTGGGGTACTGATGATCACCAGCTGGGTGCGTTCGCGGCAGCATTCTGCCGCCGGTGCACCGAGCCGACGATCATGACACCGGCGGCCAGAAGGCCCACCGCGCCGACCGTCACCGGCACCCAGGCCGGCGACGGCGTCACCACGTCGACGCCCAGGGCCGTCTCCACCACCACCGCACCGGCCGCGAACAGGTAGCCGGCGCAGCCGAGCGCCACGAGCCGGACCCGGCGCGCCTCCGGCCAGTCGGTCCGCGCGGCGAGCCAGGCCAGCACCGGCAGGATCAGGATGCCGTGCATGGTGGCGGCGTGGCCGGACTTCAGGTTCCCGGTGGCGGCGTAGGCGGCATCGAGCGACACCGTGCGGCTCGCCACCACGCCGATCGCGATCATCGCGGCCCCGATCACCAGCGCCGCGGCGAACGAGACGAACCCCGCCCGCACGGCCAGCCGCATGCTCGGCGCCACCGCCGGGTTCGGGCGGAACGCCGCGACGGCGAACACGGCCGTGACCCCGATGATCACCGCACCGCCCCCCGCCGCGGTGTAGGCGAACGCCGCGTCCACCGGCGTCGTCAGGTTGAAGTGGGACGCCACCCCCCGCCACGCCTGCACGGTGATCACCACGACCTCGGCGAGGCAGGCGGCCGCGAACACGGCCAGCCACGTGGGGCGGGAGCGCAGCCTCAGGTAACCCGTGACCCACGTGAGAGTGGCCAGCGTGACCCCGAACGCCAGCCCGAACGTGAAGGGCTTGCGCCACGACACCGGGCCCGACCAGGGCCCACCGAGCAACAGCCACACGACCAGGTGCACGAGCCCGGACGCCACGAGCAGGCCCGCCAGGGCGTAGAGCCGCCGGTCGGTCACCGCGCGCGCACCGTGGCCGGCACGCCGGCGACGAGTGCGACCGCGAGTCCGATCACCTGGATCACGGCCCCGACGAACGGCCCTGGCGCCGACGGGGTGGCCAGCATCGCCGCGGTGGCGCCGGAGAGCACGGCACCGACGGACAGGAACACCGCCGCGAGCAGGCCCAGCACCGGCGCCCAGCGCCACGGCAGGAACGCCACGAGGCCGGCCGCGACGAGCAGGATGATCGGGCCGGGCGGGATCAGGGGGAATCCGGGGACCCCGACCAGGATCAGCACGATCACCCCGACCGCGGCGGTGACGAGGCCCGCGACCAGCGCGGTGCGGGCGGGGGTACGGCGGACGTTCCCGGTGGTTGTCATGGAACCGTTCTATCACTAACGGTTCTCGATGTGAACCGTTCTCTCGTTGAACTGCCAGCGTAGGCTGACGACCATGAACGACCGGATTCCCCCGGCGGGTGGCGCGTTCCTGCTCGCCCAGCTCGGCGCGTACGCCGCGGCCCGCTACGGCGAGCGCATCGCGATCCTCGACCTCACCCCGGCCCAGACCGGCCTGCTGCGCCTGGTCATGATCGAGCCCGGCCTCAGCCAGCGCGATCTCGCGACGCGGCTCGGCGTCGGCCCGAGCACCGTGGTGGCGCTGGTCGACGGCCTGGAGTCCCGCGGCATGCTCGAGCGGCGGCGCAGTCCCACCGACCGTCGCCATCACGCCCTGCACCTCACCGACAGGGGCACGCGGACGATGGCGGAGGTTCGGACGGTCGCGACGGACCACGACGCCGACATCACCGCCGCCCTCGACGACGACGAGCGCCGCGTGTTGGTTGGGCTGTTGCGCCGCGTGGCCGACCAGCAGGGGCTCAGCCCAGGCGTCCACCCGGGCTACCGGACGATGCGCCGACGAGCCCCCTGATCGGCGTCAGGAGGGCGAACCTGTGATCTACGCGGCGTGCCGGGGAGCCCGGCGGGCGCGGCTGACGGCCCAGATGGTGCCGAGCAGGGCCACGCCGATCAGCGGGTAGCCCATCGCGAGGCGGGCGATGCCCAGCCAGGTGGCCTCGTCGGCCTGGTAGAGCAGGCCCTGCACCACGAGGCGGGCGACGAACACGAGCGTCCACAGCAGGCTGGCGTAGGTGTACGCGCGCAGCAGGCGGGGGTTCTTGCGCCAGGACTGGCCGTCACCGTTGATGCCGTGCCACACGACGCCCGCCAGCGGCCAGCGCACGATCACCGACACGAGGAACGCCAGCGCGAACACGGCGCTGTAGATCAGCCCCGGCAGGTAGAACCCGCGGGCCTCGCCGGTGCGGTAGGCGATGAACGCGGCCACGCCGACACCGAACAGACCGGACACGGCCGGCTGCAGCGGCTGCTTGCGCGCGATGCGGTAGACGGCGATGACCACCCCCGCCGCCAACGCCGCGATGAGTGCGGGCTGCAGCGAGGTGATGATGTTGACGACGACGAACACCGCGACCGGGATGGAGGACGCGATGATGCCCTGCACGCCGCCCATCTGGTCGAGCAACGTGGGCATGGTGCGCTCGGACGGGGCCGCGTCGGGTTCGCGGTCGGGGTCCGAGGGGGAACCTGAGGTCACGCTGCTCCAAGTCCGGCTACTGGGCCTGACAGATCTCGTAGTACGGGTTGTAGAGCACCTTGCGCCCCTCGCGGACGGCCAGCCGGCCCCGCACCCGCATGGTGCGACCCGGCTCGATGCCCGCGATGCGACGGCGGCCCAGCCAGATCAGCGTGATGCCGTCGGTGCCGTCGAAGAGTTCCGCCTCCAGCGACGCCTCGGCGTCCTGGGGACAGAACTCGACGCTGCGTAGCCTACCGAACACGGTGACCTCCTGGCCGCACGCACAGTCCGACGCGGCCTGGGCCCCCGACTTCTCGGAGTCCTGGGAGAGGTCGTCGGCGTCGAGCACGTCGACATCGCTGGTCAGCTTGCGCAGCATGCGACGGAACGTGCCGCCCTCGGTGCCGCCCATGACATCTCCCTGACATCCTCCGGGTCCTCCGATGGACCCGATAACCTTTTCAGGGTAACCCGCCCGAAACGTCGTCCGCTGGCTGGAGACGAGGGAGATCACACGCGTCGAGCCACTTGTCGTCCGCCGTGCGCCGAACGGTCGGACGACCACCCCGAATGCGCCGTCGTACTGCCCGGATCCGGCTCGGACGACGTGTTCGTGCGCGCCGTGTTCACCGAGCCGTTGCGGGCGGTCGGCGTCGGGCTCGTCGCGCCGGTCCCCCGGCCCGGAGCGGCCGTCGTGCAGGGCTACCGGGACGCTCTCGACGCCGCCCTGGCCGTGGCCACCGGTCCCCTCCTGGTGGGGGGCATCTCGCTCGGGGCGCACGTCGCCGCGAGATGGGCGGCGGAGCAGCGCCCCGGTGCCGTCGCGGGCCTGCTGCTCGCCCTGCCGGCCTGGACGGGCCCGCCGGACGCCGCTCCGGCCGCGCTCGCCGCCCGGGCCACCGCCGCGCTGGTCCGTGCCGCGGGACTGGACGGCGCGCTGGCCCCGGCCCGCGCGGGCGCGCCGGCGTGGCTGGCGGCCGAGCTGGGCCGGGCCTGGACCCGCTACGGCGACGGGCTGGCCGGATCCCTGGAGAGCGCGGCAGCCACGCCTGCTCCCGACGAGTCCCAGTTGCGGGGCTCGACCGTGCCCGCCGGGATCGCCGGTCTCGTGGACGATCCCGTGCACCCGCTCGCGGTCGCGCGGCAGTGGCAGGCCCTGCTCCCCCGCTCGGCCCTGCTGACCACCTCGCTGGCCACCTTCGGGGCTGACCCGCAGGCGGTCGGCCGTGCGGCCGTGCTCGGTTGGCTGCGGGCGAGGTGGCTCGCCGTCAGTCCGGCCGGTGGTGACGGCCGGTAGGACGCTCGGCCGCGGGCCGGTACACCGGGAGAGGTTCCGTGACCAGCCCGGACTCCGCCTGGGACACCGCAGGCCGGGACACCGCAGGCTGGGGCGCCGTCTCGATCACCGGGCCGGGGGCGGCGTGGGACCGGAACCCACGGGGGGCGACCCACGGCTGGGTCTCCGCCCCGCGGCCGTTCCGGTCGGGCGCCGGGTCCGCCACCGCGTGCCGGCCCACCCGCAGCACCTCGGGCACCACCGCGAGCGCCTCGGTCGGAGCCGGGTCGGGCAGGCGGTGACGGTCCGTCCGGGGCGGAGCGGGCACGGCGTCGGGCCGGGTGTCGGCCGCGGGCCTGGTGGTGGGGAAGCCCGACGGAACCGCCGTGCCGCGGACCGGATCGTCGGATCTGCGACGGGCGGAGCGGGCCCGGTCGACCGGAGGCGCCTCCCACCCCCGTGGAGCCCGCTCGGTCGCGCGCCGACCGCCGGGGTCGGCCGGGAACGCCGGGGGCCGGTGACCGTTCGACCGGGGTGCCGGGCCGACCGCGCGGCCGGATCCCGTCGGGCTGTCGGGCCACGGGGCCCAGGGGCCGGTGAGGCCGGGGCTGACCGGCAGGTGATCGCCCGGCTCGCGGAGGCGGCGACGCCCGCCCGGGGGCGGCGGGCTCAGCGCCCACGGCGCAGTCTCGGATCCGCCCGGCACACCGGCCGCCGGCCACCGCGCCGTCAGCGGAGACTCCACCGGTGCCTGCCTGATGTCGGTGGGCCGGTCGTCGGGGTCCGGGCCCGCGTCGAGCGGGAGCGGCCCACCGGGGTCGGCGACGCGGTGGACCGGGTCCGCCCACGGGGGCGCGCCGTCCACCGGTCCACGCGCCGGAGCGACGGGGAGCGCCGTGGTCGGCGGGGCCACGTCCGGGGAGCGGGACCCGCTCGCCGCCGGAGCGCGGTGCACCGGGAGCGCGGTCGTCGGCGGGGACACCTCCGGCGCGGAGAGCTCGTCGGCAGGCGACCACCCCGACCCCCAGCCCGCCGCCGGTCCGGCCACCGGCAGGGCCGTCGTGGGCGGGGCCGTCGTGGGGAGGGCCGTCGTGGGGAGGGCCGTCGTCGGGGGGGCGGGTGCGGGCTCGGCCGGGTACGCGGCGGTGGGCGCACTCCGGTGCCCGGTGTCGGCGGGCGACCGGAGCTCCACGACGGACCCGCTCGCCTCCGGGTCCGGGGCGGACGTCGCGAGGTGCCCGGGCACCTCCAGCGGCAGGACGGTGCGCACGGGATACGGCGAGCGGCCCCGGACCACGATCGTGCCACGCATCATGCGGCGAAGCTGCTCGTCGAGGGCGCCCGCATCGCGGGTGGGACCGGTGGCGACCCCGTACAGCATCCACCGCGCACCGTCCACGCCGACGAACAGCGACGTGGCGGCACCGCTCGTGGCGTGCAGCTCCCGACCCCAGTCGCCCTGGAACGACCGGACGCGGGCCCCTCCCTCGCGCAGGGAGGCGTCGATCTCCTTGACCAGATCCGGCCACAGCCGCGACGACTTGGGCGCGGCCAGCGCGCTCACCGACAGCCGGCCCTCCGGCACGGAGACGTGCACCGCCTGCATGCGGCCCTTCTCCGACGGGTCGACCGCGACGGTGCCGCGTTCGGGCACGGGCACCCGGACGGCCCCGAAGTCGACGGTGCCCGCGCCGAGCGTCACCTCCGGGTCGAGGTCCTCGACGTCGTGGGGGCCGTCGCCGGGCACGTGGACCGGCTCGAACACGGGATCCTCGGCGTCGAGCCAGTCCTGCTGCTGGGCGGTCACCGGGCGCCCAACCGTTCGTGGCCGCCGGTGGACCCGTGGCCGCCAGCGCCGCGCTCGGACGTCGGCAGCTCCGCGACCTCGACGAACCGCACCTGCTCCACCCGCTGGACGACGAGCTGGGCGATGCGGTCGCCGCGGCGCAGCACGATCTCGTCGTGGGGGTCGAGGTTGACCAGGCAGACGAGGATCTCGCCGCGGTAGCCGGCGTCGACGGTGCCGGGGGCGTTCACGATCGACAGGCCCGTGCGGGCGGCCAGCCCGGAGCGGGGGTGCACGAAGCCCGCGTAGCCGAACGGCAGCGCGATCGCGACGCCCGTGCCGACCAGCGCCCGCTCACCGGGGGCCAGCACGACGTCGGAGGTACAGCACAGGTCGACACCGGCGTCACCGGGACGGGCGTAGGCGGGAACGTCCGTCGTGGGGTCGAGCCTGCGCAGGAGCACGTCGACCGGACGCCCGGGCTCGTCGGCGGCGGGCGGAACGGTGGACGGCCCACGCTGGGGACCCCTGGGGGATCCGGGGGGCGGAGCCCCCCGACTTGGGACTGCAGAGCCGGGCACGACGGGTGAGGCTACCCTCGGACCTCGTGACCGAACATCCGTCGCCCACCCCACCTGCGACGTCCGGCAGCTCCGGATTCGACGAGCGGTTGTCCGTGCCGTGGTTCTGGTACCTGTTGGCCGCCGGCGTCGGCGTGCTGCTGGGCGCCGAGATCCACATGGGCTACCCCGGGATCCGGTCCTGGATCGGGTACGTGACGCTCATCCCGCTCTTCGTGGGGGCCGTGTACTGGCTGGGCCGCACCCGTGTGCGGGTGGCCGACGGGCAGCTGAGCGTCGGTCCCGCGTCGGTGCCGCTGCTTCACATCGGGCGCGTCGAGGCGGTGTCGAGGGCCGACAAGCAGGAGGTGCTGGGCCCGCAGCTCGACCCCGAGGCGCACCTCCTGCACCGCGGCTGGGTCGGCCCGCTGGTGCGCGTCGAGATCACCGATCCCGAGGACCCCACGCCCTACTGGATCTTCAGCGTGCGGCACCCGGACAAGCTTGTGGCCGCGCTGGGACGGTGACCCGTCCAGCGCGGCGAGGTGTACTGGCCAGGCAGCCCTGACTCAGGCAGCGCAGTCGCGGCAGATGTACTGCGTGCCGTTGGTCTCGGCCAGCCTGCTGCGGTGGTGCACCAGGAAACAGCTGGCACACGTGAACTCGTCGGCCTGCTTGGGGAGCACCTTGACGGTGAGCTCCTCGCCGGACAGGTCGGCGCCGGGCAGCTCGAAGCTCTCCGCCGTGTCCGTCTCGTCAACGTCGACGACGGACGACTGGGCCTCGTTGCGACGGGCCTTCAGCTCGTCGAGCGAGTCCTCAGCCATGTCATCGGTCTCGTTGCGCCGTGGTGCGTCGTAGTCGGTCGCCATCGTTCCCACCCTCTTGACATGCATATGTGTCTTCGTCGTGCCGCTGGACAACGTCACAGCGTCGGTGTTTGTGCCCGGCAATTGAGTGACGCAGGTCTCAATCGGTTGCGGAGTCCCGGATCGGGTCCGGGATCATCGGCTCCCCCCTGGGGCGCGCAGACGATAGCCCACCCGGTCCGGACGCGCTCAGCACCCCGGTCGGCACCACGCCCGGCGGGTGCCCGACCACTAGGGTTCCCAGCGTGGCAGCACCTTCCGAGCCCCGTCCCGACACCGCAACCACCCATCCGGGGGCCGATCCGGCCGCCGTCGGGGCCTGGCTGGCCGACCGACTCGGCGACCCGGACTGGCGACAGTGTGACCTTTCCCCGATCGGGGCCGGTCGCTCGAATCTCACCTATCGGGTCACGAGTGCGGCGGGTGCCGTGGTGCTGCGCAGGCCGCCGGTCGGCGAGGTGGCGGCCACGGCGCACGACATGGGTCGTGAACGCCGGGTGATCTCCGCGCTCGCGGGCACGGCGGTGCCGGTGCCGCGGGTGCTCGCGTTCTCCGAGGGCGGGCCGCCGGTGGACGCGCCGTGCTTCGTCATGGAACTCGTCGACGGCGTCGTGCCGCTGGGCGAGCTGCCCGCGGGGTGGGCCACCGAGCCCGCCGACCGCAGGCGTCTCGGCGAGACGCTCGTGGAGGTGCTGGCCGACCTGCACACCGTCGACCCCGCCGCGGTCGGCCTCGGTGACTTCGGGCGGCCCGACGGCTTCATGACCCGGCAGGTCCGGCGCTGGGTGACGCAGTGGGAGAAGGCGGGCGAGGCCGGTCACCGGCCCCCCGCGGCCACCGAGGTCACCGAGCTGGCCGAGACGCTCGCCGCCAGCGTGCCCGCCACGCAGCGGCACGCCATCGTGCACGGCGACTACCGCATCGACAACTGCCTGTTCGACGCCGCCGATCCCGGCCGCATCACCGCGGTGCTCGACTGGGAGATGTCCACGCTGGGCGATCCGATGGCCGACCTCGGCCTGCTGCTCGTCTACTGGTCGCAGGCGGACGACGACCCGGTGTGGAGCGCCGGCCGCTACATCGACGGCCCCACCCGGTTGCCGGGCTTCCCGACGCGCGCCGAGCTCGCCGCGGCCTACGCGGAGCGGTCCGGGCTCGATCTGGACCCCCTGCCCTGGTACGTGGCGTTCGGGGCGTTCAAGCTGGCCGTCGTGCTGGACGGCATCCTCGCCCGCGTGCACACCGGGATGGTGCCCGCCTCCATGGCGGACGGTCTCGAGGGCAGCGCCGAGCCGCTCGCGGCATTGGGGCGGCACGTGCTCGCCGAGGGGGTCGGCGCGTGAGACAGCGTCCCTACCAGCGACGACGGCGTGGACCCATCCTCACCATCGTCGTCGTCCTGGCCGTCGCGGCCGTCGCGACGTGGACCACGGTGCTGGTCACCGCGAGCAGCAGCGGCGGCGTCGCCTGCCCCACGCCGACGGCCGGCCCGCCGCCCGGCACGGTGCTCGCGTCCGACGCGCTCGACGCCGTCGCGCCGGTGCCGGCGTCCACGGTGAAGGTCCGCGTGCTCAACGCGGGCGGGCAGCGCGGGCAGGCCAACCTGGTCGCCGCGCAGTTCGGCGACCTCGGCTTCGCCCAGGGGGCGGCGCCGGAGAACGACCCGCTGTTCCCGAACGGGAACATGACCTGCAAGGGCCAGATCCGGTTCGGCCCCGCGGGTGAGGGCGCCGCGAGCACGGTGGCCCTGGTCGTGCCGTGCGCCGAGCTCGTGCGCGACGCACGGGCCGACGCCGGCGTCGACGTCGCGGTGGGCACCGGGTTCGGCGACGTCAACCCGGCCAAGGCCGCCCGCACGGTCCTCGACCAGCTGGCCGCTCCGGCCGCGGGCGACGGCGGGGCGGGCAACGCCGCTCCGGCCACCCCCGCGGTGGATCAGGCCACCCTGAAGACGGCCCGCGCCGCCTCCTGCTGAGCTCCTACACCGCGGCGGCGCCGTGCTCCCGGGCCAGCGCGGCCAGCTGCACGGCGATGCCGGGGGCGGCCGCGAACAGCGCGTCGGCGCCGAGGCCGTCGTCGGGCGGGACGCTGCCGGTGGGACCCGGCACGCGCACCACCGCCCCGGCCTCCGACGCCACGAGCGCGCCCGCGGCCCAGTCCCACCAGTTGCACCCGTGCTCGAGGTAGGCGTCGACCCATCCCGCGGCCACCGCGCAGAGATCCAGTGCCGCCGAGCCGGTGCGCCGGATGTCGCGCACGCGGGGCAGCAGGCCCGCGACCATGGCGACCTGGCGCGTACGACGTTGCGCGCTGTAGGCGAACCCGGTGCCGAGCAGCGACAGCGCGGGCTCCGACGCTCCCGAGACCCGCAGCGGGCGGCCGTCGCAGGTGGCCCCGTGCCCGAGCGCCGCGCTCCACACCCGGCCCGACGCGGGCTCGACGACGGCCCCGGCGAGCGACACCCCGTCGCGGACGGCCGCGAGCGACACCGCGTACCAGGGCATGCCGTAGAGGAAGTTGACGGTGCCGTCGATGGGGTCGACGACCCAGGCCACGTCGGTCCCCACCGCCGATCCGCCGTGCTCCTCCCCCAGCACGGCGTCCCCGGGTCGGAGGTGCGCGATCCTGTTGCGCACGAGCGTCTCCACCGCGGTGTCCGACGCCGTGACGACGTCGGTCGGGGTGCTCTTCGTCGACACGCCGTCACCGGGTTCCCCGTCCCACGGACGGGGTAACCCACGCAGGTACACGGCGGCGTCGCCGGCGACCAGTTCCGCGATCCTCCGCAGCTCACGGGGGTCGTCGGCGCCGATCGGCGTTGCAGTATCCGGGTCTCGCCCACACGACTCGCTCACCGCCACATCCGACCACAGAGCGCCCGGAAGGGGGCACTTCGGCACCGGTCGGGAACGCGCGGGGACGGCAAGGCGCGAACCACCCGGAACGCGCAGTTACAATGGCCCGGTACCTCGCTCCGGCACCGCCTCCGACCCATCCTGTCGGACGACGATCCGGCGGGTACCTTCGAACCGATCTCGACAGATGGCCGGGTCACCGCATTCAGTCCGGCCCCTGGCAGAGCGCACAGTAGCGAGAGGGCCTAGTGGCAGCCGCAGACTCCGCAAGCCGCACCGACACGACCGTCGACCCGTCGGCCGCCGTTCCCACCCGACCCCGTAGCACCCGGGCCGCGGGCACGGCGACGAAGACCGCCGCCAAGGCGGCGCCCCGGGCTCGTCCGGCCGCCGCCAAGGGTGCCGCCGCGACGAAGAAGAAGGCGTCCCCCGGCGCCGAGGGTGGCGAGCCCACCGAGCTCGACGGCGAGCTCGACGGCGCCCCCGAGGCCGGCGACCTCGAGGAGGTCGACGTCACCGCCGACCTCGAGGCCGATCTCGTCGTCGACGGTCCCGAGGCGGCCACGGCCGACGCCGCCACGGACGACGATGACGACGACGATGACGACGATGACGACGACGAGGTGGCCAACACCGGCGCCAACCGTCGCAGCCCGTCGTCGCGCCAGCCGTCGTCCACGCCGCAGAAGGGCTCCGACTTCGTCTGGGACGAGGAGGAGTCCGAGGCACTGCGCCAGGCCCGCAAGGACGCCGAGCTCACCGCCTCGGCCGACTCGGTCCGCGCGTACCTCAAGCAGATCGGCAAGGTCGCGCTGCTCAACGCGGAGGAGGAGGTCGAGCTCGCCAAGCGCATCGAGGCCGGCCTCTACGCCGCGGAGCGCATGCGCCGCTCGATCGACGCCGGCGAGAAGGTCTCCCCGCAGATGCGCCGGGACCTGCGCTGGATCGTCCGCGACGGTGAGCGCGCCAAGAACCACCTGCTGGAGGCCAACCTCCGCCTCGTGGTGTCGCTGGCCAAGCGCTACACCGGCCGCGGCATGGCGTTCCTGGACCTGATCCAGGAGGGCAACCTGGGCCTGATCCGCGCTGTCGAGAAGTTCGACTACACCAAGGGCTACAAGTTCTCCACCTACGCCACGTGGTGGATCCGCCAGGCCATCACGCGCGCCATGGCCGACCAGGCCCGCACCATCCGCATCCCGGTGCACATGGTCGAGGTCATCAACAAGCTCGGCCGCATACAGCGTGAGCTGCTCCAGGACCTGGGCCGTGAGCCCACGCCCGAGGAGCTCGCCAAGGAAATGGACATCACCCCGGAGAAGGTGCTGGAGATCCAGCAGTACGCCCGGGAGCCCATCTCGCTCGACCAGACCATCGGCGACGAGGGCGACAGCCAGCTCGGTGACTTCATCGAGGACTCCGAGGCGGTCGTCGCGGTCGACGCGGTGTCCTTCACGCTGCTGCAGGACCAGCTCCAGTCGGTGCTGGCCACGCTGAGCGAGCGCGAGGCGGGCGTGGTGCGACTGCGCTTCGGCCTGACCGACGGCCAGCCCCGCACGCTGGACGAGATCGGCCAGGTCTACGGGGTCACCCGTGAGCGGATCCGGCAGATCGAGTCCAAGACGATGTCGAAGCTGCGCCACCCGAGCCGTTCGCAGGTCCTGCGCGACTACCTCGACTGATACCCGACGTCGACGAGGGCCCCTGAGCTACGGCTCGGGGGCCCTCGTCGTGTTCGCGGTCGAACGGCACCTGGTTGCTGTCGGCCGGGCGCCGACCAGCCATGGTGTGCCGTTCGAGCGACGGCGTGTCCCCGATCGCCCGACACCCGCATCCTCCGGTGCGGGGCCTGGTCGACCGACGGTGCGAGGGGCCGGATCGGAAGAACCTTGAGGCATCGGAGCGACCGCCCCGAAAACCTCGAAGGGAACCGATCATGACCACCACGCACACTCCCGCCGCCCAGACCCCCGCCGTCCAGACCCCCGCCGCCACCTCCCGCACCCGCACCGTCGTCCTCGCCACCGCCGCCCTGCTGGCCGGCGCCGCCCTGCTGGCCGGCGCCGGCATCACGGCCGGCGTCGTCCTCGGCCTCGGGGGCTCCACCCCCGCCGCCGCTGTCCCGGCCGCCACCCCGAGCTCCTCGGCCCAGGTCGTCGTGCCGTCCGGGTCGGGCACGCACCACGTCACCCCGGTCACCCCCGTCCACCCCGTCGCCCCCTCGACCGCGATCGAGACGCTGCAGCGCGAGCTCGGGCAGCTCAACTACTACGAGGGCCCCGTCACCGGGACGATGACCAGCCAGACCACGCAGGCCATCACCTACCTCCAGCGCGACGCCCACCTGCCGCAGACCGGCACGATGAACGCCGCCACCCAGCGTGCGCTGGCGAACTTCCTGGCCCACGGGAACAACCAGATGGGCAGCTGATCGCTCACGCCGACCACCGCCACGGCACGGGCTCCGGCCGGGGAGCACTCGGCCCTACTCCACCAGGCCCTGCCGCATCGCCACCGCGACGGCAGCCGCCCGGTCGGAGACGCCGAGCTTCTCGTAGAGCCGCTGGGTGTGGGTCTTCACCGTGCTCACCCCGATGAACAGCTCGGCCGCCACCTGCGGCACCGAAAGCCCCCGCGCGAACGCCTGCAGCACCTGCCGCTCACGCTCGCTGAGCACCGGGCCCTGCGAGGTGGCGCGCAGCCGGATCTCCCCCGCCAGACCGGCCGCGAGCTCCGCGGGCACCACCGTCCGGCCGCGCGCCACGTCGATCACCGCCTCCACGATCTCGGCGCGGCGCGCGTCCTTGGACAGGTAGCCGGCCGCGCCCTCCTGCAATGCCTGGAACACCACGGCGCTCTCGGTGTGCGCCGAGAGCAGCAGGACGCGGGTCGTCAGCCCGTCGCGCACGGCGGCGCGGACCACGCCGAGGCCGTCGATGTCGGGCATCTCGTAGTCGACGAGCGCCACGTCCGGCGTATCGCGGCGGATCACGTCCAGGGCCTCGCGCCCGTCGCCGACCGCGGCCACCACCTCGATCCGGCCGCTCTGCGTGAGCCCGCGGGCCACGCCGTCACGGAAGAACGGGTGGTCGTCCGCCACCACCACGCGCACCAGCGGATCCCCGCCTCGACCAGCGCTCACGGGCAGAGCATAGGTGCCACGATGGGCGGATGACGTCTCCCGAGGTCGTCGATGTGGCCGTCGAGCACGCCCGGCGCGGGGTGCGGTTGCAGGTGGCGCTGCGCTGGGTGCTGCTGGCGTTCCTGGTGCTGACGCTGGTCACCGTGCCTCCGGCCGAGGGCCGGATCGCCTGCATCGTGATCGTCGGGGGCTACGCGCTGTGGACGCTCACCGTCGCGGCATGGACCCGCCAGGCCCGTGCCTCGGCCGTGCGGCTCGCGTGGCTCGCGCTTTTCGTCGACGTGGTGGTGCTGGGCGCCCTCACCCTGATCACCGGCATCGCCACCCCGGTCAGCTGGACCTCCGACGTCGTCACCGTGGGGTTCCTCCTGGTCCCCGTGCTGGCCGCCACCCAGCTGCGGCCGCTCGTGTGCGCCGCGGTGGTCGGGCCGACGGTGCTGGTCTACCTGGTGGCGGGCATCGCCACGCGCGAGTCCAACGCCGAGCCGTGGGCGTCGGTGCTGCTGCGGACGGCGATCGCGGCGGGAGTGGCGGCGGGCTGCGTGGGGCTCTCGCGGATCCAGCGCTCCCGCGTGCGGACGATCGGCGGGCTCGTCGCCACGCGCACCCAGTTGCTCACCGAGCTGACCGACATCGAGCAGCGGGAACGCCGCGAGCTCTCGGAGCACCTGCACGACGGCGCCCTGCAGTACGTGCTGGCCGCGCGCCACGACCTCGAGGACGCCCGCGAGACCGGCGACCAGGAGGCGTTCGCGCGGTTGGAGCAGGCGCTGGGCGAGTCGTACGGCTGCTGCGCTCGACGGTCGCGGAGCTGCACCCCGCCGTGCTCGCCCGCGCGGGGCTGCCGGCCGCCGTGCGCGACCTGGCCGGCGCGGCCGCGGCGCGCGGCGGGTTCACCGCCGAGGTGGACACGGCGGGCTGGCCCGACGACCTGCGCACGCCCGTCGACGCGCTGCTCTACCGCACCGCGCGGGAACTGCTGGCGAACGTGGCCGGGCACGCGAAGGCCCGCAGCGCCACCGTGGCGCTGTCCCTCGTGGCGGGACGGGCCCTGCTTGTGGTCGCGGACGACGGCGTCGGGCTGCCGGAACGTCCGGCCGAGCAGGCCCTGGGCCGGGGCCACATCGGGCTGGCCTCCCACACCGTGCGCATCGACGCGGCCGGCGGCCACCTGCGGGCCGAGCCGGGGCACCCGGGCACGGTCATGACGGTGGAGCTCCCCTGTCCCCCGATCGGCGGACCGCACGATCCCCCCGCGTGAGGTCCAGCCGCCCGACGGTGGGAGGGCGGGGAAGGGCGCACCGTGGAGTCATCGGGGCAGCAAGCCCCACCGGACACCGAGAGAAGCCTCCATCATGACCACCTCGACCGCCTTCACCAGCACCGACGCCCCCACCGTCCGCATCCCGCAGCAGCCCGTCCTCGACGCCACCCGGCTCTGGACCGGCGGCCTCGCCACCGCGGTGGTCGCCGCACTGATCGGCCTCGTCGGCACGCTGGTGGTGCGCGTCGTCGCCCTCACCGCGCCGGTCGGCGGCGCCGCGGTCGACACGCACGCCACCGTCCTGCTCTGCCTGTCCGCCGCCGGCGCGGCGCTGGTCGCCACCGGGCTGGCCCACCTCCTGATGGTCTCGACGCCGCGGCCGCTCGCCTACCTCGGCTGGATCGTCGGCCTGGCCACCGCCGCCGCGGCGGTGCTGCCGCTGGCCGTCGGCGGACCGCTCGCCTCCGCGGCCGCCGCGGGCGTCGTCCACCTGGTGATCGGCCTGGCGATCGGGAGCCTGGTGGCCGGTGCGGCCGCCGCCGCGACCCGCCGCTGACCGCCAGGCACACCGACGCCGCGCTCCGGAAGGGGCGCGGCGTCGTACGTCGTCAGGACCCGTACGGTGACCCCGTGATCACCGACGACGAACGCATCGCGCTGTTCCTCGACTACGAGAACCTCGCGATCGGCGCCCGCGACGGGCTGGGCGTGTCCCCGTTCGCCTTCGGCCCGATCGCCGACGCGCTAGCCGAGCGGGGCCGGGTGGTGGCGCGGCGCGCGTACGCCGACTGGTCCTACTTCGACGAGGACCGCCGCCTGCTCGCCCGCGCGCAGGTCGAGCTGATCGAGATCCCACAGAAGATCGGCGGATCCCGCAAGAACGCGGCCGACATCAAGATGGCCGTCGACGCCGTCGAGATGGCGTTCGAGCGCGGCTTCATCACGACGTTCGCGATCTGCACCGGCGACTCCGACTTCACCCCGCTCGTGCACAAGCTGCGCGAGCTGGACAAGCGGGTGATCGGCATCGGCGTGCAGTCCTCGACGTCGGCGTTGCTGCCGCCCGCGTGCGACGAGTTCCTGTTCTACGACCGGCTGCCCGGCGTCGAGCCGACGCAGGCGCCGCGCAAGCCCGGCCGCCGGGAGCGGCACACCCCCGAGCCTGCGCGCGAGCGCGTCGAGGTGAGCACCCCCGCACCGGAGCCGACCCCGGTCGAGGAGCCGGCCGCCCCGGCCGAGGACCGCGAGCTCGGCCCGCTGGTCATCAGCACGCTGACGGGCCTGCAGCGCCACGCCGACGGCCCGGTACTGGCGTCGCGGCTCAAGCGGGCGATCCTGCGCAAGGACCCCACGTTCGACGAGGCGGACCACGGCTTCCGCGGGTTCGGCGAGCTGCTGCGCAACCTGGAGACGCAGCAGGTGGTGGAGCTGCGCAAGGGCAGCGCACAGGGCGACCCCGAGGTCACGCTCCCCGAGCACTCGTCCGCGGACGAGGACGCGTTCCGGTTGCTCGTCGACGTGGTGGGCGAGCTGCAGACGCCGTCGTCGGGGCCGCAGCTGTCCGGGCTCAAGGACCAGCTGCGCAAGCGGCAGCCCGGGTTCAGCGAGAAGCGCTTCGGCTTCAACACGTTCCTGTCGTTCGCCAAGGCGGCCCGTGCCCGCGAGCTGGTCACGATGGACTGGAACGAGGACATGGGCGACTACCTGCTGCGCGTGCCCGACTGAGGCGCGCTTTTGTCGGCAGGGCGTGCGAACATCTGTTCGTGTCCCGAGACGCCACCATCCTGCACGCCGATCTCGACGCGTTCTACGCGTCGGTCGAGCAGCGCGACAACCCCCGGCTGCGGGGGCGTCCGATCATCGTCGGGGGCGGGGTGGTGCTCGCGGCCAGCTACGAGGCCAGGGCCCGGGGCGTGCGCACGGCCATGAACGGGCGGCAGGCGCGTCAGCTGTGCCCGTCCGCGATCGTGGTGCCGCCGCGGATGGCGGCGTACTCCGCGGCGAGCAAGGCGGTCTTCGAGGTGTTCGCGCAGACCACGCCGCTGGTGCAGGGCATCTCCATCGACGAGGCGTTCCTCGAGGTGGGCGGCTTGGCCCGGATCGCCGGGCCGCCGATGGACATCGCGGTGAAGCTGCGCCGCGAGGTGCTCGAGCAGGTGGGCCTGCGCATCACGGTGGGCATCGCGCGCACCAAGTTCCTGGCGAAGGTCGCCAGCGGCGTGGCCAAGCCCGACGGGCTGCTGCTCGTGCCGCCCGACGGCGAGCTGGCGTTCCTGCGCCCGCTGCCGGTGGAGCGGCTGTGGGGCGTCGGGCGGGTCACCACCGGCAAGCTGCACGCGCTGGGCATCCGCACAGTCGCCGACGTCGCCGATCTGGGCGAGGCCACGCTGGTGTCGGTGCTCGGCCGCGCCGCCGGGCGCCACCTGCACGCGCTGGCCCACAACCTCGATCCACGCCCCGTCGAGCCGGGCGGGCGCCGCCACTCCATCGGCTCACAGCAGGCGCTGGGGAGGGGCCTCCGCAGCCCCGCCGAGCTCGACGCCATCCTGGCGGGCACGCTCGATCGCCTCGGCCGCCGGCTACGTGCCGGCCGGCGCACCAGCCGCACCGTGATGCTGCGGCTGCGCTTCGCCGACTTCACCCGCGCCACGCGGTCGCACTCGCTGCCGGAGGCCACCGCCCACACCGCCACGCTGCTCGACGCGGCCCGTGAGCTGCTGGCCACGGCGCTGCCGATGATCACCGAGCAGGGCATCACGCTGCTGGGGGTGTCGCTGGGGAACCTTGAGGACGACAGCTCGGTTCAGCTCGCGCTGCCGTTCGACGCGCAGTCCGGCCCGGAGCTGGACGTCACGCTCGACGCGGTGCACAAGCGCTTCGGCTCGCGGGCGGTCACCCGCGGCACCCAACTCGGCCGCCGCCCGGCCCTGGAGGTGCCGCTGCTCCCCGACCTCGGTGACTAACCGGCCTTCTTCTCCGTGCTCACGGGCTCCACGACCGGGGCAGGGGTGGCCACGACGGGCGCCACCGGCGGAATGGCCGCGGGGGGAGCCTGCGCCGCGGGCGGGGCAGGCTCGTCCTTGGTCTCCGGGTGCAGCTCCTTGACCTCGGACTTGAGGATGCGCGCCGAACGCCCGAGACTCCGCGCCGCATCGGGAAGCCGCTTGGCCCCGAACAGCAGCACCAGGACGGCCACGATGATCAGCCAGTGGGTGGGGCTGAGAGCGCCCATGATCGCACCAATCTCCTCGACGGGCCGCGGCGGAAACCACGGCGTGTCCCTGTAGTCAACGAAACTACGGGCCCGATGGTTCGGATTCCACCCGGCCCACCCCCGGATGAAGGCGTGTATCGGACACCGGGGACTTATCCGTCACTACGATTTGCCGGTAGCCCCCGGCGGTTCGACCCTCCCGTGTAGGCGCCACCGTCGGCGCCGTGGGACATCGGAGTGAGCCATGACCACAACGCCGAACGCGCCCGCCCCAGGGGTGGTGCGCAGCCTGATCCCGGCCCGCATCGACCGGCTGCCGTGGTCGCCGTTCCACACCAGGATGGTGGTGGCGCTCGGCATCGCGTGGATCCTGGACGGGCTCGAGATCACCGTGGCGAGCTCCGTCACCGACGTGCTGACGAAGCCGGAGACCCTCGCCCTGTCGTCGGCGGCGGCCGGCCTGGTCGCCAGTGTCTACCTCGCGGGCGAGGTCGTCGGGGCGCTGTACTTCGGGCGGCTGTCGGACAAGCTCGGGCGGCGCAAGCTGTTCATGATCACCCTCGGTGTCTACCTGGTCGGCAGCGGGCTCACGGCCCTGACGCTGGGCAACAGCGGGTTCTGGATCGGGTTCCTCTACCTGACCCGGTTCATCGCCGGCATGGGCATCGGCGGCGAGTACTCGGCGATCAACTCCGCGATCGACGAGCTGATCCCGTCGAAGTTCCGGGGCCGGGTCGACATCATGGTCAACGGCACCTACTGGGCCGGTGCGATCATCGGCACCCTGGGCAGCCTGATCTTCCTCAACGTGATGAGCATCGGCGTGGGCTGGCGGGTCGCGTTCCTCATCGGCCCGGTGCTCGGACTGGTGATCCTCTTCGTCCGGCGGCACCTGCCGGAGAGCCCGCGCTGGCAGGTCATGAACGGTCATGAGCGGGAGGCCGAGGAGTCGATCACCTACATCGAGCACGAGGTCGCCGAGAGCGGCCGGGACCTGCCGAAGGTGGACGAGAGCAAGGCCATCGACCTGCAGCCCACCACCGACATCGGGTACCTCGCGCTGGTGCGGGTGCTGTTCCGCGACTACCCGTCCCGCTCGGTGCTCGGCGCGTCGCTGATGATCACGCAGTCGTTCCTCTACAACGCGATCTTCTTCACCTACACGCTGGTGCTGGGCAAGTTCTACGGCGTCGCCTCGACGTCGGCGCCGCTGTTCCTCATCGCGTTCGCCGTCGGGAACCTGGCCGGGCCCCTGACCATCGGGCACCTCTTCGACACGATCGGGCGCCGGAAGATGATCGCCGGGACCTACCTGATCTCGGGCGTGCTGCTCGCCGTCACCGCGTTCCTGTTCAACGCGGGCGTGCTCAATGCCGTGACCCAGACGATCGCCTGGTGCGTGATCTTCTACTTCGCCTCGGCCGGCGCGAGCGCCGCCTACCTGACGGTCAGCGAGATCTTCCCGCTGGAGGTCCGTTCCAAGGCGATCGCCGTGTTCTTCGCGATCGCGCAGTGCTTCGGCGCGCTCGGCCCGGTCATCTACGGGGCGCTCATCGGTGACGGCTCCCAGCCGATCCGCCTGTTCTACGGCTACCTGCTCGGCGCCGGCGTGATGGTGGCCGGCGGGCTGGTCGCCTACTTCCTGGCCGTCGACGCCGAGGGCAAGTCGCTGGAGGAGATCGCCAACCCGCTGTCGGCGGGAGGCCGGCCGCGCACCGGGTTCACCCGGGCCGAGGGAGCCGCCCGGCCGAGCTGACGCGTGGCAGACTCCCCCCGTGGTGTGGCGGGCCCCTGTGGTGTGGCGGGCGAGGTGGGCGGAGTTGCGCACCACCCTGACCGGGGTGGACCCGGGTCTGGTCCGGCTACGGCTGGGCGGTATCGCGGCGGCGTCGATGATCCTTGCGGTAGTGCTCATGTCGGGGGTGCGGGCGCTCACCGGTGAGCCGGTCACCGTGGTCCTGATGGCCGCGGTCCTGTCGATGATCAGCAACCTCGCGGTGAACGAGCCCGACACCGGACGGCTGCGGGTCACCACGGCCCTCATGATCCTGCCGGCGCTGGTCTCCGTCACCGCGGGCACACTGCTCGCCCCGTACCGCGTCGTGGCCGACGTCGTGTTCGTCGCCGTCATGATCACCGCGGTGTACATCCGGCGCTACGGTCCCCGCGGCAACGCGCTGGGCATGGCCGCGATGATGGGCTACTTCTTCACCCAGTTCCTCAAGGCCGCGGTCGAGCAGATTCCGTTCCTGCTGGTCGCGGTCGTGGTCGGCATCGGGTCCACGCTGGTGCTGCGCGGGTGGGTGTTCCCGGAGCACCCCGGGCGGACGGTGGAGCGGATGACGCGGGCGTTCCGTGCGCACGTGCACCTGCTGGTCGAGGCCACCGCCCGACTCCTGGCTGCCGATCTGCTGGCGGCCGAGCCGGGCGAACGCGACGCGGCGCTGCGGGAGGTCGCCCGGCGGCGCACCCGCCTGAACGAGACCGCGCTGCTGGTCGCCGACCGGCTGGAGCAGCAACGCGAGGACGACCATCCGGACGCCGGCCGGGATCTGCTGGAGCTCGACCTCCTCGACGCCGAACTCGCCGCCGAACGCCTCTCGGTCGCCACGCGCAGGCTCGTGCTCGACGAGCACGCCCCACCCGACGACGTCGTACGCCCGCTGCTGGCCGGAATGCGCTCGCTGGGCGCCGCCACCGCCACGGGAGCGTCGTCCGGTGCCGTACCGCTGCTGCGCGACACGGCCCGGCGCAGCGTCGGCTCGATCGTCGCCGGCACCGAAGGCCTCGGCGATCGCGCCCAGCGGGTCGGGTTCGCGATCACCCGGCTGGCCGACGCCCTCGGTGCCCCCGACCTGCAACCCGACGCGCCGTCCCCCACCGCCGGCCCGCCCCCTGTGACCGCCACCGACAGCTTCCCCGACCTGCCCGGAGCCGGGACTCCCCCGCCCGAGCCGGCCCCGCCCGACCCCGCCGACGCGCCGCCGGACCCGGAGCCCGCACCCGCCGGCCTGAACCAGAGCACCCGCCAGGCCGTGCAGGTCGGGGTGGCCACCAGCCTCGCGATCGTCGTGGGCGAGATCGTTTCGCCGTCGCGCTGGTACTGGGCCGTCATCGCCGCGTTCGTCGTCTTCGCGGGCACCACCAGCCGGGGCGACGTGCTGAGCCGCGGCTCGCAGCGCCTGGTCGGCACGATCGGTGGGGTGATCGCGGGCATGGGCCTGGCGCTGGTCGTGGGCAACCGGGCCGTGCCCGCCCTGATCCTCATGTTCGGCTGCGTGTTCTTCGCGCTGTACCTGGTGCGGGTGTCGCAGGCCCTGATGGCCTTCTGGATCACCGCGGTGCTGGCGCTGCTGTACGGCCTCATCGGCCAGTTCAGCGTGGAGACGCTGGTGGTGCGCGTCGAGGAGACCGCCGTCGGCGCGGCGATGGGCATCCTCGCCGGGTACCTGATCCTGCCCAAGGGCACGCGAGAGGCGTTCGGGGAGGCCCTCGACACGATGGTCGACGCCGTCGACGCCACGCTCACCGGGGCGGTCGGGAAGATCCTCGGGCGGGACGGGGCGGCCCCGCTCGAGCTGGCCCGCGACATGGACGACGCCCTGGGCGTGCTGCGGGCCCGGGCCAAGCCGCTGGACAACCCGCTGCCGCGCCGGCGCGGCCGCTCCAGCTACCAGCGGGCGCTGCGGGTGCTGACCGGCGTGGACCACTACGCGCGGCGGCTCGCCCGGCTGTCGGACACCGTCGGCTCGCCCGGGTGGGCCCCGACGCTGCAGCCGGCCACCGACCGCGTGCTCGCGAACCTCGACGGCCTGCGCCTGCTGCTGCACCACCGCGAGCCGGAGCACCCGATCTGCTCGGCCGAGGACCTGGTGGACGCCGCGGAGGCCCACGCCGCCCGCACCGAGGACCACCGCAGGCGGGCGGGCGAGCTGACCGTGATCCGGGTGCTGCGCCGGATCGACCAGGCGGTGGTCGGCTTCGCGCAGGACCTGGGCGCCCCCGCCACCGACGAGCGGCACTCTCGTCGGACAGGTGCAGGACCGCGTGAGATCCGTCGTACGGCCGGTGAGCCAGGGCCAGTTCCCTGATCCGCCGCGCACGTCGGGAACGCGGCCGCTCGTCGGGAGATCAGCTGAGCGACGCCGCCAGCGCCGTGCCCACCGGGACCCCCAGGCCGGTGCACGCGTCCCAGCCCGCTCCGGCCTTGTACACGCCGTTGTTGCCTACGGTGATGTCCCGGAAACCGGGGGCCACCGCGCCCGCCGCCACCGCGCCGTAGAGCTTCGGCTGCAGCAGGCCCAGCTTCGTGCCGCCGGCCTGCACCAGCCGCGCCACCAGCGCCGCCCACAGGGGGGCCACCGCGCTGGTGCCGCCGATCACGAGGTCCTGGCCGTCGACCCGGATCTTGTAGCCCGTCTGGGGGTCGGCCACCGCCGACACGTCCGGCACCCCGCGCCCCGGCTTCCCACCCGGGCCGGCGGGCACCCCGGCGGAGGCCTGCCAGCTCGGCTGCGGGAACACCGTGCTCACCCCGCCGCCCGTGGCGCCCTTGCCGGCACCGTTGTTCCACACGACCTCGGAGGTGACCGCACCTGTGGTCGCGTTCGCGTCGAGGCGGGTGCCGCCGCAGGCCAGGGCATGCGGGCTGGAGGCGGGGAAGTCCACATGGGACTTCCCGTTGGTGGCCCGGTCGGTGCTGCCGTCGTCGCCCGCGGCCACGGTCGTGGTCACGCCGAGTGCGGCCGCGTCCGCGAGCGCGGCGTCGAACGCGGTGCGGGCCTGGCCCGTCCAGGTGTCCTCGGCCCCGCCCCAGCTGATGCTGATCGCCGCGGGCGTCGGGGTGGCGTGGGTCGCCTGCGCGACGGCGTCGAGGAAGCCCGCGTCCGTGTTGGGCGCGAAGTAGACGACGAGCGCGGCCCCCGGCGCGAGCGCGCCCGCCACCTCGATGTCGAGCAGCACCTCCCCGTCGGCGCCCTGGGGGTCCTTGCCCGCCACGTTGCTGCCGCCGTCGACGCCGACGGCGGTGACCGTCGGGCCGGTGATCCCGAGGCCGCCGAAGTACGTGTCGAGCTCGGACTGCGCGAACCCGCCACCGAGCTCGATGATCGCGATCGTCTGCCCCGAGCCGTCGCTGCCCTCGGGGAAGGAGTAGACCCGGCCGAGCTCGATCGGCGTGTAGCCGGCCAAGGCCGCGGCCGCCGCGGCCACCCGGAACCGCGCACGGGCCTGCGGGCGGTCGTCGAGGCCGAGCACGGCCGTGACGATGCCGTCCAGCTCCGCCGGCACGCTCAGCCCACCGGTCCGGTAGCGGTGCGTGACCGGCGTTCCGGTGGGGTCCGGGGTGCTGACCTGGGCCAATGAGGTGCCGAACGCCTCCGCGAGCACACCGGCCGGGCCAGCGACCCGCACCCGCCGCGACGCCGCGTCCACCGCGGTGACCTCCACCCCGAGCGCGGTGAGCGTCCGCGTCACGAGTTCGACGTCGGCGGGGTCGGCCCCGTGCCGCTCCTCCAGCTCGGCGGACGTCAGCAGGTCCGGACCGTCAGGGAGATCAGCACGGCGGCGCAGCACCACGGTGGCCTCGACCCTGGTGTCCGCGGGCACCGCACGCTGGCCGGCCGCGACGCCGTCGACGGGGGGCCGCTCGCTGCCGGGGATGGCACGGCGGGCGGAGGACGGGGCAGATTCGCTCATGGCACGTTGTACCCCGTCCCCGGCCCCCCTGAACCGGGAAGCGCCCGCTCAGCGCCGGGCGTTGCGCTTGTCGTCGGTCGAGCCCGGCCCCTGCTCGGGCACCTCGACGGCGGCGCCCGGCGCGTCCCCGCCCGCCAGCTCGGCCGAGAGCACCTGCGCCAGACGGCCCAGCTCGGCCCGCACGTCGGACTGCAGGGCGACCAGCCGGGAGATCTCCTGGTTGGCCTGGTCACGCTGGCGGCCCAGCGCGTTCTCGGCGCGGGCCCGCGTCTCCTCCGCCGCCGCCTCCGACTCCTGCCGGAGCCGGTCGGCCGCCCGGGCGGCCGCGGCGTGCACCTGCTCGGCCTGCCCGCGCGCGGCCGCCAGCTGGTCGGCGATCTGCTGCTCGCGGTCCTGCAGCTCCGCGGTTCGTTGTGCCGCCTGCTGCTCGAGCATCGACGCCCGCGAGATCAGGGCCTGCTCGGCCTCATGCCGGTGGCGCTCGGCCTCCGACCGGGCCTTCTCCACGATGGCCGCGGACTCCCGGCTCGCGTGCACCCGCACCTCCGCCGCCTCCTGCTCCGCCATGCGCAGGAGCTTCTCGGCCCGGAACCCGAAGCTGTCCTCCGGGGCGGCCGGCTCCATGTGCGCGGACCGGGCGCGGGCGTCGCGCAGCTCCTTCTCCGTCGACTCGGCGTGCTCGGTGGCCAGTCGCCGCTGCCGGTTGGCCTCCGCGAGCTCCATGGTCAGGCGGCTGACCTCCCTGTTCTTCTCGGTGACGAAGTCGTCGACCTGGCGGCGCTCGTAGCCGCGCAGCGCCGTGTCGAACAGCGGAGACTCACCACCGGCGGCGTGCGCCGCGGAGGTCGGGGTCGAACTGGTGGCGGTACCGGCCACAGGGCACATCCTCGGGTTGGACGGTGGAGCGGGACGGGGTCAGCGGGACGAGACGACGCGCACGGTCGGCGGGCCCGGCTGGTGGTTGCGGGCCGCCGGGGTCGGCCGGGCGGCGACGGGCTCGTCGGCACCGGATCCCGGTTCGGAGGGTGCGGCGGAGCCCACCTCGGCCTCCCGCGCGGCCGGAACGGCCGGGCCCGACGGCCCGGCCTGCACCGCAGGCTCGGCCGGGCGCACGCCCATCTGCGGCAGGGTCCAGTCCAGCAGCGCGCGCACCGACGTCAGCTGCTCGGACACCTGGTGCTGCAGGGCCCGCGCGTCCTCGAGCTCGCGCTGCGCCGCGCCGACCTCCTCGCGGGCCTCGGCCTGGATCCGCTGGGCCTCGGCCGTCGCGGACGCCAGCTTGCTGCGCGCGTCGTTCGACGCGAGCTCGACGATGCGGACGGCCTCCGCGCGCTGGCGGGCCTCGAGCGCCGAGAGCTCGCTCGTCAGCGCGGAACGCCGGGTCTCCATCTCCGCCGCGAACTCCGCCTCCACCGCGGCGCGGTGCTCGGCCAGCTCGGCGTCGAGCCGGGCCCGCTGGCCGTCGGAGTCGGAGCGGAGCTGGTCGAGCCGCTCACGGCTCTCCTGCAGCTGGGCCCGGAGCGCCTCCTCGGCGTGGCGGCGCTCGGCCTCGAACTCGCTGCGCTCGGCGAGTGAGCGCTCCTTGAGCTCGTCGGCCTCGGCCTGGGCGAGGGTGAGGACGTGCGTGGCGCCGGTCGTGGCGCGGGACCGGAGGTCGTTGACCTCGTCCTGCGCGAGCCGCACCATCTGCTGGAGACGTTCGCTCATCCCGTCGACCGTGCTCGGGATCGTCGACAGCTCCGCGACGTGGGCGCGCAGCCGGTTGAGCTCCGCCCGCAGCTCCGCCGTGGTCGACCGGGCGGTCTGCGTCTCACCCCGGCTGGCGTCGAGCTGCCGGCCCAGTGCGTGCGCCTGTTCCAGCGCCGCATCGCGGGCGGTGCGGGCCGACTCGATCTGGTCGCCCAGCCGGGTCAGGTTCTCGTCGACCTGAGCACGGTCGTAACCCCGCCGGACAACAGCGAAGGAGACGTCGTCGAGTTCAACGGTCATGTGCGGGGCGCTCCTGGGGATGGAGGCGGACGGGGAAGCGGATCCGTGGGCTCGCGACCGGGGCGGGTCGGGGGGCTCGAGCTCGGAGACGACACGCGTGCGGCGTGCGGACACAGAATCCCGTCGTCACCCGATCGGCATAACCGCTACCCGGTCGAACGTCACGCGTCGTAGTGCTGCGACAAACGCTTCACCCGTCGAGACCATCCGGAGCCAGAACCGCATCGACCACGACGCTGTCGCGGTAGCTCCGCTACGCACGGTCGAACACGCCCCACAGGTGACGAGCCGCAGCTCAGGCGCCGGAGTGGGCCCGAATACCACGGCGGTCGGGAAGCGGTTCTTGGGGTCGCGGTGTACGCCCGTCACGGTGAATGGGCACCGTTCGCCCGTCCGCCCGTCGGATCAGCACGGGATCGCCGGGCACCAGCGACCGCAGCGCGCGGTGAACACACGCCGGTCAGGACCAGCGGTCGACCGTGCCCGACGAGTTGACCGTCAGCGTCCCGGTGAGGCGGATGTCGCCCGCCGACCGTCCGACCAGTACCTCGACGGTGCCGGGCTGCAGCACGTGACGCATGCTGCGGTCCCACACGGCCAGCCGCTCGGGCGGGAGCTGCAGAGTGACCGACAGGCTCTGCCCCGCGCCCAGCCGGACCGGGGAGAACGCCACCAGCGACGGGCCCGGCGCGGCGATCGTGCTCGTCCGCCGGCCCAGGTACACCTGCACGACGTCGCGACCCGGCCGGTCGCCGGTATTGGTCACGAGGCAGCGGACGCGGATCGACTCCCGGCCCAGCAGCACCGAGGGCGCGATGCGCAGCCGCGAGTACTCGAACGTCGTGTACCCCGACCCGTGCCCGAGAGGGTAGGCCACCGAACGGGGCGACGGCGTGACGGGCAACGCCATCGGGAGCCGTCCCTCGGGCTCGGCCCGCCCCGCGAGGACCGCGGCGATCGTGTCGACGTTGCGGCCGACCGGGTGCCAGCACAGCAGGATGCTCGCCGTGGTGGTGGCGAGGTCGTCGAGCCGGTCGACCCGGTTGCTGCTCAGCAGCACCACACAGCGTCTCCCCGATGCCACCACCCGACCGGCCATCGGCGCCGCGGCCTCGGGATCGCCGGTGAGCACCAGCACCGTGGCCGGGCCGGAGGGACCGTCGTCAGCGGAGACGGGCATGCCCGCGCGCACGTCGGCCCGCGGGAGCAGCGCCTTGAGCGCCCGCACCAGCTCGTGCCCGTCGGGCTCGGTCGCCCAACGCCCGTCGCCGTCGGGACCGATCTCGGAAGACACGACGTGGACCATCCCGGCCTCGGGCAGCGGCAGCGCCCCCGTCGGGTCCGACAGCAGCACCAGCGAACCCACCACCGCCCGAGCCACGGTGGCCGGTGAGCGGACCGGCTCGCGGTCCTCCTCGACGACAGGCGCGGCCGGGTTGCGGTCCAGCAGCCCCAACCGCAGCTTGAGCTGCAACACCGTGGCCGCCGAGTCGTCCACCAGCCACTGCGGTACCGCGCCGGTCTCCACCAGATCGACGACGCGGCCGACGGCGTCCGGCCCGTCGTTGATCACGTCGACACCCGCCTCGATCGCCGACGCGATCGCCTGGTCGAGACCGGCGGCGATGCCGTAGGTGGTCACGAGTCCCTGGATGGCCCCCGCCGCCGACACGACGATCCCCGAGAAGCCCCAGTCGTGGCGCAGTACCTGCTTGAGCAACCAGGAGTCACTGTGGACCGGGACCCCCGCGTTGCTCGCCGGGGTCGGCACCACGATGGCGGCACCGGCCCGGACGGCGGCCTCCGCGGCGGCCAGCAGGCTGGAGCGCATGGTGCGCTCGTGCCAGCTGCCGTCGCGCACGGCCCCCAGCCGGATGACGAGGGCGACGTGCCGCGGCCCGATGAGGCCCGTGCGGCCGGCGTCGCGGCCCTGCGCTCCCCGCACCCGGGCGATCGCGATCGAACCCGCGAGCACCGGATCCGCGGCCCACGTCGGCCCGGCCCCCAAGGAGCCCAGGGTCGCGAACACCCCCGCGGCACGCAGCGCGGCGGCCTCCTCGGCGGCGAGGCGCTCGACGGCGCCCATGTCCCACGTCGAGGCCGCGCCCATCGGACCGGGCAACGCGGAGGGCAGCCGCCCGCCGATCGCCAGTGGCAGGGCCGGGATCCCGAGCCGGGTACGGCCCAGGGTCTGCTGGAAGTCCGCGATCCGCGCGGCCATCTCGGGCGCGGGCATGGCCGGAACGAGCACGATCCCCGGGGGCGGGGCCGACGGGCTCGGGGCCCACGGGTCCGCGTCCGCAGGGGGAAGCGGCGTCGTGCTGATCTGCCCGACCTTCTCCTCCAGCGTCATCCGCCCGAGGAACTCGCGCACCCGCCGATCCCACACCGGTCGCGCCGACGCGGCCTCCGTGGAGTCGGACTCAGCCATCACACCGCCCATCCCCCTGTCATCCGCGCGCCGCACGCGTGAAGACGGCGGAGGAACCGGGGCAGCTACCGACCACGCCGTTCCGAAGCGGTCGGCGCCGGAGAAGCTCTGTTCCGCGAACGATCACAGCTGGTCACCACCGTGTCATGGTCCGGAAGAGCGAACTCATTGCGTCATTCGGTACAACGTGGGCGTCGCAATGTCCATCTTGATCACGACACGGCCACGCGACCTGCGATCACTGTTGCATCCGATCGGCGCACGCACCAGGGTGGGCGGCGACGGACCGTGACGAACCGGGTCCACGAGGAGCTCCATGAGCATCGATCCCGCCACCATCGGATCCGCCCCGGGCCGGGCGATCGCGGTACCCAGCCCGCGCTCGGGCGGTCCGGCCACCGCACTGCTCGCCATCGCCGACCCCCACGTGCGCCGGGCCATGACCGAGGAGCTGTCCTACCGCGAACCCTGGACGTTCCTGGAGGCCGGCACGCTCACCGAGGCCACCGCCGTCGCAGCGGGGCACGGCCCCGGTGAGCTCGCCGTGGTCGACTCCTCGCTCGACGAGCACGCCGACACCGTCGAGCTCGTGCGGCTCGTCCACGCGTTGCGCGGAGGCGGCTGGGAGCACGTGATCACTGTCGGCAACGACGCGCGTTTCGACCGGATCGGCGCCGCACTCTCCGCGGGAGCCCGCGGGCATCTCATGACGACGGGCCGGGCGGCCACGGCAGAGCCTGCGGCCGCGGCGCAGGACGAGGATCTCACGACGCGGCGGGTCCGGGTGGCCGACTCGGGAGGGCAGGAACGGCTGCTGTCGCACCGCGAGGTGGAGGTGCTGCGGCTGACGGCGGAGGGGCTCGGCAACACCGAGATCGGCGACATCCTCGGGCTCTCGGCGTTGACGATCAAGAGCCACCTGGCCCGGATCACCCATCGCCTGCACGCCCAGGACCGGGCCCACCTCGTTCTCCTGGCCCTTCGGTCAGGTGCGATCCGCTGACGGATCAGCCGGCCCAGCCCGGGCGGACCAGCCCGCTCTCGTAGGCCAGCACCACCAGCTGCGCGCGGTCACGCGCCCCGAGCTTGGACATGGCCCTGCTGACATGGGTCTTGGCCGTGGCGGGGCTGACCACCAGCCGGGCGGCGATCTCGTCGTTCGACAGGCCCGCGGCCACGTTCGTGACGACCTCCCGTTCACGCTCGGTGAGCGAAGCGAGCAGGGGCCCGCTGCCGGGGCGGGCCGGCCGCGACCGCGCGGCGAACTCCTCGATCAGCGCACGCGTCACCACGGGGGCGAGCAGGGCGTCACCGCGGTGGACCACCCGTATCGCGTGGATCAGCTCGGCAGGCTCGATGTCCTTGACGAGGAACCCGCTCGCGCCGCCCCGGACGGCGTCGAAGACGTAGGAGTCCTCGGTGAACGTGGTCAGCACGATCACCCGAACCCCGGCGAGCTGCGGGTCGGCGACGATGTCGCGGGTGGCGGCGATTCCGTCCACGCCGGGCATGCGGATGTCCATCAGCACCACGTCGGGGTGGGTCTCGCGGGCCAGCCGCAGGGCCGCGGCGCCGTCCTCGGCCTCCCCCACCACCTCCATGTCCGGCTGGGGCCCCAGCAGCGCCCTGAACCCGGCCCGGACCAGCGCCTGGTCGTCGGCGAGCAGCACCCCGATCATGCGGACTCCCCCGGTAGTTCCGCGTGCACGCGGAAGCCGCCGTCGGGGCGCGGGGCCGCGGTGATCGTGCCGCCCAGCGCCGTGGCACGCTCACGCATCCCGGCCAGGCCGTTGCCCGGTTCGCCGGCCGTCCCGGTGCCGTCGTCGACGACCTCGACGGTGACACCGGAGCCGGTGTAGTCCAGCGTGACGGTGGCCTGCGCCGGGCCGGCGTGGCGCCGCGTGTTGGTGAGGGCCTCCTGCACGATCCGGTACGCGGCGAGGTCGACGTGGGGCGGCAGGTCGCGCCGCTCGCCCCGGACGTCGAGCCGCACGGCCAACCCGGCCGCCCGGGTGTCCGCGACGAGCGCGTCGAGCTGCGCGAGACCGGGGACGGGATGGTAAGGCGGCTGCTCGTCCACGCCACGCAGCACCCCGAGCGTCGAGCGCATCTCGCGCAGCAGCTCCCGGCTGGACTGCTTGATCGCCGTCAGTGCCGTGCGCGCCTGCTCGGGGTCGTCGTCCATGAGGTAGAGCGCGACACCCGCCTGCACGTTGATCAGCGAGACGTGATGGCCGAGCACGTCGTGGAGCTCCTGTGCGATCCGGAGCCGCTCCTGCACGCCCTGCCTGCGCTCGGTCTCCTCCCGGACCGCCCGGGCCTGGGCCTGCCGCTCGCGCCGGGCCCGCAGCCCCTCGGCCGCGGCGCACACCGCGACGAGCCAGGCGAGCGTCGTGGCCGCCAGGCCCCACACCCCACCGGGGTCACGGACCAGGCCCACGACGACCGTGCCGGCGTACGTGGCCGCGACGATCACGTAGGCGGCCAGCCGGTGACCGCTGCCGACCGCCGAGACGAGCGCGACGACCGTCGCGAGGTACACGGGGCCGTACGGGTAGCCGAGCGCGAGGTAGCCGACCAGGACCGCCCCGACGACGCCGAGGACGACCGGCGGGTTCCACCGCCGCACCACGAGCGCCAGCGGCCCGGCGATGACGAGCACCAGCGCGGTGACGTCGGGCGGGCGTCCGGTCTGGTGCCACGTGGAGAACGCCGTGCCGGCCACCCCGAACAGCGCGACGGCGGCGGGCAGCGCCAGCGTCCGGCGCGCGCCGCCCCACCAGCCGGGGAACGGTGACACGCCTTCACCGTAGGACAGTGGGGCCGGCACCGGCGTCGGCCCGCGGGCGCAACCGCGACTACCACCGGGGGAGTACGCCCGACCTCGGCCGTGCCCCCGGCGTGGCAGCGCAACGGCCTCCGCTGTGCCGACGCGCGGTGGGGGCCGGGGCGGCCAGGATCGACGGCATGAATCCAGTACAGGTCAACCAGATCCGGGTCTCCGACGCCGACCGCGAGGTGGTGGCCGACCGGCTGCGCGCCGCCGCAGCGGAGGGGCGGCTGACGCTCGACGAGGCCGGCGAACGCCAGTCCCTCGCCTACGCCGCCCGCACCGCCGAGGATCTCGCGGTACTCACGACCGACCTGCCGGCGCCGCCGGCCCCGCCGGTGGAGCTCGGCCGGGACGCGCGGCGGCGGCTCGCGATCCACGCCGCCGTGGTGGCGGTGATCGCGGCGCTGGTGCTCACCCGGTGGGTGGTCGGGGTGGTGGTGTTCGGGGCGGCACCGTTCTTCTGGCCGGTGTGGCCGCTGTTCTGGTTGGGAGTGACCCTGGTGGTGCACCACCGCCGCGCCCGCAGGCGGGCGGCGGGTGCACCACGCTGAGGACGGGCGTCAGCCCACCGGCATCCGGTTGACGCCGGCGTCGAGGCCCAGCATGGCCAGCATCTCGGCGCAGTCGGTGGCGTCGGCCGATCGGCCGGCCACCACGCGCGCGGCCCGCATGTTCTGCAGGTCGTTGCTCTCGGCGTTGGCCACCTGGGCGGCGGCGAAGCGGCCACCCGCGTCGGTGGTGGAAGGGTTTCCGGTCCAGCTCATGCGTCCGTGACTCCCTTGCTCGTCACGCTCGGCCCACAACTGGCGACCGGCGCGACCGTTCTTCAGGCGGCGCTCTGCCACGAGGCGGGAGCTGGCGGCCCCCACCCGACCTGACCCATCGAGTCTACCCCGTGGGATCCCGATCACAGCGTTCCGCGACGACACCGTGACCGGGTACCCACGCCGCGAGGTGCGCTGCGAGCACCGCGTAGAGCTCCGGATCGGTGCCCATCCCGGTGTGGCTGCTGCGCACCTCGACCCACTCGGCGCCCGGGTCGCGGCACGACCGCCAGCCGACGACGCCGTCGTCGCGGGAGTAGACGGACAGCGCGGGCGGGAGCAGTGGCGCCGCGAGACCGGCCTCCGTGGCCGCGCGGCAGGTGCCGTGCAGGCAGTCGTGGTCCAGCAGGCCGTGGACCCCGATCCGGGAGAACCCGAGCAGGACCCGCAACACAGCCAGTGCCACGCCGCGCGCGTCGAGCGGATCGAGTACCGGGCTGCCCAGCATGACGACGCCGGCCACGAGATCGGGGCGGCGCACCGCCACCAGCCGCCCCAGCCACCCGCCGCGGCTGTGCCCGACCAGCACGACGGGCCCGCCGGTGGCCTGCGCGTGGTCGGCCACACGACGCTCGAGGCGGTGCACCAGATCCGTGGTGCACCCGAGGTTCAGGCCCAGCCCGGCCCCGACGGCCGCGTAGCCGCGGCCGGTGAGCCAGCGCCGCAGCACGGCCATGCTGGCGTCGGCGCCCCCGAAGCCGGGGACCACCACCACACCGGTCCCGCCGCCCTCGGCCGGGCCCGCCGTCCAGATCGGGTGCCGGTGCAGGGCGCGCCGGCCCACCCCGAGCACCGGTCCGAACTCGCGCGCGAGCAGGCGCAGGCGCTCCCGCACTAGACACCACGCTCGACGGGTAGCAGCCCGCGGTCGACGGCGGCGACCAGCGCCGCGTGGTCGGCCTCGGTCTGGTCGGCGTAGGAGCGGGCGAACCGGCCCAGCGCGTCGTCCACCTTGGACGAACTGCCGACGTACCCGGCGATCATCGACGCCCCGCTGGTGCGCGCGTGGCCCTTGGCGAGCAGGTGCCCGACGACGCCCGCGTAGTCGATCAGTGCGGCGGCGTCGATGCCCTCGAGCGCGATGGTGCCCTTCATGTTCCGGAACTGGCGGACGTAGAATTGTTGCCCCGCAACGGTTGTCCACCCCAGCAACGGATCACTGACCGTCTGGAGCGCCTGCTGGTACTCCACCACCCGTTGCCCCTGGTGGGCGTGCCACGCCGACTCGCCGTGCACGTGCCGGGCCAGCACCGACCGCCGCGCCTGCTTGAGCTGCAGGAACACCACGTCCTCGGGCGAGGAGCCCTCCAGCAGTGCCACGTAGGCCCGCAGCCCGACGCTGCCGACCCCGACCACCTTGTGCGCGACGTCGACGAGCGTGTAGCCACCGAGCACCCGGCGCCAGTGCGACGCCAGCGTCAGCAGGTAGTCGTCGAGCGCGGCGGCCACCAGGTCCCGCTCGTGCCCGGGCAGCCGCGTGATCAACGGCGGCTCCTCGACGATCCGGCGCCGGCCGTCGACCTTCTCGGTGAAGCGCGGCAACGCACGGTCGCTGGTGCGGTGCCGCGCGCGGCGAGCTGCGCGCTCGATCTCGTGGCGCAGCGGTTTGCCGCTCTCCTCCTGCAGCCGGTCGACGTCGAGACGCTGGTAGGAACGCGACAACAGCGGCATGTCGGCGAGCAGCCGCACCTCCGCCCGGTAGGCGGCGACGCACTCGGCGACGGCCTCGGCGCAGTGGTCCTCGCTCGTGCCGTTGAAGCGTCCGGCCACCCAGATGCTGGCGACCAGCCTGCGCAGGTCCCACTCCCAGCCGCCCGGGTGGGCCTCGTCGAAGTCGTTGAGGTCGATCACCAGGTCGCGCTCGGGCGAGGCGTAGAAGCCGAAGTTGCCCAGGTGCGCGTCGCCGCAGACCACCGGCGTGATGCCGGTGGCCGGCAGGTGCGCCACGTCCCGCGCCATGACGACGGCGGTGCCGCGCAGGAAGCCGTAGGGGGAGGCGATCATCCGCCCGACCCGGATCGGGACGAGCCCGTCCACCCGGCCCTCGTGCGACCGCCTGATCTGCTCCACGGGATCGGGGCGGCCGGCCGGCGCTTCCCACTCCCCCAGCGCGCTGCGCGGCACCTTGTGGCGCAGGCTGCGGCCCAGCGCGTAACGCTCGGCGCGGGGGGCCGGCCGTTGGCGCAGCGACGAGTAGGGGGTGCCGTCGGCGTCAGCGAGCACGGTGTGTCCGACGCGAGGAGTGCTCACGTCGCGGATGCTACGCGGATGCCGTCACCGTTTCCCGAGCCGACGAGCCCCGCCCCGTCGCGTTCGGAGCTGTTCCTCGACTACCTCGACTACTTCCGCTCCGAGGTCGTGCGGAGGATAGAGGCATTGCCCGCGCAGGAGGTCCGTTCCAGCCGGCTGCCGTCCGGATGGACGCCGCTGCAACTGCTCCATCACCTGACGTACGCGGAGATGCGCTGGATCGAGTGGGGGTTCGAGGGTCGCCCCGTCGACGATCCGTGGGGCGACGGGGACCCGTGGCACGTCCCGGTCGGGACGAGCCGTGAGGATCTGGTGCGGGCGCTGGGGACACGCGCCGCGAGGACGCGAGCGGTGGTCGGGTCCCGCGATCTCGACGAGCGGGGCGCGCCGGGCCCGCGGTGGGACGGCGCCGCACCGGCCACGCTGGAACGCGTCCTGTTCCACCTGCTGCAGGAGTACGCCCGGCACGCAGGGCAACTGGACGTCGTCGCCGAACTGGCCGGTGGGCCGACGGGCGAGTAGCCGCGCGCGGATCGCCGGGCCACGGATCACCTTGAGCCGACGAGGAAGGGCAGGCGAGAGCCCTGCCACGGAGGCCGGAGTCGTCGTGGCGAATCTCGGCGAGCGGGGCCGATCGCGGTGATGCCGTCCACACCGACGTCGTGCAGCGCCGGCGGGGTCGGGTGCCGATGATCAGGTCGAGCGCCTTCCGCATTCCGGGCCGGAGGGATGTGCGGAGTAGTGTCGCGGAGCCGGTTGTCAGCGGGTGGACCGGGCGGGTAGATCGTCGCCGGCTCCCCACGCTCGACCCGAAACCGTCGGTGGTCGAAGGTATGTTCGAACTGTGACCGGAGAAGCGCAGGTGAACGGGGCCGACGACCAGGCCGTCGACGCCCTGCGCGCGAGCTGGCAGCAGGTCTCCCGCGCCTACGCCCACTGCCTGCAGGCGATGACCGAGGTCGGGAATCGGTCCGACCCCGCCTGGGCCACCTGCGAGATCGAGGCCGCCCTCACCTTCACCGCCCGCCGCGCCGACTACGAGCACACCTTCGCGCAGACGGTCGTCAACCGGATGCCGCAGGTCCTGGACGCCCTGCACTCCGGGGAGATCGACCACCACAAGGCCCGGGTGTTCGCCGAGCACCTCGCCGACCTCGCCGACACCCAGATCGCGCTGA